>JAUWNJ010000033.1 GCA_030612725.1 Planctomycetales bacterium
GCCGGGAGTTCCGCCGTCGGCTCCTCCGCGGCCAGCTGATGTTGCGGCCGCAACTCCGCGGCCTTCAGATGGGGCTCAGGCAGCAACGCGGCGATCAGATGGGCTGGAGGCAACAGCGCGGTCGTCAGATGGGTCGCAGGCAACAGCGCGGTCGTCAGATGGGCCGCAGGCAGCAACGCGGCGATCAGATGGGCCGCAGGCAGCAACGCGGCGACCAGATGGGTCGCAGGCAGCAACGCGGCGATCAGATGGGCCGCAGGCAGCAACGCGGCGATCAGATGGGTTGGAGGCAACAGCGCAGCCGTCAGATGGGTCGCAGGCAGCAGCGCGGCGATCAGATGGGCCGGCGTCCGGAAATTGCCAAGCGGCTTGAAGGTCAACGGCCTCGCGAAAAGGCCCGACCCGGCCTACGTAAAGGCGAACCCCGCCGACGTGGGGGTGAAGCCCGCCAACGTAAAGGCGAACCCCGCCGCGTGCGGGAACCGGCAGAACGTCTCGAACGCCGCGTCAGGCAACTCGATGAACGGGAAGAGCAACTGAAGCGTCGAGAGGCGAAACTGGAACGCCGGGCCGAGCGACTGGAGAAAATCGAACGCAAACTGAAATCGCGCCCCCGGCGCGAACGCGACGATGATTAATTCCCCAGGCTCTTGATACATAGTGCGGCGGAACATAGTCCCGCCGCACTATGTATAAGACCGCTAAACCGCAGGCAAATCGATTGGGCGTTTAGCGCGCCTTCTTCTTCGCCACCCACAGTCCGGCCTCATACAACAGGTACATCGGGACCGACATCGCTACCATGCTAAGCCAGTCCGGCGGGGTGATAATGGCCGAGATGAACATGATCACCAGGAAAACGTGCCGGCGGAAGCGGCGAAGCGCTTCGACGGTAACGATACCGCTGCGGACGCCGAACAGCACCACCAGCGGCGTCTGAAACGCCAAGCCAAAGGAAAGCGACAGGACCGAAACAAAGTGGAGGTATTCGCTGAGTCGAAGGATCGGCTTGACAAATCCGGCACCGGCGGAAGGGGCGGTAGTAACGGCACGCCCGCCGAGCCAACCGGACCACCAATCCGGCGGGGCGGGAAAGTTATCCTCGGCGAAGAGAATAAAAAAGCGAAGCACCAGAGGCGCGACGATAACAAAGAAAAACGCCACGCCGACGACGAACAGACCAATACTAGGCCCGATGTATCGCAGGACTCTCCGGCGTTCGAGCCGATACAATCCGACGGCTATGAAACGCCACGCCTCCCACAATATGTAAGGCCCAGCCAGGATCACACCGACAACCAGACAGAGGCGAATCAGCGTCGTGAACGCTTCGGGCGGAGCGAAAAAATGCAGTGGCGGCGGGGCGCCGCCGGTCGCCACCGACAACGGCCAGGTGAACAATTGAAACAGCCGCTCACGAAAGATGAAGCAAACTATAACGCCCCCAGCCGCGGCGATCATCGCCCGCAGCAGGTGCCGGCGAAGGTCCTCAACGTGCTCGCCGATAGTCATTTTGACGTCGTCGTCGTCAGGCATAATCTAAAGTAAATGACCAATGCTAAATGCTAAATGATAAATGATCAATGATAAATGAAGGATGTCCCGGAAGAGCAGGAAACGTTCACGAGCGGATTTCGATATTTGGCATTTATCATTTTTCATTTATCATTGATCGTTTCTCCGATGGTTTTGTCGCCGCTTTTTCTTCAGAGAGAAGTGCTTCCATGACCGCCTTGTCCCATTTCTCAGCAAGGACCAGCGGAGCGACGTAATGTTTGACGAATTGTCTCGCGCCGCTGGTTCGGTGTCCGCCGGCATGTCCTGTGCGAGCCATTTGTTCCCGCCAGGCTATCTGAAAAAGTTTGCGGTACACACCCTCGTGCCCCGGCTGGGCGGGAACGTCGAAACCCACCATTCCGGCCGAGGCTGTGTGTTGACCGTCCATCGTGCCCCACGTGGCTGTACCTGCGCCGAGAAAGACCCAGTCCTTACGCGAATGGAAACTGACAATTCCCCGACGCGAATTACCAAGCGAAATGTCCAGCAGGTATCCGGGGCTTAGCGAGGCCGACAGGACGATTATCCCATCGACGCTGCTTCCCGGCGAAAGCGCTTCGGCCACCCAGACAGCCATTGCGCCGCCACCGCTGTGTCCGACGAGAATCACCGGACGATTCGGGGACGACATCTGATACCGCTCGATTTTGTCGGCGATTTCTTCAGCCTTTTTGCGATTGCGCTCCTGGTCGCGAAGATTATGCAGATAGGCTCCGGGCATGGTCCAATCGACAAGTTCGATCGCCCAGCCGACGCCGGCGTCGGCAAGCCCCCAGCAGATACCCTCGTTAATCCAACTAGCCCCTTCGATTCCGGGAAGGACCAGCACCAATCCACGATCGAGTCGCTGCGGCGTAACAAAAGGCTGCCCCGGCGCACAACCAACCAGACCCACCAACACCAAAATCACCCCCAACACCAAATGTCTGGTCCCTGGTACTTTGTAACACCTTAAGTGATGGGTGGCACCTTCAACCGGAGCGGAGCGGAGGTTGTGGGTGCTGGCTTGACAATGGCACAAAGCACCCACAAGCTCCGCTTCACTTCGTTTCACTCCGCTTGAAGGTGCCACCCGCCGTTTTGTCCAAGTCCCTAGTCCCAAGTCCCTAGTCCCTGTTTTTTTTACGCCCATTGTATGCTTGGTCCGCCCTTGACGACCTTCCCTATCTGCCAGCATCGCTGATGCGCCTTTCGCAGGCGGTTCATCACAGCCGATGCGCGGTAAGGCGAAACGACCATCACGAAACCGACCCCCATATTGAATACGCGGAACATCTCGACCTGGTCAACGGGGCCAGCCTTGGCGATTAACTCGAAAATCCCCTGCGGTTTCCAGCCGGAGCGTTTCAGCCGGGCAGTCAACCCGTCCGGCAGGACTCGCGGAAGATTTCCCGGAAGCCCCCCGCCGGTGATGTGCGCCATTGCCCTGACCATGTTGCGCCTCTTGTATGCTGCCAGCACCGCGCGAACGGCTTTGACGTATATCCGCGTCGGCGCAAGCATCGCCTGGGCCACTGTCTGACCTTCCAGTTCGGCCGGTGTGTCGGACGGTTTGAACTTCGCCTTAGAGAAAATCACCTTCCGCGCCAGCCCGTACCCGTTGGAGTGAAGCCCGTCGGACGCCAGGGCGATAATCGAATCGCCGGCCCGGACGCCGGAACCGTTGATTATCTTATTTCGCTCGACCACGCCGACGGCGAAGCCGGCCATATCGAATTCTTTCGTCTTGTAGAAGTCGGGCATCTCGGCCGTCTCGCCGCCGAGCAGCGCGCATCCGGATTGGACACATCCATTCGATATGCCCGCGATAATGTCCCGCATCCGTTCGGGGTCGAGCCGACCGACGGCTACATAGTCCAGGAAAAATAAGGGTTCTGCCCCGATGCAGATAAGGTCGTTGACATTCATTGCCACCAGGTCGATTCCGACCGTGTCGAGTTTCCCGGTTCTGAAGGCCACCTTCAGTTTCGTGCCCACCCCGTCGCAGCAGGAGACCAGTATCGGGTCGTGGTATTTTCGCTTGAGGAGGTCTTCGTCGAAGTCCAGGCTGAACAGCCCGGCGAACCCGCCCAGCGCGCCGACGACGCGTGGGGAGTAAGTTTTCTCCACCAGCGTTCGGATACCCTCGACCATGGCCTCGCCCGCGTCGATGTCAACACCGGCATCCTTGTAGGTCATCGGCGCCTTCGCCGCCGGCTGCTTCCTGGATTTCTTCTTCGCCATGAGCGATATGATAACCACGAATTTCACGAATTACCACGAATTGCACGAAGACTCTTCGGGAAAAATTATCAATTCTTCATTTGCTGACAAGCCCCCGGCACTGCCGGGGGATATTTTTCCCACGCCGGGAGATATATACGCCCCAACGTTCCAACATCATTCCCCCTTCGCCACATTATCCCCCCGCATTGCGGGGGGCTTCATCAAACAAGCATGATGCGTATTTGTGCGTTGCTTACGCGTTTCCTTCATTGTAAGATATTCACATAACACGTCGGTGAGCGCATGGCACGAGTACATCGGGGTTGCGGCCCAGCGCAAACGAATGACGCGAATCAAATCAAGGAGATCAAATATGCCCCAGCCGGAAACGCAGAAGAAAAAAGTTCGTGTGACTTTATGGACGTTATTGGCGGTTGTTGCTCTTGTCGCGCTTTTGGCCTCTATGCTGCTTCCCACATTGGAGCGTGCGAAGGAGCAGAGCCGCGGGGCGATGGCGCTATCCGCCGCGCGATCGAGGGCTCTAGACTTTGAGGTAGGGCTTTCGTGCAACAATAAGGCCGGTGAATCATTTCTCGGAGGGTTGGGGGCAAGTGCCGCTTATGGCGCAGCACCGGCAGCGCCGGCAGTGAATTTGAGGCTGATATACGACGCATGGATGACCGTCGCTGTCGAAGATGAACTTGCCGAAACCTTCCCCGCTACGCTTGAGGAAAAAGTCCGGGGCTTTGGGGGATACGTTTCCGAGTCAAGTTCGTCGCGCCAGTCCGGCCAGCAGCCGAGCGGGGAGATAACCGTTCGCGTCCCTTCGGCCAAACTGAAAGAACTGACGGACTGGATCGACTCGACCACGACGGTCATAAACAGCCGGCTCAGCGTGCACGACATCACGGAAAAGTACGTTGACCTGGAAGCGCGCCTGGGCAATCTGCTTGCCGGCGAGGCCCGACTTAAGGAGTTGCTGTCAAAGGCGACCGGCAAGCTGGAAGACGTGCTGAATATCGAACGCGAGCTTCGCAAGATTCGCCAGGAGATAGAGCAGCTTCAGGGCAAGAAACGCCTATGGGACAACCAGATTGCCTACTCGACGCTGACGGTCGATTATCACCTGCCCGGCGTTTACCGTGTGGAGGAACCTGCCGCCCAGACGTTCGGCCAGCGTTCCCGCCATGCCATGCGCGATTCCTGGCGGAGCTTCACCGAAGCGATGTCCGATTTGTCAATTGGCTGCATATACCTCCTGCCCTGGCTGCCGGTTCCGCTGATTGCGATTGCGGTAATCTCAATCACGATTCGCCGCGCACGGCGGAGAAAAAAGACCGGTTGAGCCTGTTGCACAAATACCCGAAATTTCCATAAGTCCTTTATTTGTGTTCCTGCGACCAACGGCGGGTGGCCGGGGCAAATGTAGTTGGTGGTGGGGTGGCACCTTCAAGCGGAGCTTGTGGGTGCGGGCCACGAAAACAGACGACGTTTCCGGAACGCATAATTCCCCGGTATCAGGACACCCACAACCTTCACTCCATTCCGGTTGAAGGTGCCACCCGAACTGGTACAGTTTTTGGGGGGCAGGCCAACTTGACCGCGATGCGTTCGCATCTGCGCGCGCAAACGCGAACGTAAAAATCGGGGAGACGAAAAATTCCAAAAAAACTTTTCCCAAGGCCGCCAAGGACTTATGCCGTCGCTATCCGTTTTGTGTTCGCGTTTGCGCGCGCAAACACGAACGCAAAAGTTAATACAGAGCGTCCTTGGTACGCTTATGTGTTCTTTGATAAGTGAATATGAGAAGACAGGGACTAGGGACTTGGGACTTGGGACTAGGAAAAAAGAAACAGATGAACCAGTCAACCAGTCAACCAATCAACTAATCAACCATCAACTTGGGCCGTTTAGGCAAGATAGGCAATGGTGGATTTTTTAAAATGGGCGTAAAAATGACACTAAAATACGCAAATCTATGCACGCCAAGGATTTGTGGATTTTGGAAACTTTCCCAATTGTTCCCAATCGTTCCCAATCGTTCCGAATTGTTCCCAATTGTTCCGAATCGTTCCGAATCGTTCCGAATTGTTCCGTTTCGTTCCGTTTCGTTCCACAACGTGGTCCTCGCAGAGTCCTCGCAGAGTCCTACGGACTACGGACCGCTATGCGTCGGCGTCTTTCGGGCGGAACTCCAAGCGGGCACGGTTCACGTCGGGGTAGATTCCGAAGATTTTATTGAGGTGCGTCAAGTTCAGCACCGCGGCGACCCGGCTATGCACATTGGCGATCTTCACCTCGCCGCCCATCATCCTGGCCCGCTTGTGCACGTGGAGCAGGACGCCCAGGCCATAACTGGAAATGTAGGACAACTTCTCACAGTCGATGATAATCTTCCTGATCCCAGCCTCAATCAGATCAAGTACGTCCTGGACGAACTCCTTGCTGGTATGCCGGTCGATCCCGCCGTCGGCCGAGATGATCAGGACGTCCTTATCGAGTTCGTGGTAGTAGAATTCCATGACTGCATTGTACAGCGATGGGATTCGCCGGGGAAGCCAAAACAAACTTCCTGCCGGTTATTCCACCGCAGAGAACGCAGAGATCGCAGAGGTATTTATTGCAAAAAACTCACGAACGATTTTGGCGATTTTGTTAAAATGACACTCTGTTTTTTTGAAATCTCTGCGTTCTCTGCGACCTCTGCGGTGAAATATCCTGGCTACGGTCTCGCCGAGCGTGCGGCAAAAACCCCGCCTGGCTTCTGGGCGACCATTCCCTTAATCGCCAGCATGGTCATCGCAGCGGTGGTTTCGGAAGATGATAAACCCGACCGGCGGATCAGTTCGTCCAGCGACAGTTCAGCCGCTCGGAGATGCTCCAAAAGGGACGACTCGGTTTCGGTCAGGTTCACCTTCCGCGCGACCGGCTCGGCAGCGCCTTCGCCGGCGAGAACCTCGCCGACGCGATCAAGCCCGTCCAGAATGTCCTCTATGTTCTGCACAAGAGCGGCTGATCCTGCGGCGATGAGGCTGTTGGTTCCGGTGCTGAAAGGCGAATCAACTCTGCCGGGCAACGCGAAAACTTCTTTGCTCTGCTCCAGCGCCGAACGGGCTGTGATGAGCGAACCGCTGCGACGGGCCGCCTCTACGATAAGAACGCCCAGCGACAGGCCTGAAATGATTCGGTTTCGCCGGGGGAAGTTAGCGCCCTTGATACCGATCCGCATGGGCAGTTCGCTGATAATGGCTCCTCGCCCGTCGGAGACGATCATCTCGAAGAGTTTTTTGTTTTCGCGCGGATACGTGTTGCACAAACCGCAACCCATCACGGCGATGGTTCTGCCACCGGCTGTCAAAGCCCCGCGATGGGCGGCAGTGTCTATTCCGCGAGCGCCGCCGGAGATAACGGTGAATCCCGCCCGTCCGAGCAGGCCTCCGAAGCGGTCCGCCTGCTCCAGACCATAATGAGTACATCGACGCGAGCCTACTATTCCCAAGGCCACAGCGTCGGATTCGGTAATTTCACCGCGAACGTACAGTACAGGCGGAGGATCGTAAATGTTCTTCAACGCAGCAGGATATGCGGCATCTTCGACGCAAAGGACCGTCGCGCCGTGCTTGTCAGCCAGGGCGAGTTCTTCATCAACGTCCGATTCATCGACGGCGGCGATGGCCGAAGCCATCTTTTCGCCGACACCTTCGACCCGGCGCAACTGTTCAGACGGAGCATTTACAGCGGCTTCGATGTCGCCGAAATGGTTCACCAGTCGCCGGATCGTAATCGCGCCTACCCCGTCGGCAAGGGTAAGCCGAAGATACATCCGCCGACGTTTATCGGACTGCTCCATAAGTCTCGAAAGTTACTTCGCCGATGTCTGGGTCGCTTTTGCCGCCTGTCTTGCAAGGGCCTTTTTGATACCCAGCAGCAGCGGGCTGGCGATGGCGATGGACGAATAGGTTCCGACAATAACACCAACCAGAAGCGCGTAGGTGAAGGCATGAATACCGGCTCCGCCCCAGATGTACATAACCACCACGACAATGAGCGTCGTGGTCGTCGTCAGCAATGTCCTGCTGATGGTCTGGTTTATCGAGCGGTTGATAATCGGCTCGTCCACGCTGTCGAGTCTTCCGCGATTTTCGCGGATACGGTCGAATACGACGATGGTGTCGTTGACGGAATATCCGATAATCGTCAGGAATGCTGCGACGACGGCCATGTCAATTTTGAACGGTTGTACCAGCAGGAACCGCCCGATTACGTTGTCGTGGATGAAGGCCGCCAGCGCCACAAGCCCAATGGCGATTACAACATCGTGTACCAGGCAGATCACAGCCGCCAGACCCCATCGCGCCGACCCGAACCGCACCCAGAGATATACGACAATCGCCAACCAACTCAATATGAAAGCGATAATCGCCAATTGCGACGCTCTTCCGGCAATTGCGGGGTCGAATTTCGAGACCGATTCAAGCGATTCCGCCCTGGCGAGAGATGCTTCCAGCAAGTTCAGTTCGCCGGTAGCGAATTTCTTCCACTCTTGAGGTCTTCCGTCGTAATCGGTATTGGGGTTCAGCGCCAAGACCGCCAGCGATTCGAAACCATCGGCCTTCGGGTCCGCCCTCAACCCCACAACGACGGTGCGGTTGAACTGATAATCAGCGAAATCAGATTGCAAACGCATCGTCTGGATTCGTCCTGCCAGGTCGGCTTCGGTCAGTGGCGGGCTGACATTTTGCACCACGAACATCGCACCACCATTGAAATCAACGAATTTCGTCTGCATTTCCGGCGAGACGCTTTCGGCGAGTCCCGACGAAATGTGGGTAATTCCACTACCGGAACTATCGACCTCTACGTTAAGGGCCGGAACCCGACCTGTTTTGCAGAGTTCAAACTCCACGCTGGTCCGCACGTCCAATGCGCCGACGAACGCACCCTCGATCACTTCCCGCAACAACTTGACGTCGGCCACCGTCGTGGAAACCTGATACGACCGCTCAGGCAGGCCTGTAACCAATTCCTCGCGGTTCACTTTACCATTAGCGTCGTCGTCCAGAGCAGCGAAGAAATCCTTTTCACCTTTACCATCCAACCATTCAGCCAGGCTGATTTGCCCGTTACCGTCGGCGTCGAACTTATCGAGATAATCAGTCGCATTGTCGGCATTCAAGAGCGTCTCGACCTTGACGGTTTCGACGAGTTTTTTCAGACTTTCCGCTTTCGTCGCGTCGTCGGCGCTTTCGGACAGGCTGAGGGCTTTGCCTTTCAATGCCTCCTCGATTTGCTTCCGTTGCGGCATTACGTCTTTTCCGTCCTTGACCGGAACCATCACGCCCGGCTTGAACGAGAATATCGCCTGCGTACCGCTACTGAATTCGATGCCCAGAACGTCCGTTCCCTGCGACACCAGCGAGCCGATGCCCGCAGCGACCAGCAGGAACGAGACGACCCAGAAAATCTTCCGCTTACCAAGCCAGTTAATCTTCGGAACGCCGATGAACGCCGCCATGCGGATGCGGTCCTTTATCCATCCCAACTCAAGGAGCAACTGGAATATCCATCGCGTTACCAGAAGGGAGGTGAACAGGCTGAACATAACGCCGAACCCAAGCGTGATGGCAAAACCGACAATCTCCTCCGACCCGACCCATCCGAGGATAACGCAGGTCAGCAGCGTGGTGATGTTTCCGTCGAGAATGGCGCTTGTGGCGTTGGAGTACGCGTTACGAATCGCTATTCGCATGGATTGCGTCTTTTTCTGTTCTTCTCGCAGTCGCTCGAATATCAGCACGTTGGCATCGACCGCGATACCGATGGTCAGGATGATACCGGCGATACCCGGAAGCGTAAAGACCGCTTCGATGAAACTCATCGCCCCAAGAAGCAGCACGATGTTAAGCACCAGCGCCACGTCGGCGATTGCACCTGCTGCGAAGTAGTAGATCATCATGAATACAGCCACGCCGATAAGCCCCCATACAGCGGCGCGGAAACCGGCGTCGCGATTGTCCCTTCCGATACTGGGGGCGACCGTCTTCATGCTGACGGGATTTTCGTTGACTTTTCCTGCCAGGGCGCCGGCTTCGAGTATGCGGACCAGTTCACGCACCGTATCAACAGTGAAATCGCCCTCGATGATACCGCTGTCGGAGATTGTCGATCTAAGCACCGGCGCGGAATACGCCTCGTCATCCAGCAGGATGGCCATGAAGTGCCCTTTATGAGGCGTGGTCAACCGGCGCATGAGTTCGGCACCGCGAGCATCCAGCCTGAAGTGCACCGCAGGACGACCCATATCGTCCCTGCCCGGACTGGCCGACAGAGTCCACGTCTTCCTGGTCGTATCACGCAGCATCGTATAACCGTCCTGGTCATACAGCAGGATGTACTTCTTTCCGGCGTACTCGCCGAGTATCAGGTTCGGCGCGAGTCTTTCGCCTTTGCCCTGAAGCGGGTACCACTGAAACTTATCATCCTTGCTTCGCCCGAACAGTGGCCCGTGCTCCGTCAGTTGATTCATATACTTGTCGTATTGCTGGTCGGTCAACGCCAGGGATTTATCGTCGTCCTTTCCCGTCGGAAGCGTCGGCGCGATGCGGAACTCCAGCACGCCGGCCTTGGCGACCATTCTTATCAGGTCGGCGGGGTCGTCCAGACCGGTGCGTTTCTCCGACCAGTCCGTATAACCGGCGACAACTGCGTCAACTTCGCCCTTCCGGGACGGATAACGCCGGTGAATCTGCTCCAACTGCTCGTCGTATTTGCTGCTACGTTCTTTTCGCTCACCCTTCGAAATAACCTTGGTTTCGCGTCTGGACGTGTACAAACGCAGCACCTGACCGAGATATTCGGTATTGACATTGAGTTTGAGCAGGTTGCGGAACGCTTCGTTGTGGTCGCTTCTGGCGTCCGTGATGACATCGCGGGCTTTTTTGACGTCTTCGAGTGGAACTTCCCCGCCTTGTTTGATTTTTTGTTTGAGTTTTGCGAGCACTTCCTCTGCCCGGGCTTCGGCGTCGTGCGCCTGGGCCACTTTCTGCAAGGCGGTAACTCTTTCGGAGTCCCCGGCGGCGATTCGCTTGATGGCATCGGCGCGGGCCTGACCGGTAAGCGAAAGAACTCGCCTGATCTCGCTGCGACGGATATTACCGTCCTGCAATTTTCTGAGGGCGTCCAGATAGATTTGCTTTGCCCTGCGTGCCTCATCCGTACCCAGCGGCATACGGACCTGGAATCGTGTGGGGCCTACCTTGCGCAACTCCAGGTCGCGAGTACCGGTCGGGTCAATTCGCTTCTTCAATCTGGACATTACCCGCTCGACCAGGTCGGGGATTTTCCTACCCGCATCCTGAACCTCGAAGGTCAGGATGTGTCCGCCCTTCAGGTCGATTCCAAGGCGAAGTTCCTTTGTCAGGACACAATAGACACTCAGCCCCACCAGCAGGGCGACAAAAGCGAATTTCAAACCGAGATTCTTCGATTGCATAATAACCTCAATACAGGGACCAGAGATTCAGGATTTCCCGGACCCTTCGTCGCTATCTTTACCGGGAGCGCCGACGTTGCGAATCGCCGAGCGGAGGAATTTCATCCGCGTATTGGACGATTCGTCAACTTTGACGACCACTTCTCTGTCCTTGACCTCAATGACAGTTCCCATTATTCCACCGATGGAAGTAACCTTATCGCCCTTTTTAAGGGTGTTGAGCATTTCCTTGTGTTTACTTTGTTCTTTCCTGCGCCCTCTTCCCATCCACCACCAAAGAAGGGCCATAACGCCTATCATTATGGCGAGAAAACGCATATCACCGAACCCGCCGCCGGGCGACTTTTTCTGGGTTGTCGCCTCGCCATCCTTATCGGGCTTTTCGTCGGCCCCGATAGAATCGCCGGCATCTTCGCGTGCGCTGTCTTCGTCTTTGGCGGCGGTGTCCCCAGCCGGCTGGGTTGTCGCCTGCGCCCAAACCATCTGCCCCGCGAAAAGCATTACCACTATCGCCAGTACTACAGATACATGCCAAATACGCATCAGTATATTCCTTTCAATGTTATCCCTGTTTCAGACCATCAAAAAAGAAGGTTGCGTATTCTGATTAACTTTGGGCCTATAGTCAACATAAAATGGTGGCACAGGTTTTCAACCTGTGCTGCTCCGCAGATATGCTCAATACACAGGCTACAAATCTGTGCCACCAACCGGGTACATCTGCTCCATCCATTTTCGGGACCGCGACTGCAATTGCCCATCGGAAATCGCCTGGCGAATCTCCGACATCAACTGCGAGAAAAACGCCAGGTTGTGAATCGTTACCAATGTGGCCGCCAGCATTTCACCAGCCTGGAAATAATGTCGAAGCACCGCACGGGAGAAATTCCGGCAGGTGTAGCAGGTGCATTTTTCATCCAGAGGCTTGGTATCGCCGGCGAAAGCGGCGTTGCGGAGTTTGATGCGTCCATTCCATGTGAACGCCTGGGCGTTCCGCCCGTTCCGCGTCGGGATGACGCAATCCATCATATCTATCCCGCAGGCAACGGCTGCGATTATGTCCCTCGGCTCGCCGACGCCCATCAGGTAACGCGGCTTGCCGCGCGGAAACTGCCCGTCGGTGTGTTCGAGTATAGCCTTCATTTTCTCATGCCCCTCACCGACGCTCAAACCGCCGACGGCATAGCCGGGAAGGTCCAACTCGACCAGCGATTCGATGCTGCGAGCCCGAAGGTCCGTAAAAATTCCGCCTTGCTGAATCCCAAAAAGCGCCTGGCCCTCGTCCGCCCGCTCCCATGCCGCCTTGCATCGCCCTGCCCATTCGGCGCTGCGCTTGACGGCTTGGGCGACCTGTTCCTTATCGGCATCGGCTGGGGGACATTCGTCCAGTTGCATGATGATGTCCGCGCCGAGTCTGGTCTGGACGTCCATGCACTTTTCCGGCGTAAGGTTCACGGTGTCGCCGTTGATGTGGGACTGAAAGACGACGCCGGCGTCGGAGATTTTCCGTAGCGACGACAGGCTGAATACCTGGTATCCGCCGCTGTCGGTGAGGATGGGTCCGCCCCATGCCATCATCTTGTGCAGGCCGCCCATCTCGGCGACGGCGTCAGCGCCGGGCCGGAGCATGAGATGATAGGCATTGGCGAGGACGATCTGTGTTCCGGTATCGCGGAGTTGGTCGGGCGTAACGCCCTTGACGGCTCCGCACGTCCCGCACGGCATAAAGACCGGCGTAGCGACCTCGCCGTGGCCGGTGCGAAGAACACCCGTCCTGGCCTTGCCGTCAGTCGCGGTTACGGAAAACTCGAACATCGAACCCACCACCTCTGGTCAGACTTTCGCCACGGGCGTAACTTTTCCGGTCTTTACGGATTTTTCCATTGCTTCCAGGATTGCTATCGGGGCGAGGATTCGCTTGTGGTCCAGAGGCTCTTTGCCGGTCTTGAACATCTTGCAGAAGGTGCGAACGCCGGTCAGGTACGGGTTGGCATCGAAGGTCATCTTCCTTCCCAGCGGGGCGGCGTCCTTGACGGACAAGATTTGAAAACCCGTCTTCCCGCCGGCCAGGCAGTGCATCGTTGCGACCAGGCCCGACCGGAAGAACATCGTCGCGGCCGCGTCTTTACCTTTGCCTGCCCTGGTTACACTGACGACCGATACGTCCGTGCCGAAGGCTTCAACCAGCATCTCGACCTGGTGGATACCGTAGAAGAAAATCCCGCCGTAGGTTGAATCCAGGTCGCAAGGACCGACGCTGGCGACGGCGCGGACGGCCCCGCCGCGATTGGCATCACGCCGGAAATCCGCAAAGGATTTCTGCATCGGCAGCGCGCCGAACGACGTTACCGGAACCTTCGCTCGCCGGCAACGCGCGAGGAATTTCTTCCCTGCCTCCAGGCGATAGCAAAACGGTTTGTCGATGAACATCGGCAAGCGAGCCTTGAGGAACGGTTCCGCCGCCGTCAGGTGATACTTCGCGTGGCGATGGTCGATAATCACCGCGTCGATCTCGCCGATCATATCGGCAGGCCGCTTGACAATTTTGGGAATACCGCCGGTCTTGGCGGCTTCTTTGGCGAATTTGTCCGTTTCGCCCCAGATTACCACAGCCCGGCAACCGGGGACCTTTTTCCCGATGTTCAACGTCTTTGCAATGGCTGCACTGTGCGAATTTTCTGCGCCGACAATTCCGATCCTGATCACGTCTTTCTCCTCATTCAATGGTTATTTGCCCGTCTGGGCGAGAACGTCCAATAATTTTCCCAGTTCATCTTCACTTATAATTCCGCGCTTAAGCGCGATTTGGCGAATGGTCTTACCGGTTTCGTGTGCCTGCTTTGCGATGTCGGCGGCTGCATCGTATCCGATTTTCGGCGCTAACGCCGTCGCGAGCATCAGCGACCGCTCAACAAGTTCGGCGCAGCGTTTTTCGTCCGCAGCAAGACCGTCAATACATTTTTGCTCAAAAACTTTTGCGGCATTGGTAAGCAGCGACGCGCTGTCCAGCAGGTTGGCCGCTATCACAGGCCAGGCGAGGTGCATCTCAAGGATGCTTCCGACGCCGCCGAGCGATGCGGCGGTTATGGCGGAATCGTTACCGACGACCTGGCAGGCGACCTGGATGACGGCTTCGGGTATGACGGGATTGACCTTTGCCGGCATGATGCTGCTTCCGGGCTGGACGGCGGGGATGTGCAGTTCGCCAATCCCGCACCTCGGACCCGAACCAAGCCAGCGAATATCATTGGCGATTTTTGAGAGAGCAACGGCTGTTACCTTCATCGCCCCCGACGCCCGTACAGCGGAAACGGGAACCGTATGGGCTGCAAAGTGATTCGCCGACTCGTGAAACGGTAGGTGCGTCCTTCCGGCCACAATACGGCAAATCTCACCGGCGAAACCGGTCGGGGCGTTCAATCCTGTTCCCACTGCCGTTCCACCCACTGCCAGTTCGCACAACCCGTCAATCGCCCTTCCCAGAACCCTCGTCGCCTCGTCAACAACGGCTGCGTAACCGGAAAACTCCTGCCCCAGTCTAATCGGAACGGCATCCTGAAGGTGCGTCCTTGAGACCTTGACAATCGAGTCGAACTGCCTGGCCTTTTCGGTCAGGGACGCCGACAGCGATTTCAATGCGGGGATAAGCCCGTTATGAATCGCAAGTGCAGCCGAAACGTGCACCGCAGAGGGAATAACATCGTTGGAAGACTGGGCCATATTAACGTGGTCGTTTGGATGAACCGGATTTTTGGAGCCGATTTGGCCGCCGAGAATCTGTATCGCGCGGTTGGCGATTACCTCGTTGGCGTTCATGTTGCTCGACGTGCCCGAACCGGTCTGGAAAACATCGACGGGAAAATGCTCGTCGAGTTTCCCCTCAGCCACCTCTTCGGCTGCGGCGATAACGGCGTCGGCGATTTTTTCGTCGAGCCGGCCTGCGTTGCGATTGGCAGTCGCAGCCGCAGATTTAATCAGCCCCAATGCCGCGATAAAATCCTTCGGCATCGTCCTGAAACTGATGGGGAAATTTTCCACCGCCCGCGCCGTCTGCGCACCGTACAGCGCACCGGCGGGAACGGAAACCTCGCCCATCGAATCACGTTCTTTTCGTTGTTCGGTCATTTCTTCGCCCCCGTCGCCGGGGTCGGAACCGGAGCAGCGGGGTCCATTATCTTCAGAAGGTGCTTCGCCGAAACCGCTTTGGGGTCGTTGGGATAATCGCGAATGAATTGTTCGAGGGTTGCTCGTGCGCCGGCTTCGTCGTCGAGCGCCTGAAACTCCAGAACGGCCTTGGTGTAATACGCACGTCCCACGGAAGGCCCCGCCGGGAACGACTTGATATAACGCCGACAATAATCGTGAGCCGCTTTGTAATGTTCGCCTTTCTCAGAAAGATACGCCAGTTCCAGAAGCGCCTCGCCTTCCGCCTCCGGGTCGCCGGAACCCAATTTCAATGCCTTTTTCAGGTCCTTTTCCGCTTGTGCGGGTTTCTTGAAAATCAACGCCTTGCCCCTCGCCAGAATCAACCTGCCCGGAGTCGCACCGGCAGGGAGCTTCCTGACCGGTACTTTCAACAGTTTGTCAATGGCCCGAACCGTCTTGACGCGGGTGGAAAGTTTCAGACGCGATTGTATCGCCTTCCACTGTGCCGAGGAGGTGAAGGGCTTCGCGCCGGAAGCGGCCCAGTAGTCCAGCGAATACTCCAGCCTCCGTAGAAGCGCCGAAGCCGGGATTATGCAGCCGGGGATGCTGTCCAGTAATTCACCCTTCGGCGTGAAGACTCGCGTCAGCGGCGTTTCAGTAGCGCCCGTTCCGGCGAAGCGTTTTCTTCCATCGGCTGTGGTGATGTCCAGTTTCACCGCTGAAAACGACGCCAGGAACCGCTTCACCGACGCCCGTTTGAGCGAAAGACGCTCGAAGGCCTGGCAGGCGGGCGAACTGCTTTCCATATAGACCACCAGCAGAAGGGTATTGTCTTTTCGCGCCCGCTGGGCGGCGGACTTGTGTTGACCGTACCAATGAACCATCGGTATCACCGGAGCGGTTGTCGGAGCAGTCGCAGTTGTCGGCATTGACGCCGGTTCGGTTGTTACCGCGCCTGCGGGGAACGGAGGCTGCCACAAAACCGACACAAAAATAATCGCCGCCATCCCAGCCGAAAATTTCACCAGATGAATCCGCTTCATTTGATTCGCTCCATATAATCAACCCGTAGAGATGGCATTATACTAATCCCCCCGCGATAAGTCTGCAATGAAGTAGTTAGTGGTCAGCGGTCAGCAGTCAGAAACCGACTTACCGGCCACTGCTCTGTAACATCTAAAATGATGGGTGCCATGTTCTCGCCCGTAACGAAGTGAAGGGCGTGAACATGCTGTGGCGTAAACATGCCCACCCGCCGAATTACGGCTTGACGCAAGGTGTTCAGAAAAAGAAATACCTGATGAGAAAGCCAATTCCAGTCACCAAACCACCAGCTATCACGATAATCAAGTCTTTGTATCTAACCCACCATGAGGATTTCTTATCTTCGTTAATCTGTTTAGCGTTTCCTGTTGCGGAACTTACTATGTTGACGTGATTAGCGGCGATGTTGAAATTTTGCGAAACAGGAGACGATTCCTTTCGCGTCGGCGGGTTCTGTGAATCGGCGGCGTTCGCGGCGCTGGTTTTGGAAAGTCCTGTTGCTTCGCCTTCGTCCTGCTCGGGCGAGTTGGCCTTCAAGTCGGCTTCCGGCATCGGTGTTTCGGCCAGCAGCGCGGTGTCCGCTTTGTGTGGGGTCAACAGATCAATCGCCCAGACCGATGCGGAAAACAGGTCGTCAAGACTGCTGTAGTAGAACCCCGGCCTCCGTTCGGCCCAGGCTTTCAGGTAGGATAGATTCTCAATCCGCTCCACTTCATCCGGGGCGGTTCCGGGATTGCTCTCACGTTTCCATACGCGGGCAAAGTCCAGTTCCAAGGCGTAGCGATGCTCGTCTTCGCCCTTATTCTCGTGCCAAACCCACCGCTCCGCCTGTAACGGGGAACCCTTGATCTTCTGCCACGCCAAGTCAAAGACAATCCACAACCAGCGGTCGCCGTCGTCGGATGCCTCCAAGGACTCACGCGCAACTTCCGGCAGCACGCCGCAATCATCCGCCCCAAAACACCTGCCAGCCTCACCCGCAAGTCGCCAGAACTCTTCCTGTGATTCGTGGGTTTGCTGCGATAACTTCTGCCAGTTCGGGTCGGCTTGAAGAACCTTCGGGTCGATGGGCCAAGAGGAGATTGCGTTCTTGTGGTTGCGAAGCAGGTAGATGTCGCGCCCTGCAAACTGTTCGTCCCGGCTCACCGGCTCATCGAGTTCCAGGTACGGATTCTTGTCTGTTCCTATGGTTGCCGTCTTGCAAAGAATCTCCTCCCCGTCGGAGCCTCGGCAATATAGGCGTTTGCTGTAAAGCGAACGCCGTTTCATGGCAAGGGCTGGCATGTCTTCGCTTCCCGGCGGGGAAAGCGGCAAGCGGAAGTCCTCCCCTTCCTTGTGTATCAGGACGCATCGCAGCGGCCCGTGCGTGTTGGCCGCCGCCTTGAACTTATGCTGCAACCGCACAATCCCAGCGAGTTGCAGATGACTCAACGTAGGCATGTTTCACCTGTCTTTCGTCGGGTCGCCCCGAAACAAACGCGACGGTTTCCGATTTCCCTGCGTTTCTCAGCCCTGGCCCTATCACGGGGCCGACCAGACCTCCTTGCCCTTCTCGTCGAACAGACCCAGCCTTGGCCTGTCCTTGTCCCCGTCAAGCGTGGCGCGAGGCTTACCGTTCTCGTCGGTCAGGACCAGCTTCGGACCGGCCTTGAGCGCGCCCAGCACAGCGCGGGGCTTGCCGTTCCCATCGAACAGGCCCAGCACCGCCCCGTTCTTGTCCACGTCCAGACGGACGCGGGGGTTGCCGTTCTCGTCGGCCAGATTCAGCGAAGGCCAGTCCTTGTTCACGTCCAGCCAAACGCGAGGCTTGCCGTTTTTGTCGAGTATCCACAGACCCGATCCGTCCTTGTCCATGTCCAACCAGGTGCGGGACTCACCCTTCTCGTCAAACAGGGTCAGCCCTGGTCCGTCCTTGTCCACTTCCAGTCCGGCCCGGGGTTCGCCGTTCTCGTCGGCTAGGACTAGCTTAGGCCCGTCCTTGTCCATGCCCAGCACGGCGCGGGCCTTTCCGTTCTCGTCGGCCAGAGTCAGCAGCGGCCCGTCCTCTTCCATGGCCAGCCCAGCACGTTCCCGGCCCTCTGCATCGACGAGAACAAAAGACGTGGCCCTAATGGCCTGGGTGGCGGGCGTGGTCTTCATCAATGTCCAGGCCAGGCCCAAACCCACGATGGCCAGCCCCACGATAGCCAGCAGCCAGCGGTTGCGGCGCTTCGCGTGGGCCAATTCCCGTTCCAACTTTTCCAAACGTTCTTCTGTGGTCATTTTCGGTTCCTTTCCTCTGTAAAGTTCCTTATCGTCCCGCCCGACTTGGCGACTTGGGAATCAGTTTAACGTCCGGCAGGCGGGAAGTAAAAGAACAAGGCAGTCAAAAAACAGGGACTAGGGACTTGGTTTTAGGGACTTGGGAAAAGAAATCCGCAATCCACAATCGTTTTATTCGACCACCATGTTATTTCGATGGACGACTTCGTCGTAATGGGTAGGCTGGAACGGAGCGAAACGCAGTCCCACCTTTCTTTCTCGAATTGCCGGGACTGCGCTCCGCTTCGTCCCGGCCTACTGAGCGTATCCTTCGTAGGATACTTTGGGTCTTGCGGAGATGAATTGTTCGATTCGCCGTGCGGCGAAGATTAAGGCGAAGACGCCCAAGGCAGCGGCTGCGCCGGCGAGGTCCCAGGCGACGTCGGAAAGTTGTGGGCTGCGAGTTGAAAGAAATTTCTGTGCCACTTCCCCCACCGCCGCAGCCGTTGCGCCGACGGCGGTACAGAATATCGCCCGCCGCCAGGACCTGCATCGGCTTTGCCACAACAGCACCGCCGTCAGTCCAAACGCGCCGAACAGGTGCATCGCCCCGTCGCTGCACTCTTTCAGCAACGGGCGAACCCATGCCGACCGACCGAACCGGCTCTCCAGGCCAAGCACCACCATGACAGCCAGGAAGGCGACCATGACGGACCATCCCTTGTACCTGCGAACAGGATGGGCGAAGATGTGCGGCATAAGCCCCCACGTAACAGCAGCGACGACGATTACGACCGGCGCGCCCAGCCCGCCGCGAGCCAGTAATCCGCAACCGCTCAATACAACAACGACCGACCAGATCGCACCACGGGCCTGATCGCCCGACGAAGCGCCACGCGAAACATACAGGCTCCAAATCAAGGCTGACAACATCCCGCAGACGACCGCCGAAAACCCGACCCATCCGGCTGAAACCACCAGAAGCCCCATTCCGGACATGCCGGCAGAAGGTAAAACTTCCCCCAGCCCGCCGGTTCCAAATAAGGTCGCTTCGGAAATCCATTTACCCGCTGTCAGGTCCAGCCGGTTTATTGCCACGATACCGCTGATGCCAAGCACCGTTCCGATCAAAAGCAGTTTGGAGCGATGGTTCCGCAAAAACACACCCGCAAGCAGCAAGGCTCCGCCGGCGGCGCACGTTGCGATAATCGCAGCGCCGGCGGCCCGACGGTGCGAAAAAATCAAAATCGCCGCCAGCAGCGCCGCCAGGCTAACACGCACCACCAATTCGACCTTGTTTTCCTTGCCCGGTAAGGCACACGGCGTCAGTAATATGCCAACTCCCGCCAGGCCGACCAAAGCCACCGCCTCGACAGCAGGACCTGGCGACTGACTGGACATTTTCAGTATCGCACCGACAGCCACTATCAATCCGACCGACGTCAGCAACCATCGCATTTGACGCACTCTCGACAGAACGTCCTGCGCGAGCAGCACCAACAGACCCAACGTCATCATCCGTATCATCAGCCCGCTGTCGTTTTCGGCAAGGAGGTTAATCTTCCCGCTTTCGGAATCGATCCGGCCGGCGGCGAGAATGTGCATCAACAGGATAATGACGGGCAAAGCCAGGAACGGCTGAAGAACGTGCCCGGGGATACCCGTCCGGTCCTCGGCTCCTCGCCAATACAACCAGCATACCCATAGCCCCATCCCAAAGAGGATAAGCGCTATCCACCCCCCGGCAGAGGCGTCCATCGCCCCTGCGCCGGCGGCGACTGTCAGAGCGATCATCCCAGCCAGAACGATATGCCACAAACCATGGGCAGTGTGATTACCGACAGAAAGCGACGACAACAAAAATCTCCTTACTCCCGGAACGATGATTCTGGTACGCTTATAATTAGGTGTAGGCTGGGCCGAGCGGAGCGAGGCCCACCTTAATCCTAATAGCAAGAAAAGGCGGGCACGCCACGGCGCATCTTCGACCTACCGGCCCAGCCTGCAAGATATTTATCGTCCACAGACGGCGGCGAGTGAAATGACAAACCATCGGACTTTTCTATTATGTTGCTTTATCGTAGCGGGTATCCTTGCGCCGGAATCTGCAAAGGCGCTGAGGCCGGAGGAAGTTCTGGTCGTAACCAACGCCAACGCCAGAGGTTCGGGAAAACTGGGTAAATACTACTGTTTGGCCCGTAACATTCTCCCGGAACGAATGGTCGTCCTGAGAACCACCGCAGGAGCGATCGTCGCCCGCAAAGAATACAACGACAACATCCGCGACCCGCTGCGAGAGTTCCTCACACGCAACAAACTCAAAGGAAAGATTAAGTGCATCGTGCTGATGTGGGGCGTACCGGTCCGCGTCCTCGGAACAAAAATGACCAAAGAGCAACAAGAACTCCTCTCCGCATATAAATCCGTCCGGATGCGGCTTCACGGACGACTGGCGGTCAATGCCCAATTAATCGGGACCATCGGAAGGGTTTTTCCGGTTCAGCGCACAAAGACACTTCGCCAGGTCGGAGCCTTGTTCGCTCCGAGCGCCGCCAAGAGACTCGAAAACCCGCCGGCGTTCGCAAAACTCAAGCAAACATTCGACGCCGAATTAAAGAAAAAACAGGCCGGAGCGCAAAAACTGACCAACAGAAAAAAAAGCCGCATCGCCCTGCGACAGATTGCAGCGCTCCGGCTGGACACATACGGGGCAAGTCGCTGGCTGAAAAAAACGCCGGACGAATCAATCGTCAGCGGCGCAGAAAAAGACCGGATAAAGCGGGAGATGACGGCGGACAAGGCTGAACTCGCCCGCTTGAAGGCGTCGGACGAAACTCCCAAAACCGCCCGCAGGATTAGCGAACTTATGGTCCGCTATTACGGTATCGGCAGCGCCTACTCACACTGCGACAAGAGAATCAAGGCCACTAACACCGACGTCGAAGACGCCTCGGTCGATAGCGAACTGTCGCTGCTTTGGGAACAGGGAAATCATTCGCTTCGCGGGTGGAGGCCCAATCCGATGAACTGGCGAGTGGCGCATGCGAAGAAGCGTAAGCCCAACACGCCGGCAGAGATAATCATGACCGCGCGCATCGACGGACCATCGGTCGCCGACGCGCTCCGCATAATCAAAGATTCAATCGAGACCGAAAAGGTAGGACTGAAAGGAAAGTTTTACATCGACGCCGGCGGGAAATATCCGCCCTATGACGCACACTTGAAGAATCTGGCCAAGATCATCAAAAAGCACACCAAAATCCCCGTCGTGCTGGACACGAAGAAGGCGCTGTTCGCTCGCGGAAGTTGCCCGGACGCAGCCTTGTACGTCGGATGGTACAGCCTGCGGAAATACATACCGGCATTCAAGTGGTCTCGCGGGGCGGTCGCCTGGCACATCGCCAGTTTTGAGGCCCATCATTTGCGTACGCCTACGGTGAACGAATGGTGCGTCAAGATGATACAGAACGGCGTTACCGCCACCACCGGAGCCGTCAACGAACCGTATCTCCACGCCTTCCCGCTGCCGGAGGATTTCTTCAGCCTGCTGCTGACGGGAAACTTCACCCTGGCGGAATGCTACTGGCGGACGATCCCTTCGGTAAGTTGGCGGATTACATTCATCGCCGACCCGTTGTATAATCCATTCAAGTTGCATCCGCAGTTTTCAATGTACGCCCTGCCGGCGGCGCTCACGGGACGAGATGTAAAAGACAATGAAAAATCCACAAAAAAACCGAACTGAACTATTTGTGCCGGGGCGAGTGTGCCTGCTTGGCGAGCACGCCGACTGGGCGGGTCAGTATGGCCGACACGTCGGATACTGCCTGGTCATCGGAACAGACCAGGGTATTCACGCCACAGCCACAGCGTCTGACGAACTTATCGTCGAGACCCCTCTGCCTACACCGGACGGACGACCCTCCGGGCGGCATCGGCGTATCCGCTGCCGACTGGAACCGGCCGACCTTCTGGCCGCCGCTACCGACAGCAGCGAGTTCTTCCGTCACTGCGCAGGCGTCGCACACGAAGTGCTCAAACGCTACGACGTCGGAGGAATCGAACTGACCATCGAAAAAATGGACCTGCCGCTGAAAAAGGGCGTCTCATCGTCGGCGGCTGTTTGCATCACCGTCGCCAGGGCGTTCGACGCCGTCTATGGTCTGAACCTCTTCCCGCACGAACTGATGGACCTTGCCTATCGCGGCGAGAGGCTGACCGGTAGCCAGTGCGGGCGGATGGACCAGGCGTGCATCTTCGGAAAGACGCCGGTGCTGCTGAGTTTCACAGGCCCGGACGACGTGCGTATCGAGCCGATCTTCCCCGAAGGGCGGATCGAGATGTTCATCGTCGATCTCGCCGGCGACAAAGATACCGTCAGGATTCTGTCCGACCTCCAGGGCGCTTACGCCGACAACGCCGACCTCCGCGACGCTCTTGGAGCCGACAACGAAACATTCGTCCGTCGGGGATGCGGCGCGCTGGTCCGCGGCGATGCCGCCCAACTCGGCGAAATAATGACCGCCGCACAGAAAAACTTCGACGCAAAGGTCGCACCCGCCTGCCCGGACCAACTCGCCAGCCCGCTACTGCACAAAATCCTTACGCTCGAAAGCATCGCAGAGCACATCCACGGCGGTAAAGGCGTCGGAAGCCAGGGCGACGGTACCGCCCAGTTGGTCGCCCGCTCACCGGCAGATCGCGACGAGGCGATGAAAAAAATCACAGCCGCCTTCGGCGATATGCGATGCTTCAGCCTTACTATCCATCCCCACCTCCCGCAGACGTAAAAAAACTCCTGCCCCATTTTTTATTCTTGAAAAAACAGATGAGGAGGATATAAGTCTGTCGATGGGGAAGATTCGTGTTGTATCCGGCCCAGGCCCGGTTTTGGAAAAGGATTGCAGGACAACCTTGAAAGCACATGTTAACGGCAGGTTCGTGGACCGGAAGGATGCGAAGGTCTCCCTCCTCTCGCACAGTTTCGGCAGAGGCTCGGCAATCTTTGAGGTAGTGTTGATCTCGCAGACCGCCAAAGGCGGGGCGTTCTTTCGCCTGATAGAGCATGTGGCGAGGATGTTCAACAGCGCCAAACTCCTCCTTATGGACATGCCCATATCCCCGGAAGAGGTGGCCGAGGTCGTCGTCGCCACTGCCGTAGAGAACGACATCTCGTTCGGCACAGCGAAGTTCTTCGCCTACTATCCTGTGGAGGAGTTTCACCTCCTGCCGGCCGACCCGAAGGTGGAGTTCGCGGTATTCTGCGACGATTACGGCCGCCAGGGTATAACAGCCGATGATCTTGCCAAACCTGTCTCCGCGGGGATTTCCACGATTATGAAGCTCGACCCCAGGACAATACCGATCCACGCGAAAGTCGCCGCAAACTACGTTAACGCGGCGCTCGCGCTGATGGAGGCGAAGAAGAAAGGTTGCGACGACGTGATACTCCTGGACACTTCCGGATTCGTGGCCGAAGGCCCGACATCGAACGTCTTTTTCGTCGAGGACGGAAAGATTCTCACTCCCACGTCCAGAAACACGCTTGGCGGCATCACCCGGGACAGCGTGATCCACATTGCCCGGGACCTCGGCCACGAGGTGACCGAGATGGACATCAGCCCCGAAAGGATCGCTGATTTCGACGAGGCGTTCTACACTTCGTGTTCTCCGGGAATCGCCCCGATCAACTCGATTGACTCAAAGCCCATAGGCACGGAGTGCCCCGGCCCCGCAACGCAGGAACTCGCACGCAGACTCCACGACGCCTACGAGGGACGGGCGCCGCAGTATGAGAACTGGCTGACGTACGTTGGGTGACGGGTGAAAAAAGGGGGCAGGAACCTTTTTTTTGGGAGTTTTGATTGTGAAATTGCATAATCCGTTCACCCAGCCGGGCAAGTGGTACAAGGCCAACTTCCACACCCACACGACGACGTCGGACGGGCTGCAAAGCCCCGCCGAGACGACGGAGGCGTATCGCCAGGCCGGATACCATGTCCTCGCCCTGACCGATCATCACAAGACCAACGACGTGAGCGCTCTGTCGCGGAAAAATTTCCTTGTCGTCAGCGGAATGGAGTATCACCCCCGCTGCCCAGGCAGCAAGATGGTCCATCACCTGGTGGCCATCGGCGTGCCGGGCGGATTCGGCTTCGCCGAGCAATACCCCGCCGACGCCAACGCCTGCATCCGGGCAGTCAAGGCCGCCGGCGGCGAAACGTTCCTGGGCCATCCACTCTGGTGCGGGCATCGCTACGATATGTATTCGTACCTGCGTGGCCTGGTAGGCGTGGAAGTGTTCAACAGCACCTGCGGCAGAGTAGGCCGGTCCGACAGCGAAACCGACTGGTGCCACCTGCTCGACGCGGGGCGAATCGTCCCTGCCCTGGCCGTCGATGACAGCCACGGTGAAGACGACCGCTTCTGCGGCTGGGTCTGGCTGCGAATGGCGAGCCTGACGGTCAGGTCCGTGATGAACGCCCTGCGGACAGGATGCTACTATAGTTCCACAGGCCCGACCATCAGCGACTTCCGCGTTCGCCGCGGAGTGGCGGAGGTGTCCTGTTCTCCGGTAAGGGCCATTTATTTCGTAGCCCATTCCAGCAACGGCGCTCGACGCCTGGCCAAAACCGGAAAGAGCATCCGCAAATTCTCACACCCCGTCGGCGAGGACTGGCGGTACGTTCGCGCCGTCGTTACCGACCACACCGGAATGAAAGCATGGACCAACCCGATCAAACTATAAATGTTGGTAGCACAGGTTTGTAACCATTTCTGCTCCACCGGATATCGAATGCACCGGTTGGAAACCTGTTCCACCAATGTTTGCAGTCTGCTCGTATAACGTTATGATACCGACATGTCTTATAGTCCAAAACGTATCGCCATTCTCGGTTCGACCGGAAGCGTAGGCCGACAGGCGCTGGAAATAATCGCCGCCGATGAAAGTTTGAGCGTCGCAGGTCTCTCTGCCGGGGCAAACTGGAAACTCCTGGCCGAACAGGCAAAGACCTTTGACGCAGACGCCGTCGCCATCGCCGACCCCGAAGCCGCCAAAGAACTTGCTTCAGTCCTGGCCGAAGGAACCGACCTGCTGACCGGACCGGAATCCATGAATGACCTGATCTGGCAGGTCGAACCCGATATGGTCTTGACGGCGGTGGTGGGATCGGCTGGACTGGGACCGACCCTGACGGCGATCAAGTGCGGAGCGGACCTGGCTATCGCAAACAAGGAATCGCTGGTAATGGCCGGGGCAATTATCATGCCGGCAGCACGAAAGGCGGGCATCAACGTCCTTCCGGTCGATAGCGAGCACTCAGCCATATTTCAATGCCTCATCGGACACGAACATAAGGACGTCCACCGCGTAACGCTGACGGCATCGGGCGGACCGTTCCGAAACAAAACGCCCGAAGAGGTCGAGCACGCCTCGCTGGATGATGTTCTAAAGCATCCCACCTGGAAAATGGGGCGGAAGATTTCCGTCGATTCAGCCACGATGATGAACAAGGCCCTGGAGATAATCGAGACACATCACCTGTTCGACCTGCCGACCCATCGGATTGAGGTCGTCATTCATCCCGAATCGATCGTCCACGCCTGTGTGGAGTTTTTCGACGGAAGCGTTCTGGCGCAGTTGTCCCGCCCGTCGATGACCACTCCTATAGCCATCGCGTTAAATTATCCGAATCGTCCCGCACATCCTTCAGCGCCGCTGCTGGACCTGGCCGAAGCCGGAGCCTTGCATTTTGAAGAGGCCGACGAGCGGCATTATCCCGCACTTGCACTAGGTTATGAGGTAGTCCGTCGCGGCGGAACCGCCGGAGCCATTCTCAACGCCGCCAACGAAACCGCCGTCGAAGCCTTCATGGCCGGACGTATCGAATTCGGGCAAATTGTCGGGATAGTTAAAAAGGTACTGACCGAAACGCCGATAAAAACCGAAATAGACTTAGAAACAATCCTCGCCATCGACAACGAGGTACGGAAAAGAACAGAAGAAATAGTAACCGGCCTTCGGCTATGAGGCTCAGGCTCGAAGAGTAGCCGGTAGCCAGTAGCCGGGAAAAGAAGAAAAAGACGGGCTTCAGGTATCTTTCTTCTGTTTTTCCTGACTACTGGCTACCAACTACTGACTGCTAAATTTACGGAGAAAAGATGGAAATTCTTGCAGCTGACATTGGAATGTACTGGTCTCAATACATCTGGCCTTTCATGATGTTCCTTATCGGCCTGTCGCTTGTGGTCTTCGTTCACGAGCTTGGTCATTTTCTGGCGGCCAAGTGGGCGGGCGTGGCGGTTCAGGAATTCGCGCTGGGTTTCGGGAAGAAGATACTCGGATTTCGTCGCGGCGAGACGCTCTATCGTATCAATGTCGTTCCACTCGGCGGATACATCAAGATGCTGGGGCAGGAGGATTTTAATCCCGGCGCAACGGCGGAACACGACCCACGCTCCTGGCAGCGAGCGCCCGCAGGGAAAAAGATAGTGATTCTCTCTGCCGGAGTGGCGATGAACGTCGTCTTTGCGGTTGTTGTGTTCGTAATCGTGTATATGAATGGAATCCGCTTTGTCGCACCGGTTGTTGGTTCGACCCAGCTTGGGATGCCGGCCGCTACGGTCGTCCTGCCGGATGAAGTCGCCAAAGCCATGGGGGTCGAAGAGGCTGTCGGATTGCAGGCCGGAGACCGGATACTGACCGTCAACGGGAAGAAAATCCGCCGGTTTAGTCAGGTCCAGATGGCGGCAATCCTCAGCGACGACGACGAGACATTCGACCTGACAGTAGCCAGAAAAGTCAAAGGGCGCGAGATAACCTTCAATATAACGCTTACACCCAAAGAGAGCGAGTTAGGTTCATTCGGAAAGCATTACATCTTTGGAATCGGACGTCCTTTCGGCACCATAATCGAAATACCGGGCGAGAAAGGATACGCCGGCAATGAAGAATTTGAAAATAGCGACAAAATCATCGAAGCCGCCGGCGAGCCAATTGAGAATTTCTGGGATATTACCCCTGCGCTTCGTTCCGGTGCGGGGAAAGAAGTGGAATTCGTCGTCGAGCGAAAAGGACAAAAGGTCCACGTAAAGGTCGAGCCGATGGAAATTTCCGGCAGGACCGGTGGAAACGACAAAGAGAACCTCTCAATCCTGGGAATGTCGCCGAGAATCCGGGTTGTAGCGGTTTTTAAGGACTCCCCCGCCAAAAAAGCAGGACTGAAGCCCGGCGACATTATACTGTCCTACGCCGGTGAAGATTCTCCAAGCCGGGCCGAACTGCTCGAAATCAACAAGAAATTCGCGGACAAGGAAGCATCCATCAGCGTGCTGCGTGACGGTAAAACGCTCGATTTGAAGATAACGCCGACCAAGCAGGGCGACGCGGTTCTGGTCGGGATTTTCACCACAACCGAGCAGGACAAGGTATTAGTCGCAAGTGTCCACCCCGACTCGCCCGCCGCCAAAGCCAGTATCGCCAAGGGCGCCGTCATCACGAAAATCAACGATACGCCGGTTGCCACCTGGCCGCAAATGTATGCCGCACTACGGTCGTCCATCGGTAAAAAGGTCGTCTTGACCTATACCGCCGCCGGAAGCAAACAAAAAGGCGCCGTCGAAGTTCTGACGAAAAAGATATTCGACCCGGAAAAATACTCTTTCACCTCGCCTGCCATAGGCGCAGTCTCAATGTTGAAAACCGATCCGATCCGGGGACACCCACTCGAAGCGATTGCATGGAGCGCCGAAGACACGACCGCATGGATGATCTCGGTCTATAAGTCTCTGCGGAACATCTTCAAGGGACGGGCTAGCACGAAGGGACTTAGCGGACCGGTGGGTATCGGCGCTATCGCCGTCGCAAAGGGCAGAGAAGGCATAGTTGACCTTGCATACTTCATGGCGATGCTGTCGGCGTTGGTGGCGGTGTTCAATTTCCTTCCGCTACCGGTACTGGACGGTGGGCATGTGGTGGTTACACTAGTCGAAAAAGTCCGAGGTCGGCCAATACCGACCAAAGTGATGGTCGGTATCCAACTGACCGGATGGGTGCTTATCGGTGGTCTGTTCCTGGCTGTTACGTATCAGGACATCGCACGGTACATTTTCGGTAAGTGGTAGAGGAGACTTTCCCAATGGCGTCTAGCGGGCAAATCGGCGTTGTTATCGTCGGCTGTGGGACGGTCGGCGGAGCGACTGCGCAAATTCTGACACAACAGGCCGACGAACTGGCAAAACGCATCGGCGTCTCAATGCCGCTGCGGGCAATCGTCGATGTCGATTTCACTCACGCCAAAGAACTGGGGCTGGACGAGAAACTCTTCTGCACGGACCTCGATGCCGCCATTGCCCGCGAAGACGTGCAAATAGTCGTCGAACTCGTCGGCGGGACCACCATCGCAAAGAAAATTGTCGCCCAGGCAATCGCCGCCGATAAGCACGTTGTAACGGCCAACAAGGCGCTGCTTGCCCATCACGGCGTCGAACTGCTGTCGGCTGCAAGGCGACGCGGGACGGTTGTCGCATTCGAAGCCAGTTGCGCCGGGGCGATACCGATAATCTCGGCCCTGACGGGCGAACTGGCGTGTGACCAGATCGACGCGATGTACGGTATCGTCAACGGTACGTGCAATTACATCCTGACAGCAATGACCGAGCAAGGCAGCACTTATGCCGATGCCCTGTCCGTCGCGCAATCCCAGGGTCTGGCTGAAGCCGACCCGACGCTCGATGTTACCGGCGTGGATTCCGCCCATAAACTGACCATAATGGCCGACCTCGCCTTCCGACGACGGACCAGATTCGAGAAGATTTACGTCGAAGGCATCGACAAACTGGAGGTGCAGGACATTAATTACGGTAAGGAACTGGGATACGTCATAAAGTTGCTCGCCATCGCTCGCAGGCAGGGCGATGCCCTGTCGCTGCGTGTGCATCCGGCGTTTATTTCCAGGCGACACCCGCTTGCATGGGTCTCCGGACCGTTCAATGCCGTCAGCATCTATGGCGAAAACTCAGGACACACAATGTACTACGGACGCGGAGCCGGAGACCGCCCCACCGCAGCCGCCGTCGTCGGCGACGTCGCATCAGTGGCAATAGGCAACTCGCAACAAAAATTCCAAACATTGAACATCTGGCCCGACCGGCACGCCGATGCCGACCTGCTGAATATCAAAGCCGTCCGCTGCCGGTATTACATCCGACTCCAGGCAGAAGACCATCCGGGCGTCTTCGCCAAAGTAGCGAATATCCTCGGAGACCACGATATAAGCATCTCCTCGGTCCTCCAGCACGAACCGCACACGGAAACCGACGAAAGCGTACCAATGGTCATCACCACATACGAAGCACTCGAAAGCAACGTACGCACAGCCCTGAACAAAATGAACCGACTCGACGTGATAAAACAGCCTTGCGTCTGCATCCGAATGGTGGCGGAACATCCGGAAAAGACAGGGACCAGGCTGAATGCTGATTGCTAAATGCTAAATGCTGATTGCTGATTGCTAAAAAATGAAATACGCGATAGTTATTCCTGACGGGGCAGCAGACCTACCGATTGACGAACTGGGCGGTAAGACGCCCCTGGCCGCTGCGGATATTCCCAATATGGACTGGATCGCCGCCAACGGTAAATGCGGAACGGTGCGAAACGTCCCGGCGGAGATGCCCTGCGGCTCGGACGTAGCCATTATGTCGGTGCTGGGGTACGACCCGAAAAAATACTACTCCGGAAGAGCGCCGCTGGAGGCCGCCGCCAGAGGACTGAAAATCGAACCGGACGAATGGGTCTTCAGGTGCAACCTCGTTACGATTATCGACGGGATAATGGAAGACCACTCGGCTGGGAATATCTCATCCGAAGAAAGCGCAGCCCTGATTGAGGAACTGAACCGCATCCTCGCAAATGACCAATTGCGATTTTATCCAGGCGTCTCATATCGGAACTTAATGACCTTTGCAGGCAAGGCCGACGTAACGACGACACCCCCGCACGACATCCTTGGCGAACCGGTTGCGCCGCACCTTCCGAAAGGACACGGGGGCGATATTTTCGCCACGCTAATCGACCGAAGCGAAGTGATTCTCACCGATGCGGAAATCAACCGCGTTCGACGCGACCTGGGCGAGAACCCCGCCACGCACATCTGGCTGTGGGGACAGGGGAGAATGCCGCAACTACCGAAATTCGCAGAACGATTCGGGATAACATCGGCTGCTTCAATATCGGCCGTCGATCTCGTCCGCGGACTGAGCAAACTTATCGGGTGGGACCATATCGAGATTCCCGGCGCGACGGGGTTTGTCGATACCAATTATGCCGGTAAGGGCGCTGCGGCTGTCGAGGCGCTGGTCGATCACGACTTGGTTTTCGTCCACGTAGAGGCCCCCGACGAAGCCGGTCACCAGGCGGACGTATCGGGAAAAGTCCACGCCGTCGAGCAGATCGATCGCCACATTGTCGGACCGCTGCTGGAGTACCTGCGAGGTCTGAACGACTGGAGAATACTTGTACTTCCGGATCACCCCACGCCCTGCAGCCTGCGCACGCACACGTCCGAACCGGTCCCCTTCGCACTGGCTGGGAAGCGCATTGAATCGGTCATACAGCGCACCTTCACCGAAGATTCCGCCACTGCTTCCGACCTGCACATCGCCAACGGCTGGGAACTAATGGAGTTCTTCCTGAAAGTCAGATAACCACTTTTTCCCATGCCGATTAATCGGTCGCCGCGTCGGTAACGCTTTTATCACCAAAGGTGAGTTTCTTACCCTTCAGCAGCACCAGCGAGGCGTCTTTGCCCGTGTCGCACCGTATCACGCCCAGCCTGCCGGTCAGTGTAATCTTTTCAGCGCCGTCGGCGAAGGTCGTCGCCACGTCGTCG
>JAUWNJ010000053.1 GCA_030612725.1 Planctomycetales bacterium
TTGCGTTCGCGTTTGCGCGCGCAAACGCGAACACAAAACGGATAGCGACGCCATAAGTCCTTGGTGGCCTTGGGAAAAGTTTTTTTGGAATTTTTCATCTCCCTGATTTTTACGTTCGCGTTTGCGCGCGCAAACGCGAACGGATAGATTTTTCCATGAGCGTCGGGTGGCACCTTCAACCGGAACGAAGTGGAGGTTGTGGGTGCTTGATGTGCAATGGAGCAAAGCACCCACAAGCTTCGCTCCACTTCGTTGCGCTACGCTTGAAGGTGCCACCCAACATTAGTGGATAAAGGTGGGCCTCGTTCCTCGGCCCAGCCTACCCGCTTTGCGCGCGCAGATGCGAACGTAGCGCGATCAAGGCATAATCGAAAGCCCGGTGATACCCGCTTCCTACCGGTCGCGGCTAGCCGCGACCGGTAGGAAGCGGTCATTAAGACTTTCGCACTGGTCCGACCGCTCCCCCCCACGGGGCAGGCTCACGGTCGCGGCTCGTTTATCTTCCATCTACGCACCCAACATTGCTACTCTCGAAGAGTCCTCGTAGAGTCCTACAGACTACGGACTACTGTTGTTTCGGTTGTTTTCTTTTAGCCCGGTAGGGCGAAACATGGTAGCCCACGGCGGGAGCCGTGGGAAAATTGAACCCCCTTATAAACATAAGCCCCATCGGTCGGAGCGACACGTAGTGTCCCTACGGGAAGCGGAGACTCGCCGTGGCGAGGGCGGCAGAAGAAAAAGGCAATTCTATGTGTCGCCCCCTAAAGGGGCTTGACCGGGTTGGGGGCCTATTATCTCCCACGGCTCCCGCCGTGGGCTAACATGTCCTTGGGGACTACTGCGGAGGACCGCGGAGGACGGGTCGCTACGTAGCACAAGCAATTACACTTGCCCCGACCACCCGCCGGGGGTGGCCCGCTCTGCGGCTAGCCCGGTAGGGCGAAACATGGTAGCCCACGGCGGGAGCCGTGGGAAAATTGAACCCCCTTATAAACACAAGCCCCATCGGTCGGAGCGACACGTAGTGTCCCTACGGGAAGCGGAGACTCGCCGTGGCGAGGGCGGCAGAAGAAAAAGGCAACTCTATGTATCGCCCCTAAAGGGGCTTTTCTCGAAGGTGGGCGTTTCATCTCCCACGGCTCCCGCCGTGGGCTAACATGTCCCTGGGAACTACTGCGGAGGACAGGCCGCTACGTAACACAAGCAACTACACCTGCCCCGACCTCTCGCCGCCCTCCACGATTTTGATATCTTCTTCCGTCAGGCCGTAGAGGTCATAGACGAGACGGTCGATCTGGCGGTCAAGGCCGGCGCACTTGTTCTCGTAGTAGGTCTTGTCCTTGTCGGTCTTCGACACGGCCAACTGCTTCTTCGCCTCCAACATCGCCTCCACTTTCTGCACGATTTCGTCATGTCGCGCCTTGTCGGTGGCATTGGAGAAGTTGATACAACGTACGGGAAAACGTCGCATCACAGCAACGCCAACGTCGTTGTTCACTCCGCGTTTTTTACCATTAATATCGAACCAGATCGCGCCGAGCCGAGAGTTGAGCAAACCTAGCAAGTACTTGAGAGAATATGAAGTGTGACCAGCTATGACGATGTTGAATGCGAAGTTTACGTAATACTCATCGCCGCAGTAGGCAAAGGTTGGCCTGTCAAACATGTTCGGACACAACAGATTCTCGCGCGTGAAGAATCGGCTTTCGCGAGTGCGATGAATTCCGTATGGGCGATTTGAGGATGTAATGAAGGCCTTATACGTATCAAGGTGATCTCTAATGTTGGCGTACAAACGCGGCGCGCTCTGAATCTCTTTGTTGCCCTCATTGCCAATATAAAGGACGGAAAACCCTGCATGCTCCCAGTGGTAGCGACGAACGTCGGCGGCGCGAAGATAGTGCTTTATAAACCTGCACTCTCGCTCGTTAAACTTGTGGCGTCGTATCCCCGCCTGGGGGAGAACGAATACACCCTTACCAACAAGCTCCAATTTATTAGCTTTTTCAGCCGCGGAACGACTGACCGAATCTGGCGCTTCAACAATCCCTTGGCTTACTTCGAATGCGCCGCTTGCGTCTTCGAGCAGGAAGGTGTTCTTGTCCAGCTTGTCGAGGAAAGCCAAAAACGGTCCTCGTCCGAAATCTATCTCTCCCTCGGTTGTATGAATCTTGGCCTCATCAACCGCCAAGATTTTGGACCGTTTGCAGCATTTCTCCAAAAGGACTTGAGCAATCTCAGTAGCGTCAAGGCCACTCGCGGTGAATCGCTGGTAACTGACCTTTGCGTCTTGCTTCTCTATCGCGAGGGCGAACGTCATGTGCATGCCGCCGACGTTATCAAAGATTTTGTTCTTTGCGAAATCGACCGCGTCCACAAACATGCATTTGTCTCGTATATGCTGCCGCAACTTGGTTGCGCCAGCGCTCTTCAACCAGTAGGATGGAACGATGAACGAGATAAGGCCGGTGGGTTTGGTAAGTTCGATTGCCCGGTGAAGGAAGAAGTACCACAGATCCATTTTGCCTTCGTAGTACTGCCTTCCAAAACCGGACTTCTTTATGTCCGCAATAAATTCTCTGCTGTCTCTTTCTTTTCGATACGGCGGATTACCCACGATGGCGTCGAATCCGCCGCGTTTCGTCACTTCAGGGAAAGCGTCCTTGAAATTCATCGGATTGAGTTTGCATTCCTCGTCTCTGGTGAACAGTTGGCTGTCCAAAATGTCCGTTCCGATGAGCGAGTTGCCGCGAACGATATTTTTGCTCAGGTCCGGCAACAGTTTCTTCAGTTTTGCGACATGCTCGAAGTCCAACATATATTGGCGTGCGCTGGTGGTTGTCTCGTCTTGAAGTAGTTTCAGGTAGAGCGAGAGTTGGCAGACCTCGACGGCTTGGGCGTCTATGTCCACGCCGTAGATGTTGTTCAGGAGAATTTCGCGTTTCTTGGCCAGTGACAAATAAAGTTTGCCGCCGTGCTTGATGCAGTCGCCCTTTCGCGCCTTGCCGGGGTGCCGGTTATAGTAGTTGCCGTGATAAATCAGCAACAAGTCGTACACGGCAAGCAGAAACGAGCCGCTGCCGCAGGCGATGTCGGCAAAGCGCATCTCGGCAATCCGCTTGGGTGTCTTGCCCTTGATGAGTTTGCCGATGGTGTTCTCGACGATGTAGCGGACGATATACTCAGGCGTGTAGTACACGCCGCCTGCCTTGCGGACTTCGGGCTTCTCCTCGACGCGGACTCGCTTGGCGGTGGCGACGATAACCTTGCCGAGGAAGCGTTCGTAGATAGAGCCGAGGATGTGGATTGGGATAATGTCGAAGTTGTACGGCGAATTCACGTGGGAGAGGCGCTCGCAGATGCCAGCGAAGGTACTGTCTTCCACCCGGAAGTTCAACGCGTCGAGAATATCGTGTTGCTTGAAAACGATCCCATTGTAGATACCGTCGAGGCGGCGGCTGGCGGCGATGAATTCCTCCCAGGCCGTGCCCTTGTCGCCAAAGTTGTCCACAAGGCGCTGGGGTTCGATGCCCTTATCTTCGAGGAAGCGCAGGAAGACAAGACGGTCGATGGTGCGTTGGGCCAGTTCGGTGAGCGTCAGGCTGTCGAGATTGGGGTTCCGGTGCTTAAACGCCTTGGCGAGGTCGATCCGGTACTCATCGAGTTCTTTCAGGAACGATTCGTCGATGCTCTGGTATCCGCCGGGGAATAGGCCTCGCTGGACGGCCTTACCGCGCGGTTTAGGTAGTTCCTTGGCCCGCTTCTCCAGCGAATCGTCGGCGACGGCCTCGCGTGAGAAGAGCCACCAAATCTCGGCAAACTTCTTGCGGTTGGAATAGTCGCTGTAGTGATACTTGCCAACGCAACGGTTCAACGCCGTGTCGGGATCGGGCTTGTAGCGGCAGTCGAGGATATGAAACCACTCGAAATCGGTGAGCACAGCCAGTGGCGTTTCGCTGTTCCAGCCGTAACGGATGGTTTGGAAGTAGTTGGCGGCGGTGGCGATGTCGCCGTGCGGTTTCTTGGCTTCGACAAAGAAACACACGTCGCGGAAGTTCGGCGCGAGGTGAAAGGCGTAATCGGCGCGGCGTTGCCCCGCGGCCATGGAAACATTTTGTTCAACTTTGACCTCCTGCTCATAGGGGTTGGTCTGGACGTCGTGGTTCACGTCCCAACCCATCGCAATAAAAAACTTGTCGATGAAATCTTTGCGTGCTTCCGCCTCCTGGTAGTCTGGAGACAAATAGCGTGCTTCATTGGTCTGAAACGTCTTGGCCAGATTGCTTACTTTTGCGAAAGCGGAATCAAAGGGGGCAGGAACCTTTTTGGGCGTCATGTGTCGCCTCCTGTCCCGGACGTCATTGCGGCCGCGGGACTGTTCAAGTTCCCATGTGCCGCCAGGGCCATTACTATTATGGAGGTCTTGGCAACCCATCCGAGGTTCGCTTCGGAATAGTCCGATGCCGCCGGACTCTGCGAGGCAGGTGAAGTCTGACTCGTCAGGGCGGAGCCTGCCGTAGGCTGAAAGATGTGTTTGCATATTGGGCATTGTATGCGCAGAGGATCGCTGGTATCCGAAAATCGCAACCGTTTCCCACAATTGGGACAATTGACGTGTGCCATGAAGGCATTGTCTGCCATCAGACCCCTCTTTGTCAATTGGGATGAATGGCGCGGATAAGAAGATTTCAAGCCTGGCCTGGTGGTCGGGCTTGTTTTTTCACCCCGTTTGACCGGCGGGGATATCCGGGACGTCCTACAGATTCTCCATAAAATCTTCGGGCGTAACCTTGGCCTGACGCAGAATACCCCTCAACGTGCCTATCGCCAGTTCGCGGTGAAGCGGCACGGTGCAGCCAACAGCACCTTCCGGTGTGGACTTCTTGAGAACGACGTGGCTACCCCGCTGCCTGACCTGTGCGAACCCTGATTTCTCAAGGGCGCGGATGGCTTCGCGGCCTGAAACCCGTTTCAATTTAGACATTTACCGCCGCCTCAAACGTCGTCAACAACGGGTGAGCCGCTTCGGGCGAGGGAAACTCCTCCAGGTAAAGTTCAGTCGCTTCTTTGAGATTGGCCAAGGCCTCCTCGATAGAGCGTCCCTGGCTGACCGTTCCAAGTTCCGGACACTCGGCTACATACAGATCGTCTTCCTTGTGAATGACCGCGCTGAATGTTCTTTCTTTCATATCAGGCTTCTCCTGTGGTCCTGCTCGGGAGGTTTATCCTGCAGGCAAAGCGCCGCCGCTTCAGCGATGTTTTCCATCGCCTCTTCCAGTGTATTTCCGTAACTGTGGCAGCCGCGAAGCGTCGGGGCCGAAACGATAAAAACGTTGTCTTCATCCTGCTCAATCAATACAGGCATATGATATCCCATCACCAAACTCCTCGCCTCTGAATCACATCCTGTCGCTTACCCGCGAACCGACTGTTTTCATGATATACTGATCAATGAGGTAAAACAAGGCAACCCGGGTCTGTTTTGCGCTTTGTTGATGCCGGCGTAAGTGGTATAATTGTAATTGTAGAGTCAAGATTGCGGTGGTCGCCTATATGGTGGCAGGGAGATTTATCAGACATGCACAATGAATTCACAGCCATCATCGAAAAGGACGGGGATTGGTACATCGCTTACTGCCCCGAAATATCCGGCGCGAACGGCCAGGGCAAAACGAAACAAGAATGCCTGACCAGCCTCGCCGAGGCGATTCGCATGATACTGGACGATCGTCGCGAAGATGCGCTGCGTGGGGTTCCGGATGATGCGATTAAGGACACCGTAGCCATCTCATGAAACGTCAGGCCCTTCTCAAACGCTTGCGGCGGCACGGATGTTACCTGAAACGTGAAGGGCGTTCCCATTCCCTCTGGGTCAATCCTTTGACCGGCCAGACCGAAGCGGTCCCACGACATTCGGAGATTCCTGACCGCCTCGCAGTCAAAATATGCAAAGGCCTATCCGTTCGGCCAAAGAGTTAGTGCTTGCCGCTCACATCTTCCCGTGTCGGAGGATTGAAATCAGCAGCCAGAAGCCCATCGCGCCGGCGGCGAGGTATCCTACGATACCAAAGACCGGAATGCCGTACCATTTCGGCGGAATACCCGAAAGCACAATAACCGACGAGCCGATTATCAGGGCAGACAGAATGAGCGCAAAAGCGATGCGATTGCTTATCTGGTCGTGTGTTTTGAGCATTGGCTCCAGGCCTCGGTGCTCAAACTCGACGTGCATCCTTCCTCGCTTTATCTGGGCGACAATCTCCCTGACGTCGCCGGGCAAATCCCGCAGCAGATTGCCCAAATCAATACCGGAACGGTACATGCCCTTCGCCAGCGTTTTTGGGCTGAAGCGTTCAGCCATAATTTTCCGGGCGAACGGCTCGGTATTTTTTATCATGTCGAAATCAGGCGAAAGTACCCGCCCGTTCCCCTCGACGGTGGCCAGCGCCTTGACCAGCAGGTAGAAATCCGGGACGATTTTCAGCCTGTGTTTTACAAATAACTGGATGAGTTGCGTGATAAGTTCGCCCATGTCGATGTCCTTCAGCGAGCGATAGAAATGCTGCTCGATGAAGTCGGCTACATCGGCTTCGAGTTTTTCGCCGGCAGCGGCTTCGTCGCCGGCGGATAAGTCGAGGACCGCCTTGGTAATCTGTTTTTCGTCGCGGCGGACGATTCCGATGACCATGTCGGCGAGGCTGTCCTTGTATCGCGGCGAAATTGTTCCCATCATGCCGTAATCGAGAAAGCAGATAACGTTGTCGGGCAGGATGAGGATGTTGCCCGGATGCGGGTCGGCATGGAAGAATCCGTGTACGAATATCTGTTCGAGCAGCAGGTCCGCCCCCCGGCTTGCGATTAGTTCCAGGTCAAACCCGTCCTCGCGTAATGCCGCCAGGTCCGAAACCTTCACCCCCTCGACAAATTCCATCGTCAGCACTTTCCGGCTCGATAGTTCCCTGAAGACCTTCGGGACGAAGATGATGTCTTTGCCCTGGAAATTTCTGGCGAAGCGTTCGATGTGTCCGGCTTCGGTGTTGAAGTCGAGTTCTTTTCGTATTGTGCGTGCGAATTCTTCGACGATCCCGACGGGGTGAACAGCGTTCAGGCCGGGGAGGTGCCTTTCCATCAGGACGGCGATATCCATCATGATTTCCAGATCGACTTCGATGATGCGGCGGATTCCGGGGCGTTGAATTTTCACAGCCACTACTTCACCGCTCTCCGGTAGAACGGCCCGGTGGACCTGGGCGATGGAGGCAGATGCTACGGGGGTTTCGTCGAATTCCTCGAAGATGGTATCGAGCGAGCCGCCGAGTTCAGCCTCCACTGTCTGTTTTGCCTGATTGAAAGGAAAAGGCGCGACCGTATCGTGAAGTTTCGCCAGTTCGTCGCACAGTTCCTGCGGGATCATGTCCGGGCGCGTTGCGAGAATCTGACCTAGTTTTACGAAAGACGGGCCAAGTTCCTCCATGGCCATTCGTATCCGCTGCCATCGCGGCAGATGTGCCGCCGGCGTCCCGCCGGCGGAGATTCGGCGCTTGTCCAGACCCAGGCGGCGATGCATCCCCAGGGTTGACATAAGGTCACCGAAGCCATGCTTCAGCAGGACTGTGGCGATCTGACGATACCGCGTGATGTGGCGGTAGCGTCTGCCTATGAAACCGAATCCGCGAATCGGCATAGGGACTCCCCGTTATTTCTTCTTACCGGCCTTTTCCAGTTTGGCGATGCGGGTCTTCAGGCCGGCGATGTCGTCCTTCGTCGGGAGGTGCATTTTGTGAAGCGACTGCTCCAGCCACTTCTCGACCTGTGCCTGAAGGTCTTTCCTTGCCTTGGCGGATTTGGCCATCATGTTGTCCGCCAGTTTGCGGGCTTCGGACTCGGAGAGTTTTCCCTTCTCCGCCAGTTCCTTGGCGAGTTCTTCGACCTTTTCGCCGGCAGTCGCCGCCAGACC
>JAUWNJ010000057.1 GCA_030612725.1 Planctomycetales bacterium
CGCGGTATCGACGTGGACGGCATAACCCATGTGATCAATTTCGACCTGCCCAACGAACCTGAGAGTTACATCCACCGTATCGGGCGTACTGCCCGGGCCGGGCGGTCCGGCAAGGCGATATCTTTCTGCTCCGGTGACGAAGTGGAATATCTCAGCGACATCGAGCGGATCATCAAGCGAAAGGTCCCGGTAGAGCAGGGCCACGCCTTCCATTCGGATGATGCTGCCAACGGACTGGAAGACGGCGTCCCCGCCGAGAGCCCATGCAAGCGACAGGCCCGGAAACAGGCGGAACGGAATGGCCGGCGTCGGAAGACAGGCACCCGTCTCGCCCGTCGCAGCCCGCAACGACAGAGCATCAAAACACGCCAATCAAAGGGAGCAGCACCAGTAAAGAGTCAACGACATACCCGCCGTCGTGCCGGAAACTGAAGATATCTATCGCAGACGCCCAGAGGTATTTGCCGCCGCACCGACGCCAACCAGCCTTCAGGCCACGGCACGCCTGCCGTGCCGGGAACGCTCATCGAAGCCATCGCCAAGGGGCACTGCTGGCAGGAGCAACTCTAATCCGGTGTTCGCGGTTGTGCGAGCCTTCGTCGCAGGCTTATCCACTTCCGGACCTGATTTTGCGACAGATTACCGTAAAGTCGTTCGGGAGGTAGTCGTCGAGAAGGCGGGGTTCGCAGGGGAGGCCCCGGAGCATTTTGAGAACATCTTCGGGATTGCAATAGAAATACCCGTCTTCCTGATATTGTGTCCGCTCGTGCAGCAGGTTGAAGACGGCGTACCCGCGGGCAAGGTCCACCAGTCTGGGCAGGGCCGTTAGTAGAAACCGGCGATTGTTCCCCAGGTTCAGGTTGAACGCGCCCGAGCAGAAGACCACGTCGAATTGCTCCGCGCCTAATGTGGCGTCGGTGAACACGTCCACGCACTGGAACGTCGCTGCGGGGTTCTGCCTCCGGGCGGCGAGAATCATCTTCTCGCTGAGATCCACGCCGGTATATTCCGGCTCTATCCCTCGCTCTCGGCAGAATGTGTACAGGTCGCCCAGCCCGCAGCCGACATCCAGCAACGCCTTTCCGTGTAGGTCAATGTTGTCGGCGAGAACGGCGAAACGGATCCGCTGCGATTCGGCGCTCGCCCAATCGAGGATGTCGAAGTTCGCCCGATCGGATGAGAGCCTGGTCTCGTAATGTCGGCGGATGTCCTGCTCGCGACTCATGGGGCTTTAGTTCACTCCGGAGATTCTTCGTACACGTCGGCTCTTGCGATTACTTCATTATAGAACGACTCGCCGCCCAGTGCTATGCACCACGGAAGCAGCGCCCCGCGGGAGTCCCAATAGTCAATCTGGCTCATTTGCGTATCCCCGTCGATCTGCCGAAGCGTCGCCTCCAAAACGCGAATCTTCAGGAACTTGATTTCCTTCCACATGTCGCGGATGGCTGGGGACTTGGGATCGGTCCGACCTAGCCTGCGGCTGCGATTGTCGAGTTCAGCAAGGCGCTCGAACTCATCGGGCAGGTTCTGTCTTTGCCATCGTTCGCGCGAGGCGGTATCACGGAACGCTTCCAGTCGTCCGGTCGCTTCGTCCGCCAGAGACGCATAACCCTCGGCGAAAACGCGGGCGGGGAGTTCTTCCTGCCCGAAATACGGCGTAAGGTGCTTGGGCAGGCGGATCGACGTGTCGATAGACCGCATCCGATCCAGCAACCGAAACCGCACGCGCATGAGCGGTTTGAGCGCAGCGGGCAGCAGATTGTTCTGTCGTAGCTTCGAGGTCAGGCGGTGAACGGCGGGGGTGTAAAGCGAGCCGCGGTAAGGCAGGGCGAGGGCGTCGCCGCCTGGTCCAAGTCGCACCTGGATCACGAGCAGCGCGGCTTTGGCCACCAGAGATCGGACACCAGCACGCCGTAGGGCCTCTGTGGGAAGACTATGATCGTCGGCCAGAGCGAACGTGCGATCCCCCACGCGGAGCTGGTTTCCGTCCAGGTGCACAGCCGTGCGAACCTCTCTGCCGTCGCGGGCGAACGCGGCAAAAAAGGGAAGCTCCCCCTCATCCGTCCGCAGCGGGCGAAGTCCCACGTCCGTCTCGATCATCGCCTCGTTGTACAGTCCGCAGGCAAGGTCGTAGTCGCGCAGAAATATCTCCACAAGGGCTAGGCGCGCCGGATCCGCCCCGACCGCGAGCAGGTTGCTCATCAGGTCCACCGTTACCGATCCGGGTACGGTCTCTGTGAGCCAGCGACGGTAGAGTTCCGCGAGTCCGCACTCTGCCGACTGGTTCAACAGACGCTCCAGTCGGTCCTGCTCGGCGGCGAACCAGTTCGCCAGCCGCTCCTGCGACACGCGTGCGGGAAACGCCCGCTTCATGTCGGCCCTTGCCTTGGCGAAGATCTCGCGGACGAACGGTCCCACCTCCGCGACGGAGAGGTCCGCGATGGTGCGATGATGCCGACGGTCGCCCGCATAGCTGGAGCCGATGAGCTGCCAATTGTCCCCCGGGGAAAATTCGTCGTATAGGTCGTCCACTGACCGCGAAAGCTGCCGGGCCAGGGCCTTGGTCTTCATGCCGGTTATCGGTTCCCAGCGTCGGATGTCCACAGGCAATCGGCCCAGGAATTCGGAGTAGAACAGGGCCGCTCCCCAGTCGGCTTCGCCGCCGGTATAATACCGTTCTCGCGCCAGTCGGAGGTTCGGATCGTCCACTGACGCGCCGACCGCGGTGAAGGCTGCGTCAACGTCCTCGACGAAGTGACGGACGGGCTTGCCTGCTGCCACGAGTGCCTGGATCTTGGGAACCACGTCCCACAGGGGCAAGCAGTTCTGGTCTATGCTGAACATGTCAGGTTCCCGCAGTATGAGGGTTATTCAGACGGGCAAGGTTGGGTCCAGTGCCCGTGCGACCAAATTCGGATGAAGCGTTCCGGAATACATGAATCGGACGACGGTTTCGAGGCACACATCTTTCAAGGAACCGTCCTTCTGCACCGTCGAGTACACGCGGAGCACGTCCCCGCTTCGAACATGCACGAGGATCGGTTCCCGGCCTGACGAAAAGGGTTCGCCCCAGTTGCGCCGGAGAATGGTCATGATTGCAGCGGCTGCCGAACCTGTTCCGCACGCCAGCGTCTCGCCCTCTACCCCATACTCGTACGTTCGCAGAGCGATGTTTCCCGGTCCGAGAATCTGAACGAAGTTCGCGTTCACACCCTTGGGCGCGAAGCGATCATGATAGCGTATTTGCCGACCCAGACAGGGTACGTCCAGGTCGTCCAGGTTGTCCACGTAGATGATGGCGTGCGGAATGCCCACGACGACGTAATTGCACTTCCATCTCTGACCGTGAAGGTCCACCGCCAGGTCGGTCTGCATACTCTCGGGGTCTGGGATGCAGACGCGGACGTATATCCCGTCGCGGTTCTGGGCGAGAACAACGCCGGCGGGAGTGAGAATGCGTATCTCCCGGTCCGGCACGAACCCCGATTCGATCGCCCAATGCGCGAAGCAGCCTGTTCCGTTTCCGCAGAGACCGGCCTCGCTACCGTCGGCCTCGAAAAACCGCGCGCCAATGTCGGCGAAGTTTTCGACCTGCGGCGCGATGGCCAAGATTACCCCGTCGGCGCCGACGCCTGTGCCCCGGTGGCACAGCGAACGCGCGAAGTGGCCTAGGCGGTCCTGCGAGCTGAGGATCGCGTCGAAGTGTCCGTCGCGGTTATCAATGCAGATAAAGTCGTTCCCGCTTCCCGACAGTTTTACGAAATCGATCGTTGAAGTCGTATCCATATGACTGCAAAGCTCCCAATTCCCAAAAACATCCTTGCCGCCAAACAAACCGACGCCTCCGATGCCTCTGCCACAAGGTACGCCGGAGTATACCACGCTGGATGGTGGATTCAAAATTCTCCGCAACCCCACAATGCCATCGTGGGACTCACTTGGGGTGTATCACGCGATTGGCCGGGAGACGAGTGCGGCCAAACGCGCAACGGTCTTTGTGTCATAGGGATATACGAAAGGCCCGTTGGAATGTTCCAGCGGGCCTTTGTTCTAGTCGAGACGGGTTGTGGAACCCGTTCACTGGAGGTTAACGCCGGGACTCGTTACGCATCGACGAGGCGCTCATGTTCGTGGATAAAGATAACAAACGCAAACTCCTGGAAACGCCCTTCCGGGATACAACGATCTGCCGCGCCCTGGTCTTCTCGCGGACCAAGCACAATACCGACCGCATCTGCAAGCATCTGGTGAGCAGGAATATCGCTGCCGGGGCGATCCATGGAAATAAGAGCCAGAACGTCCGCACCTACGCGTTGAAAGCATTCCGAACCGGAAAGCTCCGCGTGCTGGTGGCGACGGACATCGCCGCTCGCGGTATCGACGTGGACGGCATAACCCATGTGATCAATTTCGACCTGCCCAACGAACCTGAGAGTTACATCCACCGTAT
>JAUWNJ010000044.1 GCA_030612725.1 Planctomycetales bacterium
GGGGGGGGGGGGGGGGGGGGGGGGGGGCCCGCGGTTTGGTGCGAGGGGGGGGTTTTTGGGGGCGCCAAACCCCCGCCCACCACGGCACCTGCTGACTTTGCTTATCTAACTCTCTTGCGAAACATATTCGGGGGGCTTACGTTTAGTATGTAGATGGCAGGTTTTTCGCTTCAATTTCGTGGCGTTGAGAATGTCGCACTGCTGATGGTGCTGGGGCTGGCCATTTCCGCAACCGTTCTTGGATATGGCGTCCGTCAATGGATGCGGAATCGTCGGCGCAGCGGTATCGCGGCAATCCTCGCCGGTGCTGCAGCGGGCGCGTTCGTAACGGCGGCGGCGTGGGGCGTTTCGCTGGACACGCCGGCAGGGAGAATCCTCTGGCTGGTGCTGCTGGGCGCGGTGATTATCCTGGCAGTCGGCGTGTTTTACTCGGCCGTTTATGCCTACCTCGGACGACGGAGAATGACCGCCCTTCTGCTGCTGCGATTCGGCGCGATAATGGCGCTGCTTCTGGTCCTGTTCAAACCGGCGATAAGCGTCCAGCCAACGATCGGCGAATCCAGATTGCTGCTCCCGATTCTTGTGGACCGTTCAGCCAGTATGGCCGCTGCCGACCAGGCAGGTCTGCCGGACCGCTATCGACAGACAGTCGGGGCCTTGGCCTCTCAGGAACAGCGGCTTGATGAGCATTTTCGCGTGGTATGGCTCCACTTCGCCGCCGATTGCCGGGAGGTCGAAAACGTCGAAGAATTGGCAGGACTGTCGCCTTCGGGAGAAGGGACCGACGCAACCGACATTTCCGCCGCTCTACGTCGGGCCGGTGTTAATTCATCAGCCGAGGAACTCGCTGGGATAATCCTCATCTCCGACGGCTTGCACAACGCACAGGGAAACGTCCTTTCCACCGCTTCCGAATCGCCCGTGCCCATCTATACGCTCGGTGTCGGGTCGCGCGACGAAAAATCCGCCAGCCGGCGAAACGTCCGCCTGCTGTCGGCGGACGCGCCAATCGAAGCGATAAAAAACAACGTTACCACCATCACCGCCACGCTGAAACTGACCGGATGGGCGAATATACCGTCGAGAATCGTCCTCGCCGAAGACGGTAAGGAGGTGGCTGACAAGCAGGTCCTGACCGAGAGCAATGCCGAGACGATAACGGTGCAGATGAAATGGACGCCGGGCGAACCCGTAGCCGATAAAAAAAACGCCGATATCCGCAAACTTAAGATTACCGTCGAGCCAAACGACGCCGAAGCGACCACCGACGACAACACCGCCGAACTGCACGTGCTGATAACGACGCCGCGAATCCGCGTTCTTTACGTCGAGGGTACGATGCGCCCGGAGTACAAACTCCACCGCGCACTGGCCCAGGACCCGAACATCCAGTCAATCTCAATGGTGCGAGATCGCCGAAACCATTTCCTCGTCCAGGGAAAAATCGACGGCAAAACCCTCGCCTCGCTGCCGAGGACGGACGAGGATTTCGCAATGTTCGACGTAATCATCCTCGGCGACCTGGACCGGACATTCCTGGGCCACGACCAGATGGAGCGAATTCGCAAATTCGTCAATGACGGAAAAGCCCTTCTGATGCTCGGCGGGCGGAACAGTTTCGGGCCTGGCGGATACGCCGGAACGCCCATCGAGACGGCGCTTCCGGTATTCTGCGGAAGTCGAAACCAGCCTCAGGAAAGCACCATGTTCATCCCGCAACTTACCGCCGTCGGAGCGGTGTCGCCGATATTCGCCGACCTCGGCGAATTTTTCCCCAGCCCGTCCAAACAGGCGACAAAATCCATACCGAAACTGCTGGGATGCGTTACCGTCCCTCGCGCCAAGCCGGCTGCCAACGTCATTGCCATCCACCCGACCCGACGGAACGCCAACGGGCCTCTAATCGTCCTTGCCGTCCAGCAGTTCGGCGCGGGGCGGTCGGCTGCTTTCACCGCAGACACCACCTGGAAGTGGGACCTGCGAATGCGCCCCACCGGAGCGGACAGCCCATATCACCGATTCTGGGGACAGTTTATCCGCTACCTTGCCGGCGTCGATAAAACCGGCATGACCGGAACGCCATCCGTCCTGGCGAGACTCAGCACCGCATACGTCAAACAGGACGAAGAACTGAAGATTACCGCGCAGGTAAAGGACTCCGACGCCAAACCGGTGAACATCGCCTCGGTAACCGCCGCCATCCGCGAAGAAGGAAAGCAAAAAGAGGCATCGCAGGTAACGCTCAACCCATCGGCGGGAGCGGGTATGTACGGCGCATCTTACCGACCCGCTACCGACGGGAAATATATCGTTACAATCACCGCTAAAGACAAAAACGGCGAGATAATCGCCGCAGACCAATTGCCTCTTATCGTCGCAGCCCACTCGAAGGAAACAGACCGCCTGGCGAGAAACGACGTAACGTTGCGGGCCATCGCAAAATTGCGCGACGGGCGATACGTCGAACTGACCAAACTACCCGAAGTTGTGGACGAACTCATCCGTCAGAGGGCAGCGTCGATGCCGGCGCCACCACCGGAAAAACAATACAGCCTCTACAACTTCACGCTGCTGTTCCTGGCATTCGTCGCACTTTTGACGACAGAGTGGATACTCCGGAGAAACTGGCAACTTCAGTAGGCTCCGGACGGAGCCTACTTTTAATATCCGGCAAATTCGGTGAATGCCTTGCATGCGTGGTCCTGAACGTCGGGCGTCAGACCAATGGCTTCATTACCGTTGTAATAGCCGCCAATGAACCCGCCGCCGCGCCCCAGTCGCTCGATCATCAATTCGGCGTCGGCGCGAATCTTCCCGGCATCGCGGGTCTGGAGCGTGGTCTGAATATCGACCGGGCACCAGAACGTAACTTTTCCGGCGAATTCCGCCAGGGCGTCGATGCCGTGCAGGCGAGGCTGGTCGAACTGGAGGCAGTCGATACCGACCTCGATAAGGTCGCCGATAATGTCGGTCATCTTCCCGCACGAGTGCATAAAAACGCTCATTCCGAGATCGTGGGACAATTTGCAGAAGGCTGCGAAGTCCGGCTTGAAAATCTCCCGCCACATGTCCGGTGAAATCATCAACTGGTTCTGCGTGCCCCAATCCTCCCAGAACATAACCGCGTCAGCGCCGGCTTCGGCGATACGCTCGATAGAAGCCGATATCTGCGGGCGAATCATCGCGTGCAGACGTTCAACGTTATCCCGCTCCAGGACCAGGTCGCAGAGGTAATTGTCCAGTTTGCGTATCTTGCGTGCGACGCTGAAGACAAACCCCGGCAGGCCTCCGACGCGGTATTTCCCGTCGGTATCATCGGCAAAGGCGCGGGACATTTCGGCGTAGCGGGCCTCGTCGCCCAGGTCCGGCGGGCGGTACGAATCCAACTGCGACCAGTCGGTAATCGCTGCCTCCATGACCTCGCCCTTGTCATAATCGGTCAGCGAAGCCCACACGATTCCCCACTCGTCCTCCCATCGCCGCAACTCGCTGCCCTGGGTTTCGTGGACCGGTGAAACGAAATCCTTCGCCGGCGAAATACCACATATGAGAAGATCGTTCTCATAAGGCTCCGGCAGGGTCAGGCCGATGCGAGGCGGGGAATCAAACTCGATTACCCGACGAATTATTTCACGGGATGTCATTTTCAAAAACTCCAATCCGCCAGTTCCGGCGGAGAAACTATCTCGACGCGGACGATTCGCCATCCTGCTTCGCGTCTGGCCCATTCCAGACGCCAGGCTGTATCGACGCATTCGTTACTTTCCAGGACGATGCGTACCTTGACCTCCGTTATGGCCTTATCGCCGGTGATGGTCGTTACAGGCCCGACGGTTTGGAGACGTTCGACAGGCCTGCGACGCAGCGCCGTTCTTCCTGCCAGGATTATTTCATCTTTACTGATTTTTCCCCCGCCGGAGAGCGGCGCAAGACAGGGCTCGTCGAGGTGCTCGACAGCGGCATCGAGGTCGCCGGACTCGACGCTGCGGGCGATGTCGGACATTGCTGAGTTAATCTGCTCAAGGTCCGTCTCCACAAGGTAAGACGTCAGTCCCACCGCCAGGCCCAGCACGGGCGCGACAAGCAACGCCAAAGCCAATTTTCGCGTCCGCCGACCATGCCAAATCGCAGCCACTGCCGCTTCGGCTACGACCAATATGATATAAATCGCCAACGGCGTCTCAAAAATCAGCCTCTTCAGAGTTTCCATGATTGCGACTTTATCACCGCCTGGCACACATATCCATGAGAAAGACTCATTAATGCTCCGATGGACGCTAAAGTTTCCCCCCTTCCTGCTACGATAACACTGAAGAGATACTCGCTATGCCGAAAAAAGTGCCTGAAAAAAAGATGAAGATTGGTGAGGTCGCCAAGGCAGCCAACGTCTCGGCGCAAACGATCGAGTACTACATCATGCTGGGGCTGGTTACGCCCATAACCACTACCGGTTCGCGCAGGCGATTTTTCGACGAACAGGCCGTCAAAAGGATACGACTAATCCGCGAACTCAACGACAGCGGGTACACACTTCGCGAAATCCGCACGACCTGGCTACGGAAGCGGTGAACCGACTCCGAAAACCGTATAACGCAACCTGTTCGAGAATCCTTATCCCGCGCTTGACATGCCCGCCTTTGCTCTCTATTATCATCACGTTAGATACGGTTTTTTCAGAACTCCACCGAAAGGGAAGATTCATTATGACCAGACGTACCGTAGCCGTCCTGTTTATGATGTTTTTTACCATTGTCCTCTGGTCCGAACCGGCTCGCGGCGCCGACGTTCCGAGCCTTGAAGACCTCAATAAGTTGCAAATCGCCGGTCACCTGACACTGGCCGCCCGAAGAGATATTGAAAAATATGTCGGGTACTGGGTTGAGCAGATGAAAAAGGCCAAGAAGGTCTCGGACGTAGTCAAGACCAGAAAAGCCCTCACCGACGGGTACAACGCTCATAACACACAACCATGGCAGGTTGCGTATGCGGAGATTTCGTCCGAGAAGGTTCCCGTCCTGTTCAAACTTGCAGGTCGGGTCAAGCAGATACAGGCAGCCATGGCCGTTGCGACGATGCATCAGTACACGATCCAGCCCGCCCTCGAGAAAATGGCGAGGCACAAGAACCCTGCCGTCAGGTACTGGGCAGTGCGTGGATACCGTCCATCAGTCAGGAAGATGCTGCTCTATCCCGAACGCGCGAAGAAGATGCTGGCGACGCTGGAACGCCTCGGACTCAAAGAGTCAGGGCCGATTCTGTCGGTCGTCCTGCAAACGCTGAATATCAACACCGTGGGAGGCGTCGAGGCACCTACCCGTCTGAGGCCGATCCTGGATAAGGTCTGGGCTGCGCGACTCAAAGACCTCCGCAACGGGAAGGACGGTGTAGTCGATGCCTATCGAAGGGCCATTATCTTTTTCGACCCTGCCGATAAGGCCGACGAGAAAAAAATCCTGCAAATGCTGGCCGATACGCTGGAGTCCGCTTCAAAAGGTTTCGACAAATCGGTGAACCGTAAAGGTAAAAAGTCGGACCAGCAATCCTGGATAAGCCTGCTGAGCAACTTGGAAAACAAACTGGCTGAACTTACGCAGACTTCCAAATCGCCCATTCAGGACATTCTTTCCGACCCGAAAAAGTCGATTAAGCAAAGGGCGAAGGAAGTCTCTCTCATGGCCATCAGCGAATACTGGAAACCGAAACTCGCGAAACTCGGCGTCAAACCCAGACCGCTGCCCGCAGCCACAACAAAACCGGTTAAAACCACAACGGCAACGCCTCACGGGACATAAAACGCAGAATCAGGCCACGCCGGCTGCAAAACTATTGCAAACACTCTTATGAAGTGGTTCTACATAATCTCGCTCGGTGTAGTCGCAGCCTTGGTGGCATCGCCGATGTTCTTTCTCGAAGGCGCGGAAAAGGACAAATATAAAGGAAAGGTCGTTCGTTACGGGACATACGGCTCGGCTGTGCGGTCGGTCGATCCCGCCACCTGCGGCGACACGACTTCAGCCGGCTTCCAGGGCGACATATACGAAGGATTATACACTTATCACTTCCTTAAACGCCCTGTACAGAATTGGGTTATCCCTCAACTCGCCGCCGAGATGCCGAAAATTTCCAAGGACGGTTTGACCTATCGCATTAAGTTAAGAAGTGGCGTCAAATATCACCGCAACCCCTGCTTCGGACTAGACGAGAAGGGTAATCCTAAAACGCGAACCGTCAAAGCGGAGGATTTCGTCCTGTCATTCAAACGGATCGCCGATTATCACGTCAGCACAGGTCTGGCGTGGGCCTTCGTTACCCGCATCAAGGGTCTAAAGGAATACCGCAAAAAGACCAGGAAGTACAACGTCGGCGACTTCTCCCGTTACAATCTTGAGGTCGAAGGCGTCGAGGCCATCGACGACCTGACGCTGGAATTCAAACTGGCCGAACCGTTCCCGCAGTTCCGCTATGTCCTTGCAATGAACTCTTATGCTCCGATCCCGCGCGAAGCGGTGGATTACTGGCTTGGGACCGAAGATGACGGTAAAGGCGGGCGCAAGGCAATCCCCAAAGACAAGCGGGCAACCGAATTCAACGAAGCCAGGCAGGTCGTCGGAACCGGGCCTTACATTCTCGCTGATTGGGTCCGCAAGTCGCGGATAGTGATAGAACGGAACCCCGATTTCCGCGACGATTTCTATCCGACCGAAGGCGAACCAGGCGACAAAAAAGCCGGACTGCTTGTCGATGCCGGAAAGAAAGCCCCCTTCATCGACGTGCTTCAGTACGATTTCGCCTCCCAGGGTTCATCGGGGTGGATGCTGTTCCTGACCAAGCAGCGGGACGCCACAGGCATCCCGGCGGATGTTTTCGACACCGTTATCAATCCCGACAAGGAACTCGAAAAGAAATGGCAGAAAAAAAGCATCTACTTCAAGAGTTACTGGCAACCGTCGGTGTACTGGATCGTCTTCAATATGGAAGATGAAGTTATCGGCGCCAGCAAATCGCTCCGCCAGGCGTTATGCCTGTCCTTCGACGTGGAGAGTTACCTGAAGGTCATTTTCAACAATCGAGGCCGGCGGGCAGTGAACATACTACCGAAATCATTCAAAGGATGGAAAGAGGCCGGTCCCGGACCGTACTGCAAATTCGACCTCAAACTCGCAAAAAAGAAGATCGCAGAAGCGAAGAAGGAATTGGCTGCCAAAGGTCTGTTGAAAAACGGAAAAATCCCGCAACTGACGCTCGACTTTGGCGGAACAGACAGCGAAATGTCCAAACGGGCGGAGTTCTTCCGTCAGCAGTTCGCAAAAATCGGCGTGAGAATGAAGACCAGTCTGAACGATTGGCCTAAACTTCAGGAAAAAGTCAACAACAAACAATGCCAAATGTACACCATGGGGTGGCACGCCGATTATCCCGATGCCGAAAACTTCCTCCAATTGTACTACTCGCCCAACATCGAAAAGCAGACAAATAACTCCAATTATTCAAACGAAGAATTCGACAGGCTTTACGAGAAAATCCGGGTGATGCCAGACACGCCGGAACGAACCAAACTGTACGCGAAGATGGTCAACATAATCAGCGAAGACTGTCCGGTGATGCTGCTTACCGAGCCGCAAAGTTACGTGCTCATCTATGGATGGGTGAAGAACGTCAAACCTCACCCCATCGGTTATGGCTACGCCAAATATCGTCGGATAGACACCGCCCTCCGGCACAAACTTGGAGGCAGGGAGAAATAACGGTCTTATTATGGGTTCCTTTATCATTCGACGACTGGTGCAGGCTGTTTTCACGATTCTCGGCGTGATGCTGATGACGTTCGTGCTGTTTCGCCTGGTGGCCGGAGATGTATCCGCCCAGTTCGTCAACCCAAAACTCGGCAAGGAACAACGCGTCGCATGGCTAAAGAAACGCCACCTCGACCTTCCGATGGTACTGAACTTCCAGCGACACCTTGTAATTACCGACAAGAGCAAAGGTAATGGAGAGTTCGCCGTTCGTGACGCTGAAGGCTCCAAAGTTGCCACGGCGATGATGCTCGAACAACAGGAAGACGAAACTATCGTTTCTCTGCCGGTCCAGTGGCTCAGCGGCGAGACGCCCCTTATAGATTTGACACAGGGCGATCCATGGGTGGAAAGACCAAAGGCCCAAAAGGAGACACCCACAACACAACCAACGACACAACCAACAACACAACTGGCGACGCAACCGACTACGACGACCGCACCGTCGAGCAGACCGGCCAGGACTGTAAAGCCGATGCTTATCTTCAGCCTCCACGACGGGTCTGAACTGACTATCGACCTGTCGCCATTTTCAGGCAAAGCCGTCAAAAAGCGCAAAGCCGCCGGACCCAAAAAAGAGGCTCTCTGCAGCGACCTGATACGCCTGATTAACGAGCACCCCGACAATCAAGGCCGACTCGAAGCAAGCATCTCCAGCGTCGCCATCGGAAACATATGGAATTCGCAGTTCGTCTGGCACCTGTCCGACAGCGTTACATTCCAGAATCGCAGTTATAAGACAAAGCAACTTTTACTGAACATTATAAAAAAGCGGGCCAAGTATTCTTTGGCCATCAGTATCCCCGCAATGGCAATGGGTTGGTTCCTCGCAATGGTCGTTTCTTCGATCGTAGCGTATTATCGAGGCAGGATGCTAGACAAGATGGGCGTGTTCATCTGCGTGCTCGGTATGTGCATCCCCTACCTGGTATATATGATTGCCGGACAGAGATTAATCTTCGAGATCGCCCCAACCGCTGCATGGGGGCTTCATAATCGGGCGAACATCTATATACCGGTCGGTATCGCCGTCATTGCCGGTCTCGGCGGGTCGGTGCGTTTTTACAGAACGGTTTTTCTCGATGAGATTGGTCGTGATTACGTCCGCACAGCCCGTGCCAAAGGCGTACCGCTACGAGGAATCCTCTTCCGCCACGTACTGAAAAATTGCATGTTGCCCATCCTGACGTCACTGGTTGTGAGCATCCCGTTCCTGATTATGGGAAGCCTGCTCCTGGAGCAGTTCTTCGGGATACCGGGGCTGGGAAGCCTGATGCTCTCCAGCGTCTCCGACAGGGACGTCCCGATTATCTCAGGATTAACGTTCCTGACGGCGGTTATTTACGTCATCGGGCTTTTGATTACCGACCTCCTCTACGCAATGTTCGATCCGAGGATTCGACTAAGGTGATTTCTGAATGAGCCGAATTCAAACAACAATACAGACTGTTGAACCGGACCAGCGGATCGGACGGAGCCTCTGGGCCGATGCCGCAAGGAGAATATGGCGCGATAAACCGGCAATGATCTGCCTTGGAATTATCCTATTCTACACCATCGTGGCCTTGTCCGTCGGCTTCTTCCTTCCCAACTGGTCGGACAATGTCGATTACGAAAACATTCACCAGAAACCCTCGGCTGAACACTGGATGGGAACCGACGAGTTCGGGCGGGACGTGGTTGAAAAAACCTTCCTCGGCGCGCAGGTCTCGATGACCGTCGGATTCATGTCAAACATTATCGCCATACCTTTGGGAATGATCCTCGGCGCTATCGCTGGATACTACGGCGGGAAAACCGACGATTTCATTGTCTGGTTGTTCACGACGCTGGCAGCCATTCCGGGACTTATCCGCATTATCGCTATCAAGTTCGCGTTCCAGGGAACGATCCTGTTCGAGGATACCGCCTTCGAACTCGACTTCGGCGGAATGTCAGGCGTTATCCTGGCATTGTCAATCACCGGATGGATCGGAACCTGCCGACTGGTCCGGGCAGAAACAATGAAACTGAGGGAACTGGACTATGTCCTGGCGGCGAAGGCGTCGGGGCGACGAGGCCTGCCCATCCTCTTCCGCCATATCATCCCGAACGTCATGCACCTGGGTATTATCAATTTCTCGCTCGGTTTCGTCGGAGCAGTAGCCGCTGAAGTAACTCTTACATACCTGGGGCTTGGCGTAACCGGCAGACCCAGTTGGGGGCAAATGATAAGCCAGGCCAATATGGGACTGGTCGTGGGACGATGGTGGCAGATTACCGCTGCCGGCGCAGCCATGTTCTTCCTGGTACTGGCATTGAATATCTTCGGCGACCGCTTGCGCGACGCGCTCGACCCGAAACTTAAGAAAGCATGAGCGAAAACGAAACATTGCTGACTGTTCGTAACCTGCGAACGCATTTCTTCACCGAGGACGGACTGGTCCGGGCTGTCGATGGCGTATCGTTTGCCATCGGAAAAAAGCAGACCTTTGCGCTCGTCGGCGAGAGCGGATGCGGAAAATCTGTAACGGCTTTGAGCATTATGAGGCTGGTGCCAAACCCGCCGGGGAAAATCGTCGAAGGCGACATCCTGCTGGAAGATGCGCATCTTACGAATTTTACCGAGCGGCAGATGCGAGACGTTCGAGGCGGGCGAGTCGCTATGATCTTCCAGGAACCGATGACCTCGCTGAACCCCGTCTTCACCGTCGGTAGTCAGATAATCGAAGCCATTAATCTCCATCGAAAACTCCCCCGCCGAGAGGCGTACGATCTGACAATCGAGATGCTCGCGCAGGTCGGCATCCCCGCCCCTGCCCAGCGATACAAGGAATTTCCGCACCAACTCTCGGGTGGGATGCGACAGCGGGCAATGATCGCAATGGCGCTGTCCTGCAACCCCGAACTCCTGATAGCCGACGAACCAACCACCGCGCTGGACGTTACCATACAAGCGCAAATCCTCGAACTGATGCGACAGGTCCAGGCAGAACGAGGCCTGGGCATACTGCTGATTACGCACGACCTTGCCGTTGTGGCTGAAACCGCCGATGTCGTCGGCGTCATGTACGCCTCGAAACTGGCTGAACTGACCGACGTAAGCACGCTTTACGATAAACCGCTGCATCCGTACACACAGGGGCTGTTCCGATCGCTTCCTCGCCTGGGCGAGAGAAAGGAGCGTCTTGAGACGATTCCCGGAAACGTTCCGAACCCGCTGGCGTTCCCTGCCGGGTGTAAGTTCCACCCGCGATGCTCCGTCGGATGCAAACTTCCAAAATGCCAAACGGAAGAGCCGCAGCTGCGAGAAGTGGCTCCGAAACACTGGGTTGCCTGCTGGGAATGCCCGGGATACGACGAAGCCGAAGCCACAAACGCCGCCGTGGTCATCGGAGACAAACGATAACAGGATTATGATTTTGGTAAAAGAAGAAGAAAAAGAAGAATAGCAGGATTACAGGGATTATAGGATTTTAGGGATTTTACTCTTGTTAAAAGAAACAAAAGAAACAGAAGAAAAGGTTGAAGGTGTTGTTGGATTTCAGGGCGGTTCGGACACTGACGATCCTATTAACGCACTTACTTACGCCGTCATCGGGGCAGCGCAGAAGATTCACGGAACGCTCGGTGCAGGATTCACCGAATCGACGTATCACAAAGCACTCTCCAAAGAGTTGATGCTCACGGGAATCTCATTTGAATCGCAACGCGAATTTAAGGTTTTTTATGAAGGGATGCTTTGCGGTACTTACAGACCCGATATGGTCGTTGAGGAAAAAATCATCGTTGAACTGAAAGCCGTCGTCAATACGATCAAAGAGCATCGGGCCCAAACAATTAGTTACCTGAAGGCTTCCGAGCTACCCGTCGCGTTATTAATCAACTTTGGATCCGCCTCTTTACAAGTAAGGAGATTTGAAAATTAAAATGAATCCCTATAATCCCGTAATCCCTGTAATCCCGCTATCTTCCTTTTCTTCTTCTACAAAGATTGAAATCCCGCTATCTTTCTTCGTATGAGCCATAACACCGAAAATCCATTAGTTTCCGTTCACGACCTAAAGACATGGTTCCAGGTCCGAGGCGGTTTCTTCAGCCACCGTTACGTCCGGGCCGTGGACGGGGTATCGTTCTCAATCCGGGCCGGTGCAACGCTCGCGCTGGTCGGAGAAAGCGGGTCAGGAAAGACGACCGTCGGGCGGACCATCCTGAAACTGATTCCCGCTACGGACGGGCGGGTGTCATTTGACGGTAACGATATTTTTTCGCTCCCGTCATCGACCCTCAGGCCGATGCGCAGGCGGATGCAGATAATCTTCCAGGACCCCGTCGGAAGCCTCAACCCGCGAATGACCGTCGGAAACATCGTCGCCGAGCCTCTGAAAGTCCACAGGCTTTACGACACGCGACGGGCACGCAGACAGCGAGTCTCTGAACTGCTTTCGCGTGTAGGACTTTCGGCCGTTCACGCGAAGCGCTATCCGCACGAGTTTTCAGGCGGGCAACGGCAGCGAATCGGAATCGCCCGCGCATTGGCGTCAAACCCGGACTTTATCGTCTGTGACGAACCAGTCAGCGCGCTGGACGTGTCGATCCAGGCGCAGATTCTCAATCTCCTTAATGACCTCCAGGATGAGTTCAACCTCACGTATCTCTTCATCGCCCACAACCTGGCCGTCGTCGAACATTTCGCAGACGAGGTGGCGGTGATGTACCTCGGAAGAATTGTCGAAACCGCCAGCCGCGATGATCTGTACGCCCATCCGCAACATCCTTACACTGTTTCGCTCTTCTCTGCTGTTCCTCGCCCGGAACCAGGCCGAAAAACCGACCGCATCCGTCTGGAAGGCGAAGTTCCCTCGCCGATTAATCCCCCCACCGGATGCCACTTCCACCCGCGTTGCAGCCTGACGCGCCAAAAAGCCGACGACGCACCGGCAGAAAAAATATGCCGGATTATCGTCCAGAATAAACCCGTTAACGTTATGCGGGAATGCGTCGAGCAGACGCCCGAACTGCTTCCGACGACGGACCGCCCCACCCACTGCCACGCCTGCCACCTGAAAAGGTAGAACCGTGCCGAAACGGTCCGTAGGACCACGTTGTGGAACAAAACGGAACAATTCGGAACGATTCGGAACAATTGGGAACGATTCGGAACAATTGGGAACAATTGGGAAAAATTGCAAAATTCATAACTCCTTGGCGGGCAAGTAGTTGCGTATTTTGAGGTCATTTTTACGCCCATTTTAAAAAATCCGCCATTGCCTATCTTGCCTAAACGGCCCAGAGCACCATTGCGGATTGCGAATTGCGGATTCCTCGGTATTCCGGTATTCCGGTTAATCCGTTGACTGGTTGATTGGTTGACTGGTTCATCTGTTTTTCTTTTCTTCTGTTCCCTAGTCCCTAAACCCTAGTCCCAAGTCCCTATCTGTTCTCTATATTAACTTTTGCGTGCGCGTTGGCGCGCGCAAACGCGAACACAAAACGGATAGCGACGCCATAAGTCCTTGGTGGCCTTGGGGAAAGTTTTTTTGGAATTTTTCGTTCGCCCGATTTTTACGTTCGCGTTTGCGCGCGCAGATGCGAACACAGCGCGATCAAGGTGGCGTGCTAGCCGCGACCGGT
>JAUWNJ010000001.1 GCA_030612725.1 Planctomycetales bacterium
TCATAGTCTGCTGTGTAAGGTATAAAAACCACGTGTATATCATCCGCCGTACTGTGTGTTTTAACAAAAACTCTGATCTGATGAGCCGCTCTGGGCTGCTCCATAACAACGCTTATCTCATCTGGCGTGCTGGGCGGGTCCACAACAACGATCACCTCATCCGCCGCGCTGGGCGAGTACACAAAGCCGCCCTCGCCGCCGATGATCGTCGCCTGCGTGGTGTACACCGTACCTGATCCGTCGGCTACCCGACCGGTCATCGTTACTGTCTGGCCGGAAGCGACGACAATCTGCGCAAACAAAAAGTCCGTCGCCGTGATTTCAGACTTGAATCCCATCGCGCCGGCGAGGTGGTTGGCGCTTTCGTTGGGAACGATGGCCGTAAGCAGGTCGGCGTCGTACGGGAGGAAGTGCGAATCCCTTGCCCGGTCGTATTCGCTCAGATACAAGGCGTTTGTCAGCGTCGGCGTGGACAGCGCGCCGAAAGCCAGAACCTGGTTCATAGGCCCGTCGAACGAGCCGTCCCAGGCGGTAGCCTTGTCGTCCTGCACGTCGGCCACGAGACGAACGCCGTAACTGTAAAGCCCATCGCCGAGGTCAACGCCGTCGTCTATCTCCACCCATAACTCCGCCTGGACGCTACCTGCAAGGGCCAACATTGAAATCAGTGGAAGCAGCAATTTCATCTTGATCATTCCTTTCTCCTACCGGCGGAGCGCCGGAGCAGAAGCAATGCTCCGGCTCCGAGCAGCGCCATGCAAGCCGGTTCGGGCGTGACATTGAACTGCATCAGTTCAGTTGTGGGCATTGGACCTTCACCGCAAACCAGTTGTACCTTCTGCACGACGTACGTTCCAGGCAGGTCAGGGATGACGAAATCGAAGTCGGGGTCCCTTGAACGGAATACAATTGCCGCTCCCGGGCCTGCTTCGCCGCCGATGTACATGGTGTAGTGCCTGACGACCCAGTACTCCCAACTCGGATCGAGTCGGACGCCTTGGAACGATATGTCCTGCCCCGGATCCAGATCGAAGACCCCGTCCCCGTCGGGGTCATCACCTCCGTGGCTGCATGCGAATCCACCCTCGCCGCCGATGATCGTCGCCTGCGTGGTGTACTTGGTTCCGCTCTCGTCGGAAGCCTGCCCCGCCATCGTAACCGTCTGCCCCGATGCGACGACAATCTGGGCCAGCGAAAAGTCCATCGCCGTGATTTCAGGCTTGAATCCCATCGCGCCGGCGAGGTGATTGTCGCTTTCGTTGGGGGCGACGGCTGTAAGCAGGTCGGCGTCGTACTGGAGAAAGTGCGAATCCCTTGCCCGGTCGTATTCGCTCAGGTACGAGGCGTTTGTCAGCGTCGGCGTGGACAGCGCGCCGAAAGCCAGAACCTGGTTCATAGGCCCGTCGAACGAGCCGTCCCAGGCAGATGCCTTGTTGTCCTGCACGTCGGCCATCAGATGAACGGTATAACTGTAAAGCCCCTCGCCAAGGTCAACGCCGTCGTCTATCTCCACCCATAACTCCGCCTGGACGCTACCCGCGAGGCAGAGAAATCCGACTACCACCAGCAATTTTCTCATGGCCTGCACCTACCTTTCCGCTTATACTACCCCCTCGGTGGTGGGACAACCTTTTCTCTAGCCAGAGTTCCCCACCAGGTATATGACTATTATACTAAATTGCTCCCCATTATCCCAGACAAAAATCGTGGATATTTATTCCATCTTTATCGCATCGGTTGGGCAAACTCTCATGCACGTTCCGCAGCGGATGCACTTTTCGGCGTCGATTTCGTGTTTCTCGTGCGGCTTCGGTTCGATGGCGTCGGCTGGACAGTGCTGGGCGCAGAGCGTACATCCGATGCAATCGTCGGTTATCACGTATTTTATCAGGTCTTTGCACACCCCGGCGGGGCAGGAGCCGGCAAGGTGGGCTTCGTACTCGTCGCGGAAGTATCGCAGCGTCGAGAGGACCGGATTCGGCGCGCTTTTTCCAAGCCCGCAGAGGCTGGACTTGCCGACTGCATCGGCAAGGTGCTCCAATCTCTCCAGGTCGTCAGGCTGGCCTATGCCCGAGCAGATGCGGTCGAGTATATCGAGCATTCGGCGTGTTCCGATTCGGCAGAAGGTGCACTTTCCGCATGACTGGTCCTGTGTGAACGCCAGGAAATATCGCGCGATATCGACCATGCAATCGGTCTCATCCAGCACGACCAGCCCGCCCGACCCCATAAACGCCCCGCGGCTTCTGAGTGATTCGTAATCAATGGGCGTATCGGCCAATGACGCCGGGATACATCCGCCCGACGGTCCGCCTATCTGAACGGCTTTGAACTGCTTACCGTCGAGTATCCCGCCACCGATTTGCTCGACTATCTGGCGGATGGTGATCCCCATCGGCACCTCGACGAGTCCGCCCCGGACGACCTTACCAGCCAGTGCGAATACCTTTGTACCCTTGCTGAGGTCCGTTCCCATAGCCGAAAAAGCCCCGGCTCCGTTACGGATAATCCAGGGAACCATTGAGAATGTTTCAGTGTTGTTGACGAGGGTGGGTTTTGAGTTCAGCCCGCTTTGGGCTGGATACGGTGGTCGCGGGCGAGGCATCCCCCGCCGACCCTCGATGGACGCGATAAGGGCGGTCTCTTCGCCGCAGACGAACGCACCGGCCCCCGAAACAATCCGCAGATGCAGTTTCGGGCCAAGCAAATCCCGCCGCCGGCACTGTTCGATTGCGTCTGTCATTCGTTTTATCGCCAAGGGGTATTCGGCGCGGATATAGAAGATTCCCTCGTCTGCGCCGACGGCGTAAGCGGCGATGGTTACGCCCTCGATTATCCGATAAGGCTGGGATTCCAGCAGCAGGCGGTCCATGAACGCGCCGGGGTCGCCTTCGTCGCCGTTGCAGATGATGTATTTCTTCTCGCCGTGGGCCTGGCGGACATGGCGCCATTTCAGACCTGTTACAAAGCCCGCTCCGCCTCGACCTCGAAGCCCGCTGCGCGTAACCTCGTCAATAACCTGCTCGGGCGATAATTCGTCGGTGCATTTCCGCAAGGCCTCGAACCCGCCGCCGGAGATGTATTCGTCCAGGTCGGCCGGGTCGGCATAACTGGAATGCTCGGTGGCTATCCGCTTCTGCGGGCCGACAAACTCGGAAATAATCGCCTCGCGGACGTCTGTCGAATATCGCGTAACAGGCTCCCATGCGTCGTCGGTGAGAATGTTTTCGAGGATGTGCGATGCCGCCGTTTTGATTTTTCGCACGACCCCCCTCGGCCTGAAGTGTCGCAGGACGATTGCCTCGGCGTCTTCGGGTTTTACGCCCGCGTACAGGGCCGGCGGCTGTCCCGGCAGGGCGACCTCCACCAACGGCGTTATGTAACTCATGCCCGTGCATCCGACCCGCTTGACCATCGCGCGCGAGCCGGTTCTCGCCACAGCCTCACGCAACGCCTCATACACCGCGCCGCAACCGCGAGCGAGGCAGCAGGTATCGAGACTGATGCGAATCTCCCCGTATTCGGCGCCGGCCTCGACGGGGCGGACCTTGCGACGAACCCGACGGGACTGAAGGTTCAGAAAATCCCGCACCGCATCCGCCGCAGTGTCACCAGCCAGGTGGCCATAGGTTACGTCGCCTATCTGAACCACCGGCGCGAGCGAGCAGCAGCCGAGGCAGGCGACCTTCTCGACGGTGAAAATTCCGGCATCGTCCGTATCGGCGTCTCCGGTAATGTCGAGATGTCGGCGGAATCCGTCGTGAACCGCGCCGGCGCCCTGTACGTGGCAGGCGGTTCCCACGCAAACCCGGATTGTGTGCTTCCCCGCCGGTCGGTGGCGAAACTGCGTATAAAACGTCGAGACGCCCTCAATCCGGGCCGGCGTAATCTCACTAATCTCGCAGACCCGCTCCAGGGCCTCAGCCGGCAGGTAACGATAATGCTCCTGAATCGCCTGGAGGATCGGGATCACCGCGTCGGGTTCCCGCCCGATTCGCTCAATGAGAGAATCCACAAATGTCAAATCCGCCTGGTTCATCGTTTCGCGTCGCTTATGCAGAACAGGTTCTTCTCGCTTCGTATGTAAATCCGCCCGTCCATAAAGGCCGGAGTCGCGTAAACCTTTTCGCCCAAATCGGTCCGGGCGATTTCCTTATACTCCCTGGCCGCTTCAATGATGATCGTTACCCCGTCGATGCCGGTGAGGTAAATCTGCTCGCCTACCAGTACCGGCGAGGCGTTGAATTCCATATCCAGGTCCTTTTCCCAGACCGTCTTACCGGTTTGGGCGTCGTAGCAGGTCAGCGTTCCGTAGGTCTCCATCAGCCAGAGGAGTTTCCCGTCGCTGACGGGGCTGCAAATATCGGGAAGTCCGTCGATGGCCGTCCATGCGATGTGGGTTTTTGTAACGTCGCCGACTCCGTCGGGTTTGATAGCGGCCAGTACCGCGACGGTATTGACGGCGAAGACCATTCCGCCGGCGAAAATCGGGCACGGCGCGACGTCGCCGTCGAGACACTTCGCACGCCACAGTTCCGCCCCGTCGGCGGGGTTATAGGAAATCACCCACGGATTGCCGCAGGTGATTATCTGTGCGCGTCCGCCGGCGTTGATGACAATCGGCGAAGACCAGGATTCCGGCACGGGGCGGGGCTTCGACCAGACCTCCCGTCCCGTCAGACCGTCCAGGGCGATAATTTCTGATTTACCCTCTCCTTCCCCGCCCTGGTCGAATTTCACCAGCAGCAGGTTCCGCCACATCGCCAGCGACGTGGAGTGGCCATACATATTGACCGGCAGGCCGAGGTTCATCGCCCAGAGGCGCTCGCCGGCGAAATCGAAACATATCAAGTCGCCATTGGCGAATATCGCATATGCCCGCTGCCCGTCCGCGACCACAGTCGGCGCTGCGTATCCCGTATCTTCCATAACCACCGGCGGTTTTGCGACGCTGCCGGGAACGTTGGTTACATCCCGCTGCCACAGCAATTCGCCCGAATCGGCGTCGAAGCAATACACCTGGCGTTTGTCCTTCGTCGCGCCGGTCAGGAAGATGCGATTACCCCAGACGACCGGAGAGTTTTTCCCCGGCAGCGGAACCGGCGTTTTCCAGAGGATTCCCTCGCCGGTTTTTCCGTTCCAATTCGCCGGTACGTTTGTATATGCCGAAATTCCCAACCCGCCGGGTCCGCGAAATCGAGGCCAGTTCCTGCCGATTTCCTCATCCGATGGGAAATGAACAACCAACGAAGGCGGTTTTTCGACATGCTTGATAGCAGTGGGAAAACCCTCTGTCGGCGTGATAAAGGTCAGGGCCGTCGCGCCGCCGAGAATCACCAGCCCCATTGCCGCTACCGACCAACGGGCAAACGTGCCTGCGCGAACCTCCGCTAGTTCCTGATCGCCCGCCGGCGCGGGGGCCGAAATTGTCTTGCGACAACCGACAGCCGCCCCAACCGACACCAGCAGAACCACAATACCGCCAAGCAACAGCCATCCGCCACGAACTCCGAACGCCTGGGAGCGGAAATACTCCCGCCTCAACTCCAAATCCATCCGCCGGACTTCGCTCTTGAGTTGCTCATCGTCGGGATAGGCCTGCAATTTGGCTTTGAGCGCCACGAACTGCTCGGAGTCCAGCGGGTCGGAGACGTCGCTGTGAAAATAGTTTTGGATAAGCCCAGCGCAGACAATCACGCAAAAGGCGCCCGCAACGACAGCGCACGCCACGCTCGCGCGATACCGGATGTCCGTGCCGGATGCGTTCATTTACCCTCCCTGATCCGTTTCAATCGCGCCTGTTCGCGTGGGCAGTGGGCGAAGCATCGCCCGCATGCCAGACAGTCGGCACGGTCGGCCTCGTAATCGTCCCGCCTTCGCCGAATGGAAAATCGAATCATCTTCAACATCACCACAAGCGCGATGAACGCGCCCAGCAATCGGCCTCCGAGGAGAAACTCCCGGCGGATACCCGAAGCCTCTTCGTATAGTTCAACCACAGGCCTGCGACTTTCACGAAAGACTTCCGCCGCGTCGGTGGTCCCTTTGACTTTTCCGGCATCTTCGTCCCGGATGCGCTGGGCGAGGCGGATTGTCGGATTCCTGCCGGACAGGGCGGGCGAGACCCGCCCGCCCAACCAGCCGCCGACCGCGACCATCACCGGCAGCAGGAGTATCAGCGCCGCCAGCCGGCCTTTGCCTTCGCTCCGACTGACGTTTTTTCGACGGGTTGGTTTGTTTATGGCTCCGAACGGGCAGGCGTCCTCGCACAAGCGGCACTGGATGCACTCATCCGGCGTGATGCTCACCCGCCAGCGCGAAAACCGGCTCATGATTCGCAACAACGCTCCGTAAGGGCAGACGAACCGGCAATAAACCCTGCCGATAAACGCGCTTACCAGCAGGACGCACGCGCCCAGCGCCAAGAGGTTGAAACGTCCGCCCAAATCCCACCCCGGCCAGGAACCATCCTGAATAATCGCCTGTCCCCATTTACCAAGCGGAACCAGGCGGAAGAATCCGACGAACGGGTCGAGTCGGCAAATGATAAACGCGCTACCGGTGGCCGCCATCAGAACCGCCAGACCGAGATAGACATATGGCCCCAGCCCCAGCGCGTGGGCCAACCAGGTTGGGACTTTGAGTGGTTTGACGAGTACAACGTCCTGGATCGCCCCAAGCGGGCAGACGGCTGCACAAAAAACCCGCCCGAAAAACAACGTGAATAGCAGCGGAAGGGCGAAGAAAGCAATTACCGTTGCCGGAACGACGTACCCGCTGTCGAACAGGCCCAGCGTAACGTTTTGTATCGACCCGACCGGACAGACGCACCCGCCTCGCCAGAATCCGAAATACAGCAGCGAAAAAATCGTCAGAGCCAGCAGGCCTCTGCGCGAACGCCTCTTCAACGCCAGGTACGCCGCCAGCGCCATTGCCGCAGCCAGGACCGCTACGTCGATATATTCGAAAATATCGCTCTGTGGAGCCGGCGTGGTCGTTTCGGGCAGGTTGTACCATGTCGGTAGTTTCGCCGCAGCGAAGGCGACGCTTGCCGAAACAGTAAGCACAATCAGAAACTGAATCAATCGTCTCAAATCTCGCTACCCTTTATCCGTCATTACTGTTTTTTCTTCAGCAGGTAAGGCTTGTCCGCCGGAACGCGCCGGAACGCATCGGCTGGACATGCTGCCGCGATGGCGCATTCGTTACAATTGATACACAGGTCGTGGCGGACCTGGAGGAACAGCGCGCCCATACCGAACTGCCCGCACCCTGCTACGCATTTTCCACACCCGATGCACAACTGCTCGTCAATTTTGTATTCGTACTGCGGCTCGCGGACCAGCCTTCGCTTAATCGCACCGGTTGGGCAGAGTTGGTTCTCTGCGCCGGTCTCGACATCCGGGGCATCGAGGTCGAAATACCCGAAACATTTCTCGCAGTACTCGCAAAGCCCGAATGCGTGTACGCACTTCACAGCCGATGGTTTAAGGACGCAGTACGTCGCGCAATTTCCGCATGCGATGCACTTTTCCGGGTCAATCTGCCAGACGGTATCGCCGGATCGGCTACGTGCGAGAAGCCCGCCGGTCGCAGCACCCACACCCGCCAACAGCGCGCCGCGAACACCGCTGCGAATAAAATCGCGCCTGGTCAGGTCGGGTTGTTCTTTCTGCTCGCTCATTTTTTAGACATCCCGCGTTTAATCGTCATTGCCTGGGGCAGTTCGCATTCGTCAAATGCCCGACAGTCGCGACAGAAGCCGCGAGAAATACATCTCTGCCCAGGCCGAAACCGTCGCCTTAGCAAGACATACGAAACAGCCGCTATCGCCCCAATCGCTGCGCCGCGAACGGCCCAGCCAAGAAAATCGCGCCGACTACGGGATTTATCCTTCAATTCGCTCACTAATCGTCCTTCTTCACGAACACGCGCACCGCCTTCGCCACCGGGTCGAGCACGAGCACTCGCCCGCGCGAATCGACGGTAAGGTCGAGTCCGACAGTCCCCTTTGCGAACGCCTCCGGTCCGGCCACTACGCTCCTCAAACATCCTGTCTCGTCGCATATCTTCACCCGCGGCAGACCCTTCTCGCCGGTTATCAGCCAGCCATGGCTCGACTGAGCTTGTCGAAGTCTGGGAAGGACCGCGATGCAAGTCGGATTGCAGCAGCCACAGAAGCCCTCGATTTCCTGCGATTGCCTTCCCCAGTGGCGTTTGGGGGCCCCGTCGAACGAATAGGATTCGACGCGCCATCGTCCCGGATTGGTAACCCATAAAACCTTCCCGTTCTCCACCGCCACATCAATACAAGGCTTGCGAACGAGGAGTCCCGGAATGCCCCTTTCCTTGTCGACCTGGCCGATGCGATTGACAAGCCGACCGGCCTTGTCGTAATGCAAAACGACGCTGTTACCCGAATCGGCGACGAATACGTCGGAATCCGACAGTGCAATCGAAGTAATAATTGCATCGTCACCGACGCTTGGCCATTTGGCGATACGTCGGCCTCCTTTTGAATAAACCTCCACGTGGTCAATCATCCCTGTGTAAATTGTTCCATCGGCTTCAACGGCCAGACATTGCGGCGGGTCGCCCAGAGCGATTTCCGCAATGCTTTTACCGTCGCGGTCAAAGGCGACGATTTTCCTGTCGCCGGCGACATAGACGGCGTCGTCAGGACCGACGGCTATACCGCGAGCGACCTTCAAACCGGTTTCAATCGGCTTGAGTTCCTTGTAGTGAATCAGGTTCGGGTCGGTTTTGCGGTATTGCTCGGAGTCATAGACGAACTGTTCTCCAAGCCCGCTACCGCCTTTGCCCGTTGGGTCGAATCGCAGAATAACGACAACCGCCGCCGCTGTCGCAACGGTTATAACCACCGCGATAATCACGCCGGTTGTCGAAATGCCACGTCGCTTTTTCATTAGAAGCCCACGCCTGTTTATTTTCCCCGGACGTCCAGACATTTCATTGTCTTCGAATCCCGAACGATAAGCCTTCCGCCGGCGATGACCATCGGCGCCCAGGAATCAACGCCGGTAAGCACCTTCGCCCGCGCCAGTTGCCTGTAAGCCGTCGGCGTCGCCTCAAGCAGCGTCAGCACGCCGTGATCGTCCATAACGAAAATCATCTTGTCGGCGATAATATAAGGCCCGCCGAAGGGTCCGAAACGATTGTCCTGCCCGCTGGTCCAGACCTGCCGGCCTTGAAGGTCCAGGCAAACCATCTGTTCTTTTAACTCCCCTGCGTCCTTGGTCGTTACGCCGAAAATATGGTCTCGATAGAAGATGGGCGTCTGCATCTCCGAGCCGAAAACTTTCTGCTTCAGGTCGAAGAGTTTTTTCGGGACGATTTTACCGTCCCGCTCGGTCAGTCGGATCATCATGCTTCCGGCGCGGTATCCGCCGGTCAGGAATATCCGCCCGTCGGGAATGATTACCGGCGCCGGCGCGTTGGAGGTGGGGACCCGCCAGCCGGGGTACTCCCAGAGGATTTTCCCGTCGTCCGCCGACACCCCAACCACTCCGCCGCTTGCACAATAGACGTACATTCGCTTACCGCCCCACAGCATCGGCACAATGGACGAATGTGTCATTTTCCATGAGTGCGGATTGGGCGTCTTCCAGAGAACCTCGCCCGTGGCGCAATCGACGGCTATCATCATACTGGCCCCAGCCGGGGCTATAATGGCCTTTCCGTCGTCAATCAGCGGACATTGGGAAGTGTACCACAGCGGGACTTTTGTGCCGTATTCGTGCACCAGGTCGATCCCCCAGAGGAATTTTCCCGTCTGCGCGTCGGCGCACATGACGTGGCAGGCCGGCCCGATGGTTACGACGAATTTTTCGGTAACCGCCGGGACGCTCCGGCTGATTCCGTGCTGACTGGCAAGGCCGACCCGATACCCAAGCCGCCATATCTCTTTCCCGTCGGCCAGCGACAGGCATCGCAGCGTGTCAGCCTGTTTGTCTTCGTCGTAATCGAGGACATAGACCTTCCCGCCGAGTATTGCCGGGCCTGCATATCCTTCGCCCATTTTGACCGACCATAGCGCCGGCGGCCCGGTCTTCTCCCATGCCCTTACCAGCGGGACGGTCTCGGTGCTTATGGCGTCGAAGTTGCTCCCTCGGAATCTCGGCCAAGCGCCGGGCAGGTTCGCCGGTTTTGCGGTCCCTGCGACAAAGACGGGCGGGAAAACCGGAACGTACTTGACTGGATCGTGCTGCACGACAACCGGCAGTCTCTGGTCGAGGTCCATTCCCGGCCCGCCACGGAGCCACAGGTTTAACAGGACCGCCCCGGCAGCAGCGACCGAAGCCGGTATCAATATCCCGATAATGACGGAAACGATTTTCATAATTGCTTTATTCGCCTCTCAGCGCCGATAACATCGGCCCTCGCAATGCTGATGCGGTCGCCAGATATATCCACAATATCCCGCCGCAGGCCAACGCTGCAAGTGTCAGCAGCAGCGAAGGATAGGGTACCGCGCCGCCGGATGAACGCAGCGCCGGTATCACCGCCACAAAACCGGCCAACGAACCGCACAATAATCCCGCCGCCAGTAAGACCCAATGCTCGTAAAGCACCAGCAGAGCGACCTTTCGGCGAGTGAATCCCACCGCCCGCAGCAGCGCAAGTTCGCCCCGACGCTCCAACACATTCCGCAACACCACCACGCCGAGGGCTACGCTGCCAAGCAGCAGCCCCAAACCGCCCAATACCTGAAATATCGAAAGATAGGTATTGTGAACGGCGTAGAAGGCCGCCAATCTCTCGGAAGTCGGCGTCAATTCCAGGCCTGCGTCGGCGAGGCTGCGATTGGCGGTAAGCGTTCGCGTCAGGCTTTCGACCTCGCTGGGCGGGGCGTCTATCAGGAACGCGCGGTATCCGCTCTCGGAACCGAAACGTCCGGTGAAATTCCGCTCGGAAATTATCAACCCGCCCTGAAGAATCGACCCAGCCAGCGAGCCGACCAGACGAATCTGAAAGGTTTTTCCCTGCTCGTCGGTGTAATCAAGCGTGTCGCCGACGGATTTGCCCAATGCCCAGACGATAGTGGCCTGATCGGCGACGGCGGGGATCGCGCCGTTGCTTATGCGGTGTTCCAGCAGCCGCCATGGTTCGTCGGTTTTCCCGATAGTCTTTGCGAAGGTGAACCGCCCACGCAGTTGTTCGGGTTCGACGCCCATAATCCTCGGTCTTTGCGGGCGGTTGAGGTTGAGGCAACTGGCGTCGTCGCCGTCGTGGATGCGGAACCGGACGCATTCGGCCTCGTCGAGATCGCCCGGAACCGGTAGCGCACTCTCGCCGTACAGCGCGAACCCGCCGGTCGGCGAGGTTCTGCCGGCTTCTTCGCGGTGAACCTTCCGATTAGCGCCTACGGCGACGATAAGAAAAACTCCACATGCCAACAACGCCACCGTCGCAAGCGACCGCCCCGACCGACGGGAGATATTACGTATGGCCAGGCCGGCTAGTGTCATTTCCGCCGAACGCGACAATCTTGATATCCACGCACGGACAAATGCCAAGCCTCCAATGAGCAAAACAGCGCCGGATGCGAAGAATACCGTCGGTGCATATTTACCGTCCCACCCGCCAATCGTCGGTATCGCAACCGCTGCGCCCACCGCAACCGGGCCGAACCATAAACCGATTTTTCTTCCCGAAGGCGGCGTTGATGCGGCCGGGGTGGTCTCGCCGGTGAGCAACTGTCTCGCTGATAATGTCATCTGGCTTCGAAGCGTTATCCACATTGCCGCAAGCGCAATCAGCACGCCGGAGATACCCCCGATGACGAGTGTCATCGGCCTGACGTCGAAGCGGATTGTCGATGTCCCCGCCGCTACGCCGGTCCAGACCGTTCCCAGGCCAAGGATAATCGCCTTCGTGTACATCAGCCCGCCAAACGTACCGATAACGCCGCCGATTATCGCCAGAATTCCACCTTCAGCCAGCATCAGCCGGCGCACCTGCCGGGGCCTGAAACCCATCGCCAGAAGCGTACCGACCTGCTCGGACCGCTGCTGGACGCCGAAGACAAACAGCAACCCCACCAGCAGGGCCGCCGATACCATAAGGAAAAAACTCATCCCCAGGAACAGCGAACCGAAGTTCAGCGATTTTTCACCGGCGGCCACGGCTTCGGCACGCACGGGGCGGAAGAACAGACCCACCGATGCAGGATCAATCTCCGCTCGAAGCATGTCGGCCCGTACCTGGCTCGATACGCCGTACAGCGGGAAACGAATCGCCGTCAGGCCACCGAAGCGATTGGACCACATTTTCTTACCGGCCCGAAGTGAAACGAAGGCTTTGGGCGTGCCGCGATAACGGTCCCAGTAATCTTCGTCTTTGTCTCTGACCTTGCGCGGGTCGAAGTATTTTCCCGGCTTCCAGTCTTTGCAGTTTTTGACGCCGGTGATACCGGGTAATTTCGGCATCAATTCCCTATCGGCGGCGAATCCTTCCATCGGCACGACGCGGCGAACGCGAAATTTACTCGTGCGGGTCTGAAGTTTCCGCGACGGAGAGATAACGAAATACTCAAGTTCTACTTCATCGCCGACCTTCGTTTGCAGGTCGTCGGCGAGCCACTTGTTGATAACAATCTCGTCGTCCTTCATATCATCCGGCAAAGCCCGCGGACTGCGCTCCGTGGGGTCGAGCGGACCGATTGCGCTTACCATCGAATACGGCGTGCTGTGTTTTCGGCATCTAATTTCGGTAACGAAATATGTCAGGACGCCGACGGCATCGTGAAAGATTTTCTTCGCTGCCTGTTCGACGGGATGCTCAATGAACACGCGGCCAGTGCGAAACTCGCCGTAACCGTCGGGCAATTCGCGCTGTTCCATTTCGGCGTCGGCGAGTTTCCAGTGCTTTCGCATCGCAGCGCCGGCAGAGTCGGGATTTATTTTCGCGCCCTTGCCGAGGAGGAGCATATTCGCCTTGCCGGGGCGGTCTATCGCTGCCTGCAATATCTCCAGCGGGACGAAAGCGGTCATCGGCGCGACCTGCTCCGCCCGGAGGCTGAAGCGCCCGAATTGCGTCTCGGAAGCGACGGCTTTTACGGTCAGGCGCATTGCCGCGACGGCTTCAGCCTCACCTGACATCGGTGCATCGTCCGGCAGCAGGCCCGGTTTGCGGATACGCAGAACGATACTGTCGCCGGGGCGAACGTCGAGCCTTCTGGCGAGCGGTTCGTTCAGGACAACCTCGCGGCTGGGCTTACCGTCCAGCAGAACGTTGGCGTTCCCCAGACGCCAGAACCGCTTATCGACTCCGAGGACGCCAATACGATTGGCCCGGTTTTGGGTTTCGGGATTGACGGCTGTGGCGTTCAGGTTGATTACCGCTGCGGCGGCGGCGTCCAGTTCGCCGGCGATCTTGTCGGCCAGTTCGGCGCGGAAGAACCTTTCCGGCGTATCGACGGCGAGTGTTACCTCTCCCAGGCGTCGTTCGGCGACGGCATCGAGACTGGAGCCTACCGAATCGCCCACCGCCAGCGCGCCGACCAGAACAGCCGTTCCGACCGCAACGCCCGCGACGACGCCCAAGTGCCCGCGCAGGTAAAATCGCAGGCTGCGAAATATCAACCTCCAGGTCGTCATTTCCGGCTATCTTTCTCGACGAGCGAACCGTCGGTCAGTTCGAGCATTCGATCCATCCGGCCGGCAAGCTCTGTCGAGTGTGTTACCACGATCAGTGCAGTGCCTTCTTCGCGGTTCAGTTCGACCATTAGTTCGGCGAGGTTGTCCGAGGCGGCCTGGTCCAGCGATCCTGTCGGTTCATCGGCGAGCAGCAATTTCGGTGCGTTGATAAGCGCGCGGACGACTGCGACTCGCTGGCGTTCGCCGCCGGAGAGTTGCCCGGGACGATACAAAAGACGCCCGGAAAGCCCAACCCGCTCCAGCAGCCTATCGGCCCGCTCGGCAGCGCCGTCCCTGCCGGCCACAAGCGTCGGTACGAGGACGTTTTCCAGAACAGTACATTGCGGCAGGAGATGGTGGAGTTGGAAGACGAAGCCTATTTGCCGGCTTCGGATGGCAGCGAGGGATTTTTCATCCTGTTGCGAGATGTCCTGACCGTTCAGCAGCACCCGCCCGGAGGTGGGCTTATCCAGCGAACCGATGATATTCAGCAGCGTGCTTTTTCCGGAGCCGGAAGGGCCGACAATCGCCACCGACTCGGCGGCATCAACCTGAAGCGACAGACCCTTGAGGACTTCCGTCGCAGCGCCGCCGGGAGATTCGTAACGCTTGTATATGTCCGTCAGTTGCAGAAGCGTCGGCGTTTGCGTCATGGTTTCGCCTCGTCTATGTTTGGGTAGGTTGGGCCAAAGCGGAGCGAAGGCCCACCTTCATCCTAAAAAAGGTGGGCCTCGCTTCGCTCGACCCAGCCTACATTTTATTATTTCGGTCCGAAGGCATATACCGTTCCGTCCTCGCTTCCGACGATAATCGCCGAACCCGCCACAGCAGGCGAAGCCGTTATCGGCTGTCCTATTTCATAAGACCATAATTCGGCTCCATCCGAAAGTCTCAGCAGGTACAGCCTGCCGTCGTCCGAGCCGAAAACGACCTTGTCGCCGCAGACGACGGGGGAACTATCGACATTACCGCCGGTTTTGAAGACCCAAACCCGCTTTCCGGTTTTACGGTCGATGCAATGGACCCGCTCGTCCTGCGAGCCGAACACGACGTAATCGTCCGTTACCGCCGGCGAGGAAAAGACCGGGCCGTCCATCTCATCGTACCGCCAGATGATTTTTCCGTCCGACAGATCCACGCAGACGACCTCGTTTTCGTAGTGCCCGACATACGCCCGCGGCTCGACTGAGCTCGCCGAAGTCCGACCCACTACCGCCGGCGAAGAGACGATGGGGGCATCAATCTTGATCTTGCGAGCCAATGTGCCGTCGGCAATGTTGACGACATAGACAATTCCCTCGCAGTTTCCGAAGAAGGCTTTACCGTCGGCTATGGCGGGCGCGCCGTTTATGAAGTTTTTCGTCTCGTATGCCCAGACGCCTTTACCGTCGGCTGCGTCCACGCAGTGCAATTTTTTATCGTAACTACCGAAAATAATCCGCATTTTACCGGCTACGGTGCGTACCCGGTTGGCCGAACCGAGAATTTGCCCGTCGGTTTTGTATTTCCATTTTTCCCCGCCATTTTGGGCGTCGATGGCGTAGAGAGTCGAATCGCTCGAACCGAGAATAACCATCCCATCGGTCAGGATTGGGGGCGCGTCGATTTCCCCACCGGTCGGGAACGTCCAGAGTCTTTTCCCGTCGAGCAGGTTGAGGGCATAGACGTTTGAATCTACCGAGGCGACGAATACCTTCCCGCCGCCGACGGCGACCGAAGATTTAATAGGCCCGTCGGTGTGGAATACCCAGATAAGTTTGAACGAATTACCGAGGTTGCCTTTGGCTACGCCTCGCAAGGCCTGATCACCGCGAAATATCGGCCAGTCCGCGCCGGCGACGTCGGACTGTGCGAAACTCCCGCCGCCCGGAATGTCTCGAACGGGTTGACCGGCGACCGGAGCAGTCGTCGCTTCGGCGTCCGGGCCGGCGGAATCGCTCAACACCACTATCGCCCACGCCGCAACGCCGACAACGACTGCAAGGATTATTTCTATCGAAACGGACTTCATAACTAACACCAGTAGTCGGTAGCCGCTAGCCGGTAGCCTGTAGAAAAAGAGTTTGCTTTTACTGGCTACCGACTACTGGCTACCGGATACCCAATTACGGATTGAGTGAATCGGCGTATTCGAAGATTTCGTCTATTCTTGTAAAGAGTTGCGGTTCGTCGCCGCTTCGCATCGTCATGGCGTCATTCGTGTTCGGGAAAATACCTGCATGACCGGCTGCGAAACCTACGGAGACCTTCCTGGCCTTGTGGTTGACGCGGGTGTACCACGGCATATACGGAATCTGCATCCTGCTGTTCATGTCGATAATCAGTGCGGTAACGCGATTGCCCCCGGCATTGACGCCGAGGTCGTCGATGCAGCGTCCGGAGTCTTCGGTTCCCGGTTCTCTCGCGTCGAGTTGACGATAGAGGTAGGAACAATGGGCCGGTTCACTGGACCGCTCCTGAATCTTCAGAAGGTCTTTTTTCGGTTTGTCCGAGTTGTCGCCGGGGCAGAAGAGCATCTGCGGCTGGGAAAGATGGTTTTTCAGCAGCGCGCCGTGTGCGTCGTAAGTTTTTCGGGTATCGCCGATCCAAATTCTGTGCGTTGCGACGTCGCAGATACGCGGACGGTATCCCGGCGGCGCGAGCATCAGTTCCGACTCGGGCCCGGTGGGAATCTTACCGTTCTCTTCGATGGCGTACATGACAATCGCCTTCAATTGCCCGCCGACGTTGGTTACGCAGATCGTCTGACGGGCAAGTTCCTTAGCCTTACTGAGCGTCGGTAAAAGAATCGACACAAGCAGCGCGATAATCGCCACAACAACCAATAATTCCACAAGCGTGAAACCGCGACGAGAAATCAACATCCGTTTTACTCCTTCCCTATGCAGTAAAGATTTTTGTAGCCTCGAATGTAAAGGCGTTTGCCCTTAAATACGGGCGAGGAGCGGAACAGTTCCAGTTTGTTCCTGGACACTTCCTCGTATTCCCGTCCGGGCTTCAGGACGAAGGTCGTCCCGTTGTCGATGCTGACATACAGATAATCCCCGGCCAGTGTGATGCTGGGATATACGGTCCCGCCGCCGAGGCTGAGTTTCCTCGTATAGACGAGCGCCCCGTCTTTTGCGTCGATTACACTCAAAACGTTTTTTTGCGTAATTGCGTAAATAAGCCCGTTGTGCAGCAACGGCGAGGCGTAGTAGCGGTCTTTCTTGAGTTTGCCCCGCCAGAAAGGTCGGTGATTGATTTTTTCGCCTGCGTCTTTGGGTAGTTTCACCGCAACGGCCTGCGGCTGGATAAAATATGCCACGCCGTTATCGACAATCAGACTGTTATATTGCAGGAAGGGCAGGCGATCGGTCAGAACCTCCCCGTCGGAGATGCGTACGGCATAACCGCTGGAGGTAATCACCACGTCGGCGCCGCCGACTTTGGCCTGAACCAGCGAACCCCAGCACTGTTTTGACTTGGCCCGCCAGCGGACCTCGCCGGTTTTCGTGTTGATGGCGAAAACATCGACAACGTGAACGAGTAATTTATCACCCACCAGCAGCGGCGATGCGCTGTGCCCGTAGCCGTGGGTTGGCTTTTCTATCAACTTTATCCACTTGCGGTTTCCGACAAGGTCGTAACATGCCGCCACGCCCGTACCGAAGAGCACATAGACGTGCTTACCGTCGCTGACGGGCGTACTCGATGAGTATCCGTTGGTTTTGTCGGTCTTGGGCATACGGTATTTCGCAAACGGTTTCATCTGGTCTTTGAGCGCCCGAATCTGTCTGTTCAGATTCCGGATTTTTTCTTTCAGGTCCGCGTCATTGGGCGACTTTCTCGATTGTCGCCTCGCCTTGCGGTGTTCGTGTTCGAGCGGGGCGATTTTTCGGGAAATGGCTTCTGCCTTTGTGTTGTCGCTTTTGGCTTTGGCGGCTCCGGCGGCATCCAGCATGTCGAAATAGGTGTTCGTTCTGGTCCAGAGGATTTTCCCGTCGGCGAGGTTGGCGCAGACAAGCGTGGTCGGTTCGGAGCAGACGAAGAGTTTGTCGCCGACGATTATCGGCGTGGCGTTGCTCCACGACGGCATGGGCGTCTTCCATGCTACATTGGCGTTGGCCGACCATTTCGTCGGCGGTTTGGCGGCGGGATACTTACCCGCCCCGTCCGTCCGCCAACCGACCGCTCCGATTGCCGAGGTGAACGCGACGAGTGAACATACAAAAAGCAGCAGCATCGTTCTCAAAGTTTCTCCCTTACTTGATTGATTCGAGCAGTTTCGTTGCATCGCGTGCATATCGGGAATCTTTGTGGTTCTCGATAATGTCCGTCAGCAGGGTCTTTGCTTTTTCCTTCAGACCGGCGGCCAGGTATGACTTCGCCAGACCCAGTTTTGCTTCGGCAGGGTCCGACCGCTCCGGCGGGGTCTTCTTCACGACCGGATTGACTTTGGGTTTTACCCTCGGCGGTTTGGGGGCGACTTTCAGGCAGATGAGTTTTCCCTGGTGGCTCCGGCCGAATATCCGCCCGCCGGAAAGGACCGGAACGGTCCAGCACGTGCCCGAAAGAACCTTCCTTCGCGCCAGTTCTTTGTAGCCGTTCGGGGACGCCTCAGCGATGACCAGCGTTCCACGCTGCTCCATTATGATCATTTTCCCGTCGGCGATCATGAGTGAACTTTGCCGGCCGAAACCGCGCTGCGACCACTTGACGTCGCCGGTGGCGAAGTCCAGGCACTTGAAACCCGACTTGTCGAAGCCGTAAAGGTTCCCCTTCCACAGGACGCAACTGTTGAAGTGGTTCCGCATTTCCTTGTTCCGCCGGATGACGGAAAGTTTTCCGCCGCTGAATTGCAGCAGGGCGCATCCGACGCCGTAGTTGGAGGAGATAAAAATCTTGTCGCCGGAGATAATCGGGTCTGCTGCATTGACGTCATGTTTGGTTTTCCAGGGATACCGGGCAAGTTCCTTGCCGTTTGTGGCGTTCAGCACCGCCAGCGACGTTCCGTTGAATATGGCTGCATATTTTCGCCTGCCCAACTCGAACGGTACGGCTGTGGCGTAACCGGCCAGACCGCCGCCGGTTTTCCAGACGATTTTTCCGCTGGCTTTATCCAGCGCCACGCCGGCGGAACCGATGTTCAATATCACCAATTTACCCGTTACCCGCGGCGAGCCGGCAAAGCCCCACTGCGGGATGACGGCGCGCAATTCCTTCTGCACGTTTTTCTTCCAGACCACTTCGCCTGATTCGGCATTGAGGCAGAACACCTGCCCGATATGGCTCACGGTGAAGACGTACTTTCCGTCCACTGTCGGCGTCGCACGCGGACCTGGGTATCCGCCCTTCGTCGCCTTCGGGCAGGAGTACGATTTCTTCCATATCTCCTCGCCCGTATCGGCGTTCAGGCACCAGATGGTATCGCTCCGGCCGTCGTTTCCCATCGTATAAACGCGGTCATCGACGACTGCGACCGAAGAGTAGCCCACGCCGACCGATTTTTCCCAGAGTACTTCAGGCTCTTTCTTCAACCATGCTTCCATCCAGCCTTTTTCGTCGGAGATACCGTTATGGTTCGGTCCGCGCCAGTTAGGCCAATCGGCTGCACCGGCCCGGCCTGCGGTCAGAAGTGGAAATGTAACCGTCGCTGCGGCAATCGCTACGGATGCCAAAAGACGTCTGCATATAGTAGTAGATGTGAAGAAATCCATTATCGGAGTTCCTCCGGTATAAAACGCCTGGAACTTGCCCCAAACTACCGATTCGTCGGTTCAACATATATAACCCACCCATTACGACGAAGGTGCGGTTTTTTTGTATTTTCAAAGCCGACGGATAGCTATCCGTCGGCTTTAGGCGTTCGGCGCGGGTTACTTTTTGTTGTTGGTCTTACTGGTCGATGCGCCGGCGATAGCGGCTACCTTCATCGCCTCCTCGACGCTCATATCGACCGGTTCGAGCGAATCCGGGGACACATAAACCGTAGGCCCGCCGATCATGTAACTCATCGGAAGATAGACAGCCACCTTGTCGGTGTCGGAACCTTCGGTTGCGACGGGGTTTGTGGAGGTTCGGATTCCCAGTAAATCTATTTCCGTTCCGGGGACGCGATAACGAACGGCTTGGCCCGTCTTGCTCGCGTCGCCGCCGAAGAGGTTCAATATGTCCCGCACCGATTCGTAGATGCTCTTGATGCCCGGAAGGCGCGAGAATATCCGATCGATAAGCCCCAGCATCCAGCGAAACCCCCACAGGCGTGTCAGGAGACCGATGAGATATATGCCCACAATGGCTAATATCACCCCGAGTCCGCGGAACCACCAGTCTTCGACGCCTGATTCGGGAGACACCATCTTGACGCCGCTTTTGACCATTCCGTCTATTGTGGAACCCGCCCACAAAACAATCCAGACCGTAACGATTAACGGAGCAACGACCATTACACCGGCAAGGAATATCCCAAGTTGCTTTTTCATCGTAATACTCCTGTGCCACCAACCCTCTACGTCGTATGGACCCCGAAACTCTTCAGGGCGTCTTCTTCGTTGTCGTGGAACGCGAACAACTTATCCAGATGGGTAATCTTGAAGGGTTTGTGCAGGTCGGCCCGCAGGCTGCAAATAGCGACCTGGCCCTTGATGGTCTGCGATTTCTTCTGGAGACTGATTAGCACACCCAGCAACGACGACGAGAGGAACCTGACATGCGAGAAATCCAGTAGTATTTTCCTCTGCGCCTGCTTATCAACAAGTTCGTAGAGTTGTTCGCCGATCACTTCGATGGCCTGAGCGTCCAGGATTGACGCGCCGCTGAAACTGGCGACAACCACGCCACCGATGTTCTGCACGATAAGTTGCGCCTCTGCCATATCTGATTCTCCCGTATATTCGTCGCCGAGTGGTTCTTCGTTTGAAATCACCACGCCAAAGATCCGCTGCTGTTATTATGCTCCGTTCAGGCAAGCCTGACAAGGCCAAATGGAAATCTAAAAAAAAACACTCCACGCTTTTTGTCCCGCTCTGATGTAAATCGTAGTGTTACGTTAGAACCAGCACGGGTCCGTTACCGTGATATTCTGAGGGCGGACCTGAAATGCTGCGGAGGGTTTGCCATGCGATACCGAGTACATTATTGCCTCGAAAACGACCGTCTGACGACGGAGGTCGAAGCCGCTTCACCCCATGAAGCCGTTGTCAAGTTCCGCCACACTCGCCCTGACAGCGAGGTCCGTGGCCGGCGTCGCTCGGAAGTCCTCAGCATCATGCCGGTTGAAACGCACAACCCGACCAGCTACGCCTGATTGAATTTACTTACCCGGCCAGACAAGGCCGGCGGATAACCAGCCCGCCGGTAGATACGGTTAATGAAAAATGCGGCTTAAGGCAGCCTCGAGCGGATTGAGTCGAGGATGTTCATGTAATTAATGTACGAATCGTACGGTGACTGGTAGGGATTGAAGTACTTATGCACGTCGCCGTCGGCGAAATACTTCGTGCACATGTAATAGAAATGGTCGGAGGTCTGCAATTTCCGCCAGTCTTCCAGCAGGGTCTCGTCGCCGCTGGAGCGGACCTCATCGGTAATGGCGTAAGTCTCGTACAGGGCGTTGGCCTGCATGGAATTACCCAACCAGGCGGAAATATCCCGCTCGGTGTCGGCCCAGGAGATCATGTGCGGGATGTCCAGTTCGCCCTCGGCGGGATAACGGTCGGCAGCCTCCGATACTGTCAGGAAATCGTTCTTTTGGGTTCCTATGATACTTGCGGGCAGTGCGCGTAGGAAATCGAAGATTCCGGTGTCGTCCCACTGGTGTTCGCCGAAAGTCTCGTAATCCATGAACAGGTTGCAGACGTACCCGGTACCGTTGATGCGGTCCACCCATCCGGTGAATTTTTCCACCGTCAAGGGCCACTCCGTCCACGCCCGGTCGCCGAAGCGGAAGGCGATGTCGTCGCTGAGGCGATAATTCTTCAGCATCATTTTCAGGTGCTCGCAGTTGGGCGGGCGATAGAGGAAATTCGGGCTACGGTGTCCGAGGATATGGTCGGCCCCTTCGGTCAGGACAATGTCGAAGCCCATTTCCTCGACGACCTCGGCTACGTCGTTGTTATAGGTCAGTTCGGTGTTGCGGAATGTTCGCGGGGTTTGTCCGAACAGGTCGGTAATAATCTGCCGGTGTTTTTCTACTTGGTCGATGAACTCATCTCGCCGGTACAGGAATGCCAGCGTGTGGTAATAGGTTTCGGCGATGAACTCGACGCATCCGGTTTTGGCCAATTCGACGAAACTCTCCAGCACTTCCGGGCAATACTGCTTGAATTGCTCGATTGCCATTCCCGTAACGGAGTAGTTGACGCGAAAGCGTCCCTCGTTGGCGCGGATTAACTCGGTAATCAGCGCGTTGGCGGGCAGATAGCATTTCGAGGCGACTTTCCGGCAGATTTCGCCGTTGGCCTGATCGTCGAAATAGTTCGTACCGCTATCGAAGATGCTGTAAGGCCGAAGCCGGTACGGTTGATGAACCTGAAAGTAAAATACTACTGAAGCCATGGTATGCCCTTGCGAACCCGTTAATTCGTGAACAGGATATTATTTCCGCCGTTTGTGGATCTTTTGTTTTTTTGCCCTGACAAGTTCTGTGTATATTTTTTTGCACTTTTTGGCCGAATCTTTCCAGGAGAGTTTTCGCAACTCTATCTGTCCGTGCTGCTGGAGGACTCTTCGCAGCGGCGGGTGTCGGAGGACCGCGACGATCTTGTTGGCCATTTCGTCGATGTCCCAGAAATCGACTTTTAGTGCATGCGTGAGGACTTCCGATACGCCGGACTGCTTGGAGATAATCACGGGGACGTTGTGGCTCATCGCCTCCAATGGCGCGATTCCGAACGGTTCGGAAACTGACGGCATGACGTACAGGTCGGCCATGTTGAATATCCGCCCAACGTCGTCTCCACGAAGAAAACCCGTAAAGGCGACGTGCTTTCCGATACCCAGTTCGGCTGCCAGCGAGACTGACTGACTGATGAGGTCTCCGCTTCCGGCGATAACGAAGCGTACCTTGTCGAATTTACTCAGCACTTTTTTAGCGGCCTGGAGGAAATACTCAGGCCCCTTCTGCATTGTAATGCGTCCGAGGAACAGGACGATTTTTTCGTCTCGTTTGATCGGGTCGGTATGGATTTTTTTCACTTCCAGGTCCACGGCGTTATAGACCACTTCGATTTTTTCGGGGTTCACGCCGTATCGCTTCACCGCGATTCCGCGAGTGAGGTAACTGACGCAGATGACCCTGTCGGCTCCGTGCAATCCCGCCCGTTCGATGTCGTACACTTGCTGATTGATGTTTTCGCCGGAGCGGTCGAACTCAGTCGAATGGAGATGGACCACCAGCGGTTTGCCCGAGTAGGCGGCGACCGCCAGGCCGGCAGGATAAGTCATCCAGTCGTGGGCATGGATCACGTCGAAGGTTTCGTCCTGTGAGTGTTTCACTGCCAGCGAGGCATACCGTCGAACCTGTTCCATCAGGTCTCCGCCGTAACCGACCGCTTCGCCACCGGGCAGGATGTCTCCAACCGGAAGGTAGTCGTTTTCGTCTGCCGGCTGCAGCTGCTTCATCATCTCGACAACCTGGTCATATTGCTCAGGACCGGCGTAGGGTTGGAGAAAGGCGGGTAAAACGTGCATCGTTACACCACGCAGCAGCGATTTGTTCTTACCCTTGACGACGGTATCATCAGAAATGTTCGAAGGAGTCTTGAAGGTAACGTGGCTATGGAAGTCCTGGGGAATGGACACCGGAAGGACAAAGCCCACCTTCACGCCGACCGAATCCAGCCCGCGCGTCAGACCATAACAGGCCGTTCCCAACCCGCCGCTGATATAAGGCGGAAATTCCCAACCTAGCATAAGAACTTTCATGGTTTGCCGTTCTTCCCGGAATACCGGAATACTTGTTAAGTAACCCCTGCCGAGGAGTTAACTCGCTTTATCGGCAAAAGTCAATATGAATTGTAGCAATTATGATAATTATCCAAACGAGTCCAACCATCCGAAAATTTCCAGAAGGGAAATAATCGACGCGATTGCTGCTACCGCTATCCAGAAAAACCAGTTCAGTAGAAGCGTTTTTGTTACATACAGCCCGCCGCGAACGTACCACTTCTTGCTGCTGCGCCAGTCCTGCAAGTCCAGAAAAATCCATTCCTTGCAATGCGGGCACTGCTGGGTCTGGTCGTGAACGAGTTCGCCGCAAGCCGGGCAATGCCGAAGCATCAGCGGCGAGTCTTCATCACCTTCTATGAGGTCGGCTTCGGCGGGGAATTCCTTCTCTTCCAGCGGTTTGTCGCTTTGGCGGAACACCCCATTATCATATTGCAAATCGCTCCCGAAAGCGACTGGGAAAAGATAGAATCAAAGGTGGGACTCCGAGTCGCTCCGTCCCGGCCTACCGGTTAGTCATACAGTCCGCGACGGGCGTTTCGTCTAATCGTCAGCAGTTCGACCACCATTCGTAAAGAATCGCGAAACAGCCTGACGCGAGAATCCGGATCGAAGTTCCACGTAATCGGAACCTCCAGAATACGATACCCCATGCCCCTGGCGATACGGAGCACTTCAACGTCGAACGCCATTGAATCAAGCCGCTGGCGCCTGAAAACGTCCTCGGCCACGCCTGCACTGAAGCACTTGAATCCGCACTGCGTATCCTTAAGCCCCGGAAGCGCAAGAATACGCACAATCGCGTTAAAAACCCGTCCGATGCGCCGGCGAGAGGCCGGCTGGGTAACGACCGAACCGGGCGCTTCGCGCGAGCCGATTGCGATATCGAAATCCTCCAATTGCGGCGGGAGGAACCGATTGACCTCGGCGATTGGCATGGACAAGTCCGCATCACAGAGGAAGCGGTACTGCCCCCTCGCTGCCAGCATTCCGCGACGGACAGCCAGACCTTTTCCCCGCATCTCCTCCCGCAGCACGCGCAGGGAAGGATGGTTGGGTACAAATGACTGGGCGATTTCGAATGTCCGGTCCTCGCTGCCGTTCTCGACTACCAGGACCTCTGCCGGATACGCCTGGGCGTTCAGGAAGGCGAAAATTTCCTCCAGCGTCCCCGGCAAACGGGCTTCTTCGTTGTGGGCCGGTATTATAATCGACAGCAAAGGCGAGTCCGCCGCGCCGTCGGAAGGTGATTCGTTCGGTTGTCGGTCCTGTTCAGGCATATTGAAATCTTTCTGAACCGAAAGCATACACAACTAAGGCGTAAGCATGTAGTGATATTTACAATGATGCCTCAAGAGGAAGATTGACCGCACGTTAGATCTTTCCTAGAATTACAGGTATAAGTCTTTCCCTTTAAGCAGGGTCGTGTTTTGATGTCCGCGGAATCACAAAACGTTTCGTCTTTGCCCGTACCGGTCGCTGACGGGGTTCTCGGTCGCCTTGCGGTGGGGGCCTTGCTGGTTCTCGCTGCGTGCATGCTCGTTACCCTCGTGTTCACGACGCTGATGGTAACGGGAACCGCTCAGACGGACACGAGCGCAGCCGCCGAGCAAATAGACCGACTCTTCCCCTACATAATGGCGTCAGGCGCTCTGGCCGGTGTGCTGGCGGGCGTATGTTCTTTCGCGCTGGCGGTACGGCAGCGAGGCAGGTCGCAGGCTGGGTGGACCGTGATGCTTGTAGTGGCGGGCGTCTCGGCCATTGCCGCAGCGAGCACGATGATACTGGGAACCGTTACCGCCGCCGGGGTAATGCAGTTACCCGTAGCCGGTGAAACCGGAATGAACTGGTGGGGTCAGGGTTCATCCGTTGCATTGTTGATCGCATGTGCTTTGTGGGCGATGCGATGCTGGCAGGGTCAGCGGACGCGAATCGTCCGCGGCGATTTCAATGACGCCGAGGCGAAAATCGCCGCCTGCCTGAAGCAGGTTACCGGCGGAAAACTTCTGGGGCATCTACGGGGAGTATTGCTTTCGGCGGGACTGGTGGGGCTGGCGATATGCATTCCTGTGGATTTCTTCGCGATTGGACGCGCGGACGCCGGCGCCGGCGGGTTGGCTGGGGCGATGGTGCTGAGCGAGTCGGGAGTGGTTCTGTTTTGTCTTCTCCAGTGCTTGCTGCTCACAGCGGCGATGGCGGCGCTGATCGGAATGTTCCGCATCGGCTTAATTGGCGATGAGGCCAGTGGGATGGTGGGATTTACCGCCGGCGTATTCGCGTTTTTGTTCAGCGCGTGCGGCCTCTATCTATCCTTCGGCGATCAGATTCGCGTTCTGGGTCTGGGAATGCTGGTAATGGCTGTTCTTCTGGTTTACGGATTGTTTTTCGGTGTGGCGGTGTCCCGTTATGTTCTGGAACTTTGCCGTGAAAGTCGCCGTCCGCGCGACCTTGCCGACCTGATTCGCATATCGATTATTGCCGGTGCGACGTTTCCGCTCCTCGCGGTTCTCCAGCGGGCGCGTCGGCGCGTCCGTGCCAACCGTGCAATCGTCGCCGCCGGATGCGGTGTACTGGCCGTCATAATCGCACTGATGATACGGGGAATGTTCCCGAGCGTGTACGACTTCATGGACAAGATACAGTTCCTCCTGGTCATTATGACGGTACTGATGGCGGTGCTGGTCGGGCATATTATGAATCCGGCGGAAAAGAGGTGGCCTAAAGCGAGATTGGTCGCATTGGTGCTGCTGACGACGGGATGCCTGGCGGTGGTTGTCAACTCCGATAAGGCAATGGCTTCGGTGCGACCCAAAGTCTTCCAGTACACACCCCTGGGCAAGTACAGCCTGAACGTAATCGAATGGCTCGTCGCGCCGAACGAACCGATGACGCATATCGACGCAGGCTGGAAACCGCCGATCCTCAAAGCTCCGTCCATAGGCTCGAAACGCGAAATCATCAACGCCCTGAAGAAGAAAAAGCCGCTGACCATACTCATCATCTGGGACGCCGCCAGGCCTGACCGGATGAGTCTCCACGGGTACCAGCGAAGTCGACCGCCGCTCCTGGCGACTACGCCGAATCTCGATAAGTACAAGAGTGAATTTCTGCGATTTACCAATGCGTTCTCGCAGGCGACGGCGACCAGTTGTTCCATGCGGCATCTCTTTACCGGACGGTACTCCTCGCGATGGATGCTCAAGACCGAGGGGATAGCACCCTTCTGGACGAACGAATTAATCCGCGCCGGTTATCACGACTTCTTTATGAACATCATCGGAAGCGATTACAACGGACTGAGCCTGGAGGCCTTTTATCGCGATATGCCGGCGTCCCAGAGGTCTCGACTGGAACTGCTCGATTGCGCGCTGTGCCCTAAAGAAAACCTCAAAAAGGGACAGAAACACGAGCGAAAAGCGACACCGGAACTGCTGCGAAAACTCGCTAACAAACCCAAGTTCATCGAGTGCAACCGTCAGAACGAACAAAAAGCGGTGCATGACCTGCTGGCGTTCCTGGAAACGCAAACCGACACGCACGGCAGCGGAGTCTTCGCGTATATCCACATGGACGCCACGCATACGCCATGGTCGAGGTTCAAGGAGGTCGAAGACTTCGGCGACAGTAAACAGAACAGATACGACCAGACCATGCGATACAGCGACATGATCGTCGGGGAACTGATCGAAGGGCTGAAAAAACTCGCAATGTGGGACGATACGATCCTGATAGTTACTGCCGACCACGGAACGGGCCTGAACGATCATGACAAGTACGGCGGGTTCCACCCGTGGTTCGAGCAGATACACATCCCGCTCGTGGTGAAGATTCCCGGCGTTCCGGGAAGGGAAATCGACACAATGGTCGGACTGTTCGACCTTGGGCCGACGCTGATGGATGTGTTCTACCCCGACACGCTCGATAATTACGAGGGGCGAAGCCTCTTCCCCGTGATTCTCGATAACCAGAAGTGGCCCAAGCGGGTCATGTTCGGCCTGAATGCCTTTGCGAATTGTTACTATGTTATCGCTGCCGACGGGTTCCACTATATCCGCCAGCGGACCGACCGATACGAGCAGTTGTATAACTGGCGCCAAGACCAGGCCGAGAAGAAAGACCTGATGGGCATCGACTTTGACGCAGTTCGTCTCAATCGCACGCGGATGAACTGGTTCCTGAACGTCCACGGCAAGGGGCGCGGATATACTAATCCCTACCACTGGTGCAAGCCGCCGGAGTAAATGTCGCCGAACGGGAGGCTTTCGGAGGTAAAAAAATGAATATTGAATAATGAACAGAGAATGTTGAAGTTTGAAGTAAAAGAAACAGGTCGCATCAGAGTCTTTTTTCACTTCGTAATTCAAAATTCCTTGTTCATTATTCAATATTCTCTTTAAGCACGTTACAGGGTTCAATGATATGAAGATAGGTATCGTTTCTGATTCGCACGGAAAGGTTTCCGTGCTTCGCCGCGCGTTGGCGTTGCTTGTCGAGCGAGGCGCAGAGGCAATCGTACACTGCGGGGATATCGGAAGCGGCGAATGTATAACCGCCCTGTCCGAAACAAACTTACCCGCATACGCCGTAGCCGGGAATATGGATCGCCACGCCCGGAGGCTGCAAAGCCAGGCAGACGCCGATAACGTCCGCTTCAGCATGGACACCATCCTGATTCCGCTGGGCGACGATAAATACCTCGCAGCCACCCACGGTAACAACCCGCGAATAATGGCTGAACTGATTGCCGACGAACGGTTTGACTACCTTTGCCACGGACACACGCACCAGCCTCGCGACGAGAAGATCGGCTCGACGCGAGTGATTAATCCCGGTGCGCTGCGTCACGCGCACCCGCCCTCGGCGGCAATTCTCGATACCGAAACCGACACCGTCGAACATTTCCCGGTGCGGTAGATGAAAAAGAGAATATTGAATAATGAACAAAGAATTTTGAATTACGAAGTGAAAAAAGACCCTAAGGCGGCCTGTTTCTTTTACTTCAAACTTCAACATTCTCTGTTCATTATTCAATATTCATTTTTTTACCTATGCCCTACGCCCTGCGCCCTACACCCTTTCATAATAAAATTGAAACAAAACGCCCCTTTGTGCGTCTAACGTCCAGGGTGTATAATCTACTCCGACATAACTCATCGAAAGGACAATGATGTTTAAGCATATGATGTTGCGTTTATTGTGTGGGCTGGCGGTATTGGCGTGTATGTCGGTGCAGGCAATGGGGCAGACCAAAAAAATCCCCAACGGGCTGCACATACCCCAGGGTAATCAAAGACACTTCAACGTCACACTGCGCGACGGTACAGGAAAGCAATGGCAGTTCCAGCGCTACCTCAACGTTTATAGCGGGTTAAACTACGTCTATAGCGGCGGGCTTTATTGCCAGGTCAGCGGGTCCAACGTCCGGTCCAGCAACAACATGGTATGGATGAACAATGCCGGCGACGAGATAGAGATCGGCCCGTACACACGCAACAACTGCCAGATTTACCGACGGGCCAAGGTTTATCGTGACCGGGGTCTGACGCGATGGATGGACATCTTCGTCAACACGACTTCTTCCAAGCAGGTCGTTCCGGTACGGATTTACACAAGTCTCCGTCGCGGCGTCTCGCGCGTGATTACCTCATCGGGGGCAAGCACTTTCGGTAAAAAAGACTGGGCGTTCATTACCGAGCATCAGGGCGTAAGTCTGCTCCACGTCGTTTGTCGCAAAGGCGGGAAAGTGCGTCCGACAGTCAGCGCCGCCGGCAGCACAATAAACGTGAATTACTCCATTACCGTTCCGCCCAAGGGCGTGGCGGTGTTGTGCTATTTTGAGGCCCAGGCCTCCAGTACAAGCGAACTCCAAAAGACATTATCGAAGTTTAACGCCTCCCATCTGTTGAGTGATCTTCCCTCCGCCGTTCGCATGCTCATCGTCAATTTCCGAAGCGGCGGCGGAATTGAGGACATCACGCTGGATCGCAGCGGGACCGCCGACGTGGTAATCCGGAAAAACGGGGACGTGATCTCCGGTAAAATCACCAATAAAGAATTCGTCATCGAACCGTTTTTCGGCGAACTGACTCTACCGGCCGATAAGGTCATCGGATTTGTCGCTGTGAGCGGACAGGAATCAACCGTGCACGCGGTGGTCGAAGGCGGGCAGGTTATTACCGGAAAACTCAAGAACGCCGTCATTACACTGACCATTCCTACCGGTGGGGAACTGAAGATACCTTTTACTCATATCAAGGAGTGTTCCTACCGTATCAGCAAGGCGAAAAGCGACGATGTCCTCAACTCCGGTTCGTTAATCGTCCTTCGGACGGGTGATCGTCTGGCGTTCGATCCTTCCGACTTGAAATGCACGTTCAGGACCCGTCACGGACCGATCAAACTTCTCGGGAAAGACCTTCGGGGAATTTCGCTGGACCACCAAAACAGAGGCGTCCATCGCGCTCTATTCGTCAACGGCTCAATGCTGGCGGGGATACTGGAACCCGAAAAAATCGTCCTGCCACTGAAACTCGGACCTGAACTGAACGTCTCACGCAATATGATCCTGGCAATTTACTTCGCCGAAAAAGAGGAAGACGATTCGGCGAAAACGCACGTGATTCTCAATAATGAAGACGAACTTTTCGGGCGACTCGTCGATAAGGCGTTTGAAGTGATTACCGATTTCGGAACGATCAGCGTCAAACCGGAAAACGTCACGGAAATATCTTTCAGCGTCCAGGACCCGGGTCAGGCCACTATAAAAATGTGGGACGGTTCCACCCTTCGGGGAAAACTTCGCACCAAAACGCTTCGCTTCGCCGTCAAGCCAGGACCCGAACTGGACCTGCACGTCGGGCATATCGTAGAGATCGTCAGGCCTGACGCGCTTCCTCCGGATAAAACCGTCAAACTCGTCGAAAAATATATCGCAATGCTGTCGGCTGCTAATTACAAGGACAGGCAGGAGGCGCAGGAGGAGTTAATCCACATGGGTCCGACAATCGCCCCGCTCCTGCTCGAACACGTCAAAGACCCCGACCTGGAAGTCCGGCAGCGAATCCGCAACATACTCGACAAACTGGGCGTAAAAGCGCCCGGATAAAATGACTAATGACCAATGAAAGAGCGAGCGAAGACAATGAGATATACAATTAGTCTAGGCGTTGTATTGTTCCTGATTACCGGTAGCGCGGCGGTTTCGCTTGCGCAGGTTGCGCAGATAAGACTCGAAGTCAGAAGCAAAAAAAGAATCTCGCCCCCGCCAACCACACCGGTCACATCGGCCAAGGGGGGTATTCACCTTCCCGGCGGGCGAAGCTCCGGTCTTCCGTGGGTTACGACGGATTCGTCAGGCTACCGATGGGACATCGCAGGCAATGGGACGGTCGCCGACGGAAGTAATGACGCTTACGACGGAGGGATGCAGTTGCAGGTCAGCGGAGCGGCTTTTTCTTCTCGATCTACCGCAAAATTGAGCGCCGACGGTAAGGAAATCGAATTGGGCCCATGGCGGCAGGGAAACCTCAACGTCTCCCGTCGGATATTCATCAACAAAAAGTCCGGCTACTGTCGATGGATCGACATCTTCGAAAACACCACCTCTGTGAAGGTGGATGTTTCCCTTCGCTACTATTTCAACATGGGAGAAACGACGAACCGGACTCGCACAACCTCAGGCGTCGCCACTCCGACGGCTGGGGACTGGGGAATTGTAACGGCTGGGGCGGCGAACTCTTCTCGCCCGGCCATTGTACACGTCTTCGCGACACCCGACGCAAAATTCAGACCGACTTTCTCGTTTTCACAAAGCAACGACAGCCTGTACTACAACGCCACAATCAAGGTTCCTGCCAATAAGGCCGTCGCTCTGTGCTTTTTCGAGGCTCAACGGCGTCCTTACGACAAGGCGGTAGGATTCCTTAAAGACTTCGACCCCGCCGCCGAGATGCTGCTGGTTCCTCTGCCGTTGCGAAAAATAATTCTGAACATGACCGACGGCGGTACGTTGACCCTCGGCAGCCTCAAACTCAAGCGCGACAAGAAGGTCGATCTTCTCATTCTCGGTAACGGTAATGAACTTCGCGGCAGGATAATCAATAAAGAGTATGTGCTGCGAACTGATTTCGGCCTGTTGAAGATACCGGCCGATGCGGTTATCGGTCTGTCGGGTCGGTCGCGCGTGCACAATCGCGTACACCTGGCGATGACCGGAGGGCAGATAATCGCCGGCGAACTGACCAGCGGACCTGTGGCGATCAAACTTTCCGACGGAACCGAACTGAAAATCGAGGCGAAGGGTTTGGCCCTTGCGACCTACCGCATATCGCCGGAAAAACCCCCAAAACTCACCACCACCAATTCGATGGCTGTATTTCGAACCGGGGCAAGGCTCGCTTTTGAGGGTACCACCGCTCCGCTGACGTTCCTTACGCCGTACGGTACGATTGACCTTTCAGCCGAAGGATTGCGGTCAGTCGAGATGGACACACCCGCCGGCGGGCTGCACCGGGCGATATTCCGCAACGGATCGACGCTCGCGGGCCTGCTGAAGAACGATCAAATCGGACTGAAACTCCAACTCGCCCCAGCCACGCTCGCCGAAGGAAAATCGACCGTAGAGGTCTCGCGCCGTCAACTCAAGCAATTCTTCTTTACGGGCAAACCGATCAAAACCCAAGTCCAAGCCAGTCTTACCTTCCGGAACACCGATAAAATCTTCGGCGACTTCGCCGATAAGAAACTGACCATTCGCGGTAATCTCGGAGATATCTCGGTGGATTCTTACAAGGTCGCCCAAGCCGAATTCAGCGCCGCCGCTCCGGGGCAGGTCAAACTGACCTTGCGGAGCGGAACCGTACTGAACGGGAAACTCGCCGACGATTACATAAAATTCAAAATCGAACCAGGCCCTGTCCTCAAAATCTTCACCGGGCATATCAAATCAATCACCGGCGCTACCAAGCCGGCAACTACGAACGAAATCCCTAAATCCGCCACGCCAACAACACGCACCGGCAGGATTTCATCTGCCGAAGCAGCAAAAAAAGAGGCCGAGATTAAACAACTGAAACTGGCCATGGCGGACATGAGAGCCAACCGGGCAAAGATTGAAGCGGTAACGACAGCTCTCCATGCAAAACTGGCCAAGGGTGCCAATAATCCGGAGACGCAGGCGCAACTACAGAAACTCCAGAATCGTCACGATCAAATGCTCGACAAAATGAAGAGCAAAGAGGAAGAACTTGCCAAAAGGATCACCGAGGTCGAGGCCTCGCTGAAAAAAATCCGGTCAGGAAAGTGGGTTTATAATGGCAGCAAGTGGGTAAAAATCACCAAGAAACCGTAGCAATCTGTTATACCGCGCACGAAAAGTTACTGCGTTCAGTATGAGGAGCACCTTACGAGCCGCGAGAAGTAAAGGAGCGGTCATCAAAACTCTCACATCGGTCTGACCGCTCCCTCACGGTCGCGGCTCATTTATCTCGACATCGCATTAACTTTTCATGCGAGGTATTGCATGTCATTTGATTTCCCCAACGTATGATTGACATCCGCGTCTTTACGGGCGACCTTATCTGTTATGGGATTATCGGCAACCAAGGCGACAGCGGTTGGGGTTGTCCGTCGGCTTCGGGCGGCGGGGTACGAGGCGCTGCTGGCAGGGGGGTGCGTGCGCGATATGCTGATGGGGCATCGTGCCAGCGATTATGACGTCGCCACCAGCGCAACGCCGCGACAGGTAAAGCAAATCTTCGGCCACGTGCTGATGATCGGGGCGAAGTTCGGCGTGGCAATGGTAATCATCAACCGCCGGACGATAGAAGTAACAACCTTCCGAAGCGACCTTTCCTATTCCGACGGCCGACGCCCCGACGGCGTGAAATTCGTTACCCCCAAGCGGGACGCCCAGCGGCGGGATTTCACAATCAACGGAATGTTCTACGACCCGATTTCCAGGCGTGTGATTGATTACGTCGGTGGGAAGAAAGACCTCCAAGCCGGCGTTATCCGCGCCATCGGCGATCCGGAGCGGCGATTCGCCGAGGATTACCTGCGGATGCTTCGGGCAGTGCGATTTGCCGGGCGCTTCGGCTTCCGCATCGAACGCGCCACCGCCAGGGCAATCAAGCGCCGAGCCGGGCGAATAACGAAAATCAGCGGCGAACGTATCCGCGAAGAACTCGAAAAAATGTTCGCACGAAAACCGGCCCTGGCGACGCTGAAACAACTTCACAAACTCCAACTTATCAAAGCGATTCTTCCGGAACTGTTCGCTGATACTAACCATTGGTCGAAGGCGTCGAGGCGTGCCGGCGCCGTGTCCGAGCGGGGCGACGCACTTTTGACTATCGCTTCGCTGCTGTGCGACTTACCGGCCTCTGACATCCGCAGGATTGTCCGACGATGGGGCGGCTCGAACGAGATGCGAAAGTCGCTTCTCTGGATGAGCGAACATCTCGACGACTGGCGAACCGCTCATGAAATGTCCCTGGCCCAATTTAAGCGAATCCTCGCGCACAGGGATTTCCGGCGTCTCGAAATGCTTTGGCGTTTCGAGGAGCGTTTCGCCGACGGTGGGAAAAGCCGCAGCCTCGCCATCCGCCGACGAATCAAAGCAATCGACCCGAAACAGATCGACCCGCAGCCGCTGCTTACCGGAGCGGACCTCAAAGAGATAGGTCTCAAGGAAGGGGCGATTCTGGGACGAGTTCTTCGGAAACTTTACGACGCTCAATTGAACGAGCAGATTACCAACAGGCGAGATGCGCTGCGAATGGCAAGGAGCCTAATTACTGACCGCTGACTGCTGAAGGCTGAATGCTTTTTTATCCCTGAAACTTCCGCACCGCCAGGACGACGTTGTGTCCGCCGAAGCCAAAGGAACTCGACAGCGCGACGTTCACCTCTTTGGCGCGTTTTACCAGCGGGCAGTAGTCCAGGTCGCATTCGTCGTCGGGGTTTTCGAGGTTGAGCGTCGGCGGGATCCATCCGGTCTGGATGGCCTTGACTGTGGCGATCATCTCCACCCCGCCGCTTGCGCCCAGAAGGTGTCCTGTGGCGCTCTTTGTAGATGAGACGACCAGCCCGTCGTAAGCGTGCTGGCCGAAGACTTCCTTTATCGCGCGGGTTTCCATAATGTCGTTGAGTTGCGTGCTCGTACCGTGGGCGTTGATGTAATCGACCTGTTGCGGCTGAATGTCCGCGTCGGTCAGTGCGTTTCGCATGGCGTCGGCAGCGCCTTTTCCGGCGGGGTCCGGCGCGGTGATATGAGAGGCGTCGCAGGTGGTTCCGTATCCGGTCAGTTCGGCGAGGATGTCGGCCCCTCGCGCCAAGGCGTGCTGAAGTTCCTCAATCACGATGACGCCTGCGCCTTCGGCCAGAAGAAAGCCGTCCCGGTCCCTGTCGAACGGTCTGGAAGCGTGTAGAGGGTCGTCGTTTCGCGTGGAGAGTGCTCTGAGCGCGCAGAAACTCGACAGTCCTATCTCGATCAGCGCCGCTTCGGATCCGCCGGTGATCATCACGTCGGTCTGGTCGCGCTGGATAAGGCGGATCGCGTCGCCGATAGCGTTACCGCCCGAAGCACAGGCAGTGGCGACGGCGCTGTTCGGACCTCGCAATCCCCACAGGATTGCTACGTTCCCGCTGGCGGCATTGACCATCAGTCTGGGGATAGTGAAGGGACTCAGCCGCCCGGGGCCTTTGTCCAGCAGTATCCTGTGCTGGATTTGGAGCGTTTCCAGTCCGCCGATACCGCTTCCTATCAGCACGCCGCAACGGTCTTTGTCGGTGGCGTCGAAGTCGATTTTGCTGTTTTCGACGGCTTCGACGGCGGCGGCGATGGCGAACTGGGCGAAGCGGTCCAGACGTTTCAGCTCGCGCTTTGCGACGTACTCCGTCGGGACTCCGGCCCAATCGACCACTTCCCCGCCTATTCGCGAGGCATATCCCTCGGTGTCGAACCGCGCAATGCGTCTGATACCGCTGCGCCCTTCGAGCAAAGCGGTCCAGAAATTCTCCACGTCATGGGCGAGCGGATTGACCGTGCCCAGACCGGTAATGACTACCCGGCGTTTCGTCATTGTGCAGCGCCTCGCGTGCGGTCTGAAAACCAACTACTTACGGAACGTACTTGTTGCAGGCTTTGAACCATCCGCGCCGTAATCGGCGTCAGTCGGAACCTTTCTTACCGTGTTCCTTGATGTAGTCAATTGCATGACCTACGGTCTGGATTTTTTCGGCCTCTTCGTCGGGGATGCTCATTTCGAACTCATCCTCGAATTCCATGACCAGTTCGACCGTGTCCAGCGAGTCGGCGTTCAGGTCGTTGACGAAAGACGTTTCGCGAGTAATCTCGCTTTTGTCAACACCCATCTGCTCACTGACGATTTCTATGACCTTGCCTTCAATTTCTTCGGCCACTGTTTTCTCCTCAATATAGATACAGTTTTACGTTCAAATCCTTTTTCGCCGCCCACGCGGGAGGCTTTTCGTAACGTCGCGGTACTATAGCGACAACATTGCCCTGACAAAAGTAATTTCCGATTTCCAATTGATTAAATGAGCACCGGATGTTCTTTCAATTGGAAATTTAAAATCGGTAATTGCAAAAAATCCTCTGTGTTCTCTTGTATCTTTTTGGCCCCTTTTTAGTCCGGGGTTTTTACATGTGCATCCCGCCATCCACACTGAGCACCTGTCCGGTGATGTAGTTTGCATTATCGGACGCCAGGAACGCCACCGCCGCCGCTACATCCTCAGGCCTGCCCATCTTTTTGAGCGGGATCAGCGACAAGGCTATATCCTTTGCCTGTTGCGGCAGGGCTTCGGTCATTTCCGTGGCGATGAATCCCGGCGCGATGGCGTTGGCACGGACGTTCTTGGCAGACAGTTCCTTTGCGGTGGTCTTGGTCAGCCCGATAAGCCCGGCTTTGGACGACGAATAATTCGCCTGTCCCCGGTTTCCCTCGATACCGCTGAAGGACGCCATATTGATAATTGCGCCTTCGCGTCGTCGAATCATGTGCCTGGCGACGGCGCGGGTTCCGATGAACGCGCTGGTCAGATTGACCTTCAGGACAAGTTCCCAGTCATCGTCGCTCATTCGCATCAGCAGCCCGTCGCGGGTTATGCCGGCATTGTTGACCAGCACGTCGATTCGCCCGTATTTTTCGGCCACTGCGTCGATTACGTCGCTGAATCCCTTGCTGTCGGTAACGTCCTGAGCGCGGGTATCGAGTTTTTCGCCTGCATCCGGTAGCGAGGCGGGCATCTCTACCAGCAGGTCTTCACGAATATCCACCGCCACAACGGTCATTCCCATATCCAGAAGTTGGCGGGTGATTTCCAGTCCGATTCCCCGGCTGGCGCCTGTTACAATTGCGACTTTTTCATTTTCAGCCATAATTATCGTTCCTGTGTTCCGCCCATAATATCATTTTCTATTGTGCCATTTCGCCGGCGAGTTTTGCCAATGCGTCGGCGGAGTTGATGCTGACGACTTCGGCCCGGCGTTCAATCCGCCTCATTAATCCGGCAAGCACTCGCCCCGGGCCTATCTCGTAAAACCGCTCAATTCCGTCATCCAGCATCCGGCGGACAGATTGCTCCCAGCGTACCGGTGAAATTACCTGGCGGACGAGTTTTTCCTTTATTGATTCGGTTCCATCATGCGGTTCGGCATCGACATTTGAAATTACCGGTATTTCCGGTGTGCATATTTCGACGTCGGCGAGCGTCTCGGCGAGTTTTTCCGCAGCCGGCGCCATAAATTCGCTGTGAAAAGCGCCGGCGACTTTCAGGGGCATAGCCCCTTTAGCGCCGAATTCCTTTGCCAGTTCCGCCGCCCGTCCGCACGCATCGAGGTCGCCGGAGACAACTATCTGCCCGGGGCTGTTGAAATTCGCCGGCGACAGTACCGCCCCTTCGGCGGCAGCGGCGCAGAGTTCGACGACTCTCTGCTCGTCCAGACCGATAATGCTGACCATACCGGACGGTTGAGCCTGGGCGGAAGCCTGCATAAACCGCCCACGCCTGGACACCAAATCAAGCGCCGAGCAGAAGTCTATCGCACCGGCTTCATACAGGGCAGTATATTCTCCCAGGCTCAATCCCGCCATTACTGATGCTACGGGAACGGCCTCGCCCAGCGTCTCTTTCATCGCGGCGGCGGCGGCGACTGAACAGACGAACATCGCCGGCTGGGCAATATCCGTGGCGTCGAGGCGTTCGGACGGACCCTTGAAGCATAATTCGCTCAGCGCATATCCCAGCTGCTCATCGGCTTCGGCGAAGACGCTCCTCGCCGCAGGCGAAGCCTCCGCCAGGTCGGACATCATCCCGACCTGCTGAGCGCCCTGCCCCGGAAATATAAACGCGACATTCATCGTAGTAGTCAGTAGCCGGTAGCCGGTAGTCGGGAACAACAATCAGTTTTTACTGACTACTGACTACCGGTTACTGGCTACTTTTTTCTTTACAGTTTTACCACCGCTCCGGCCCAGGTTAGTCCGGCTCCGAAGGCTATCAGCAGCACTGTCGAACCGGGTCCGACTCGGCCTGTTCGTACCGCCTCGTCCAATGCTATGGGAATAGAGGCTGCCGAGGTGTTACCGAACCGGTCTATATTGACATAGACCTTATCCATCGGGAAGCCCAATTTCTCCGTAGCGGATTTGAGAATCCTGATATTTACCTGGTGCGGAACGACAAGGTCCACGTCGTCGGGCGTGAGGTTACATGCCTTCATGCAATCTTCCAGTAGCCATTGCATTTTTTCGATGGCGAATTTATAGACGTCCCTACCCCGCATTTTCAGATAATGTAATCGGTCCGTTACAGTCTGCTGTGATGTGGGCATTTTCGACCCGCCGGCGGGAAGCCAGATGAAGTCCCACCCGTTTCCGTCGGCGTGCATGACGGTGTACTGGACGCCTTTTGCGTCTTGGTCGGTCGGTTTGAGCACGACCGCTCCTGCGCCGTCGCCGAAGAGGATGCAGCTACCACGGTCTTCGTAATCGGTGAACCGGCTTAAGGTTTCAGCGCCGATGACGAGGCAGTTTTTGAACTGACCGGCCTCGATGAACCGACTCGCAATAGCGAGAGAATAGACGAATCCGCTGCAAGCGGCCGATAAGTCGAACACCGCCGCTTTGGCCGCTCCCAGGTCGCGCTGGATGTAGCATGCGCTGGAGGGGCAGAGTGTTTCGGGGGTGATGGTCGCGCAGGCGATCATGTCCAGTTCGCCCGGTTCGATACCGGCGTTTTCGCAGGCTCGTCGGGACGCTTCGACGGCCATGGATGCTGTTGAATCACCGTCGCCGGCGATGTGCCGCTCCTTGACGCCTGTGCGCTTGGTTATCCATTCGTCGGACGTGTCGATCATCCGTTCTAAATCTGCATTGGTGAGTATTTTGTCGGGGACATAGGCTCCGACCCCGGCGATTGCCGCTCGTAAAGAATTATTCATAAATTGTCCCCGCCTGGTTCGCGCCGAGCCAGACATTCCGTAATGCGGTCGTTTATGTGTGTCTTGGTAAAATTCAGCGTTACGCCGATGGCCTTGGTAATACCCCTGGGTTTGCTGGCGCCGTGGCAGATAATGCAGATTCCGTTGACTCCCAGAAGCGGCGCGCCGCCGTATTCGTTAAAATCGTACTTATCCTTAATCGTGGTAATGGCCTTCTCAAACTGACCGGCGAGGTCCGGGTTGGACCGCGTCAACTCAAGGTAAGTGGATTTGAACAACCCTTCAGCCAGACCTTCCATCAGTTTCAAGGCTACGTTACCGACGAAACCCTCGGTAACCACCACGTCGCAAGCGCCGTGGAACATTTCCCTTCCCTCGACGTTACCGACGAATTTGATTTCCGGGTCGTTCCTGAACAGTTCCCGTGTTTCCTTGACGAGTTGGTTTCCTTTGGCGTCTTCTTCGCCGATGCTCAGCAAGGCTACGCGGGGTTCGTCGATACCACAGATACATTGGGCGTATTCCACGGACATCAGACCATACTGGTAAAGGTGTTGAGGGCGACAGTTGACGTTTGCTCCGACGTCGCACATGACCACGGGTCCGGCGTATGTCGGCATGACGATTGCGATTCCGGGGCGGTGTACGCCCTGAAGGCGGCGCAGACGCATTTGGGCGGCGGCGACGCACGCGCCGGTATTACCTGCCGATATCATCGCATCCAACCGACCCTTGGCGGCAAGGGACGCCATCTTCGCGATCGAACTGTCGGGCTTCTGTCGCAGCGCCTCGACGGGCGATTCATCCATCCCGATGACCTCGCTGGTGTGCTCGATTCGGATGAACTTATCCCATCCGTCGGCTTCGGCGAGGTGTTCGCGAATGGTCGGCTCGTCGCCGATCAGCACGATCTTATCGTCGTCGCCGAGCAGACCCCGGGCTTCCAGGGCGCCTTTGACGACCCCGACCGGCGCGAAATCTCCACCCATGGCATCAACGCCGATTTGCATCGGTTCAGCCCTCTTTCTCGATCTTCAGGCTTAGTCCCGGCCGGACATAGCCGCAGTTGGCGCATGCGGCGTGGGGTAGTTTCGGCTTGTTGCAACGGGGGCAATCGGCCAGGTTCACACCGCTCATCGCGTGGTGGCTTCGACGCTGACGGGTACGGGAACGACTTAATTTTTGTGCTGGTAGCATTTCAATCCTTCGTAAAAAATCCACTAAACGTCGGGGGAATCTATAGGCAGGAGGCGGAATTGTCAATGAAAAAACATCTATCACAACAAACAGGCGCTGTTGATTGTTACGATTACTTGACTTTCTTCCGCAACCAGTCCGCGCCGACCTTCAATGCTTCGGGAAGTTTTTCGGCGTCTTTTCCGCCTGCCTGCGCCATTGTCGGTTTCCCGCCGCCTTTTCCACCGACAACAGCAGCCGCTGCATTAACCCAATCGCCGGCCTTGATCGAGGCGGATTTTACCAGCGATTCGCTGACCATCGCCACAAGCATAACCTTGCCCTCATCGGTACCGCCGAGCAGAACCGCCGCTGCGCCTCTCTGTCGCTGCATATCGCAGATTTTCCGCATCGCCGACGAGTCAATAAAACCAACCTCGCCTATCATGGCATCTCCCTCCGGTGTCGGAACCACAAAGTCGGGACCGAAGTCCTCGACACCGGCCTGCGCCACCCGCTGCTTGCGGAGTTGCTTTATCTCTGCCTGCATTGCGGTTATCCGCTCGGAAATCTGCTCAATCGGAACGCGAAGGACCGATACCGACGACGAAACCGCTTCGTCAAGCCGTTGGATGTGGCAAACGGCCTGGTGGCCCGTAACGGCAGTGATTCGGCGGACGCCCTTGGCGACCGATTCTTCCGAGAGAATCTTAAAAAATCCCGCCTGGGAAGTCCGCTTCAGGTGCGTCCCGCCGCAGAATTCCACAAGCGTGTTTTCGTCGGCATCGTGAACCGTATCGTCCACACCGACGCTGACTACGCGGACGGGGTCGGGATATTTCTCGCCGAAGACCGCACGGACGCCCGGAATCTTCCGGGCCTGGGCGAGTGGGACGTTATTTATGAAAATCGCTTCATCTGCGAGGATTCGCCCATTAACAAGCCGCTCGACCTCAGCGAGTTGTTCTGTCGTTACTGCCTTTCCGTATGTAAAGTCGAATCGCAGGCGGTCCGGTGAAACGACGCTACCGGCCTGGTCGATCTGGCCGTCCAGAACCCGCCGCAGCGCCCAGTTGAGCAGGTGCGTGGCTGTGTGGTTGCGCATCGTATCGGCGCGGGCGGCGTCCACCTGGGTCTTTACGTCCTGTCCGACCGACAAAGCCCCCTTTTCCACGACGCCAAAATGCAGGACGCAGTGTCCGGAAAGTTTCGTGTCGCGGACGGCGAATGTCCCGTCGGGACCGACCAGCGTGCCGACATCGCCGACCTGTCCGCCGGACTCACCGTAAAAGTTGGTTTTATCCAGTACGACCGCGGCTTCTGCGTTCTCGGACAGAACCCCTTCGGAGATAAAATCTTCCCCGACGACCCATCCGAGGATTTTCGCGGCGATGGGCTTATCGTCATACTTGGCCGAATCGTCCGTTTCCGGCAGGCCCGTAATCGCAGCGACCTGGAACGACCCATCGCCGGCGGCGGAAATTTCACGGTGTCGGGCCATCTTGGCTTCGTAGCCTTCCATATCCACCGTCAATCCCCGTTCAGCCGCCATTAGTTGCGTCAGGTCCACCGGGAAGCCAAAGGTCGCATATAGTTCAAAGGCTACATCGCCGGTGATTTGCTTTTTCCCGTCGGCGACCTTCTCCGCTGCGCGGTTGAAGAGGTCAAGACCTCTATCGAGCGTGCGATTGAAAGATGCTTCTTCTTCCAGGATTGTTTCGGCTACCTGCTTTTGTCGCTCGGCGACTTCGGGGAAGAAATCACCTACCTGCTCGGCGATGACGCCGGCGAGGTTGTGGATGAACGGTTCGTGCTGGTTGAGATTTCGTCCGAACCTTGCCGCCCGGCGGAGGATGCGACGGAGGACGTATCCCCTGCCCTCGTTGCTCGGCAGGATTCCGTCGGCGATGGCGAAGGTGCACGCGCGGGCATGGTCGGCGATAACACGCAGGGCTACGTCGGTTTCGCCGCCCTGACCATAACGCACGCCGGTCTTGTGCCCAAGCCAATCCATCAGCGGGCTGAAGACGTCGGTGGCGTAGTTGTCGGTCTTGCCCTGGAGGACTGCCGAGATTCTCGCCAGTCCCAGGCCTGTATCGACGTGCTTTGCCGGCAGGGGTTCAAGATGCCCGGTTGCGTCGCGGTTGTACTGGATGAATACCAGGTTCCACAGTTCGATGAACCGTCGGCATCCTTCGACGCTGACATCGCAGGGAATTCCCGGATGCGGCGAGCCGTCGCAGACGCTCTCGCCAAGGTCGATGTGTATCTCCGTGCAAGGTCCGCAAGGTCCGGTCTCGCCCATCTCCCAGAAATTATTCTTCATCGAGCCGCCAAGAACTCGCTCGGGCGGGATGCCGGTAACTTTAGGCCAGAGTTCGATCGCTTCATCGTCAGGCCCCAGCCCGGTGGCATCGTCGCCGCCGAAGACGCCCGCCCAGAGTTTGTCCTCAGGCAGACCCCAGACGTCCGTGAGAAGTTCCCACGCCCATCCGATGGCTTCGGCCTTGAAATAGTCCCCGAACGACCAGTTGCCCAGCATCTCGAAGAAGGTATGGTGAAAGGTATCGTGCCCGACGTCTTCGAGGTCGTTGTGCTTTCCGCCGGCGCGGATGCACTTCTGGGAGTTGACAGCCCGGCTGTAGGGCCTGGAGCCGGTGCCGAGGAACATGTCCTTGAACTGGTTCATCCCCGCGTTTGTGAACAGCAGCGTCGGGTCGTCGGCCGGTAAAAGCGAAGCCGACGGCACGAACGTATGTCCCTTGCCCTCAAAGAACTGAATGAACTCACGACGAATTTGTTTGGATGTTTTACTCATATCGCCTCAACTTATATAAAAAAACGCGGAACGACAAGCCCCTTGCACTGCAAGGGGATGTCCGGCATCTGTCCGGCATCATCCCCTTGCAGTGCAAGGGGCTTGTCTGTCCGGCATCATCTCCTTGCAGTGCAAGGGGCTTGTCGTTCCGCGCAGAAACGCATTTCGCGTACAATCCGCTTACGTCTTCTCCGTGTGCGAAGAGAGTTTCTCGACCACCGCGGCGCGGATTTCTTCGTAGAGGTCGGCATTGTCCTTGAGGAAGGCAATGGCTGCGGGTTTTCCCTGTCCGAGACGGACGTCGCCGAAACTGTACCACGAACCGCTCTTGGTAACGATGTCGTTTTCGGCTCCGAGGTCGAGCACGTCGCCGACGACGCTGATTCCGCTGTCGAACATGATATCGAACTCTGCCGTTCTAAACGGCGGTGCGATCTTGTTCTTTACGACGCGGACGCGGACGTGGTTTCCGACGGCGCGGTCGCCTTCCTTGAGCGTAGCGACCCGACGAATATCGAGGCGTACAGATGAATAAAACTTCAACGCCCGCCCGCCCGGAGTCGTCTCCGGATTGCCGAACATCACGCCGATCTTCATGCGTATCTGGTTGATGAAGATTACGCAGGTGCGGCTCTTGGAGATTGCGCCGGTGAGTTTCCGCATCGCCTGGCTCATCAGTCGCGCCTGCAGGCCCATGTGCGTAGCGCCCATCTCGCCTTCTATCTCAGCACGGGGGATAAGGGCGGCCACCGAATCGATTACTATCACATTGACAGCGTTTGAGCGGACGAGCATCTCGCATATTTCCAAAGCCTGTTCGCCCGTGTCAGGCTGGGATATGAGCAGGCTGTCGAGTTTCACGCCGAGTTTTCTCGCCCAGGTCGGGTCGAGCGCGTGTTCGGCGTCGATGAATGCAGCCACTCCGTCGTTGGCCTGGGCGTTTGCGATCACGTGCAACGCCAGCGTTGTCTTTCCGCCGCCCTCCGGGCCATACAATTCGCAAATGCGTCCGCAAGGCATCCCCTGCCCGCCCAGCGCCAAATCCAGACTCAAAGGACCCGTCGATATTCCGTCTATCGGAACGATCTGATCGTCGCTGAGCCTCATAATGCTGCCCTTACCGTAGTTCTTCTCAATCTGCTGCAATGCCATCTCGAGCGCCTTATCGCGTCGTTGATCCGCAACGGCTTCTGACTTGTTACTGCTGGGCGATTTCGCCATCTGGTGTTCTCCTTACCTTTAATCAATCCCGTCATACCGGAAGGACTGTAAGGTGTCTGTTCGGGTATCGCAAGTGTGATTCTTTAGAAAATCTACCTATCTTTGACGAAATGTCAACCGCTCCCCAACTTTACCGTCACCATCGGTGAATAAATTGGACCGGCGGGCGTCAGTTTCGATGAGAAAACGATCATCTCATTTATTGATGCAATACCGAATTCGGTATCTGCAATTTCGGAAACATCTTCGCGGAGTTGGCGAACGTTCTGCCCGCTCTTGACCCGTCCCAAAGTCAGGTGCGGACGAAACGAACGGCTCTCCTTGCCGAACCCCATCGCCGCGTAAGATTTTTCCAGGAGTTCGTAAAGTCTGTTTAATTTTCCCGTTTGCTCGTCAATGCCGACCCAAACCATCCGCATCGCCCCGACGGGAGGAACGGAAGTAACGCGCGCGACGGAAAACTCGAACGGTTCAATCTGCGAAGCCACCTCCCCAGCCACTCGGCAAACATCGCCCAATTGATCATCTGTTACGTCGCCGAGGAATTTTATCGTCAGGTGAAGATTTTTCCCGTCCACCCAACGCACCCGCGCACCCGCCGACGAGAGAGACCGCTGAACTTCAACAAGACGCTCAACGATTACCTCATCCAACGGCAACGCAAGAAATGTGCGAAGGGACATATGTAACTACCTCAAATACGAAATACGAATATCGAAATCCGAAACAAATACGAAATACGAAATTCAAATGTTCAAAACCTTCTCCGTGCTGCACTTGGTTTGTTTTTGTCATTCGAATTTAGGATTTTGAATTTGTTTCGGATTTCGATATTCGATATTCGTGTTTATCTGCATCAAAATCTCGTCAATTCTTCGAACTGCTTCAGGCGGTTTTCGATGTCGGCCTGACTGATTTGGAAAAAACGATTCAGCGAGAAATCTTCGAGGTTGAAACTGGCAGTTACCGTTCCGCAGGCGATTGCCCGGCGGAGGGTTTGGGTGTCCGTGCTGTCCCGGGCGGTCAGAAAACCCATCATCGCACCGGCGAAACTGTCGCCCGCTCCGGTCGGATCGACCACGCCGACAGCAGGCCAGGCCGGGAATGTGAACACGCCTCCGTCGGCGAACAGCAAACTTCCGTGCTCGCCCTTCTTGACGACGACGAAGCGACGGACCATCTTCGCTATTTCCATACCGGCTTGGACGACGTTCGGCTCGCCGGTCAGTAATTTGGCTTCCGAGTCGTTCAGCACCAGGCCGTCAATTCGCCCCAGCAAGGCCATCAGGCTTTCACGTTCGGCGTTAATCCACAGGTCCATCGTGTCGGCTACGACCAGTTCCGGGCCGGTGAGTTGACCGAGCAGTTCAGCCTGGAGGGCGGGATGCGTGTTGGCGAGAAAAACGTATTTGCTGTCGCGGAAGGCTTCGGGAATCACAGGCCCAGCCTCAGCCAGGACGTTCAAATCCACCGCCACCGTGTCGCGCTCGTTGACATCCTCGTGATATTTACCATGCCAGCGGAATGTCTTGGAGCCTTTGCGGATTTCCAGGCCTGCCATGTCGATATTGGGATTATCGTGCAGGGGTTTGAGAAAATTGGCCGGGCAGTCCTCGCCGACCACGCCGACAAAACGCACAGGCCCGAAAAACCCCGCAGCGTATGAAAAATAAACGCTCGACCCGCCAAGCGCGTCGGCGACCTTACCCGAAGGGGCCTCAACCGTGTCAATTCCGATACTACCTGTTACAAGTAATGACATTTTTGACTTTCCGTTTATGACGTTTTCAATCATTCACTTCCAAGCACAGCAGAATCGCTTCTCGTATTCGCTCCATCAGTTTATCCAACGACTTTGCCTGTGTATGGCAGCCCGCGAGTTCCGGTACCGATCCGACGAAGTGCCCTTCGCTGTCGCGCTCAATTATCACGTTGAATTGTCGCGTCATAATTGGCCTTTTCATCTTCCCACTTACTGCGAAGTATCTTTGCAATGAGCAGGTCTCTGGTTCCTTTGTTCCAATCCGTGGCCGTCTTGATTAACAGCAATATCCCCCCGCTTATTTGAAGCAAGCCAGTACCATATAACATAATGCGCAACCACAAAAAGGATATCTGTATCCCGACGTAGCGCTCTACATCCGATCCCACGATTTGCCCTTCTGGCAACAAGCCCTGATAATAAGTGGATAGAGGCCCGGAAACACGATGCGCCATGCAAAGAGCATAGACTCCTGTTCCAAGGAGGAACAATGGTATCGCAAGAGATACCCACCGAGACCACCTGGACGTTCTGGCGCGCTTCTCGAAACCCGACAGGAGTTTTTCTATTGTCGCTATTTCTTCTTCTGTCAGTTTCATTACTATTCATCCATTACATGTCAGGAACCGCAGGTATTCTATCGCATTAACAAACAGCGATCAATCCGCGCCAAGGTCTTTTCACGCCCCAGGATCATCAGCGTATCGTAAATCGCCGGGCTTACGGTGGTGCCGGTAACTGCTACCCGGATTGGCTGGGCGACTTTTCCCATTCCGACGGATTTTTCCGCGCAGACGCCTTCAACCAAGGCCTGGATCGCGTCTTCGGTCCATTCGCAATCGGCGAGTTTGGCCTTGAGATGCTCCAGCATTGCATAGCCGGACCCGTCGCCCTTGGCGAGGACCTTTTTGACGGCCTTTTCGTCGTAATCGTATGCGTCGTCGGCTGCGAACAGCACGCCGCACTTGGCTGGTATATCGGCGAAGGTGCGAAAACCCTTATTGATCCGCAGCAGGTGCAATAGTAACGAATCGTCGTCGCCGGGGATTGGCGTTTCGTTCAACGAGAGGTAATCCCTGAACCCGGCCAGCAGGCGGTTTTCGTCGGCGGCTGCGGCTGCGTCTGTGTTGAAGGCGAGGAGTTTTTCACGGTCGAATTTCGCGTTGGCCTTACCGATGCGATCAACGCTGAACATATCCCTCAAACCATCCATTGTGAGTTGCTCGATATTCCCGCCGGGGTTCCAACCCAATAGCGCGATGAAGTTGACCAGCACCTCCGGCAGATAGCCGGCTGTGCGGAATGCGTGGACTTCGACGGCTCCGTCGCGTTTGGAGAGTTTTCGCCCAGCCATGTCCATAATCAGCGGCAGGTGGGCGTATTTTGGCTCGGCGAATCCGAACGCCTCTCGCAGCAGGACGTGCCGCCAGGTCTGGGAAAGGAACTCCTGGCCTCGGCAGACGAAATTGACGCCCATCAGCGCGTCATCGACGACATTGGCGAGGTGATACGTCGGCCAACCGTCGTCCTTGGCGATGATGAAGTCGTCCTGCTCGGCGGCGGCTACGGTTACCTCGCCGAAGACCTCGTCGCGGATGGTTACGTCGCGTTTGGGGATTTTGAATCGCACGACGACGGGTTTGTCTTCGGCGCGGGCTTTATCGGCATCGGCAGCAGTCGGCAGCGGGTCGGGACGCGGGTAGCGGAAATTTCGCTTCTCGGCGCGGGCGGCCGTTCGCATTGCGTCGAGTTCTTCGGGCGTCTCAAAGGCGTAATACGCCAAGCCTGCATCGAGCAAACGCCCGATATGCTCGGTATAAATCTCCAGCCGCTCGGATTGTCGATAAGGCCCATTATCGCCGCCGACTTCGACGCCCTCATCCCATTCGATTCCCAGCCAGCGGAGGTCTTCGATAATTTTTTCGACGGCTGATTCATCATGTCGCGCCCGATCGGTATCCTCGATGCGCAGCAGGAAAGTTCCGCCAGTAAGTTTCGCCAGCAGGTAATTGAACAATGCAGTCCTCGCCCCGCCGACGTGAAGCCAGCCCGTCGGCGACGGTGCAAATCGTGTCTTGATAGTATCCATTTGTGAAAAAAGTCTCCTCTGTGTCGGCGTTTATTGCTAACCTAGTGCCAAAGCGGGTTTTTTGCAATATCTCCCAGCCCTATTCATTCAGGATTTTAGAAATGATCGAAAACCAAAATTCCAATAAAAACGATTCCGCCAGCCAATCCGATTTTGTCCGCGACATTGTCGCTGAAGATTTGGAGACCGGTAAATGGGACGGGCGCGTTGTTACGCGCTTTCCGCCGGAGCCTAACGGGTATCTGCACATCGGCCATGCGAAATCCATCTGCCTGAACTTCGGTATCGCGGCTGAAAACGCCGACGGCATCTGCCACCTGCGATTCGACGACACAAACCCGACCAAAGAAGAGGCAGAATATGTCGATTCAATTACCGAAGATATCCGCTGGCTCGGATTCGACTGGGGCGAACATATCTACTACGCTTCGGACTACTTCGGGCAGATGTACGACTATGCGGTGCAGTTAATCAAGGCCGGCAATGCCTACGTCTGCGACCTGTCGGCTGACCAGATGCGCGAATATCGCGGCTCGCTGACCTCGCCGGGCGCCGACAGTCCGCACCGCGACAGGCCTGTCGAAGAGAATCTCGACCTGTTCGAGCGAATGAAGGCCGGCGAGTTTCCCGACGGCAGCAGAGTCCTCCGCGCGAAAATCGACATGGCATCGCCAAACGTCAACCTCCGCGACCCGATTATGTACCGCATCCTCCACGCCGACCATCACCGCACGGCTTCCGAATGGTGCATCTATCCGACATACGACTGGGCGCACGGCCTGGAGGATTCGGCCGAACGCATCACGCACTCAATCTGCACGCTGGAGTTCGAGAATCACCGCCCGCTCTACGACTGGTTCCTCGATGCGCTGGACGTCTATCATCCGCAGCAGATAGAATTCGCCCGCCTGGAACTTACCCGCACCGTTATGAGCAAGCGGAAACTGCTGGAGCTGGTCGAAGCCGGGTTGGTTCACGGCTGGGACGACCCGCGAATGCCGACGCTCAGTGGCCTGCGCCGACGCGGATACACGCCCGAAGCCATACGCGAATTCTGCCGGCGAATCGGCGTCAACAAGCACAACAGCACCGTCGATATCGCACTTCTGGAGCACTGCCTCCGCGAAGACCTCAACAAGCGCAGCCCGCGCGTGATGGGCGTCCTGAACCCGCTGAAAGTCGTCATCGACAATTATCCCGAAGGCCAGGCAGAGGAACTCGAAGCCATTAATAATCCCGAAGACCCCTCCGCCGGGACGCGCAAAGTGCCGTTCTCGAAGGTCTTATACATTGAGCGGGAAGATTTTATGGAAGAGCCGCCGAAGAAATTCTTCCGGCTCGCCCCGGGCCGGGAGGTCCGCCTGCGGTATGCGTACTTCATCACGTGCACCGACGTGGTCAAGGACGCCGACGGCGAAATCGTCGAACTGCACTGCACCTACGACCCAGCCACCCGCGGCGGCGACTCGCCCGACGGCAGAAAAGTCAAAGCCACACTGCACTGGGTCTCAGCAGAACATTCCGTCCCCGCCGAGGTGCGTCTTTATGATTACCTGTTAACCGAAGAGGCCCCCGCCGACGCCGACGACTGGAAATCCAATCTGAACCCCGACTCGCTGAAAGTGTTGACCGACTGCCAAGTCGAACCATCCCTCGCCAATGCCGCGCCGGGAAGTCGATACCAATTCGAAAGACTAGGCTACTTCTGCACCGACCCCGATTCGACCGAAGACAAATTGGTATTCAACCGAACAGTCACCCTCCGCGACACCTGGGCGAAGATACAAAAGAAGCAGAAGAAATAGTCCACGCTTGCTCGCCTTTGTCCCGATGTACATCGGGACAAAGGCGAGCATTACACGAAGACACAGAACTGGATGCGTCGATACGCACCTTGCAATTACCCTACGAATTGTGCAAGCATATCTATGCATCACAGAATTGCGGGATGAAGGTAGGTCGGAAATGAGCAGGGAAAAGTTACGTTTACATAATACCGATCTCTCATATCTCGTGAGCTCGTTGAGAGCTGAAATATGGGAGATTGTGGGAAGTCTCTTAACCTGGCGGGATTTTGTCATTGAACTGAACGGTTACTTCAACAAGGGTCCTATACAGATACCTCCTTACAAATTAGCGAAAATCCATGAATGTTTGCAAAACGACGTAGTATCCCGTCTTTCAGAATTGGCGACGAAAAGCCTATCCAAAGTATGTTTCCACTTCTGCAATGAGAAACTTATTAGTTGCAAGATCGCTGATTTTTCGGACGACCTAAAGACCTATCGAAGAATAACTAGAAAGTTTCACGACAAACGCAACTTTGCAATAAGCCATAAAGAATTGCCAGAGAGTCCAAGTGGACCGAGAAAAGACCCCATTATAAAATACCGGGAAACCATGAAGGTTCTCACGGTCGCGATTCGCATAATGAAGAAGATTGATAGAATATACCTCGGTCTAAAAGCAAACTTTTTATGGCATGAAGTAGAGAAAAAAAGAAGAAAAGGTGATCTGTTTTTTCAGGCGGGCAGGTTGCTTCCATTCATGCGGCTCAACCCTACCCAAAGGGCTGCTATTGTACAGGACGAGGCAGAAAGAGGTGTGTTGAAAATAGAGCAAATGGTGACTTGCATTAATGGTCAAGAGGCACTCATAAGTGTTAACAAGGAGTGGGGAGCAATATTCACTTCTCCAACGACCGTCCTTTTCTTGCTGCAGTATCCGTTGATAGAATTGAAAAGCGTTGAGTTTTAGTCGTAGGGCGGGCAAACCGGCCCGCGGGATTTATGGAATCCTATAATGGTGGGCAAGTTTGCCCGCCCTACACGATTAGAAGATAGCTCGAATGTCAGTCAAGAGAAAGTGTGCCTGACGGTCTAACCCACAGATTATTTGAGTTTTGAAATGTGTGGCGAAAACGCCTTTTCCAGACGGATCATCGCTTCGATCATGCTTTCCTGAATCTCAGGCCAATCCGCTTTATCGTTCCGATAACCTCCAAGAGAGAGGCTGTGGCGAATGTAGGATTTCTTCAGATTATCGCACCGTTCCCACTCTAGGGGAGCGCCGAAAAAGGATTCGATCTCTGCCCGATGTTCTTCCAGATGATCGTAATTAGCCTTGTTCTTTTCCCTTTCTCCCTCAAGGACCAATTCAACGACAGAATCGTGTTTCCTAATCGCGTAACTGTAGTGAACTCCCGATACACCAGATCCTGCGCAAATCCAACTAGCTTTAGAGGGCGAAACATTCGCGTATAGGGAAGTCTTCACCCTAGCCTGCTCCAATAAGCCGCTCCAGAATTCATGCCACAGGTTGAGTCGCCCCTCTCGCCCCGCACGGTCAACCCGTTCCTTGCCGGCCTTTTCCCGGATGCTCACTATGTAATCTGTTGCCTCCGGCAGAGGGATTACCTGCTGCACATCTACCAATACTCGACCATTGTCATCATAGGGCTTGATCCGGACGCATCGGATGTCCAGTCCCTGCTCGTTAAGCCACATAACCGATGTCGTGAGTTCCTTTGAAAAGTCCGCCGAGACCAGCAACACCCGTACGTCCTGGGCGAAATTGTCTTCGTCCGGTTCTTCCCACCCGAGAAAGTCGAGTATCGATTTGCGAGCATCCACGCCGCTATCGATTTTCGTTAGGTAGGTGCCGTAGACCTCCACGGCCTTGTCGAACGTCATAGTTGAAACCATGGCAGCGTACCGAATGGCCTGCAACTCCATGTACCCACCGTCGTCGCTTCGCTTTAACTCGATCACGACAAGGTTGGCATCCTTGTCCAACCCCAGCAGGTCGATCCGGCGCCGTGATTCCTCCCACTCGGCGAACTCCTCGGCGATCACCAGCGTATCCGCCGAGATCACGTTTATCTGGTTCCGAAGTAGCCGCTGGAGGTCGTATCGCTCGCGAAGTCCGGCTTGAGAAAACGATGTTTTACCGATTTCATCTATGCTGTTTGCCTTTATCTCGTATATCGCCATATCGCAACAAATCCTCAGATTTCTGACCCACTGGCTTAATCAAGGAACAATTCGCCCCTTCTGATTTCATTATCCCGCTGGATAACCCAACATGCAAGCCCGACGCCGCGGGCGCGTCTCGCTTTATGATTCCGGCGCGATAATTTTCAGTGTCGGGAAGTAGGTGCGGTATCGGGCGATGTCGCGCGTTATGAGGGGCATTTTTTCGACGGCGGCATGTGCGCCGATGAAGAAATCCGGCAAAGTTGAACGTTTCGCTCCACCACGCCGACGGTATTTCACGAAGCATTTGCCGGCCAGGAACGCCGCCTCCGGTGGGATCGGTCTGCGAAGGAACTTATCGGCAGGCAAGGCTGCGTCCAGGTCCTCGATCCGGTCGAATCCGATAGACACTTCCGCGTAAATAATCGGATTTATCACGAGCGAATGGTCTTCGGCGTATTCTTCGATAATCCCAGCCGAGAAGGCAAACCATTCGGCATCTTCGGTGAGGACGTCCAGCAGGATGTTCGAGTCGATTATGACTTCGGCCATCATTTACCTCGCGTCAGCGCCATGATCTGGTCGGTGGACATTTTTTTCGTAGCCCGTCCTCGCATGGTCGAAACCACCCTGCTTCCCCGCCTGCGGCGGCCTGGAGACTTCCGGAGAACCACCTGCTTGCCGGAAATGGCAAAATCCACTTCCGTATCGGGCAGCAGTTTCATCTTCCGGCGGATGTCAACAGGGATCGTTACCTGACCCTTGGCTGTTATCTTCATGGCGATTCTCCTGACTCATAAGACATTATATAATTCCCATTCGCCCTATTCTTACATTTATAAGTAAGAATTTCAAGTAATATATTTTACGAAATTCACCTGCTTTTATTTGACTTATACCCGCTAAAAACGTATGAGTTACGTCCTTGCGCCGGAAATTATAAAGAGTAACAGGAGAAGCCCCGTGGCTGACAAGACGCTTGTAAGTTTCTTTCTGGACGATGTAGGACCTTACGCCACCGGAGTTCCGGGGCGTGAGAAGGAACTGGTCCCCGTCGATGCGGCTGCGCTTACGGAGTTTATGGAGTTTCTCAAGGATCGAGGCCTGGCCGGGGCCGTCTCGGTGATTCCCGGATGGGCCGACTCGCTGCTGACCAGGCCAAAGAACGACCACGAGCGGAAGTTCGCCGAAGCCCTGGCTACGATAAAGGATTATCCCATCGACCCGCACATGGAAATTATGACGCACGGGACGCTGTTCGATTTTTCCAAAATGGCCCCGGCCGATGACGACCGAAACGAGATGGACTGGCTTGACGATCATTCCGTTTCGCTCGACGAATGCCGGGATTATTTCCTCGGCACGATAAAGGTCGGGCGCGAACTGGGCGTCTGCTACACCGGCATGACCACGCCGGGAACGCATCCGCAAATGAATCCGAATGTCTGGGAATCGCTGCTTGATCTGGCCGAGGCCGGCGAGTTTCCGTCCGAGGCGGTCCCCGCATTCGTAACCATCGAGGAAGGCCCGAACACCTTCGAGCCGCGAGCAAAGGTTACGCGCGACCAATTCGCCGTCTATGACATGCCTTCGGGTGTCTGGGACCACATCGCCTCATGGCGCAACAGCCCCGACTGGAACAGTTCCGACCACTACCTTGATGCCGACGGTAACGGACACCTCGCTGCGATAATCAAAGCCGAATCGCCCGTAGCCATCTTCCACATGCACTGGCAGGGACTTAACCCCCAGACAGGACTTGGCTGGAAAACCTTCGTCGAAATGATCGACAGGCTAATGAGCATCTACGGCGACCGGATCATCTGGGCCAAACCGAGCGAAATCGCAGCCAATTTCAACCGAAAACGGGTAGGGTGACGCAGACGCCGTCCACCAAAACCATCGCGAAAAAACCCCGTTATCGGACACGGAATCGCAACCCATTTTGATCAAGGAGATTACTGATGAGCCTGGGATGTTTGACGGGAAACGGTAAGGCAGGACAAATTGACGGTTCATATTCCTACAGGCAGCGAGGATATGGCGAAACCTTTCCTCCGGACCTTGCCGCCGACAAATCCGGCGCTGACGGAGCGATTGGATTCTCGGCAGGCAGCCTCACCGACGGCGATGCAAACACACAAATCGGATGGGTCGGAAACACCGTCGGCGAAATGGGCGCTGACATCGTTATCGACCTGAAAGGTACGTATTTCGTTGACCGCGTCGTCCTTCACCAGGCTGGACGGGAGGTCGAAGAAAAACCGACCGCCGTGAAATACGGTAACGTTACTATCGGCGAAGTGCCGGACTACGTCGAACCCGCAGGCGTCAACTGCGTGGAGGTCTATGCACGCGAGGGTAACGGTGAACTTATCCTCGCAGGCCGACTCGGACAAAGGCGGCAGGGTAAGCCGCTGGACGACGAGTCCCTTTCGGTCAACGTCGGCATCGAGGCGACCGAATTGATCGTCCGAATGGACTCGTTCAACCGCGACATCCTCCTGGCAGGACTGGAAGTCTGGGGCGCAAGCACCGACGAACCGAAAGTCTATCCCATCCCGCAAAAAATGACATTCGACGGTAAAGGCGTATTCAAACTGTCCGATTTACCGAAAATCGTCGTCGGTAAAGACGCCTCCGACGATACGCTCTTCGCTGCCACGCTGCTGGTCGAGAAGATTAACGAAAACCTTGGCATCCAGGCCGAGGTCGTCCGCGACGGTCGAAGATCCGCCGGGGCGGGCGACGGGTCTATCGTGCTCGGGAAACCCGGCGAGTGTGAATCGCCGGATAAAGCCGACCCGACCAAGGCAAAACCCGACGGGTACACGCTGAAAGTCGAAACCGACGGAGTATCGCTCGTCGCCTGCGACCGCAGAGGATTAATCTACGGCGTCGAGACGCTGCTGCAACTGCTCGGTAACGAAGAACCATCGACCCCCGCCTGCGGCATCGAAGATTACCCGAAGATGGAATTCCGAGGCGTGCATTTTTTCATGCCGCATCGCAGGGACATCCCGTTCATCAAGCGACTCATTCGATATGTATGGACGCCGATGAAGATGAACACAATCTTCCTCCAGGTAACTTCCGGTATGAAATTCGACCGTCGTCCGGAAATCAACGAGACGTGGGAGAAATTCAACACCGAGGCCGACGATGGAAAAAGACCGCCCGTTCCGCACGGACGACTCGGCGGCGGCTCGTACCTGTCAAAGGACGAGGTCCGCGACCTGGTAAATTACGCCAAATCCTACGGCTTCGAGGTCATTCCCGAAATCCAGTCGCTCAGCCACGTCGAATACCTCACGATGACCTATCCTGCTATAGCCGAGAAACCGGGCGTGTACCCGGACGCCTACTGCCCGCTGCACCCGGACAGCCACAAGATTATCTTCGATATGATCGACGAAGTAATCGAAGTTTTCGAGCCTGAACGGTACATTGAGATGGGGCACGACGAGGTCTATACACTCGGCGTCTGCGACCGTTGCAAGGACAGGAACCGCGCCGAACTCTACGCCCTGGACGTCAACAAAATTTACGATTACCTCAAGAGCAAGGGTCTGGGAATGATGATCTGGTCCGACATGATCCAGGACTTCCGTCCTTACGCCGTTCCGGACGCTATCGACATGATTCCCAAGGATATCGTGATGATGGATTTCGTCTGGTATTTCGCAACTGACCGGGACATCGAAACCCGCCTGCTGGACGCGGGTTTTAAGGTTATCATGGGTAATTTTTATTCCTCACACTATCCGCGATTCGCCCAACGAAGCGCACGCGAAGGACTCGTCGGCGCGGAAGTCTCAACCTGGAGCAACGCGAACGAGGAAGACTTCGGAAGAAAAGGTAAACTCTACGACTTCATATACTCTGCCAACATGATGTGGTCGGAACACTACCGCGACGAACTGCGCTGGGTGATGGACCGGAAAATTGCGGAGATAATGCCGAGAATTCGCTCGCGGATCAGCGATGAGCGCCTACCGGCGCCGCCGAGCGAAGCCAAATCATTCAATCCGATTGACCTGACCGATAAAATCACCGCGCCGATGCGCGATGCGACCGGCGGAAAAGGAGGATATGACCTGACAGGACTACCCGAAGGTGAAGTTGCCCTTAAGGGAATTCCGTTCCGTTTCGCCGAAGGCGTGATATTCCTCGAACCACAAAACGCTCCCCGGAAGTGCTGTCCGTCACAAACCGAAGTCCCCGTCGGCGCTAAAGCCGACAGCCTGGTCTTTCTGCACGCCTGTTCGAGCGACACAAAACCACATATACCGGACACCGACACCCGGGCAGAGACGCCGGTGGGCGCGTATGAACTGCTCTATACCGACGGTTCGACCGCCAGGGTGGGAATCGAATATGGTTGGCAGGTGGCGGAATGGAACCGCCGGTTCGCCGCTCCGCTCGCTCATATATCCCATCGTCACGGCGGGTATATCGGAACGTATCCCTCCGTTGCCGCCTGGCAGGGTAAAACATCCACCGGCGAAGACGTTACGCTATATGGATTCGAGTGGGCAAACCCCAACCCGGACAAAGAGATAAAAACTCTGAAAATCCAGGCCGACGAGTCCGCCACCGACGCAGCGCTGATAATTGCAGCCGTTACGGGAATAACCTACTAAAAGGAACGAATAACCATGAAACGCATCGCCCCCTGTGAGCGAAATCCGCACTACTTCGAGTACGGCGGGGAAATGGATAAGCGACGAGGCAGTCAGCCCAGAATAAACATCCGGCGCTGGTAAAAGCCTTTCGATTATACTACAAACAACAAGTGATACCGGTACGGCTGCTTACGTGGAAACAGTTAAGTGAAATGAGGTGCGAAATGTCCGGAAAGATACTAATTGGAGTATTAATCATGTGCATGAACGTTCAACTCGTCGCCGCCGACAATCCAGTCAAACCGCCGACGGCCCAAACCGCGCTGAAGACACTCAACAAGGCCCACCCGCGTCTGATATTGACCGACAAACGCCTGGCCGAGTTGAAGGAGTTGATGAAGCGCGACGACCTGCTGAAGAAGTGTTACAAGGACGTGCTGAAGCAGGCAGACAAGGATTGCACTAAAAAGCCGCTGGTGCATCGCATACCGGACGGTATTCGCCTGCTGTCGGTCAGCCGGGAGTGCGTCAGCCGCGTCTATGCCCTCGGCCTGGCGTGGCGACTTACCGGTAAGGAAAAATACGCCGCCAAGGCCAAGGAAAATCTCCTGGCCGTCTGCGCGTTCAAGGACTGGAACCCGTCGCATTTCCTCGATACTGCCGAGATGTCCCACGCCGTCGGCGTCGGGTATGACTGGTTGTTCGATTATCTTGACGCCGAGTCGCGTGAGAAGATCCGGGCAGGGCTTATTAAAAACGGCCTGGAGCCGGGGCTTGCCTGCTACGCCCGCAAGAGTAACTGGTGGTGGACAAAGTCGCATCACAACTGGAACCAGGTCTGCAACGGCGGGATGATAGTGGGCGCTCTGGCGATTGCCGAGACCGATCCGAAATACGCCAGTGGGATTATCCCGAAGGCGGTGGCGTCTTTACCGCTGGCCCTGGGAACGTATGCCCCCGACGGCGCCTGGCCTGAAGGGCCTGGGTATTGGGGATACGCCACCCGCTATACGGTCTATGGTCTGGCGGCGCTTGATACGGCATTGGGCAAAGACTTCGGACTCTCGAAGATGAAGGGGCTGCCCGAGGCCGGGCTGTTCCCGATCTATGCGTGCGGGCCTACGAAACTGTATTTCAACTTCGCCGACGTCGGAAGCAACAGCAGGAGGCGAAAGATTCCGTCCCTGTTCTGGCTGGCGAGCAGATACGACAAGCCCTTCCTCGCCGACGCCCAGCGCGAAATGCTGTCGAAATACAGCGCAAGCCCGCAGGATTTCATCTGGTACGTGCCCGCGGGCAAGAAAGCGCCCACGCCGACGCTCGATAAGTATTTCCGCGGGCCTGTCGAAGTAGCAGTCTTCCGCAGCGCGTGGAACGACACCGACGCCCTCTTCGTAGCCGTAAAGGCCGGTTACAACCAGGTCAATCACGGACACCTTGACCTGGGCAGTTTTGAGATTGACGCACTCGGCACTCGCTGGGCGCGCGATCTGGGAAAGGAAAACTACAACCTGCCGGGGTACTGGACCGGCGGAAAAGACGCCAAACGATGGACCTATTACCGCCTCAGTTCCTTTGCCCACAATGTCCCGGTCCTCGGCGGGAAGAACCAGGATGTGTTCGCAAAGACGAAGATTACGAAATTCAAGACTGCTCCGTCGAAGGGCTTCGCCGTTATAGACCTGACATCGGCCTACAAGGATTTCGCCAAGAAGGTAACCCGCGGCGTGGCGATTATCGGGAATCGCAAGGCCGTTCTGGTTCAGGATGAGTTCGACATCAAAAAGCCCTGCGAAGTGGCATGGGGCATGACGACGGATGCAAAAATTGTCGTCGAGAAAGGCCTGGCAATTCTCACCCGCGGCAGGAAGAAGATGACGGTGCAGATACTTTCGCCCGCCGGAGCGGTCTTTACCGTCGAGTCGGCAGAGCAGAAGCCGCCGCTGAAATCCAACAAGGGCGTCAAACGGCTGATGATCCGCCTGAAGAAGCAAAAAGGAAATGTGCGGGTCGCGGTATTCTTCGCGCCGGACTGGCCGGCCGGTAAATCGGTCAAGCCGCCGACAATAAAACCTTTAAAGCAATGGTAACGACCGTACAATCAAGGTGTCGCGGCTTCGTTTTAATTCTGTCGGCTGTCGGTTGCCAAGACCCCGCCGTTTTAGAAGGCATTGAGCGATTGATCGCCAGTGGCGCATCCGCACACGTGGAAACATCCGATAAAAGGGACAGGTTATGATCGTAAAGATATTGGTAATGGTGTCCGCTGTGTTACTGAACACTTATCTCGTCGCAGCCGACAGTCCCGTCAAACCTCCGACAGCCCAGACCGTGCTGAAAACACTCAACAAGGCCCACCCGCGGTTGATACTGACCGACAAACGTCTGGCCGAGTTGAAAGAGTTGATGAAGCACGACGACCTGCTGAAGAAATGTTACAAAGACGTTCTGAAGCAGGCCGACGATTATTGCACCAGGCCCCCGGTGAAGTACAAGAAGATCGGACCGCGCCTGCTGTCGGTCAGCCGGGAGTGCGTCAATCGCGTCTATGCCCTCGGTCTGGCGTGGCGCCTGACGGGAAAGGAGAAATACGCCGCCAAGGCCAAGGAAAATCTTCTGGCAGTCTGCGCGTTCAAGGACTGGAACCCCCCGCATTTTCTCGACACCGCCGAGATGTCCCACGCCGTCGGCGTCGGGTATGACTGGCTGTTCGATTATCTTGACGCCGAATCGCGCGGGAAGATTCGTACCGGGCTTATCAACAACGGTCTGAAGCCGGGACTGGTGCTGTACAAAGGCGGCGGAACGTGGGAGGTAAAGTCGTTCTACAACTGGAACCAGGTCTGCAACGGCGGGCTGATAATAGGCGCCTTGGCCATCGCCGAGACCGACCCGGAATACGCCAGGCGGATCGTACCCTCGGCCGTGAAACTCCTGCCCCGCGCCTTGGCGACCTACGCGCCTGACGGCGCTTGGCCTGAAGGACCGGGTTACTGGGGATACGCCACAATGTACACAGCCTATGTCTTGGCGGCGTTGAATACGGCATTGGGCGACGACTTCGGACTTTCGCAAATAAAAGGGTTGTCCGAGACCGGTCTGTTCCCGATCTATACTGCAGGTCCGACAGGCCTGTTCTTCAACTTCGCCGACGCCCCTGAAAACCGGCGTCTGAGCAGCAATCCGTCCCTGTTCTGGCTGGCGCGAAGATTCGACAAGCCCATGTTCGCCGAAGTCCAGCGCGAAATGCTGTCGAAATACAGGGCAAGCCCGCGGGATTTCATCTGGTACGTGTCCAAGGGCAAGAAGTCGCCCGCACCGACGCTCGACAAGTATTTCCGCGGACCCGTTGAAGTGGCAGTCTTTCGGAGCGCCTGGAACGATCCCAACGCGCTGTTCGTAGCCGTCAAGGCAGGATACAGCAAGGTCAACCACTCTCACCTCGACATAGGAAACTTCGTGATTGACGCGCTCGGCGTCCGCTGGGCGCGCGACCTGGGTATGGAAGACTACAACATGCCAGGATACTCGAACAGCCCCATCTACCGCATCAGGTCGATTAGTCACAACGTTCCGGTCCTTGCCGGCAAAGACCAGCGAAGTGACGGAAAGGCAAGGATCACCACGTTCAAAACAGGTCGTTCGGACGGTCTGGCCGTGCTGGACCTTTCGTCTGCCTACAAAGACCACGCCCGGAATGTGACACGCGGCGTTGCCACCGTCGGTGGTCGCCGGGGCGTGCTGATTCAGGACGAGTTCGAGATTACAAAGCCCTGCGAGGTGGCATGGGGCATGACGACGGATGCGAAAATCGCCGTGGATAAGGCAGGACGGGCTGTCCTGACCCTTGGCGGAAAAAAGATGACGGCGCAGATACTTTCACCGGAAGGGGCGGTCTTCACGGTCGAATCGGCGGAGCAGAAACCTCCGCAAAAGACCAACAAGGGCGTCAAGCGTCTGATGATCCGCCTGAAGAAGCAGAAAGGCGACGTTCGTATTACGGTAATTTTCTCGCCTCAATGGCCAAAGGGCAAACAACCGATTAGTCCGTCGCCGCTGAAACCTCTATCGGAGTGGTAAATGAGAATTATTCGCGGATACTCTCTGGTGCTTTTAGTTTCGGCGGTGCTGCTTTGGGCTTCGCCGGCAACGGCGCAGCGGCATCGGAAAGCAAGGGGAAGAGAGCCGATTCCGTTTTCCGACAAAGCCGTTGATAAGGCCATTGAAAACGCGAAAAAATACCTCTGGTCTCAATATCAGGACAAAGAGGGGCGTTGGCGCTCATCGGGTGGTTATCCCGGCGGGTACACCGCCCTGGCGGCGTATGCGCTACTGTCGGCCGGTGAGAGTCCTCAAAAAGCCGAAATGAAGCGGGCACTCGAATGGTTGGAAAAGGCAAAGATGGTCAAGACCTACAGCCTGGGTTTGCGGGCGCAGGTATGGGCGTTGCTTCCCACGGCACAAGGCAGAAAATTGCTGGCAAAGGACGCCCGACAGCTGTGTAACAGTGTCTGCCGGAAAAAGGACAAAGACAAAGACAAAAAAGTGAGGGGTCCGCTCTCCTGGTATGGTACCCACGGATACTACAGTAACGGTAAAGCGGGGCCCGGCGGGGACAACAGTAACACACAATACGGTATCCTCGGCGTATGGGCGGCGGCGAGGCAAAACGTCGAAATACCAAACTCGCGCGAGTACTGGGAACTGGTCTATAAGCACTGGTGCAAAACACAAAACGCCGATGGAGGATGGGGTTATAACCTACACAACGCTTCTAAGGCGACGATGACAGCCGCCGGCTTGGCGAGTATGTTCGTGGCGTTCGACAACATCCACGCAGTTCCGGGCGTCAACACCGAAAACGACACCCTCGAAAAGGCCATGGCGTGGTTCGAGAAAAATTTCGATAAGGCCATCCAACCGGCGCATAATTACTACGGATACTACCTTTACGGCGTCGAACGCGTCGGACTGGCATGCGGGTACAAGCATTTCGGGAACAAGGATTGGTACAAACTCGGCGCGACCAGTCTGCTTAACGACCAGCAAGCCGACGGTGCGTGGAAGCAGAATCTTGTCGATACCAGTTTCGCACTGCTGTTCCTGGCGCGAGGACGCAATCCGGTGCTGTTCAACCGCCTCAAATACGACGGCGACTGGAACAACCGCTCGCGGGCGCTGGCGAACCTGACCAGATGGATATCGCGGAAATTCGAACGTAAAGTCAACTGGCAGATAATCAACCTGAAAGTACCGGTCGCAGAGTGGCACGACGCTCCGATTCTTCTAATCACAGGCTCGAAAAAACCGAATTTCTCCGATGAGGCGCTCGGGAAACTCCGCAAATTCACCTACCAGGGCGGGATGATCCTTTCAGTGGCGGAGTATTCAGACAAAAATTCCGCCTTCGACGAAGGAATGAGGGAGTATTATTCGAAAATCTTCCCCCGTTACAAAATGGTGAAACTACCGCCGGACCACCCCATCCACAACGCCCATTTCAAACCCAAACAGAAGGTGGAACTGGAAGGCATCTCAAACGGCGTCCGCCTCCTGGCGGTGCACACTACCGAAGACCTGCACCTTCCATGGCAGAAGAACGAATACGCCGATGAAAATAAAATATACGCATTCCAGGCCGCTGCAAATCTATTCTTCTTCGCCACCGACCACGGCTCGCTGCGCAATCGCGGAACAACCCATTGGCCTAAAGAAACCCCCTTCAAATCAATGCGGACAATCAACGTCGCGCGAATTAAATACAACGGGAACTGGGACCCCGAACCATTGGCATGGGAGCGGTTCAGGCTACTGATGGGCGGAAAATGGCACATGAAACTTACAGTCAGGACCGTAACGCCCGAACAACTCCAGGCCTCTGAATATCCGGTCGCCGTTATGACCGGTACGACGGAGATAATGTTCACCGATGTTCAGAAGCGGGCGTTGAAGGCGTACATTGCCGCCGGCGGGACGGTGATTATGGATGCTGCGGGCGGGTCGAAAATCTTTGCCGGAAGCGCCACCGACCTGGCCTCCGAACTGACCGGCGAATTATCCGGCGGAGACGGAAGGCTCTGTCGTCTGCCGATGTTCTCTCCGGTGTATCAGATAAAAGGACTGAAGATAACGTCTGTGCGTTACCGACGGGCAGCCAAATCGAGAATTTCCTCACTCACACATCCCCGCATCCAGGTGGCAATCATAAAGGGTAGGCCTGCGGTATTCGTCAGCGCCGACGATCTGACAGCAGGACTCGTGGGCGTTCCGTGCTTCACGTGCATTGGATATACGCCGAGGACATCGGTGGAACTGATGCGAAACATGGTCCTCTACGCCGCCGGTCTAAGGAAATACCCCGCGCCGGCCCCAATTTCCCGACCAACAACGCAACCAGCGTCGTAACCAAAGCCGACGGATAGCAATCCGTCGGTATATTTCCCCATATTTCCAGAAACCGACGGATAGCTACCTGCCTGCCGGTAGGCAAGTCCGTCGGCTTTGGATTATGCCTTGATCGCGCTGTGTTCGCATCTGCGCGCGCAAAGACGAACGTAAAAATCAGGGGAACGAAAAATTCCAAAAAAACTTTTCCCAAGGCCGCCAAGGACTTATGGAGTCGCTATCCGTTTTGTGTTCGCGTTTGCGCGCGCAAACACGAACGCAAAAGTTAATACGGAGAGAATAGAGACCAGGGACTAGGGACTAGGGACTTGGGACTAGGGAAAAAGAAACAGATGAACCAATCAACCAGTCAACCAGTCAACGGATTAACCGAAAGACCGGAATACCGAGGAATCCGCAATCCACAATTCTCAATCCGCAATGGTGCTCTGGGCCGTTTAGGCAAGATAGGCAATGGTGGATTTTTTAAAATGAGCGAAAAAACGACTCCGAAAATCGTAACTGCCTGCACGCCAAGGATTTGTGAATTTTGGAAACTTTCCCAATTGTTCCCAATCGTTCCCAATCGTTCCCAATTGTTCCCAATCGTTCCCAATCGTTCCCAATCGTTCCGAATTGTTCCGAATTGTTCCGTTTCGTTCCCCAGGGAGGTCTTACGGGCCACTTCGGGCTCCCGAGGTATATCGGGATTCGTAGGGTGGTCGTCAGAATTCCATCGGAAGGACAACGGGCTTCTTTATCTTGACTGCCGGGTTGGCGCCTTACGAGCTGCGACCGTAAGGGAGCGGTCGGACCAATGCGAAAATCTTAATGACCGCTCCCCCCCACGGGGCAGGTTTGCAGTCGTGGCCCGTTTATCTCGCACTGGTGCATTAACTTATCGTATGCGGTATTACTCGCACGCTTCCCGGATTTCGTCGGCCCACTGGCGGAGTTGTTCGTCCAAGACGGGGTCGTCGGGTTTTGGCTTTTTCATCGCGAGCGTAGCAGCCAGCCCGTCGGGGACGATTTTCGCCGTCTTTGCGAACAAACCCTTACCCCCGCCGCCGTCGTGCGTGCAAAACGCGCAGACCTTCTTGCCGGCAAGGTCATATCTGGACAGGAACGCCCTGACCGCCGGCGGGGGACGGTTCGCCCAGACCGGCATACCGATAATCACCGCTTTTCGCGGTTCGACGGAGTGCTCGCTGGTAAGTTCGGCGGGTTTGGCTATCAGGCTGTCCTTGCCGGCGATAAGCCAACCCATTCGTCCCGATCGGTCCTTGGCTTCGCGGATTTCCTCGATGTCGGCGTCCAGAATGGCGGCAAGTTTTTGGCCTACCATTCGCGTCTTGCCCGTTCGGGAATAATACACGATGAGAATGTCGCTCATGATCAGTCTCCTTTGCGTGATTAGCCAATCTATTTTACCACAGAGGACACAGAGGTATCAGAGATTTTAGAAGAAGAAACAAAATTTACCGCAGAGAACACAGAGGCCGCAGAGAAAAAAGATCTTTTGTTTTTTCACCTCTGCGATCTTTGCGTTCTCTGCGGTTTAAAATGTTGCGAGGAAATTTTCTTGACCTTCCTTGCCGTTAGCCTCTAGAATAGGAGTAAATCACGGGGATAAAGGTCTATTATGAACTGGGCAGAACTGGGACAGAAAATTCTCATAGCGGTCTATACCTTTGCATTGGTGATGGTGTGCATCTACGGTTTCCACCGCTACGTGTTGGTGTACCTGTACTATCGCCACCGCCGAAAGGCCCCTCGCGCGCCGGGCAAGTTCGAGGAACTCCCGCGAATTACCGTCCAACTGCCGATGTACAACGAGCAATACGTAGCCGAACGCATCATTGAGCAAACCTGCCGGATAGATTACCCGCGCGATAAGTTCCAGATACAGGTTCTCGACGACAGCACGGACGATACGGTCGAAATTGCCGCTGCTGCTGTGGAGCGGGCACGGGCACAGGGATTCGATATTGAATTCATCCACCGCGACAATCGCGTCGGATACAAGGCTGGGGCTTTGGAGAACGGCCTGAAGACCGCGACGGGCGAATTCGTCGCCATTTTCGACGCCGATTTTGTTCCGGGCGCTCACATTATCAAGGACGCCATCCAGTATTTCACCGACGAGAAGGTTTGTGCGGTCCAGACCCGCTGGGAGCACATCAATCGCACCGATTCGCTTCTGACGCAATCCCAGGCGATATATCTCGACGGGCACTTCGTTATCGAGCACGTCGCCCGCAACCGAAGCGGCAGATTCATGTGCTTCAACGGAACGGCTGGGATGTGGCGGAAAATCGCCATCGCCGATTCGGGCGGCTGGCAGCACGATACGCTTACCGAAGATATGGACCTGTCGTACCGCGCCCAACTCAAAGGGTGGAAATTCGTGTTCCTTCCCGAACTGACCACGCCGGCGGAACTTCCGCCGGAGATGAACGCCTTCAAGGCCCAGCAATTCCGCTGGACCAAGGGCGGTGCGCAGACGGCAATGAAGATGCTGCCTAAGGTCCTGCTGTCTAAGGCTCCGCTGAAGGCGAAGGTCGAGGCGTTCTTCCAGTTGACCTGTTTTTCGGTGCATTTTTACGTGCTGATTTTGGTAACGCTGCTGTTCCCAGCCATGTGCATCCGGGCGCTTCCGATGGAAGAGGGTTCGACGACGCGGGCGATTTTCGACCTGGCGGTTTTCACACTGGCGACGGTATCGGCCAGCGTGTTTTACATTTCCAGCCAATATGAATTGTTCCGCGACTGGCGGAGCGTGCTGAAATTTCTACCGTTCCTTATGGCATTGGGGATTGGGATTTGCCTGTCGAACACCAAGGCGCTTCTGGAGGCCATCTTCGGAAAGCAGAGCGAATTTGTCCGCACGCCCAAGTACGGCGCGGGAACGGACAAGTACCATATGCACAAAGAGGCCGCCGAATCCGCCAGGAAAACCAAGCACCATATCCTGCCATACGTGGAGATGGGATACGGTATCTACATGTCGGTCTGTGCAGCCATTAGTCTGATGAGCATTCGCTCGGCAATGGCGGCCCCGTTTATGATACTCTTCGCCGTCGGGTTCTTTTACGTTTCGATCCTGAGTTTGCAGGGACATCGGGCAAAAGCGCCCCAACTTACCCCTGTGGTGGAAATGCGAAATCCGAAATGCGAAATCCGAAACAAATTCGAATAACCGAAATCCGAAATCCGAAACAAATTCGGTTCTGTTGCTTCGTTTTGGTCATTTGAAAATTCGGGTTTAGGATTTGTTTCGTATTTCGAGATTCGTATTTTGGATTTTACTTCTTGAACCTCTCGACATGATATTCCCATCCTGCCGGCGGGCGGGGGAGGGTAAATATCTTTTTGTCGAAACTCTTCGGCGTTTTGGTGTCCTTGAAGATTACGGTCGTTTGGTTTTCCGAGCGGTCTTCTGCGACGATCTTCACCGGCAGCGACGTCTTGCGGCTGATCCACATCTCAAGCCAGACGACCGAGAAATCCTTGCGATACCGCCGGCGGGTGGTGAGTTTTATGTAATCGGTGTCCTTCGGGGCCGTTTTCTTTGCTGGCCGCGTTGTAGCGCGAAAATGCTTGATAACGGTGTCAGCCTTCTGTCCGAATGGCACGGGGAACGGGCCTTTGCCTAGTTGCAGCGGGTTGACCTTTTCTCCGGGCCTGGCGACCTGGTATCGGCTCATCTGCTTTATCCGTTCCTTGCGAACGGTCAGCCAGGCCCCGTCGAATGCGTAATCCACCACATCCTTGATTCTCGGGCCTGTGCCCTGGCGGAGCGTGTCGAAATGGATGCGAAACTTCGCCGGCGCCTTTTCCCCCGGCCCCTGGTAATAAACCTTTCCGGCGCGTTCTTCGGAGTCGCCGGTCTGGAGCATATCGACCTTGAAGTCGATATCGGCTGTGATATTGGGATATTTCTCCCCGGCGGCCTCAAGCCGCTTAAGTATCGCCATCACAGCCGGGTCAACGGCAGGGGCCGAAGTTGTTGTCGGCTGTGTGGTGGGTTGGGTTGTGCGGTTTTTGACTTTATTGCTCTTCAGTATCTTCAGGACGGCTTGTTCAACCTTTCGACACTCTGTCTCGTCTGCCTTGTCGTAAAAGGCGTACCACTGCATGGGTAAATACAGGAACATGCTGCACTTATCGTTCAGGATGTCGGGAATGGGGTGCAGGGCATCAGTGAGCTCGGCAGGAGGAGCGAGCGGTTTCCTGGGGCCCTTGCTCGCGGGTACCGGATGCTTACGGTAGTACTTTTCCGACGTTTTTTTATTCTCCAGTACGAGCCTTGCTACTTCGGCCTTGCTCATCGGGGGAGCAAAGCGAATTTTGATGGAATAGACCCTCGAACTGACAAACCCCTTTGCCTTAAGGTGGGCTTTTTCTTCAGCCTTGTTCATCGGGCGAAGACCATCCCGAAAGTCGTGGAGCATACAAGGTTCTGCGCGATGGTCTATCTCTACGGGTTTCTTTCGGCTGACCATAACGGTGTCTTTTTCAGTCTCGACGGACCACCCCTTCGGCAAAGCCATCTTGATACGTCGGACATATTCCTGAACGACCGGCTTCGTGGTGGGTTTGGTTGTCGTCTCGGCGGGGAGGCGCCAAAGGCGTACCGTCCCGTCCCAGCTTCCAGACAGGGCGTACCGGCCATCCGGACTAAAGGCTACGCTCATGACCCAGCCGTTATGTCCTTCAAACCGGTGCAATTCTTTGTCCGTTGCGACGTTCCAAAGCCGAACGGTCTTGTCGTAACTGCCGGACAGGGCGCGTCGGCCGTCCGGCGAAAAGGCAACGCCTGAGACGCGTGCCGTATGTCCCTCAAAGCGTCGCAGTTCCTTGCCCGTCGAGACGTCCCACAGGCGTAGTGTCTTATCCCAACTGCCGGACAGGGCCTGACGACCATCCGGCGAAAAGGCTACACTCGTGACTTTATCAGTGTGCCCTCTGAACTGGCGTAGTTCCTTGCCCGTCTTGATATCCCACAGTCGAACCGTTTGATCGCCACTCCCCGAAAGGATACGGCGCCCGTCGGCGGAAAACGCGACGCTGGAAATGTCTGATGTATGTCCATCGAAACGGCGCAACTCCTTGCCGGTCTTCACCTCCCACAAACGTATCTTTTTCCCAACGTTTCCTCTACCGCTGCTCCCAGAGCCTACGTAACGACCGTCTGGGGAGAAAGCCACACACGAGACGTTGAACTCATGTCCCTTGAAACGCCGCAACTCCCGTCCCGTCTCCAGGTTCCACAGCTTCACGGTATCGTTGCCGTTACCGACGTTGACTTGGCAAGAAGCTACGAGGCGCCCGTTGGGGGAAACGGCAATCCTCAGTTCATGCTCGCCGAAACGCCTGACTTCCTTGCCCGTCTTTATGTCCCACAAATAGATGTACTTCCCGCTCCCCGCTATCGCCCGGTCGCCCCCCGGCAGGAAAGCGACAGTGTAGAACCCCTCCCCGGCAAAGCGACGAACCTCGCCAACCTTCTCCGTTGCGGGTTCCCCACCGGAAACGACGGGTGCGTTAGATGCTTCGGAGGGTTGTTGCCCCTTTGCCGCCTGCGTGGCGGGTTGGGTTGTTGGTTCTGCCCGGAGGCAGGAGGTCATAAGCAGCGACAGTGCGATTATTGGGATGCGATGTTTCATTTGGAAAGCCTTTCTGATTATGTGTTACCGCATGGTGTCAATAGTACAACAGAACCGAACGGCTCGCTAGCCGCGACCGGTAGGGAGCGGGGTTTTTTCAGGGAGCGGGTTTCTTTACCGACGGGCGTTAAAAAGCCCGCTCCCTACCGGTCGCGGCTAGTTTATCTCCCGTAAGCGCATTAGATTTTTGCTCCGACGTATTAGACGCCTCTGCGGGTGAAAAGTTTCCCGCCAACCTTGACTCCCGCAAGGATTATCGCTACGGCTAACAACGCTACGGCGATTAACCAGCCCTGATCGCCCATAACGAACGTAACGGCCGCGATTACGGCGTAGCGGATCCATCGCCCGATGAAATTGGCGGCAGCGAACGGGCGGAGCGGATAACGGTAAGTCGCTGCCAGCATACGAATTACGTCAATCGGAATCGGCAGGATGTTGAATATCACCAGCAGGGCGAAAGGCCTTCGGCTGAACCATTGTGCGGCGCGGTCGTAGAATTTCGTCCCACGAACTCGCGCGACGTGCTTGTGGCGTAAAACCAGCGTAAAGAGGTGGAAATCGTGCAGGTTGGCGGCGGTCGAGGCGACCGCCCCTACGCTCGCCACAAGCAGCGTCGTGATAATCAGGCTGTCGGAGAGTCCCACCTGTCGCGTGGCGAGGATCGAGACGATCCAGCCTGTCGGCAGGGGGAAGAAGGTGCAGGCAAGCGAGATGTAGATTGCGAAGATGAGCAGTTTCAGCGCCGGCCCCGCTGCTGACGTTGTACCGCGCGGGTCGGCGAAGAATTCCCGCCAGGAGACGCCGAGCCTGTCCAGCATTACCGATGCAGGGATAACCAGCGCCAGCAGCCAGGCGATATACACAGCCAGCCAACGCTTCACACTCAGCCCGTCGCCGTTATCGACTGGCGGTTCAGGGATTTTCGTTGGTGATTTTTCCATCTTTCATATGCACCACTCGCCCGGCGGCCTCTGTTACGGCGTCCGAGTGCGTTATCATAACAATTGTCTGTCCGTCCTGTCGATTCGCCCGCGTCAGTAGTTCGAGCAAGGCTTCGGCGTTTTCGGAGTCGAGACTTCCGGTCGGTTCGTCGGCAAGGAGAATATCCGGTTTATGCGCAATCGCCCGCGCCACAGCCAGTCGCTGCTGCTGGCCTATGGACATCTGTGACGGTTTTTTATGGGCTACTGCTTTTACGCCCATCGCTTCGAGCAGTTCGCCTGTCCGGCTGGTGTCCATCCCGCGAATCCGAAGCGACAGTGCGATATTGTCGTATCCGTTCAGGACGCTGATAAGGTTGAATCGCTGGAAGACGAAACCGATTTTCCGCCTGCGCAGTTCTGCCCGCCCCGTCTCGCCCAGGCCTGTCGTGTTGAGTCCGTCGATAACGATGGTTCCTTCGTCAGTCCCGGACATCAGACCGAGAAGATGCAGAAGCGTACTCTTTCCGCACCCGCTGGGGCCCATCACAGCCAGGAATTCGCCGCGACGAATACGCAGGTCCAACCCGCGCAGGACATGCTCAGCCACTTGCCCCGAACCAAAGGACTTATGCAAACCGTCGGCTTCCAGGATGTATTCACTATCGCCCATATAATCTCGATACTGCTCCATCTTGTAGGCTGGGACGAAGCCCCACCTTTTTTTGAATAATGAATATTGAACAAGGAATGTCGAATTTTGAAGTAAAAGAAACAAACCCACCTTTGAGGGATGTTTTTTTCACTTCGTCATTCAAAATTCTTTGTTCACTATTCAATATTCTCTTTATCCGGATAAGGTGGGACTACGCTTCCCGTAGGGACACTACGTGTCGCTTCGTCCCAGCCTACTCCAGGCTTAGCGTTTCTGCTACATCGACGTTCATTGCCTGCCATGCCGGGTATATTGCTGCGAGCGAGCCGCCGATGACAGCGGCTGCGGCGGCTATCAATATCCATTGCGTGGTAATCTGCACTGTCAGTAGTGGTTTGACGGCTTCGATGCCTGCTCCGGCGGCGGGGGCCAGCGCTATTCCGATAGCCGCTCCGCATATCGTAAGAATCAGCGACTCGCCCATCACTTCTTTGAGTATGAGCATTCGCGGCGCGCCCATTGAGCGTAGGATAGCGATCTCCCGCCGCCGCTGGATGACCATCGTGTACAGCGTTACCATGATGAACAGCATAGCCACGATAAGCGTGATGGTGTTGACCGTATCGACGTAGATGTACATGACGCCGAATCTGTCTTCGAGCATTGCGCGATATTCGCCGACGGCGATGACTTTGAGATGCTTTTGGCGTCGGATCGCCTCGGTGGCAGCGCCGATGCTCACGCCTTCGCGGAGTTTGACCATCAGAAGCGTGTACCGCCCCATGCCGCCGTAAAACAGGTGCTCCGCCGTCGCCAACGGGATAAAAACGCGAACCATCGCCCCAGCCGGAACGATACCGACGATAGTGAAATTGCGGGCGGCAGAATAAACCTCATCGCCCACCTTCAGACCCGAAGCCCTCGCCAGTCGCGAGTCGATAATCATCTCCAGCCCGCCGTGGTCGGCGAGTTCGGCTTCGGAAATATCGACAATTTTCTCGCTGGGCGTGGAGAATTTCTCTTTCAACCAGTTCGCGCATGCGTTTTTCGGGTCGAAGACGCGTCCTTCGGTGATTCGACCCTCGCCCAGCAGGTATCGCAGGTCTTCAGGCCTGACGCCGACGACATTGTGCTCGATGCCGACGATGCTGATACGCTGGAGGTATATCGGTACGACATATTCGGCTGCGGTGTTGTCGCCGATTGCGAGATTCTTTATCTTTTCGGCGTCTTTATCGGACATTCCGCCGCCGCTGATGGTGGTGATGTTGTCGGACCAGTTGGACGGATAGATAATCAGGTCGGCATCGACTGCTTCCCACCTGTCTGCCACTTCGCCCAGCGACCCGCGCGCCAGGCCTGAAAGCGTAATCATCATACACACGCCGATTGCCACGCCCAATGCGCTCAGGGCGCTGGGAACCTTGTGGTGCAATATGTTCGCCAGTGGAAGAGGGATCATTCGATTGCCAATTTCCAATTGCCAATTGAAAAAAAAGGTCAGGAACTTTTTCTTTGCCGCGATTGTAGGCGGCGGCGGAGCGATTGTCGAGTCCGACGCCAACTTGAAAAACAGGCCTGCAGACGGTAGAGTCGCAGACCTGATTGGCTGGTTCATATCGGGTGGGCGCGCCCCACCCGGGGATTAACAGGATTAAGGGGTTACATTATGATCGGATCGCGAGCGGCAAACGGAAACAAACATCGGCTTGGCTTTTTGCTTTTAGCGGTTTTGGTCCTGTTGGGATGCGCCGTTATTGTTACGGCAGAAGCGAAAAAACCGGCAACAACTATCCAGGCCGGAGAGAAAAAGCAGGTCGAATCGGGATTTGAAAAAGGCAAATTTCAGGACCTTACCGTCCGTATCAATGGTTTACTTAAACTGACATGGAAAGGCAGTGCGCTGCGATTGGACCGCAAGCACTGGGAAAAAGATTTTGAGGGTAAAACCAAGGATGAAGCCCTGAAGATGCTGAAGGCCGAGAGGAGGGGGCGGCGTAATATGTGGGGCGGGGGAGATTGGTCGGTGAGGGAAGCCCGGGAAATGCTGGATATGAATCCGGTTGAAAGGGCTTTTAAGAGGCTTCAGTCGGCCTGCGGTAGCAACTCCAGCGGTAGCGGCAGCGGCGGTAATCACAAATATGAGTACTTTAGAGGAGGAGATTTGAATGGCAGAATTGATATTATCGGCAAGTCGGTTGCGGTAACGCTGGAGGAGATTAATTCGCCCGGCAGGAAGATAGCGGTTCGCGACGATGGTTGGGGGTTGTTAAGGATAATGGTTTCCGACGCAAAAGGCGACTTACTATTGGTCGCCGGGCAGAGCAGCAAGGGGCGTTTCAGCGTCGCTCACGTCTCGGGCGATACTGTTTTCGCTGCGACAGGCGAATCCTTCAAGGACTTCTACGCCAAACACCAGCGTTATGTGGATGAGCGTTTCTTTCCAGTCCTTAAACACATGGGAATTATTGTTCCATGGGGTCAATATAACCCGAAGGTAAAACAGACGGTCCTGGCAAAAATCGTCGGACCCCTGACGCCTGATCAGGCTGCGCGCGGAAAAACGCTGATTGAGCAATTAAACGACAACTCATTCAAGAAGCGTCGGGAGGCCACGGGAATTCTATCGGCGCAATTTGCCCGTTATCGCGAACTTATCGAGCAGGCGGCGAAGAAAAAATCCAATCCGCCCGAAACGGCGTCGCGACTGAAAAAAATCGTCAAGGAAAACACCGAGCAGGGCGACATTGAGAAATTCGTAACAGGAAGGAAACTCACCACGGACGTCGGTTACCTTATCTGGCTGATTGGCGATGCGCCGGCGGACGACCGGGCTGCTGTTGCCGCGACGTTGCAGCGATTGACGAACCAGAAATTAGGGCCCGACCCCGTAGCCTGGAAGAAATGGTGGTCGCAGAAGCAGGCCGACGAATCCATCGGAAAAACCGAAAAATCGAAATGATCCGCCGAGACTGTCTTTTTTTACTCGAAGATGAAGGTATTGACAGAAATGCAGGTAAAAAATAAATATATCTCAAAGTTGCCCGTCTCTGTAGCACTGGCCTTTTCGATATGTCTCGTTATGCCTGCCGGCGCGGAGAAAAAGCAGACCGCTGCACCCACGACCGCACAGGCAAAGACAAGACCTGCTGAACCGGGATTTGAAAAAGGCGCGTTCGACGCGCTCACAGTTCCGATTGGCAGATTGTTGAAACTGTCCTGGAAAGGCAAGACCCTGCAGGTCGATCACGAAAACTGGACGAAGGATTTCGAAGGCAAGACCAAGTCCGAGGCCCTCAAGGTCCTCGAGGCCGAAGCGGAAAAACGCTATCCCGGGTCGGGCGGATGGGTGAAGTCGATGGCCGAGAGGATATTTCACGCCACCGCCCCCGAACAGGCTTTTATGAGATTGCAGTTGGCTGCCGGAAAGTTGAAAAGATCCCGCTCCGGCAGCACCGCCGGTACCAGGCGCAGCAGCTTCACAACGAGCAAACTGGAAGGAAAAGTTGAATTTACCAGACTCGGCTCGTTCCAGGCCGTGCTCGAGGAGAGGGAGTCGCCGGAGAGGATAATAAAGTTCCACGACGACGGGCAGGGCGCCCTGATGATTGGGCTTTCCGACAAGAGCGGCAGACTGTCGCTGGCGCTCAAGCAGAGCAGGGACGGGAACGTGAGCGTCAGGCACGCCGCCGGTGATGACGTTTTCGCCGGCGGCGCGGGGTCTTTCGCGGCTTTTTACGCCAAACATCAGCAATACGTGGAAGACCGGCTGTTTCCACTGCTCAAGCACGTGGGGATAGGCGCGCCGCTGACGCCCTACAACGCCGGGGTGAAGAAGGCGACTCTGGAGAGACTTCGAAGCCTCCCGACGCCGGAAAAAATCGCACAAGGACAAAGACTCATCGAGCAACTGAATAGCAACTTGTACAAGAAGCGGCAGGAAGCCAGCAAGGCCCTGGCTGCGGATTTCGATAGTTATCGCAATCTGATCGCCCGAACGATAAGAAAGCCTTCCACGCCGCCCGAGACAGTCTCGCGCCTGAAAATGATCGTCAAGGCAAGACCAAAACAGAAACCGACAGATGAATTCGTAACCGCCCAGGGACTGACCGCAAATGTCGGTTATCTTGTCAACCTGCTTGGCGAGACCAAGCCGGCCGACCGTGCGATTGTCGCCAGAACGTTGCAGCGCCTGACGAAGCAGAAGTTCGGGTCCGACCATGCAGCCTGGAAGAAATGGTGGTCGCAGAAGAATACTACCGCGCCAACCACAACCAGACCAAAGTGAATCGCTGCGAGGCGAAGTGCTTCCGTATCCCAGGAGATATTTCATGCGAAGCGATATTGTTAAAAAGGGTATCCAACGTAGTCCACACAGGTCGCTGCTCAAGGCCGCCGGTCTGACCGACGCCGACATACGCAGACCTTTCATTGCTGTCTGCAACTCATACACCGACGTCGTTCCCGGACACGCGCATCTCGACGCGGTGGCCGAGTTCGTCAAGGCTAAAGTCCGCGCCGCCGGCGGGACGCCGTTAATCTTCAACACCATCGGTATCTGCGACGGGATAGCGATGGGGCATACCGGTATGAAGTATTCCCTCGCCAGCAGGGAACTCATCGCCGATTGCGTCGAGAGCATGTGCCGGGCGCACGCCTTCGACGCGATGATCTGCATTCCCAATTGCGACAAAATTATCCCCGGAATGTTCATGGGCGCGCTGCGAGTGAACATCCCGACGATATTTGTCTCCGGCGGGCCTATGGAAGCAGGTAGAATCGCCGGGCGCGACGTTGACCTGATAGACCAGTTCTATGCCGTCGCACAGCAAAAGATCGGAAAAATGTCCACCCGACAGGTCAAGTCCTACGAAGACAACACCTGCCCGACCTGCGGCTCATGCAGCGGAATGTTCACCGCGAACAGTATGAACTGCCTTTCCGAAGCCGTCGGTATGGCGCTTCCGGGTAACGGTACGACCCTGGCGACCAGCCCAGCCAGAATTGCCCTCTACGCCACCGCCGCCGAGCGGATCGTGCAAATGGCCAAGGGTTGGATACGCTCCGGGTGCAAGGATTCATTCCCGATGCTGCCACGGAAGATTATGGACCGCAACGCCTTTTCCAACGCGATGACGCTGGACATGGCGATGGGCGGCTCGACCAATACGGTCCTGCACCTGCTGGCGATGGCCAACGAAGCGGGCGTGAAATTCACGCTCGACGACATCGAACGGATATCCAGACGCACGCCCAATATCTGCCGCGTCGCACCATCTGCTACGCCTGAAGGGAAAATCTATCACATGCAGGACGTCCACCACGCCGGAGGGATTTATACCATTCTCGGACAGATCGCCGACGACAAACCAGCCCTGCTCAAAAGCGGCTGCATGACTGTTACGGGAAAGACGATGGGGCAGAACATCTCCGCATGGTCGCTGCGAAGTAAGCGGCTTTGTCAGGCCGGTAAGAAACTTTACCGCGAAGGCTGGCAGGCGACCGGGCGGAGCGTCGAGTCCGTCAAGGCCATGCTTCGGGGCGAGAAGCCGAAGAAGTTGCCGACGAAAAATACCGGCCGATTCGACGCGACCGACCTGATCCGTCCGGTGGAGCGGGCGTTCACGAAAAAGGGCGGACTTGTCGTGCTTTATGGAAACATCGCCCGCAAGGGCAGCATCGTTAAACTCGCCGGCGTTGACCCGAAGATGTACCGCCATAGCGGTCCTGCCAGGATATACGAGAGCCAGGAAGACGCCTGCGAAGGGATTCTGGCTGGCAAGGTCAAACCCGGTGACGTGGTCGTCATTCGCAACGAGGGTCCTCGCGGCGGGCCTGGAATGCAGGAAATGCTCGCCCCGACGAGTTACATCACGGGGATGGGCCTGGGCGACAAATGCGCCTTGATTACCGATGGGCGTTTCAGCGGCGGAACCGCCGGGGCGTGCATCGGACACGTCAGCCCCGAAGCCGCTTCCGGCGGCGAGATCGGACTACTGGAAAACGGCGATATTATCGAAATAGACATCCCCGGCGGGAAAATCAACGCGAAAGTAACCAAGGCCGAGTTCGACAAACGTCGAAAACGCTATAAACCCCGACCACCGCAAATTACCTACGGCGCCTTGGGCCGATACGCCGTACACGCAACCAGCGCCGACACAGGCGCAGTGCTCGACTGGCCTGGAAAAGATAAATAGGCCACAGAGGCGCAGAGAGCGCAGAGAAAAATGTAGTTCACGTTTAGCCGTCGCCGGTACGGCGACGATGTATCCCGGATAAACTACTTCAGGGGGTGTTATGCGCCGACGATATAAGAGCAAGAGGTATCGAAACACTTTCAGAAAGGAACCGTAACCATGAAAAGCAACGTCATTTTGTTCGTGGCCGGAGTTGTAGTAGGAATCGGAGCGCTGCTTGGGGCATTGGCGCTGGTGCCGAATATCATGCCTGCCGCCCAACCGCAGAAGATTACCCTCTATTCGCCGCAGATGGAAAAGGCGATGATTCGCTTTTTCGAGAAGATGACCATGATGACAGAGGAGGTAGTTACCACATCATCAAGCGAAGCACGGGAAGCGGCGTTGATGAGCGACCTCCAGACCATCCGCAGCCAGTTGGAGTTGTACAAGGTCCAGCACTGGGAAAAGGCTCCGCACTTGGACGAGAACGGTAAATTAGACACCGCCAACTTCGTCGCACGCATACTCAGTCAAACCGACATCAACGGGAAAATCAGTCCGTCCGGTGAATATGGGCCATATCTTTCAATGTTTCCGAACAACCCGTTCATCGAGGAAAACGGTGATCGCGTGGCCTTCGGGGCGCAGAACCCGCCGCCCGGCGACGGTAAGACGGGCTGGTACTTCAATACAAACACCTTGATGTTCTCGGCCAACGATACGGATCACGTCGGTTTGTAGAAGATTTGTGCGATACCTACGCCTTCCGCCAGATGGTTCCGCCGGGGGTGTCTTCGATGGTGATTCCCATTTCACTTCTTCCGCCAGATGGTGTGATCCTGCACATCCGAGATTTCGATCTCCATGTTACTAAGTTGGTTTCGGATTTCGTCTGCGCGGGCGAAGTTCTTGTCCTTTCGGGCGGCGTTGCGCTCGTCGATGAGTGATTCAATCTGCGATTCGTCGGCCTTGGTTATCTTCGCTTGCGGTTTCGCCATGAACAATCCCAGGATTTGACCGGTATTAACCAGCGTTACACCCGCTCCGGCGGCGAGTGTTTTGGCGGCCTCGTTGTCACGGGTTTCAAGTTGCGTTTGCTCGATGTATCGGTTAATCGCACCGGCCATTTCGTGCAGCGACGCTATCGCCCCGGCGGTGTTGAAGTCATCGTCCATCACCTCGCCGAATCGAAGCCGATGTTGCAGAATTTCCTCGACAAAGGCTGCATCGGTGTCGCCGTCGGTCTGATCGGAGAGTTTTTCAATCGGTTTTCCGTCGCCATAGACATCCGCGCCGGTGGCGCGTTCGATGCGGTCGAAGAGGCGATAGAACGTCTCCAGGCTCTTGGCCGTCGCAGATAATTGCTCGTCGGAGAATTCCAGAGGGCGGCGGTAGTGCGTCGAGAGTACGAAGGCCCGGATGGTTTCGGGGGAAAAATCTTCCAGGAGTTCGGAAATCGTGCGGATGTTTCCGAGACTCTTGGACATTTTTTCCGAGCCGCCGGCAGCCTTGGTCTTTACCCGCGTCAGGCCGTTGTGCAACCAGTATTTAGCGAATGTTTTTCCGGTAGCGGATTCTGATTGTGCGATTTCGTTTTCGTGGTGCGGGAAAATCAGGTCCATCCCGCCGCCGTGGATGTCGAACGTCTCGCCGAGCAAATCCATGCTCATCGCCGAGCACTCGATGTGCCAGCCGGGCCGGCCTCGACCCCAGGGCGAATCCCATCCCGGTTCGCCCTCTTTTGCGGACTTCCAGACGGCGAAGTCGGCGGGGTGGCGTTTGTTTTCACCGGAAAGGTTCCTCGATCCGTGCATTGCGTCCTCGACCCGTCGCCCGGAAAGTTTTCCGTAATCGGGCGAGGCCGTGTAATCGAAATACACATCGCCGCCCACCACGTAGGCTGCACCGTTGTCTATCAGTTTCTGCACAAGTGCGATGATCTTGTCGATATTTTCCGTCGCTCGCGGGAAATGGTCCACACTGGTTACGCCGAGCGTTTCGAGGCATTTGAGGTAATCGGCCTCGACTTCGGCGGCGATTTCGGACATTTCTCTGCCTTGTTCGGCGGCTTCGGCGATAATCTTGTCGTCAACGTCGGTGATGTTGATTACGAGGGTAACCTTGTAGTCCTTGTAGGCGAGGTATCGTTTAATCGCGTCGAAGATGATGGGGCCTACGGCGTGTCCGATGTGCGAGGGTTTATAGACCGTCGGCCCGCAGAGGTAGATTCCGACCTTGCCCGGTTTGACCGGCTCGAACAGTTCTTTGGTCCTCGTCAGCGTGTTATAGACTCTTAACGTCATTTCAATTTCCAATTGTCAATTGTCAATTTCCAATTGTTATATTTCTTCGAGCAGGACTACTGCGAAAGCGGCCAGTCCTTCGCCTGCGCCGATGAGGCCCATTCCCTCGGCGGTTTTGGCTTTGACGGAGACGACCGAAATATCCAGCCCCAGCAGGTCTGCGATTCGCTCTCGCATGGGCATTTTATACTTGGTCAGTTTCGGCGCTTCGGCCACGATTGTTACGTCGCAGTTGACCACTTCCATGCCCATCTGCGCGATTTCGCCGAGGACATCGACGAGCATCACTCCGCTATCGGCGTTTTTGTTTTTCTTGGCGGTATCGGGGAAGAACTCTCCGATGTCGCCCAGCCCGGCGGCTCCGAGCATCGCGTCGATAACGGCGTGCAGTGCGGCGTCGGCGTCGCTGTGCCCAGCCAGGCCCCGATCGTGTTCTATGCGGACCCCACCCAGCATCAGCGGTTTGCCTTCGACGAAACGATGTGAATCAAATCCAAATCCTATTCTGTTCATGTCAGGGAAGATAATACAAACAACGCCGAGCGGCAAGTGGATGTTAGGGTCGGCTTGTGAATTTAACCGTCGTCGCTGCGACGACGGTTAATCCGCTTTTCCATCACGTCGAGTTTTTTTAGTTCCTCACTGGTCAGTCTCAGGTCGCTGATGGTTGGGCGGGCGTGGTGGATTCGGCGGATTTCGTGTATCTGTTGCAGCACTTCGTCGCTCTTACCTGCCGACAGGAGCATCTCGGCGTACTCAAGGCGGAACCACATATTCATCGGGTCCAGTTTGACGGCTTTTGTCGCCATTTCCAAAGCCTCATCCCGATGGTCCGGTATGCCGCGCAGCGCCCGCACGAGGAGTCTGGCGTTTGAGAATGTCGGCGACCGGGACCAGGCTTCTTCGGCGCAGGCAACCGCCTTTGCGGGTCTTCCGCCGGCTGCGTATAGTTTGGCAAGGCCGGCCGGGGCGAAGGCGTCGAGCGGGTCGGCTTCGGCGGCGAGTTTCATATTCTCTATGGCTGACGCGATGCGCCCGTGAGAAATCGCTTCCTGTGCGGCGTGGACATGTAGCGTTCTGACCTGCACAGGTCTCCACAACCATACTCCCGCTGCGACAAGCCCCGCTATCGCCAGAATTGCAACAGGTATTCGCATTTTACCGGCTGTAGCCTTGGCGAGGGCGGGGCTGACCATTGCGCCGGTGGTAATCCAGAAGACCGTGGCCGTTGCCGGCATCCAGAGTGTGTAGGTAACAAGGTTGTGCAGGATGAATCCTGCCAGTCCACAGACGACGGCTACGCGAAAGTACCCGTCGCTGATGAAATCCGCGCCCAGCGCCGACCCTGTCCACATCGCCGCCAGAAGACACACGGCAAAGATGCCGGCCGGTATCACGGCCTCAAGCATCAGCACATTCGGGTCCGTCGAGTCCATCCACGCCGCACGGACGGCAAAGACGACAAGGGACAGGAAAATACACCATCGTATCGCCTGTCGATTGGTTCCGATTGACGAGTCGGGTGGCACGGTCAAGCGGAACGAAGTGGAGCTTGTCCGTGTCGAAAACCCACCACGGCCAAGTTTCCGCTCCGCTTCAACTTGACCGTGCCACCCGGTTACGGCAACAAACATCCACACCAGTATCGCCAGATAGACCGCCGCACCGATCGGGCCGTACTGGCAAGCAGCGTCCATGATGAGATTGTGCGGGCTTTTGGTGCTCTCGGCGGCTTCGGGCAGGCGGTGGCGGAGATACGCCTCGCCGAACCCTCCCGGACCCGTACCGAAAACGGGCTTTTCCTTGATGACGCCGGCTGACCCGACCCAGTATTCCCATCTAATCTGCATACTCAATCCGGGCAGGCTGCCGCGAAGGATACCCCATCCCGCTACCGTGCAGATTCCCGTCAGCATGACGGCAGCACAGGCTGCTAGAAGTTTCCGGCGGTGCCGTGCGAAGAAATCCGACTTGTACATAATCATCATCGCCACAGCGACAGCGACAACGCCTGCTGCGATGCCGCCCTTGCTCCGCGTCAGGAACAATGCAACCAGGGACAGAACGAACAGCCCGCCGGAGATTACTGCTGCCAGCGTCGGCAGATGTATCTCGCCCTTGCCCGGCGGAGCGTCCTTTCGGCTGCGCCTCGCCGACGCGAATTTTTCAATTGTCAACCCCGCCGCCGCCGACACCAGCAAAATCAGAAGCGACGCGAACACATTAGACAGGCCGAAATATCCCAGAGACGCCCTGTCGTCGATGCGTCTTTCAAACATCTTCGCCTGGGCCGTTCCGGGCGTGATTCCTACCTGGGCGAGTTGCTTTTCGGGATTTTCCCGAAAGGATTCAATCCGCTGCGGTATTTCCCAGACCACTTCGGCGCAGGCCTTGGTTGCTATTGCGCCCGCCAGCGCGACGAGGACCACGACAACCATCCTCGCCCGCCCCGGCCTGCGGGCGACAAGATACGCCATCGCCATCGCAGCCAGGAGAATGCCCGTCTGCTCAAACCATCCAATCAACGCGCCGCGGACATCCACAGCCCTTATCGCACCGATGAACGTCCATACCGAGAAAACGAGAATCAACACGATAGGTATCAGTCCGCCAGAAAGGTATTTCCGCCGGATCGCCTGCGAGATTGTGCAAAGCACAACGCCCGCCAGCAGTATCATCGCGAATGTAACCCGCAGAAGTTCGTCCGGCGATTTATGGGGAACCTGTCCGTTGTCGGCAACGGCGAAGACAAGTTGCGAGGTGCGGAAAGGCATCTCGGCTACGAAAGGTCTGGCTGCCAGCACCGCCAGGATACAAATCATCGCAGCGCCTTCGAGGAGACGGGCGACGCGGTTTTCGTCGCCGGTCATGGTTTGCCCCTGCCATCGGCGGATTCGAGCAAGGCGATAATCGACACGATACCGACCGTCTGGGCGAAAACCAGTATCGCGCCGGTTTGGTTGACGTGAGGGAGCAGCGACGCGCCGGCGGCCGTCGCAGCCGTGGCTAGATAGATCGTCATAACCGCCTTGCGCTGACTCATCCCGCGCCCCAGCAGACGATGCGAAAAATGCCGCTGGTCGCCGATCATCGGATTGCGACGATTGCGAATACGAATCAGCACCACGCTGAGAGTGTCGTACAACGGAACCGCCAGGAGCACCACCGGAACGAAGACGCTGTAATACACGCCACTAGGCCCGCCGTGATAGTACGTCGTCAGTATACTCAGCACGCCCAGCATGAAACCGAGCACCAGCGAACCGGAATCGCCCATGAAAATCTTCGCCGGCGGGAAATTGAATACCAGAAACCCCAGCGACGCGCCCAACAGCAGGCAAAGCCAACCGGCGACGAACCATTGCCCCGATGCCGCCGCCGCGGTAAGCAATGCCGCAGAACATATCGCCGCCACACCGGCAGAAAGCCCGTCGATATTGTCCAGAAAATTGAATGCGTTGGTAATCAGCACCAGCCACAATATGCTGGCGATACTGCTGAAAGGTTCACCGACCATCTCCAGCAAACGGAGACCGCCTATGAATACGACCGCACAGGCTACGATAATCTGGGCGGCGAGTTTCAGCCACGGACCAAGTCGCTTGCGATCGTCTATCAGTCCGACGACGTGCAGAAGCACGCATCCAGCCAGGATTACCATCGCAAGCGGTGTTTTTGCGACAGCGCCGGCGATATGGACAGACAATTCTTTCGGAAGCCAGTCCGGTGCGCCCGCAACCGACCAGACCCGCGCAAGGACCATCGCCAGAATGCTCGGAATAAGTATCGCCGCGGTAATGGCCACACCGCCCAGAAGCGGCGTCGGCTTGCGATGCAGGCGGTCCCGTCCGGGCTGGTCGATAAAACCCAGCGACAGGGCGAGTTTCCGCATCATTACCGTCCCGATAAGAGACAGGACAAAGGCCAGGCCCACGGCGGCTGCTGCGGAAAGTTCTATCATTTAGTATGTCCTTTTCGTCCCAACTTCGCCCGGAGTGCGTTCCGCGCCTTCGTCAGGAAATTATCATAACGCCCCGATGCGTAATCGGGGAATGTATAAGGCTGCGAAACCCACCGGCCCCGAACGTACATCAGCGTTACCTCGGCGTATATACCGTCCGAAAGATATATACGATGGGAAAAATCCTTTGTGCTGGCGAGAATGAGTTTGCTTTCGGTGATGTATCCCGGATCGAGATTGACTTTGCGATTCGGTCCTTCGGCGAAGTTGTCTTCAATGTCGTTGGTTATTCTTTTAATAGCGACGATTTCTTCCGGGTCGATGAGTTTCTTCAGCGCGACGAACTGCCGAAGCAGACCCGTTCCCATTTCCTCGTCGTAGTAATGCGTGAAGTCGAACTCCATCACCTCGCCGACCAGGTCGATCGGCCCGAATTCCCTTTCGAGGCGCCCAGCCGCTTCGGCGAGAATCTCCCTGCTTCCGGAGATCATCCCGGAAATCAGTTTGACTTCTTCAGGAGTAGTTATCGCGCCCATGACGAAAGCAATTGTCAATTGCCGATTGCCAATTGTCAATTTAGTTACGCCGCCAGGGATGGGTTCAGGTGGGCGGGGGTTGGTTTGTCGCCGCGTCGGAAGCGGTTGGCGACGACGGCTTCGATTACCAGCAGGAGTATTACAACGGCCAGGAGTCGGTCCCAGAGGTTGTCTCCGGCGGCTGCTTCGGCTGCGGATTTATGAACGTCATCCAGCGTCCCGCCGAAATAGACACCCACCCCGTCATTTTGCGATTTTATCGCTTCGGCCATAGCCTCAGGTGCGATAGCGGATAAATCGCTTTCGACGCCGGCGGGATTAATGGCGAACGCGCCGGCAGGACCGTTAGCGGCGACCTCCCAACGATAGATACCGGGCTGATTCGTTTTTGTGAACACCGCCTCCGAACTGTCGCTGATCGTAAGGACCTCGATAGAGCCGTCAGGCGTCGTAACATTCACAGCCGACTTACCGGTAACGCCCTCGCCGAAGCGAATCGTAACGGCAGAACCGGCGCTGAAGGTGTTGTCGGCTCCGAGATGTTCAGCCGAGGCGAAGCATATCCGCGTTACCATCGGAAGCAGCAGGTTTGTAGTGGCGAGGTTATTCCATTCCCGCCCGGCGGTGGTGGTCGCCAGAATGACCCGCCCGGACCCGAAATTCCTGGCCAAGAGAATCGGATCGCCGGCCGGTGATGAAAGGACGGTTTCATGGTCCCCGATAAGGCGCTCCATGCGGTAGTATCGCTGGATGATGACTTCACGATAATCGGCGGGCGTTTCGTACAGCCCTTCCAGATACGGATGGCGAAGGTTTTTGACCGCGCGGAGTCCCTGGGCCTCCATACCGACCTGTCCGATGGCTTGAGCGATCCGACCGGGAAGCATACCGGCGAAACGTTCGTTGTAATTTGATGTCTTAACGGTCGGACCGAGGAAGAAGACGGCCGAACCCCCGCTCCGCACGAACTCGACCACGGCGGCGGCCTGGTCTGCGGTGAATTCCGGAACATCGGCGAAGAAAACCACCTGCGCGCCGGTCAGGGAGTCGGCGTCGAACCGATTGGACATCACCGTCCGTCGTCGAATGGACCAGACATCGACTGAATCCAGCGCCGCTGTAAGGGTATGGGACGACGCAGCCGGGTTATAACCGGCGACTCGACCGCTTCCGGCGACGAGTAGCGCGCGGATTTCGCCTCCGATACGAAGGCTGAAGCGGCGGACGTTATCAACGGTAAGGTCGTCTGCCTCCCTGATAGCGATCTGGCCGACGTGGACGCCCGGCTCGCCGAAAGCGTGGACGAATTGCACGTCTGTCCCGGACGGGGTGTCGTTTTTGGCGGCGGGCAGGATTTTTCGCACCGGTTCACCGACTTCGGCTCCATCGACCTGAAGCCAGACGTGCGCTTCCTTATCCGTGGCGGAGGAATTAATCAATGTAGCGGTGAATTTCATTTCCCGTCCGGCGATCCGGCTTCCGGTAATCTTCATCTTCTCGATCCCGACGTTGACCGCTTTGACGCCGCCGGAGCAGTCCACCAGCATCAGAGGCACATCGGCGGTATCATATTTGACCGGATTTCCAAAACTTATCCGCTGCATGTCGGAGAAGATGTAAATCGCCTTCTGCGGGGCGGTGCTGTTCTTCAGCAGCGCCAGCGCCTCCCTGACGCATTCAGACATATCGGCCCGGGCCGCCGACAGACTCGCCTGCGAAAGTTTCTGCCGATGGACTTCAAGGTCGCTCCGCAGATTTTCGGGACGGTCGGATGAGTTGGTCAGTATCAAAGCCGCCGCTGAGGGTCTGTCGGCTCCGCCGAGGAGTTTGGACGCTTCGCGCCGCGCCACATCCAAACGCGACTCGCCGCCTCGACCGACGCCCATCGAATAGGAGTTATCGACGATAATCACAGCGGCGAAACGCTTGTCCGAGAAGAAACCGGAAGTCGATTTCAGGATGGGTTCAGCCAGCGCCATCGCCAGTAGCGCCAGTAGCGCCGAGCGTATCAGCAGCAGAAGCCAATGCTCCAGGCGCCGTCGGCGGGCGGTCTTTTCCATACCCATTTTCAGGAACCGCAGCGTCGGAAAATACTCCTGCGGCGCTCGCACCGACGCGAGAAGGTGCAACACCAGCGGTATCGCCGCAGCCGCCAGACCCAGCAGCAACCATCCCGTTACGAATGTAATCGCCAGCGTCATCGTCGAATCAATCGCCTCCTCCGCGATAAATAATTCAGCAGCATCAAGTCGTAAGGTTCATCGGTGCAGGCCTGGACATATTCGATGTTCCGGTCGCTGCACTCCTTGCGGTAGCGTTCGATGAATGAATTGATCTCGTCGCGGTACGAATCGCGCAGCAGGCGTGGATCGACCTGCATCTTTTCGCCGGTCTCCATGTCAACGAAGTTGGTCATTTTCCTGAACGGGAAATCCAGTTCCGCGCGGTCGAAAAGGTGAAACAGGATCAATTGGTGCTTCTTGTAGCAGAAATGCTGAAGCGCACGCATTACCTCGGTCTGGTCGTCGTAGAGGTCGGAAATGACGATTATCAGCCCGCGCTTGGCGATTCTCTCTGCCAGTTCGTGAAAAGTACCGGCCACGGCGGTTTGCTTTCCGGGTTTGAGACTCTCCAGGCCTGTGAAGAGGCGGTCAAGGTGCGCCGGCGTCGATGCCGGTGGAAGGTGCAGGCGAATCTTCCTGTCAAAGGCGACCATTCCGACCGTATCCTGCTGCCGGCACATCAGGTACGCCAGGCACGCCGCCAGGAAGCAGCCGTATTTGTACTTTGTAACCTCGCCGCTGTGGCGGTAATTCATCGAGCCTGAGATGTCCAGCAGGATGTACGCTCGCAGGTTGGTCTCCTGCTCGTACTGCTTGATATAGAAGCGGTCGGTCCTTGCCCACGCGACCCAGTCGAGGTGCCGCAGGTCGTCGCCGGGCGAGTATTCCCGCTGACCGGAGAACTCCACGGAAAAACCCTTGTGCGGACTGCGATGCAGGCCTGAGATGAACCCCTCCACCACCTGGCGGGCCAAAAGATTCAAATTGGCGAACTTCGCCAGTCGGTCAGGCTCAAAATAAAGGTAGGGAGATTTTGCCATAATTTCACCAGAAATCAATTCAGGAAATACGAATATCGAAATACGAAATCCGAAACAAATTCGAAATCATAATGACCAAATATCTCAAACATCCCAATCAGCAGAATCTTTTTCTGTTTCGGATTTTGAATTTTGGTCATTTGATATTGTTTCGTATTTCGTATTTCGACATTCGGATTTTCTCGGTGTTAGAAATATATTCCCATAATCGCGTCTTCGGTGCACGTATAAAGGTTTTAACGCATCGGAAACGGTTATGTTTCGCCGGCAGACAGAGACAGATGTGTCGTAAAACAGTTCACACTTTTTTCTGAAGATCATTACCGGTGTTTCCGCTATGATCCACGTCCAGAGCGGTGGCTAGATTGATTCAGGAGAATGCGACGAATGGACACAAGACTGATACACTGTGCAACGTTGCTTATTGGTGCTGTTGGGGTAGTAATGGCCGTCGCATTGTCGGGCTGTGGGAAGGAAAAACCGTCCATGTCTAAACAGGAAATCGTTACGGTCCGGTTTAAGCAAACCGACAAGGTTTTTGTCAATCCGGGAAAAGGTTGGATGGCCTTTTATCGGATGCCCTCCCGTGAGATGCGATTTCCGTATGCGGTTACCTACTTCCGTTTGAACTGGGGCGACGTCGAGCCGTCCGAGGGCGAATACGACTGGGCGTTAATCGACGATCCCATTAAGGCATGGTCGAAACAGGGTACGCGCGTCGCTTTCCGAATCATGACCGCCAACGCGCATACCAAGGGATACTACTGTTCGCCGAAATGGCTTTTCGATGCCGGATGCAAGTCCTACGAATATGTCCAGGGCGGTCCGGACACCATGGCCGGGGGCAAGCGCATCAAACGCATCGAACCGGACTACGGCGACCCGATCTACCTGAAAAAGCACAGCGCGTTCATCAAGGCGCTCGCCAAGCGCTACGACGGGCACGCAGGAATCGAGTTTATCGACATCGGCTCGTACGGTATCTGGGGCGAATGGCACACGAAGAACGACAAGGACTGGACGGTGAAGAAGCAGATCATCGACATGTACCTGAACGCCTTCGGCAAGACCCCGTTGTTGTCGATGTCGGACGATGTGCAGGCGCTGGCGTATGCGATTGCCGGTGGCGCTGGTGTGCGCCGTGACGGCGTCGGCTCGCCGTGGCATGAAAAGAACTGGGTCGGCTCAAAAAGATATGCCGAAGTCAAAGGCTTTGAGGATCAGTGGAAGCGGGCGCCGGTGGTCTTCGAGTGGTACGGCCCTTACGATTTTCTGATGCGCCGCAAGTGGTCATTTGACAGCGCGGTGGAATTCATGTTGAAAAACCATGTTACTTACATCTGTGATAACATCAAAAAGGTCCCCGCCGAGCAAATGCCGAAACTTCGGAAGTTGGCGAGGCTTTCGGGGTACCGTTTCGTGCTGCGCGAGGTCTCGCACCCCGCCTCGGTATCGCAAGGCCAGGAACTGAAGGTCAGGATGGAATGGTCGAACGTGGGGGTCGGCAAACTCTACAGGCGGTACCCGCTGGTAATCTATCTACTGGATGCAAAGGGCAAGGTCGTCTGTAGCGAAAAGCAGACCAAAGTCGATTCGTCCGCCTGGCTTCCCGGCGATTATGATTTGAGCGCAAGGATCAAGGTGTCCACGACACTTCAGGCGGGCGAGTACACACTGGGCGTCGCGTTGATTGACCCCCAAACGAAAAAACCCGCGATTCGCCTGGGCGTCGAGGTTCCGCATACCGGCCGGATTCACCATGTCAGTAGCGTAACCGTGAAATAACCGTTTGTCTCCCAGTACAGTCGGGAAGGTATCCACGCGAGTATCATGGCTCCATCGGCGTCAGAAACACCAGCGACATTTGCCCGTAATCGCGCCTGTCGTGCAGGTATAGAGGTTTTAACGTATCCGGCAGGACAATGTTTCGTTGGCAGCGAAAGATGATGAGTCCGTCGTCGGCGAGTTTGTCGGCAAGGGGCGTGAACAGATTTTCGCGGGCTTTGTCCCACCGCCATCGTTCCGTAAGCGCATAGGGCGGGTCCACGAAGGCTAAATCAATCGGTTCGTTCAATTCGGCGAGTCGTCGGCGCAGGTGTCGCATAATATCTCCGGGCCAAATCCGGCAGCGGTCAGTCAGACCCATCACGTCGATATTGCGTCTGAGGCGGTCCAGGGCATGACGGTCCCGTTCGGCAAAGGAGCAGTATTTCGCTCCCCGGCTGATGGCTTCAAGCCCGATACTCCCCGTTCCGCTGAACAGGTCCACCACGATCGCGTCATCGACGATCTCGCCGAGGATGTTGAACAGCGCGACCTTGACCCGTGAGGTTATCGGACGTGTGGCCGGACCTTTCGGCGGAAGGAGACGGCGACCTTTATGTTGACCGGCGATAATACGCATTTTAAAAGCAATCAGTGTTCCGCGTAGCGGTGCTACGCACAGCAATCAGTGTTCCGCGTAGCACCGCTACGCTGAACGCTGACCGCTTTGCTCAGTATCGCGTTGCCGGAGTGATATTTCTACTGGTATATTTCTGGTGGGAGGATTATTATTAAAAAAGTACGCCCCGACCAAGGAGCGAAGGCCGGGGCGTGGGGCATTGGTGCCGGGCCGGTGAGACCCGGCTTGCGGCTGCGTCGGTTGCCACATGAAACGTAAGATATACCGGCGCGCCATGCCAAAATTAATAGCGAAAATTTCCGAAAATCAGGTAGTGAGACCATGAATTCGTTGCAAATTGCCATATTATCAATCGTAGCGGTTCTTTGTGCAGGCTGCATTCCTACCGGCGCTCCCGTTTCCAGCCCGCCGGAGGTCGCGGATGAGGATTTCAACGTCATCTGGGACGCCACTAATGAAGTGTTGCGTAAATATCGTTTTTTTATCGACCGCGCCGATCGGCGTGAGGGTGTTATTACGACTTTCCCAATGATCGCCCGGCACTGGTTCGAGTTCTGGCGTAAAGACGCAGCCACACAGCGGGATGTCGCCGAAGGGACTCTCCAGACCCTCTATCGTCGCGTTACGATCAGTATCCGCCGACAGGACGACAATAAAAGATACCTCGTAGATGTCCGAGTGTTTGTAAGTCGGTCCGACTTACTTGCCCCGCAGATAACCAGCACCTCTGAAGCGTACGACCTTTTCATTAACCCGGACATGCCTCGCATCGCGTCGCTGACCGGACTGGGAGGTCCGAAAGGCAGCAGAGACGTCTCCCTCGGACGAGACGAAAATCTCGAACAAGTCCTCCAGCGGGAAATCTATTTCCTCATGGCGAAGAAACAGACGATATATCCGAAGTAAGCCCGAACCTTACGTCTAATCGGGTCTGGTGGTCGGTTTGGAGGTTGCTTGGGCAAGTTGCCTGATTTGACTTTTCAGGCGATCGATTTCCAATTGCTTTTCGGCGACCTGCTGCTTGAATTCATCGCGCCGGCGGGGCGCGTCGCCGACGGCTTTGAGTTGCTTTTCCAACTGGTCGTTCAAAAACTTCAGGTTTTTAATCTGTCTGGCGAGTTGACCGGCTCGGGTGCGGAGTTCTTCAATCTGCTTGCCCCGAATGTCCAGTTCATCTTCAAGTTGTGTAATCCGTTCATTTCCGGCCGATCGGGCGGACGAACTCCGTGGCTGCGAATTGGTGTTGTCTTTCCCGAAGTTGCACCCGCCGACCCCGAGCGTAAGGACTATCAGCAGGATGTTCAGGATGCGACTCATTATTTATCCGTTTTCCGCGCCGGTCTGGTTGTCGGCGCCGGCCTGGTCGTCGGCATCGGTTTGGTAATCGTGGTCGACAGTGCCTTTTCGATTGTTTCCGCCAGTTTCCCCCGTGCGTTGTCGGAGACAACCTTCCCGTCTTTTCCGATTACCCAGACACTGGGAATACCTCGGATATCGTATTTTCGTGCGGTGGGGTCCTCCCATCCCTTGCCGCTGTACGTGATAATCCAACCCAATTTATTGGTCGCGACAAACGACTTGAGTTGTCGGGAGTCTTTGTCGAGGCTGATTCCGACGATTTCCACACCGCGTGGTTTGTACTTGGCGTACAGCGATTTGAGGTGTGGGAGTGTTCTGACGCAAGGCACGCACCATATTGCCCAGAAGTCGATTACGACCACTTTGCCCAACAGGTCCTTCGGCAGGTTCAGTTTCGTACCGTCGAGTTTTGTCAGTGTCGCGGTGAACGGTTTCCCGATGTCGGGGTTTTTACCCATTTGACGGAGTATTGGCTTTACACGAGGATCATCTGAATAATCCTTCGCCAATTGTTGCAGCAGTTTATCGAAAGTTTTCTGATCATCTACGATTTTGGCTATTTGCATTCCAATCGTAACCGCATCGACTGCCTCGTCGGTTTTGGCGTAGCGTTTGGTGAATTGCAGTATGATTTTCGTAGTGTCCACCTTTGCCGGTTGTGTCGCCGGTGAGGTTGTGGCGGCCAGGACCGGCTTGATATTCAGAAGCACCAGATGCGCATCGGCGCGGAGTTTGAGCGGACCGGGAGCGTCAGAAGCGAGTATCTTACCGACAATCTGCCCCGCGCGTTCAGACATAGAGGGGTCTTCGTTGATGCGTGCCAATTGAACGGCGGCGATAGCGCCCATCAATCGGGCTTCGTGAAGTTCCTTGGCCTTGGGATACTTCTGCTCCATTTCCGCCAAGACCGACAGTGCCTTCGGAAGTCGCTGTTTCATTATCGGAACGGGATCGGCATTGCGAGGCATACCACGAGGCCTGTCCATCAGCGATTTCATCTTCGTCAGCGCAGACGCAGCGCCACTTGGTTGACTGGCGGGAGCGGCAGGACGGGCCGGGGGCTTCTGCCCGAAACAAAAAGCCGCAAAAACCAACCCAGCGAAAACCAGAACGCAAATACTTCGTTTCATAGTTATTTCCTTTCGAGAACCGGTAAGTATAAACAATACCCGTTGCGAATACCAACAGCAGATTATCTCGGAGTCGTTGTCAAACCTCAATCGGCGGTATATTGTGTACTCTCGTGAACACGGAATGCGAAAAAATCGGGAAAGTTCCAGCGTGGGCCCTGGCTGTGGTGCTACCGGTTGCGACGATGGTAACGCTTGGTTTGGCGCTCGGTTCGGTGGCGGATTTCGCCAATGCGATGGTAATAGTCCTGACCGACGGAGCCATGGCGATGCTGGTGCTTGCATCGGCAGGCGGATATGGATGGGCGGTTCTGCGCTTTTTCAGGACTGAGCAATCGCCGAGGTTGCTTTGCCTGGCAACGGCGGTGGGGATGGGATTCTGGATGCTTTCGACTGCGGTGCTTCTCGTCGGTTCGCTCGCGGACGGACTTTTGACGATGTATCTGTGGTGGCCTGTGATTGGCGTCGGTGTGGTTTTAGCGGCGGTGCAGTCCCGGCGAACGCTCCAAACGCTGAAGCCGCCGGGAAAATCCACTCTCGCAAGTATTCTGTGGGTGCTGCCGGCGATAGCGGTGGGTCTTTGGTTGGCAGCGGCGATCATGCCGCCGGGATGGTTTGGAAACCTGACCATGGACTCCTACGACGTGCTGGAATACCACCTCCAGTTGCCACGCGAGTATTATAACGCCGGGTCCATAACCACACTGAACCACAATGTTTACAGCCACTATCCGCTCGGCACTGAGATGCTGTTTCTTCTGGGGATGTGCCTTCGCGGTGGCTCATACGAGGGGATGTACCTTGCCAAACTGATGGTCGGTATGTTCGGCCTGGTGATGATGGTCGGCGTTCTTGGTAGCACAGATTTGAAACCTGTGCCACGACGGGCGTCGGTGGTGCTGCTGGCGACTGCGCCGTGGGCGATTTACTTATCGGGTCTGGCGATGGTCGAACCGGCGCAGTTCTGCTACCTGGCTTTGGGGTTGTTATGGCTTCGGCGGTGGTTAACCAAACCGGTGGTGAAGTCGGCGGTTATTATCGGTGCGATGCTCGGAGCGGCTTGCGCGGTGAAGTATTTGAGTGTCGCCCTGGTTGCCGGACCGGTGCTCGCGGTGATGCTTATTGCTTCGATGGTGCGTTGGCGTCGAATTGCTCATGTCGCGTTGTCCGGTGGTGTAGCGATCATGTTGTTTTCGCCCTGGCTGATTCGCAACACCATCGCTACGGGTAATCCGGTCTTTCCGTTGGCTATGGGTTTGTTCGGGCAGGGGCATTTTTCCGACGAATCCGCTGCTCGTTGGAATAATGGGCACGCGCCGAGTTACCATCCGCCTGTTCCTGAACCGGCGGACTATATTCCCCCTGAACGACAGCCTTCTCGCTCGGAGAGATTTCTCGCCTTCGTATCCGGCCAAAAATTTTACGAGACCCAGCCGGCAACGGGATCGCTCATTCTGCTTACGTGCCTGGCGATTATTTTGATGCTTGTCAGGCTGCGGGAGACGGGAGCATGGTACTGGGCGGTACTGGGTGTTCTGGTGATTCAATTGTTTGTGTGGATGTTCTTTACGCGCGACATGCCGGCGCGGTTCATCGCGCTGGCGATTGTGCCGCTTTCACTACTTGCTTCCGGCGGACTGGGACAATTAACCGTCAAAAATCCTCTCTGCAAAACGATCGCCACATTACTGCTCGTCTCGGCTGGGGCATGGGGACTGATGTCGTCATGGAATTATTTTCACGATCCTGCTCAACAAGACCCTCGAATGCGAGTTGTTTTACCGGGTCCGACAATGCTTATCGGCGAGTCGCGGGCGTTCTATCTGCCGGCAGGGACTGTTTATGCGACCGTCTTCGACGAGCATCCGCTTGCGGGAATTCTCCGGCGGAGCGACTCGCCCGACGAAGTGGCTAACGAGGTTCGCCGGATGGGCATAACGCACGTGTTCGTGTCCTGGCTGGAAATAGACCGCCTGTCGCATTCCTACGGCTGGCCCGCGGAAATGTCGGCCAAGCGTCTGCGGGAAACGTTTGCCGACTGGGAAGTCGTCGAAGAATTATCGAAGGATCGACCCATTTTTACATATTATACGCTGAGAAAATAATTGTATCTCTTGCATCCTCTGCATCCGGGCTAAACCTTCGCTTTTTTGCACAGGATGCAGATTCTCTGGGCGTTGCTTGGGCGCGCGTTGAGCAGGAATTTTCGATATGTGCGGTAAATGAGGTTTCGCAGACGTTTGCCGTTCAGAATAAAGAGTTTATTGACCAGGCACCGCCGCAGAAACTTATCGGCGAAGGAGAGTTTGTTGAGGTAGTAATGTTCGGCTACGACCAGGTGCGGCGAAATGGCCTCGCTGAGCGATTCGAGGTCGAAATGCTGATAGTGCTTGCGGGTCAGACGGAGGTTGCTGCTGGGGACGGTTATCACAACAGTGCCGGCGTCGGCAAGTCGGCTGGCAATGGCTTCGACGAAGACCGGTACGTCCGACGGTTTGATATGTTCGAGCGTCTCGATAAGCGTGATTACATTAAATTTATCGTCCATCACAGCCCGGTCGGTAACGTCGCCGCAGACGAACCGGACATCGGGGTTGAATGCCCGTGCGAACCCGATTGCCTGTTCGGACATATCAATGCCGACCAGACGCTTGTCGGGAAATCGCGAGTTGATTTCGCACAGGAATCTCCCGTCCCCGCACCCGACATCCAGCAGCGAGTCGAAGCCCGCCCCGGCGACCTTCTGGGCCACAAACTCCAGGTAGGCGATATACTGGTATCCCCATCGCATCACCCTCGTCAGCGAGAAATTCCCGTCCTTCAATGACGGGATGTAATGGTATGGAAAGACGTAATCGTCTTCCTGTTCGCGTTGTTCCGGGCTTAAAGTTGTCATGTCCGTTGCCCCGTAATTCGATGAGGATGGCGAGTTTATTTTTTATCCTCATCGTCGGGGCGGTTTTCGGTCTTTTCTCCGTTTGTCAGGTTTTCTACAGGCCCGACGGCGTCGGCGTTGATAACGGCCGTCCACGCTATTTTATCGCCAAGCCGCTGACGGTATCGCGTCAACAGCGGGAAAAGCAGCGGAAAGACCATCACCAGTCCGAGGATTTCAATGGCCTTCGATACGTTTCGCAACGCCAGTTCCCGCGCCGAAGGTTTTCGGCCTTTGTCGGCGACGACCCTGAGACGCAGCATCATCTTTCCGACAGTCGCGCCGAAACGATATTCCATCACGAAACAGTACGCCGGATAAACGACCAGAAATCCCCAAAAAGCATAAAGGAACCTGGTTGTCGAAGCAGTCTGTCTTGCCTGCTCGAAGAGTTGATCGACGGTTGTGATAGTGGTAGTGTCAAGCCCCTTGGTACCGACGACCGTTGCGATGAAAAGGAGCGGAAGGGCGTCAACACACGCAGCGGCAAAACGCCGGGTAAGTTTTGCCGGCGATATCGTCGCAGGAAGCGAGAACGGCATGGTTCTGAGAGTCTGGCCCGGCCAGAACATCAACACGACTATCATACCGAAAACGACCATGAAAAATATGTTCTGCATCCGTTCGATCTGTTCCTGCTCATCCGCCCACGTAAAGGCGTTCATCGGACTTTCACCGCCGGCCTGCCCGTCGGATTCGCACGTGGTGAAAAGCCACTTTTCGTCCGCTTTCCACAGTATGGTTGCTTTACCCGCGAACCTTGCGACGACCGGCGGAGCGTCGGCAGACCAAGTGAGGTTTTTCCCATCCCGTTTGACCGTCTGGGGCGGTTGCCACTTACCCGACGCGAACCGGACGAGATTCACCGCGCCGGCCTCGACATCAAACGCCGCCAGCACAAGGGCGTCCTCGATAATCATCATCGCCAGCAGTTTGCTACCAGCCGGCACATCGGGTAAATCAACTTTTCGCCATTTACCTTCATCGAATACCGCAAGTGCCTCTTTGGGGTGTTCTGCCAGGACGTAGATCGTGTTTTTATAAACGGCCACACGAGCACGAGTCGCGGATTTTATAAGTTCGTTCGGCACGACGGCGACTTGCCGCCATTTCTGCGAAGTGCATTGCAGAAGGACCAGTTCGCCGGATTTCGCCGCTTGCGTACTGGTAATCGGTAAGGCTGGTTGCGTTCGCGGACGTCGTCTGATTGGTCGGGCAACCAGCACTATCACGGCGTTGTTGTCGTCGTCGGCCGGGGCGGAAGCGAGGATTTGAGCGTCTTTTCCGAAAAGGTCGTCGGGCGGTTTTATTCCGGGCTGACCTTGTGAGCGATGCGGGAAATATCGCATGTTCTCGCCGTCGGAGAAGAAGACCACCAGGCTTGCTCCGTCAGACGCCGCAGCCACGATGCTTCCCGTTCGTTCGGTCCCGACGGGCTTCCATTTCGCTTTATCGCCTTTGGGCCTCGCCGCCAGTTTGTATTCAGCCCCGTCTTTATCGAAGAGGATCACCCACGCCGTCTCTGCACCGCCGACGAGCATACAAGACCGGGATGCCTGCTCATCGGCCGACGAGGTTTGCGGCGACGATACAAGTGTCAGCGTCAGAACAATAGCGGTAACGATTTTTTGTGTATGGGTTCTCATTTATTCTCGCAGTTTGCATCCACCATGACCGGGTTAGCAATACCCGGCGGAAGGTGCGATTGAAAATCAAAGGCCTTATTACTGAATCGCTTTATCGTGCTCATTTCCGACAGCCTCATGTGCAGCGAACTCGCCGGCTGGACGTTCTTTATCGCGGGGAAAGTTATGCGAATGTCCGTCGGCATTATAGGTCCCTCGCCATCGGTGTCGGTGGCAACGGGTTTATAGTCGGATACCTCGGCGACAACGCGACATAATCCGTCTGCGTCGTAGAGTTTGATTTGATAAGGCCTGCGCGGTTCGGTGTCTGACCAGCGGAAATAGACTTCGCGCCAGATTTTCAGGTGTCCACTGATTGGCTGGGGCTTTAAGTATCGAACGACATAAGCACAGGGTTTTTGTTGGAGCGTCATAACGACTGCCGGCATTGCCCCTGCCTGAACCTCCGGAAGTTCCGTTACGCCAAGTATTTCCAGAAGTTGCAGCGGGTCGAGGGGTATGGCCTTCACGCCCGGCGCACCGGCGAATTTCGTCCTTCCGAACCACGCCTTGCCCTGATTACCCAGGTTCACCCAACAGTAATACAACCCGTTTGCCGAATCGGTCCCCATGCGGAACAACTCCGTTATCTCTTTTCCAACAATGACGAAATCCGTCGGGCTGGACGAACCGGCTCCTTTATCCAGCAGCAAAATCGCATTGCCCGCCGCCAGAGGCGAGGCCGAACCCCACGAGATGCTGCGTCCCTTCTCGTCGCTGAAGGTAACACGAATCCTCGCCCGTGCCCAAAGCCGCGGAACCCGCGAAGCGTTGGCGTTATACTCAGCCACCAGCATTTCGGTCGAAACGAATTTTTCCGGACACGGTTGACACCCGCCCAGAAAAACCAAACCTGCAATAGACAACAGCGTTATGCGTAGATTCATGTTTCCACCTCGAATAAGGCTCCCAGTTGCGAGCCGACCTCGGCGATATGTTCTTCATCCAGTTCCGGGCGGATTACCTTTACCGGCGATTGCTCTTTTCTGAAGTGCATCGTCCAGACTTCGCGGCCTTCTTCTTCGTCGCTGCCGTCGTATATCAGCAGTTTCTTCCGCATCAGCATCAGCGCGAGGACAAAGCGGAAGTTGATTTTCGCCGGTTCATCGTGTCCGGCGAGTTTCTCGAAGAATCCGACGAGCACGTTATTATTGATAACCTGTTTTTTCGGCGCGTCGGGTTTGGGTATCCGGCTTTGCCAGATGGAAAATGCCTGGTCCGCATCATCGGGGCGAGATTCCCAGCAGGATTTGCAGAAGTCGTCCCGCCGAAACCCTTCAGCCGTGTCGAACAAGGCGACGATGAAGTCTTCTTCGACGGTAAGTTCCCGCTCACAGGCTGAACAAGCGCCCGATGTTTTCGCTATGTCGTATTCACGAGCCATCAGCGTTCAGCAGTCAGCAGACATGTTCTCCAACGATTTTTTCTACGGTTTCGCACAATTCCGATGCTCGTTTGCAGTCGCGCGACGATGCTTTTCGCAGGTCATCGGCGGCTGACTTGTCGGCCAGGCCGGCGGCATTGACGCGAACATTATAATCGCTAAGCCGGACGACCGCTTCAGCCAAAATCGCCGCAGCCGAAAGGTCAGTCAGCAGGTAGTTGTTGCAATGCCCGCCGAGGGCGATAAGGCTTTCCAGTACCGAAATCGCCAATGCCGTCATCTGACGCGGAACGTCTATGGCCGCCGCCAGTGCCGTCGCCATTTTAGCGGCTTTGGTTTCGTCTTCGCATTTATTCGCTTCGGTGTAGAGGGTATAAGCGGCTGCATCGTCAGCGGTGAGGTCGGCGAACATTCCCCTGGCCCGCGCCAGGCGAACGGCCAGGGTTTCGTGGGCGTCGGCGAATTCGGCGAAGGCCTTCTTTCCTCGCGTGAAGTTCAGCACCATCTCGCCCAGCGCAGTCGCCAAAGCGCCGACAACGCCAGCCACAGTTCCGCCGCCGGGAGTGGGGCGTTTCTCGGCAGTCGCCGTTGCGAAATCACGAACCGAAAACGACAGATAATCTTCCATGTCAGTCATTCGCTACTCCTGCGTATTTCCACCCGGCGTTATTTCTCAAACGCTTCCGGTTTAGGCGTCGTTACGATTACGACGTATCCCTTGCCCAGATATTTTTTCGCTACGCGCTGCACGTCGGCGGGCTTTATCTTGCGGTACAGTTTCTCTGCCTTCTTTCGGAAGTCGTATCCCATTCCGTAGAGTTCGTCCAGAGCGGCTCCCATTGCCAGGCTCGACATTGACTGAGCGCCGAGAGCGTCGGCTGTCAGGATGATATTGACGGCACGGTCGATCTCCTTTTGCGTCGGCGTGTAACCGGCTGCACGGTCGAGGTTCTTCTTGATGATCCCGACGACTTCCGGGGCCTTTTCAGGTTGACATCCGGCGTAAGTTACAAACGCTCCGGGCAGCAGGCCTGCCCAGTTGTAGGCGTGTACGACATACACCAGGCGCTTTCCGCGAAGTTCCGTATGCAACCAACCCGAAGGCAGGCGATACCCGCTGATAATCGTATCCAGCACGGTAATCGCGATGCGGTCGGAAATGTCCGCTACCTTCATTCCCGGCACAGCCACAATAACACCCGCCTGGACGTTCTTGGTTTTGAGTACGTGCAATTCGCCTTCCGGCGCGACCTTACGTTTGGGGCAAGCGTAAGCGATGTCCTCTTTTTTGGCTTGGCTTTTGAATAATTGTTCGATTTGCGTCTTGGCGGCGTCGGCGTCGAAATTACCGTAGATGGCTAGAACGCTGAAACCGGTATTGATGCTGTCGGCGTGGTGAGCGGAAATCTGCTCGACCGTGGCCGATTCCACTACTCCAGATTTGCCGCTGGATAGCATCTGGTACGGCGAGCCGGTGAAGAATTTCTGACGGAAGAACTTCATCAACTGCGGTGTCCAGTTTTCATCGACCTGCTTGATTGCCGCCTTGTGCATCGGCTTGAGGTTTTCCAGTTCCTTTTTCGGGAAGGTCGGGTGCTGCACGACATCGGCGAGGATTTCCAAGGCCTTCTCGAAGCGGTCCGACAGGACGGACGCATCCCAGTAGAAGGAGTTATTCCCGCATTTTCCGGTGATGCCACCACCGGCTTCGTCGAAGAAAGCGTCAATCTCCTCGGCAGAGCGTTTGCCCGCACCGCGCGTGCTCAACGCCATCATCAACGATCCCAGACCATTGATCTTTTCGCTTTCGACCAGCAACCCGCCTTTGGTAACGAACGTCATCGAAACCAGACCGACAGCCTTTGTCGGATGAAGGATTACTCGCAGGCCGTTGAGCAGTTTGAATGTAACGGTCTTCGCCTCGGCGGCCTTTGGGGTCGAGGGCGTTTTGTCTGTTCGGAGCGATTCGGGAACCATCCGCGTAATCACCATCTTCTCGAAGGTGAAATACTTCTCCGCCATTTCCCGAACCTGGCCGGCTGTTACTTTCTGGATGTTGGCGGTGTAGTTCCGCGAGAAATCCACATCGCCGGTGGTCATATAGTCCCGCGCCAGTGTTTCGGAGACGGCTTCTGCCTTCTGCTGGGTATAGATCAGGTCGGCTAGTTTCTGTCGCTTGGCCTTGGCGAGTTCTGCCTCGGTAACGCCGTCGGCGATGACGGCGCGGAGTTGGTGGAGGATTTCGGTCTCTGCGGCGTCGGCCTTGTCCGGTTCGGCGCGGAAATCGATATTGAAAACACCCTTTCCCCATTCCGGCGTCCATGAACCGGTCCCGATGGACGTAACGAGTCGTTTTTCAAACTGGACCGACCGGACCATTCGGCTGCTCTTTCCGCGCGAGAGGATATAACTCAACACGTCCAGTGCGTAGAGGTCTTCGTGGATAAGCGGGATTGTCTGGAAACTGATGTACTCCATAACATCTTTGACGGACTTGCTGGTTATCGTTTGGCGACGGACGCCGGTAATCGGCGGGACTTCCGGAAGGGACAGGTCGGGCGTCAGGCCTTTTTTGAAGTGTCCGAATCGCACAGAGGCGCGTTCGAGCACAGCGAGAGTGTCCACGTCGCCGGCGACGACGAAGATGATATTCTGCGGGACGTACATTCGTTTGACGTAGGTCAGCACGTCGTCGCGTGTGAGTTTGCTCAGCGGCTCGGCGAATCCGATTACAGGTACGGCGGCGGGATGCGTACCGTAAAGGTCGGCTGAATGTGCGTACCACATCTGGCGCGACGTATTGTCTTTGCCCATTTCCAGTTCACGCTGGACGACGCCGTGCTCGCGATCGAAATCGGCCTGCGTAATGTCAGGCCTGGAAACCTGATCGGCAATCAGGTCCACGCATTGCATTGTCTTGCTTGATGAGGCCGCGATGTAGTAGCAGGTGCGTGCCTGACCTGTATTTGCGTTTGATTGCCCGCCGATTTCGAGGGTTCGAGAGTGTTTCTCGCCCGACGAATGCGAAACACCGCCGGGCATCTCGTGGATGGACTCTTTCGCTACCAGATGTTCGCATAAGTGGCTCAGGCCCGCTCCGAGCCATTCCTTTTCGTACAGCCCGCCGGCGCGGACGTACGCCTTGACGCAAACGACCGGCGCATTGTGGTTTTCGGCGACGATGACCGTCAGTCCGTTGGAAAGTTTGGCGACGGTTACGCCCGATTCGGTAGTCGTCCACGCGACAATCTCAGCTGGCGGGCAATAACCAACCGGCTCAATGTCTGTCCAAGTCGTCGGCATGTCGTCGCATCCGACGATGAAAAACAAAACCAAAAAGCATCCGAGTGTGATTTTCTTCAAGGTGTTTCTCCAAAAGGAATAAAGGTGGGACTCCGCTTCCCGTAGGGACACTACGTGTCGCTACGTCCCAGCCTACGGCCTACGGGGTCGGGGGTGAAGATTCAACGTCGTTCAAATATGTCAGTGTCCGTTCGAGTTCGTCTTTGAGGTGTCGCAGTTTCAGCAGCGACTTTACTCGCGTGATAAGTTCCAGGCGATTGACGGGTTTCGAGAGGAAGTCGTCCGTTCCCGATTCGACGCCGCGTTCGATGTCGGACAGTTCGTTCAAAGCCGTTACCATAATGATGGGGATGTCGCGTGTGTTCGGGTCGGATTTGAGTTTCCGGCAGACCTCGAACCCGCTCATTCGGGGCATCATTATGTCCAGCAGAATACGGTCGGGTTCGACCTGCTGAACCATCTCCAGCGCCTCGATACCATCGACGGCGGTTGAAGTCTCCACGTCGTCGATTGTCTGAAGGTACTCGATCAGCAATTCAAGGTTCTGGGCGTTGTCGTCCACCACCAGTATCTTCGATGGTCTCTGATTATTCTCTGTCGCGTCGGTTGTCATATTTTTAGTCTCCTGCTTCCTGCAATTGCTAAAGACTAACTCTTTAGAGGTCAAATCTCAACATCGCTCCTTGGAATCATCGCCGATGGGGCATAATATGGAACGCGTGAGCAATCTTTTCAAAGACGATTCTGTTTCTTCTCCGCACGTGGTGGGTGTTGCCGTCGCTGCCGGTGTCTGGCGAACGTTCGATTACCTCTGGCCTGCGGATTTTATCGCCCCTGAAGTGGGTATGCGCGTCCGCGTACCGTTTGGACGGGGCGACCGGAAGACGCTCGGATTCGTCGCGGAAATCAACCGTCCGCCCGGGCAGCGAAAACTCAAATCCGTAGCCGAACTTATAGACACGACAAAACCCCAACTCGACGGGAAATTATTGCAACTGGGCGAGTGGATGAGCCGGTATTACCTCGCTCCGCCGGGCATGGTCTTCTCGGCGATGGTACCGGCGGCTGTGGGAAGGACGGCGCCTCGAACCGAGACAGTCGCGTATCTTCTGGCAGGAAAGGCCGATTGGCCAAAGTCGATTGGTTCTCGCCAGCGGCGTTTTCTTGATGAACTTTTTGAGGCCCGCGTTCAGGGCGTCGAACCCGTTCCGGTCGAGCAACTACTCGCCCATAGCGGTTCTTCGCGCGACACCGTCCGCCGACTCCTCCGTCGTGAACTTATTCGCACCGAAACACGCCCGCAAATCCTGAAACAACTCGACGAGCAGATCGCTCCCGACCCGTTCGACCTCAACGACGACCAGCAGAAGGTCCTTGCCGCTGTGGAAACCAAACTCGCCGGCGGATTCAGCGTAACGCTTCTGCACGGCGTAACGGCTTCGGGAAAGACGGAAGTGTACCTGCGGGCGATTCGCCGGGTCATCGCCGACGGGAAGCAGGCGATATTGCTGGTGCCGGAAATCGCCCTGGCTACGCAGACGCTTGAGCGACTTACCGCTCGCCTGCCGAGGGTGGCGGTGCTGCATTCCGGGCTGACGGCGGCACAGAGAGCGTTCTACTACGAGCAGATACGCGACGGGTACGCCACCTGCGTCATAGGTCCTCGAAGCGCGGTATTCGCCCCTGCCCGGCGGCTTGGACTGATAATCGTCGATGAGGAGCATGAGTCGTCGTACAAGCAGGAAACCGTTCCGCGTTACCACGGGCGCGATGTAGCCGTCAAACGTGCCGCCATCGAAGGCGTTCCGATTCTGCTGGGTTCGGCTACGCCGTCGCTGGAATCGCTCCACAACGCACAAACCGGACGATACGAATTGCTGAAACTTCCGCGACGGATTCACTCCCTGCCTATGCCGGCGCTGCAATTGGTGGAACTGCGAAAGGAAATCACGCCCGGAAAAATCGAACTCATCGGAAGGACGCTTGAACGGAAACTCGCCCAAACGCTCGACCGATCCGAGCAGACGATCCTCCTGATGAACCGTCGCGGGTACGCCAGTTTCGTCTTTTGCCCGTCGTGCAAATGGCAACTCCAGTGCGAGCAGTGCAGCCGGGCCATGGTCTTCCACCGCGCCCTGAGCCTGGCGATGTGCCATTACTGCCAAGCCACCGCTGCGGTTCCGCGAGCGTGCCCCGCCTGCGGTAAGAAACTTATCCTCTTCGGGATGGGTATCCAGCGGATCGAGAGCGAACTCGCCCGCAAGTTCCCAACCGCCGTCGTGGCGCGGATGGACAGCGACACGATGTCCAGCCCGAAACAATTCCGCGAGGTCTTCGACCGTTTCGCAGCCGGGGACGTGGACATTCTGCTGGGTACGCAGATGGTGGCGAAGGGTCTGGATTTCCCGCGTGTAACGCTGGTCGGTATCGTCAGCGCAGATACTGCCCTTGCGATTCCCGATTTTCGGGCGGCAGAGCGGACGTTCCAGTTGATTGTTCAGGTGGCGGGACGGGCCGGTAGGGCAAAGCGCGGCGGGGAGGTTGTCGTCCAGACGCTCCACCCGTCGGACCCTGCCATTCGTTTCGCACTGAAGCATGATTACGCCGGTTTTGCAGCCTATGAACTTCCGCAGCGCGAGGCGATGGGTGTTCCGCCGTTCGTGAGGCTGGTGCGATTTATTGTCCGCCACGAGAAGGTCGCCCGCGCCGAAGCCGGCGCTGATGCGCTGGGAAAATATCTTCGCCGATTGTTCGCTGGTAAAAACGACGTGAGAATAGATGGACCGATGAAGGCGGGAGTATTCAAGATTCGCAACCTGTTTCGCTTTGAAATAAACTGTTTCTGCCCAACAGCAGGTGTAATTCAGAACGCCGTAGTTCAAAGAATGTCGAAACTCCGCGCCGAAGTCGGCGCGGAAATCGTTATCGACGCAGACCCCGCAGGACTGTTATAACCTTATCCGACATGCGAATCGTAGTTACCGGACAAGTTGGTATAGACAAGAAAGCCTTTCTTGAACAGGCCGTTGCCGCAGCCCAACGCGCAGGCGTCCCCGTTGCGCTCTGCAACGTCGGCGAGCGAATGTACGCCGAGGCCCCGGACGTACCGACTGGAAAAATCCTCGACCTGCCGCTGAGCCGGCTGAACAGCCTCCGCCGGAGCGTCTTCAAAGACATCCTCGCCCTCGGCGCAACCGAAACCAACATTATCGTCAATACCCACGCCACCTTTCGCTGGCGACACGGGCTGTTCTACGCATTCGATTACGACCTGATGGGCGAACTGTCAGCCGACCTGTACATTACACTTGTCGATAACATCGACCGCATACACGCTCGCCTTCTGCGCGACGGGCACACGAACCACACACTCAAAGACCTGATGGTCTGGCGGGAAGAGGAAATCCTCGCCACCGAACTGCTCAGCCAGATCGTTCGCGGGCATGGACGTTTTTACATTCTCGCCCGTGGCCTGGGCGACGAAGCCGAAAACGAACCGGCAGAGATGCTCGCAAGGTTCATCTCGCCGGGGAAATGGAAAAAGGCCTATTTGAGTTTCCCGATGACCGGCATCGACGATGTCGAGACAATCGCGCAGATTCAGCAGTTTCGAGCCGAGATGAAGCGACATTTCATCTGCTTCGACCCCGGCGACCTGGAGGAAAAACACCTTTGCAGCCTGGCGCTGTCAGCGGCAGAAGCTGGCGACCGCTTCGTTACACTGAATGTGGACGGCAAGGAAATTCGCATCGAGACCACCGAACTGCTGGCGATATTGCCGGACATTGACGGGCAGATTTACGCTCGCGATTTCAAACTCATCGACCAGTCAGATATGATTATCTCGCTGATACCGGCCATTCCCGCCGGCGACGGGTTGGGCGCACGCCCGGGCATCTCGTCGGGCGTCGAACGCGAACTCCAGCACGCGCACGAAGCCGCCCGCGATGTCTTCGTCATCTGGACCGCCCAGGCAGAGCCTTCACCATTCATCACCGAAACCGCCACCCGCCTGTTCCGCTCGACAGGCGAAGCCGTCGAATTCTTCCGGGAAGAAAATTACATCCAGGAAACCCACCCCGGACGATTATTTGGCTGAACGACGTTTACCGGGTAAGGCACAAAACAATCTCTTTTTCCGAGGGTACTTCGTGCGTTCATCAGCGGATATGCCGCCTCTTCAGGGGGGGCACAATTCTTTCACCTGTGTTTTTTTGTTCGCGTTGTTCGCCTGCCCCCATGGGGCGGCTTCTTTCGTTTTCGCTTCGGCGGTTCCTTGCCTTTTAATTCTGTGATTTGGTCGCGGATGGCGGCGGCTTTTTCGAATTCCAGATCCTCTGCCGCTTCGAGCATCTCTGCCTCCAACTCGGCGATAACCTGCTCGCGGTCGTATTCGTCCTCGCTCGCCCCGACGGCCTGACGGGCGGTCCGGCGGGCGGAAATCTGGTCAGTCAAAGCCGAACGAATGGCCTTGACGATTGTCCGCGGCGTGATGTTGTACTCGGCGTTGTAGGCCAATTGTGCCTCGCGCCGGCGGTTGGTCTCGTCCATCGCCCGCTGCATCGAGCCGGTAATCTTATCGGCATAAAGAAAGACCTGAGCGTCCACGTTTCGGGCGCATCGGCCTATCGTTTGGACCAGCGAAGTTTCGGATCGCAGGAACCCTTCCTTGTCGGCGTCGAGTATCGCCACCAACGAGACTTCCGGTAAGTCCAGGCCTTCCCGCAGGAGGTTCACGCCGACCAGCACGTCGAATTTCCCCTCGCGCAGGTCGCGGAGAATGTCGATCCGATCCAGCGTGTCTATCTCGCTGTGGAGGTACTTGCAGCGGAAGCCTTCTTGTTCGATATAGGCCGATAAGTCTTCAGACATGCGTTTGGTCAGCGTGGTTACCAGCGTCCGCTGCTTCGCAGCCACTCGCTTGCGGATTTGCACCAGCAGGTCAGCCACCTGGTCGGTTGCGGGGCGGACCTCGATTGGCGGATCGACCAGTCCTGTTGGGCGGATAATCTGCTCGACGACCTCTCCGCCGGTCAGGTCCAGTTCGTAAGGCCCGGGCGTAGCAGAGACGAAGACGACCTGCTTGCGGAAGGCTTCGAATTCGTCGAATCTCAGCGGGCGGTTATCCATAGCCGACGGTAGTCGGAAGCCGTGCTCGACGAGGACCTCCTTGCGTGAGCGGTCGCCGTTGTACATTGCGCGTAGTTGCGGGACGGTCGCGTGCGATTCGTCGATCATCAGCAGGAAATCGTCGCCGAAATAGTCCATCAGCGTGTACGGCTTCTCGCCGGGCGCCCGCCCGTCGAGGTGGCGGGAATAATTCTCAATTCCGGGGCAGTAGCCGACCTCCACCATCATCTCGATATCGTATCGCGTCCGGGCAGCCAGACGCTGCGATTCGAGCAGTTTTCCGGCATTGCGAAGTTCGATCAGACGCGAGTCGAGTTCAGCCTTGATGCTAACCGCCGCCCGTTCGAGCGTTTCAGCCGGCGCGACGTAATGAACGGCTGGGAAAATAAACGCCGATTCGACGCTGCTTAGCGACTCGCCGGTGGTCGGGTGAATCAGCCGGACAGCCTCAATCGCGTCGCCGAACATCTCGACCCGATAAGCGAACTGCTCGTAGGCAGGATATATCTCGACCGTGTCGCCGCGAACGCGGAACGTTCCGCGTCGGAAGTCGATGTCGTTGCGGTCGTATTGCATATCGACGAATTTCCGCAGCAGTTCGTCGCGATCAATGTAATCGCCGACGCGAATCGGCACGACCATTTCCTTGTACTTTTCCGGGCTTCCCAGGCCGAAGATGCACGAGACGCTCGATACGACAATCACGTCCCGCCGGCTCATCAGGGAAGTGGTGGCCGAGAGACGGAGTCGGTCGAGGTCGTCGTTTCGTGCGGCATCTTTTTCGATGTAGATGTCGCGTTGGGGGATGTAGGCCTCTGGCTGGTAGTAATCGTAATAACTGACGAAGTATTCGACGGCGTTTTCGCCGAACAGTTCTTTGAATTCCTCGTAGAGTTGGGCGGCGAGTGTCTTGTTGTGCGAAATAACCAGTGTGGGCTTTCCGATATTGGCGATGACGTTTGCCATTGTGAAGGTCTTGCCGGACCCTGTAACGCCCAGCAGGACGTTATACTTTTCACCCCCGCGAATTTTTCGCGTCAACTGCTCAATAGCCCCCGGTTGATCCCCGGTCGGCTTCATCTCCGAAATGACTTTCAATTCAGGCACGGTAACTCCAACAAATTCGCGTTGATCCGAATTTGATATTATACTCTCCATCAATGTCGAAAACATCGCAGATATTGATGCAGATGTACGAGGCCGCTCGGGCGCGGTTTGGGCATCGGGAATGGTGGCCCGGCGAAACGCCGCTGGAAATTTGCGTCGGGGCGATACTGACGCAGAATACCAACTGGACGAATGTCGAAAAAGCGATAGCGAATCTCAACGCCGACGGGTGCATGAGCGTTTCTGCCCTACACGCTAAATCGCAAGAGGAACTGGCGGCGCTAATCAAACCGGCCGGTTATTTCAACGTCAAAGCGAAGAGAGTGAAAAACTTCATCGCGCATGTCTATGAAAGTTTCGGCGACGACATTGAAGCGTTTCTGGATCGGTCGGTTGCGACGTTGCATGAGGAGTTGCTTTCGATTAACGGCATCGGGCGCGAGACTGCCGATTCGATGATACTCTACGCCGCCGGTAAAACGACCTTCGTAGTCGATACCTACACCTATCGCATCCTTCTTCGACACGGCCTAATCGACAGCGATTACGATTACGAGATGATCAAGGAACTGCTCGAATCGTCCCTGGCCGACGATGTTGATCTTTACAACGATTTTCACGCCCAGTTTGTCGCCGTCGGTAAGCATTATTGCAAACCGAAAGCAAAGTGCGCAGGCTGTCCACTGGAACACCTGCCGCACGATCCGTCTGCCGGGTTGGAATAGGGCTGAATGGGTTTTGACGAAAAGCCGATTATGCGGTATAATCCGCACTGTCAAGTTTATCAAAATGATCATTTCATACAAACAGGGAAAGGGCAGATTCGTGAAACGGAGCCTGGTTACTGTTGTCGCGGCGGGCGTTTTACTATCTCTTTGGGCTTCGGTCTTTGCCGACACGCTGAAAACCAAGGATGGTCGGGTTTTTGAAGGCAGAGTTATCGAGCAGGATGACGAGAAGGTTGTCTTTGAGGTTAATCGCTTCGGAGCAACGATGGCGAGGACCTTTCGGCGAAAGGAGGTCGCCGACATAACCAAGAGTAAAACGACCAAGCCGGTCAAACCGGTCAAGCCCAAAAAGAAAACCTCGATAGCCGAAATCCCGCCGGAGCCGAAGGCGCCACCGATCATTAAGTATGACAAGCCGACGTACTACATCATTCCATTCGACGGAAAGGTGGGCACGGAGGTTTTGGCCGCGTACCTGGAGCGATCCCTCGAAGACGCGCTGAAGCGCAAGCCTACCGTTGTATTGATTGAGTTCGATTCGCCCGGCGGGCTGGTACAGGAAGTGAGCAAACTCGTTGCGGTGATAAAGAAGTACAACGGTCGGCTGAGGATAGTCGCTCACGTGCGGAGCGCACTGTCGGCTGCGGCGATAACATCACTGGCGTGTAAGGAGATTTACCTTGAGCCCCAGGCGATTTTAGGCGCCGCGACCGCTTATAAAATAACCGCCTTCGGCGCGCCCAAGGCGATCTCCGAAAAGTTCCAGTCGGTCTGGCGAGCCCAGGCGCGCATCGCCGCGGAAATCGGCGGGCATAGCCAACTGGTCGCCGAGGCAATGATCGATGACAGAATGGAACTGACTTTCACCAAGGAAACCGACGGCGATATTATCATCGAGTCGGGAAGTCGAAACACAGGCCGAAAAAGCAAAGGCCGTGGCGATAGAAAGACACTTACCGTCAAAGGTAAATTACTTACGCTGACAGCGAGCGAGGTCGTTAACTGTGGCTTGGGTAACGGCGTCGTTGACGGTTACGAGCAACTCGGTAAAAAGATGGGCTTTACCGGTTGGGTCGAGTGCAAAGGTCACGCTGTTGGTTTGGCTAATCATTGGAAAAAAGCGCTCTCAACCTACATGAAGGGAATTAACGACCTGGGGTTGGAATTCAACCGGAACATGAAAAGGGCGATGGAGAACAACCCCAAAACGCCGAGTATTCCCTACAGATACTACAAACGAACCGGACGGTTCGCTTCGGAGTCTCGTCGGCGCTGGAAGAATCGTTCCCGCAAGCAGTCCATCTGTTTGCTGAAGGCGGAGAAGAACATCGCCGAAGCAATCAAAATAGCCAAAAAACTCGAACAACTCTCCAGCGTTACGGAAAACCTGGAAGCCCTTTCCAAACACATCAATAGCACCCGCATGGACGTCATTAGCAACATGAACAGGAAAGGCCCCGACGACTGATAAGTCCAGCGGACTCGCCGAACCGAAACACTCAAAAAGACACAAGCCCAGGCAAGGAAGATACCGTCATGCGGACAACTATTCTAATTCCGGCCGTTGCCATATTGGTTGTTGCGGTTTTATTTGTATTTATCGGAAACGGAGCCGATCCGGTTTCGGTTGGCCAGACGTCCACCCGGAGTTCTTCTTGCAGGACGCTCGCCGATGTGAGCAAAATTGCAGGCTGGCGGGGCGCTGCGGTCAATTCGCCCGACACGTTCCGGTTTGTTATCCTCTCGGACCGCACGGGCAAGCATATCCCGGGCCTGTGGGCCCAAGCCGTCAAGGAGACCAACCGCCTCAAACCCGATTTCGTCATGTTCATCGGCGACCTGATAGAGGGATACACCAATGACGAGAAGAAGGTCCGTCGCCAGTGGTCCCACATCGACGCGATAACACAACGGCTCGACGCACCGTTCTTCTACTGCCCCGGAAACCACGACGTAATGCCAGACGCCTGCCGGAAAATTTATACCCGACTTCACGGCGTCAACGGAAAGGCGTGGTACTCGTTCGACTACCGCGGCTGCCACTTCCTCATCGCCGACAGTTCAGCCATGATCGGAAAGGATAAGAGACTCGCCGAGGAGCAATGGGCCTGGCTGAAAAAGGACCTCGCCGGCGCTAATAAGGTTTCCGATCACGTCTTTGTCTTCATTCATCACCCGATGTTCTCCGGTAAGAGCAAGCCGCACTGGAAGCAATTGCGGACGATGCTGGATGCGAAGAAGACGACGGTCTTTTCCGGGCACTGGCACACTCTCAGTTACGACATTCAGGACGGAATTCCGTATTATGTTCTCTCCGCCACTGCGGGCGGGTCAGGCGGCGCGCCGGCCAAACCGAACCGCAAAGCCGGTGAGTTCCAGTCCTACGCTCACGTGGTGGTCGATGGGGGCAAAGCGACGATCTCGTTTATCCCGCTCGGCGAGGTACTTCCACACGATTACATCGACCGCAGCGTCAAAACTTCGGCGAGTCCCTGACAAAAGAAGGAGAACTATACTATGACAGGAAACATTATTTATTTTGACAGGCGTGGGCCTGAAAACACCGCAGCGGTTATCCAGGTTGTGAAAGAACGCTGCGAGGAACTTGGAATCGAGCACGTTGTGGCTGCTTCCGACAGCGGTGCGACGGCGTTGGCACTGGTCGAGGCGCTGGGCGAGTCCGTAACGCTGGTGGCCATACCTGAACACGCAGGCTATGTCGGCGGGGATGAACCCTCGCTCAAGCCCGACGCGAGAAAAAAGTTGGAGGACAAAGGCGTCAAGGTACTCATCTGCGCCCACGCCCTCAGCGGCGTGTCGCGGTCGATAAGCACCAAGTTCGGCGGTGTCAGCGGCGTCGAGATCATCGCTCACACGTTAAGGCGGTTCGGCGGGGACGGTATCAAGGTGGCCGTTGAGGTGGCTGTGATGGCGGCAGACGCCGGCCTGGTCCCCACCGACAGGGAGATCATCGCCGTCGGCGGTAGCGGCGGCGGGGCCGACGTGGCGATCGTACTGAAGGCCGCTCACATGACAAACTTCTTCGACTTGGAAATCCGGGAAATTCTCGCCAAGCCCAGGCAGCGAGGCTGACAAAAAAGACCTTGCCGACTTACACTGCCTTCAAGGAAATGTTGAGGCGATTGGTCTGGAAAATCCCAGTCAGATAAACGGCATTGCGATTGGCCGCCGGTTTATCTTCTGAAAGAGTCGCATTGGTCGGCGCCCCGGCGGAAACACGATACAGACAATTGCGGTACTTCACTGAGAAGCCGTCATTGGTGATCTCGATTCGAGATTCTTCAATTCCGTCCGTCTTTATCAAAGGAACCGTAACGAAGAGCGGCAAAGACGAATCGTCAGATGTTACCTCATAGGAGAGGCCGGTTTGTGAAAGATCGTACTTTTCGGTAATCTTTCGACACTGCCCGAAATCGCCCTGATAGACAATCTCGAAAGCCACTTTTTTTGTCGTTTCCTCAATAACATTGACCGAAACGTCTTGTATTTCGTCTTCAAAATCGGCAAGACGCCGTTCATTCCCGTTGTCGTCAAGCCAGGCCGGACCTATGGCCAGATTCTTCTGTTCTCTAAACGTTTGATTAAGTTCATAGTGCGCCGATGGTGAGATGCTCCCGGACAAGGCAGTTTCAGGTCGGATTCCGTTACGGTGAACTCTGCCCAACCCCGTAGCGTCTTCGTGGTGGTCGGCGCGGGTGTCAATCTCTACGTGATACCCTCCGCACGTGGCAAAGACCTTGTGAAAAGCGGGCCAGAGGTCAAAGACGTATCCCCCAACTTCAGCGGGAGTGATTACCTCGTCGATCGTTTCATCCGCGAGATGCCAGGCCGTACCGAAAAGCGAAGCCGCCAGGAGACCATAGACGCTGTAGTGCCCGTAAGGCACGCCATTCCATGAGTCCATTCCATGCATCAGTTTCGGGTCAAAACCCTGCTTGGTATGCCGAAACGGCTCCATGTCCATGATCCACGGCGTTGTCATTTTCACTGCCCGTCTCGCGGCGCGTTTGAACACCCCTGCCGTCAGCAGATCGCCTTGCTGCTTGTACGCCCTTGCCTGGCTTTCGCATAAGCAGGCAAACTGCCCCTCGCAGTGATGAAACTGATTGCTCCGTCCGCCGAACGGCATCTGTCCCGTCGTCGATTGATAGAAAAGCGACGTCAATCCGCCCCGTCGGCAAATCTCCGTTATTCGGTCAAGATTCCGCCCGGAATAGCCGTAACTGCAAATCAAACCCAACTGCTGTTTGACGACTATGTCGTATGTCATCGGATCGTTCGGATCGCGATACATTCCATACTCCGTGAAGTCCTCACACAGATGGTCTATCGCTTCTTCTATCAGTTCCAAATCGCCGCCGAGGCCTTGTTTGTGTTTGAGAAATTCCCCCGCCGAGGCGAAGACAAGAAAATTATGGGTCGCTCCCTCCACAATACATCTGTAGCACTGTCGCGGCCTGTGATTACGCCAGGCGAGTTCCCATTGTTTCCGACGCTGTCGCGGGGCTTTATCTTTCAATGCCTCGTGGGCATACATCAGTTCCTTGGTCCAGAACTCAGGTGCACTGGCGACTTCGTCAAGTCGAAGCAGGCACGCCTCGTAACTTTTGAGACAGACATCAACCAGGTCCGGACACCTGCCGGCCTTTATCAATTGTCCCAGCGCACCGACGAACCGGGCTGTGCAGGAAGTGGACTCCGCCCCGGAATAAGGGTCAATTACCGTTCCGCTTTCATCCTGCCAGGGCACGGCGGTCCGTACAATCCGTTCAGCCAGGTCGAGATAGAATGTCCTGTCGATGCCGGTCGGATCGGGTTTCGGGCTTGTCTTAATTTCGCGGCGGGTCTGCTGCCATTTGCCTTCCAGGGGATATTCACCTAACCGTTTCATACACGCACTCCTCGAAAAATGATTTATCCATAAACAGGGATAATCCTTCCCGCGACAATCTCTGATTGGTTCTTATCGGTACAGTTTATCAGCCATTATCTTGCCATATTCCTTGGCGGTTCTAAAGAGCGCCCACATATTTTCTTCCGGGGTGTCCTCAGTGATGGAATCTGATGTACCTAAAATGAACCTGCCGGTTGGTCCCAGAATTTCCAACAGGTCCCTGACATCCGATTCTATTTCTTCAGGTTTTCCGAAACGCATCTTAACCGTATCGATGCCGCCGTTGAAACATGCTTTACCACCGTAGTTGTCAGCAAGCCATCTAAAATCGAGATTTCCCGAAGGCGGCGGCGTAAGCGTTTGTATGATATCCGCCCCGGATGCGATAACCTGTTCGATGCTGTCGGCCTGTTTACCGTCGTCGTAGAAGAACATCTTTGCCCCGTAACTATGGATGAGATCGGCATGCTTTTTCAGCAGCGGCGCAACTCTGGTTCTGTAGAACTCCGGCGACCAGCCGACGCTCAGTGAAAAGTTGAACCACGCATCGAAAATAATCTTCCACCCTGCCTCCAGGACAATCTTCATTATCTCCATGTGCCACTCGTCAACGATCTGCACTATTCTGTCAAACATCCGGGGATTGTCGATTGAGGTAATCAACGCGTTTGCAACCCCCAACGCATCGACTACTATATGATCAACGCCCATCATGGGGCGAAAGGCGACCAGACCGGCATCGTCGATCTCGTCTTGAAGCCTGCGGACACTGTCGAATTTGTTCCGAACGAGGGCGGGGTCAGGCAGCAGGTAAGGCAGCAGTTCGACGTCGTCGGACGTTTTGATAATTGGCTCCAGCCAATGATGGTTTGGATCGATGCCGTACTCGCCGCCGGGGTCCGCCTGGACTATAATGTCATTGAGTGTTCCTGCCGGCGTTCTGAACGCTCGGTTTATCACGGTCTTTTCACCTTCTCTCCTGGTGGTGATGTTGATTTCCACGTCAGGCAGCAGCGGTTTTACCATTTCGCAGTAAGTATCGCCAAGCGGCGTCGGCAAGGATCCCTCTCCGAATATGAACAAATCAAAATCAAACTTCCCGGCGAGTTCCAATTTGGAGAGGCCCTTCCACATCGCGTACCGCCATATTCTCGGTGATACGGGTATCGTATCTACCGGTCTGCCTTCGATCGCCGCCAGCAACCTTTCCCGCGAACTCATCTTTGCCATAGCCGTATCCTTTCAAGGGCATTTGCACTTTATCGTGCCAGCATACAACCTTTCCATGTGATAATCTTTAGCCAAAATGATAATTGCTTGCACAATATTACTATTTTGCGGTATATTTCCATCTTCAATCGGGCAGGTGTCAGGATGAGCAAGGTTTCCAACCGTTTATGGAGTGAAGGTTTCTACGAGGCTGTCAATCCACGCGTATTGTCGGCGGGGTTCCATCGTGCATCCGGCGGTTGGGAAGCCGGGCCCGAAAATCTCCTTCAGAAGGATTTTGATCTCTGGTACGTAGCCGCCGGTTCCGGTGCGCTTAAAGTCGATGGGCGGTGGATCGAGTTTCGTCGCGGGGACCTTATTACTATGAAGCCCGGTCAGAACTACCAGCGCGAACGGGCAGATCGGAACGATCCCTTTGAAATCTATTTCGTTCACGTTCTCATATTCGACCGGTTGGGACAAGGGTTCGAATCGGCCCTTTCCCGCCGCTGGCCCGCAAGAATCGGGGCTGAGCATCGCCCCAAACTCGGAACCTTGTTCGCTGAATTATTTGAATCCTTTACGGCAGCGGGCAGAGGATTTCAGTTGCAGGTGAAATCCATTATGCTCCAGATTCTGGATAATATTTTTGTCGTCCTGCGACACGGAGAAGGGACCAACCCGCCTCCATCCTATCATAAATTCCTCAAAGCCCGCGATTACATCGAGGAGCAATATAAGGACATCATCAGCCTGGAAGAGATTGCGGAATATTCCGACTTGAGCGAGAGTTATCTCTCTGCGATGTTCAGGCGTTATTTATCCTGCTCGCCTGTCCGATACCAGATAGATCGTCGCCTCATGGCCGCCAGGTTGCTTCTGGCCAAAGGGCACTCGGTTTCTGACGTTGCGGCAGAGGTGGGATTCAACTCCATGCACTACTTCAGCAGGATTTTCAAAAAACACGTCGGACTGCCACCGTCGGAATTTGCCTTATTGTGTCGGAGCAAATGAGTTTCCGTTTCCGTGATCCGCCAGGTGTGGACGCCGGAGCAAATCTTCGGCGGTTGAGAGATTCCCGGGCGGCCTTGAGTTGCACGGTGCTATCGAATGCCGCTAAAACCGGCCTAAACACAGTCGTAACGTTCCGATAAATCCCGGCTGCTCTTATCGCCGCACATCGGCGGTGAGGACAGGGTCGAATTCGGTTTTGGGGCGGGATGTTTCAAACTGTCGGCGTAGTTGTTGTCGGGTAGGCCAGTCCATCTCGTCCAGCGACATGAATTGGTCCCGTCCCAGTTGCTTGGCTCGCAGGAGCGTCTGGTCGGCGAGATATACCAGCATGTGCGGGTCGGTAATCTCGGCGTTTTCGGGATAACTGGCCGAACCGATCGAAGTGGTAATGTGTATGGTTTTTCCGAAGACGATGAATTTTCGCTCGCTGACGGTTTTGCGAATTCTCTGGGCGAACTGGCGTGCCTGGTCGGCTCCTGCGTTCGGCAGGATGATGGTGAACTCTTCCCCGCCGGTGCGTGCGACGACGTCCGAATCACGAACGGCACGTTCGAGGATTACGGCGAATTCCTTCAGGACGTAATCGCCGCTGGGATGTCCGTACATATCGTTGATGACCTTGAAGTGGTCCAGGTCGAACGCCAGCAGCGACAGATTGCGGTTATACCGTCGGGTAATCCTGAACTCGTTTTCCAGGAAAGAATCGAAGTAACGGACGTTCTGAAGGTGCGTCAACGGATCGGTGTTGCTCATAGTCAGCAGGTGCGCGTTGTCACGCCGCAGTTGCTTCAGCAACGCCCGCTCGCGGTGCAGCGAAGACGACAACGCTTCTTTCGCCGCGCGTAAATCGTCATGGCGAGCCTTACCACGCACAAGTGCACGGAGGCGCGCGCACAGTTCAGACGGAGAGATGTCGTCGCCAACTATCTCGTCGGCTCCGGCGTTGAGGTAGCGGCAGCGGGATTGCTCGTCCGGTTCGTCGGTGATGGCGATTACCGGCAAATAAGGAACATCGGTTTTGGCCCGCAGACTCGACAGGAGGCTCGGCGCTTCCGTCTTGGCCGAATCAACACGCAGGATTATTACGTCCACTCCGTTGCGGCGAATCGCATCCGACGCTTCGCTGGACGCCACGACGCTGACAGTATGCCAACCGGACGATGTCAGTTGTTCGCACAGCCGGAACGACCTGTCAGGGTCGCAGTCCACGACCAGAACCAAGCCGGAATTTTTACTAAACAAGTTGCTCACGCCAGCCTCCTCGGGCCAATCAAAAGAACGGTTCCTGGAGCCAGACCCTTGCTTTACACAATGCCGGCCCACAACGAACCGACCCACCAATAACAGTCTAAGATACCTTTACCGGTCAAAACCAATTGGGATGAAAAAGAATTGACATGTCCTTTTTTATTCGGGGACACCATACTATTTTTTGCCTGTTTTATTTCAAATAAAGCAGGCAAAAAATAGTATGGTGTCCCCGAATAAAAAGAGGTTATATCTGCGAAACAATCGTTACAGCGATACTGATTATCGCCAGGAGCCAAATGGCGATTTTGATTAGCCGGACACTTCGATCCACCGACGCCCGTCCGGTACCGCTGTGGTAAAGCCTGTCAAGATATGCCAACCGGTGAGCAATTGAGCCGTGACGGAAATTCCGTTGCGACGGGCTGATTCCGTTCATTAAGGCCACTTTCATCAGGGCGCCGCTGAAGAGCGAGACACCTTCAGCCGACAGTTCCGCGCCAATCTCACCCGTGGCAGCGGCGGCTGCGAACACATCCGCCTGACGCTCGAATCGTCGGCTTAACATTCCGAAAAGCCACAACCACAACGTGCCCATAAACGTGCCCATAACGAGTACTGCGAGCAGTTCGATAATCGGCATTGCGATGTCAAGCCGGGCGGCGAAGAATTCGACTATCCAACTCATCAGCAATATCAACGCCACCGAAAAGATGACCATATATGGAATATGGCGATGCACAACGTGCCCAGCCTCGTGGGCGAAGACGGCTACGACGTCGTCGGCGTCAAAATGCTCCAGCATCGCGTCGCTCATCAGTACATATCGCACGGGACGCACCATGCCAAGCACAGCGGCATTGACTATTACTGATCCGGTGTCCCAGATGAGGATATTGCGATATGCGAAGCCGGCCCGCTTGCTCATCTGTTCCAGTCGGCTTCGGAGCGGGCCGGCAGGTAGCGGACGGGTTTTCCAGATTCGCACGATAATCGCCGGCGCTGATAGAAAAATCCCACCGATTGCCAACAGGGCGGCTGACGCTGCTATGTCGGAGCCAATCGCGGGTTCCGCCAGGAACAGCAAATCCAGCACCAGGATAATCAGCCCGACCGGGACGGCTATGAAAAGCAGATTGCATCTGATGTTGAATATCAGGAATTGTCGGCGTGTCCACATTGGGCTGACCGGATTGCCGGACATCGCCGTTGATTGAATGTTCTGCTGCCTCATTGCCCGGTTCAGCGGATATGTCGCCCACCAGAACGCCAGAAGCGCCGCGATAAAGGGCGCAACGGCCAAGGCCTTATCGACCAGCGGGACAGTTCCAACCGGCAGCATCTGCTCAATCAAATCCGCCCACCCGATAAGCATCAGCGCGCCCAGGCCGACGATCATATACGCCTGCGTTATCGCCATCAGCCTGGCCGGTAATCGCCCCGGTCCACCATTACCTCGCATCAGTCGCCGCAGGCCAATAGACGCGCTGACCCGAGCAGCGGCATACACCGACCCGACATAGCCGACAATGCAGGCCAATACCACCGGCCAAGGCAACGCCACACGAAGGTCCGACGGACCCATAAGCGACATCGCCACAATAAATCCTGCTATAACTATTATCTGCATGAGGTTTCTTTATATCGAATGTTCTTCGTTCTGATATTTCACGGGGTCTTTCGCTCCGGCTTCGGCGAAACCGGCGAGGCGGATTCGGCAGGCGTCGCATAGGCCGCAGGCAGAGCCGTCGTCGGCAGGGTCGTAGCAACTGTGCGTCAGCGAATAATCCACGCCCAACGCCAGGCCGGTGCGGATTATCTGACCTTTGCTCATCTCCAGCAGCGGCGTGCGGATGCGAAACTCGCCTTTGCCTTCGACGGCGGCGGCAGTGGCGAGATTCGCCATCGTCTCAAATGCCCGGATAAACTCGCCGCGACAATCAGGATAGCCGCTGTAATCGACCGCGTTGACGCCGATAAAAATGTCGAACGCCCCGATAACCTCGGCATAACCAAGCGCGACTGAAAGGAAAATCGTATTCCGCGCCGGAACATAAGTGATGGGGATTTTTGATTGCGGATTTTTGATTGCGGATTGCGGATTCCAGTCCTTCGGAACCTCAATTTTATCCGTCAGGGCGCTTTTACCGAAACCGGCTTCGGCGGACAGGTCGAGTTTCACGATTCGATGCTTGACGGCTCCGAGCGCTTCGGCGATTTTCCCAGCCGATGCCAGTTCAAACCAATGCCGCTGACCGTAATCAAACGAAAGCGCATGACAGGCAAATCCCTCCCGTCGGGCCAGTGCCAACGTCGTGGCCGAGTCCAATCCGCCCGAAAGCAGCACCACCGCCGATTTTTCATCCACGTTCGACATCATTTCGCCGTATCATGGCCGTCTCGGCCATGTCTGTTCCATTCACGGGCGAGACGCCCGTGTTACGTTTCTACACGTTACACGCCTTTGCTTTTCTGTGCAATCAGTGTAACCTGTATCGCACTATGCCTGACATTGAAACATTCGACAATCCGCATCCGCAGCGCGATTACGTTATCAAGCACGTCGCGCCGGAATTCACGAGCGTTTGTCCCAAGACTCGCCAACCGGACTTCGGCACAATCGAGGTCGAATACGTAGCCGATAAACTCTGCATCGAGTTGAAAAGTCTGAAGTTTTACTTCCAGGGCTACCGCGACGTGGGCGTCTTCTATGAGGACGTAATCAATCGCATCCTGGACGACCTGGCTGCGGCCTGCAAGCCACGATGGATGAAGGTAACGGGCAAGTTCACTCCTCGCGGCGGTATTCACAGCATTATCTCGGCAGAATATAAAGAGCGGTGAATTGAAATGAATGAGGAATGGAAAATAGACGTCTCGCCTCGCCTGCGGCGTTTGCCGCCGTATCTTTTTGGTCGGCTTAATGCGTTGCGGCATGCCAAGCGGGTCGCCGGCGTGGACATTATCGACCTTGGAATGGGTAATCCCTCCGACCCTCCGCCGCCGCAGGTTATTGAGAAACTCTGCGAATCGGCCAGCAACCTGCGTAATCATGGTTACAGCGCCTCGAGCGGTATTCCCAACCTACGCCGCGAGGTTGCCCGTCTCTACGAGCGTCTTTATAACGTTACGCTCGACCCCGACAACGAGGTAATCGCCGTCATCGGATCGAAGGAAGGTTTTTCGCACATGTGCCTGGCTCTGATGGGTCCGGGGGACACAGCCATTGTGGGCGACCCGTACTTTCCCATTCACGTTTATTCCGTCGCACTGGCTGAAGCAAATGTAATCAACGTCCCGCTCGGCAACGACGAGGTCTTCCTCCAGCGTGTCGCCGATGTCGTCGAGCACCTCTATCCGCGTCCTAAGTGCCTGATCCTGAATTACCCGCATAACCCAACGGCAATGACCGTCGATGGTGTGGAGTTTTTCGAGGCAGTGGTGGATTTGGCGAAGCGGAGCGGAATTATGGTAATCCACGATTTCGCCTACGGGCGGACCTGCTTCGACGGGTACACTGCTCCGTCCTTCCTCCAGGCCGGCGGAGCCAAAGACGTCGGCGTGGAGTTTATCACGATGTCCAAGCCCTACAATATGGCCGGTTGGCGGATGGGTTTCTGCGTCGGAAACGCCGAGATGATCCGCGCCCTCGCCACTATCAAAGGCTACTATGATTACGGTATTTTCACGCCGATCCAGGTTGCCGGTATCCTGGCGTTGCAGACCGGCGAGGAGGCAGCCGCCGGGCAGGCGCAGACTTATCAGCAGCGGCGCGACGTGGTGGTGGCGGGGCTGCGACGGGTCGGGTGGGAGGTCGAAAGCCCCCGCGCCGGAATGTTCGTCTGGGCCCGCGTTCCGGAGAAGCACCTGAACGGGCAAGGCACGATAGATTTCGCCATGAGGCTGATGACGGACGCCGAGGTGGCCGTCGCGCCCGGACGGGCATTCGGCGAAAACGGAGAAGGGTATGTCCGCATCGCGCTGGTCGAGAACGAACTCCGCCTCAAGCAGGCAATCCGCCAGATCGACCGCGCGCTCAACAAGGGTGTCAAAGCCCCATCTGCGACTAAACGCGACAGTTAAACCGAAAATGAAAAGGTCTTTCAAAACTCCACCCAATCTTTTTGTTCTTTTTTTTGCCGGGACAGCGATAGTGGCGCTCGCTATCAGCATTTGGTCTGCCTATCGCGATTCCAGTGTGCCGGCGCGTCGTTCCAGTCGGCCGGCCGGTGTGATGGGTACGGAGTGCGAGTTGGCGGTGGTCGCTTCTAAGGTTCGGGCATCGTGGGCGCTGACCAGGGCTGAAGACGCTTTGCGTAATGTCGAATCGCTTATGAGCGTGCATATCAAGGCCTCGGAACTGTCCCGCTTTAATGCAGGAGACAAAGGCGAGTACCGGTTTTCGCCGGAGTTGATGAAGGTTCTCCACGCCGCTGGGCGATTCCACGAGCAGACCGATGGGGCATTTGACGTTACCTGTTATCCGCTGATTCAACTCTGGAAAAGGTGCAAAGCCGATGGCCGATTACCGAGCGAAGCCGAAATTGCCGAAGCCAGAAAGTTAGTCGGGATGAAACACCTGCGAATCGGCTCCGACGGTGTAACGAAACTTACCGATGGGGTGATGGTCGATCTGGGCGGTATCGCCAAGGGATACGCCATCGACCGGGCCATCGAAGCGATGATTGAAGCCGGGGCAGAGGGTGGGCTGGTCAATGTCGGCGGCGATTTGCGATGCTTCGGAACTGACGAGGATGGAAAGCCCTGGCCTGTGAAGATTCGCCACCCGTTCGATAAGTCCCACATCTGCGCGACGCTCTCGGTAACGGAAGCCTCCGTCGCCACCAGCGGGGACTACCACCGATATTTCGAGATTTCCGGCAAACGGTACAGCCACATCGTCGATCCCCGCACAGGCCAGACTTTGCCGCAAGGCCACGCCCCGTCCGTAACGGTCATCTCGCTGCCGGTGGCCGATACCCCGCCCAGCGCCGCTGCCGCCGACGCATGGGCGACGGCCATCAGCGTTCTCGGCCTAGCGGGAATCAAACTCATCGACAAGCATCCGGGTCTGGAGGCAATGATCATCACAGGCACGCCGGACAAGCACGAGATCCACATGAGCAAAGGATTCAAATCGCTGCTGGAACCGGGCGGGCGAATCAATCTGAATTAAGGCAAGCCTGTTGACCGGCTGGTAATCGGCTTGAAGTTCTCTTCTTCCCGTTGCCCTATGACTCACGGCCTGTCTTTTCAGAGAATTATCCTTGCTGAATCGGAGGTTTGGCATATACTGGGCGGTCTTGTTTGGTGAGTATCAGACGGGCTGTGAGTGTCCCGTCGGAATGGGGATAAGTGTTCCCACGGAGATTTTTAAATGCCAGCGAAGAAACCACAGGACATTCGTAATATCGCACTTCTAGGACACGGCGGGGCGGGAAAGACCATTCTCGTCGAAGCAATGCTTCACGCAGCCGGTGCTACCAACCGCTTCGGAACCGTCGAAGACGGTACGACCGTGATGGACCACACCGACCTGGAAAAAGAAACCACCCACTCGGTCGATCCGGCGATGGCGCATTTCGACCATGCCGGCAAGACGATAAACATTATCGACGCGCCGGGGTATCCTGACTTTATCGGCGGGGCGATTTCCGCGCTCGGCGGCGTCGATACCGGCGTTATCGTCGTTTCGGCTTCGTCGGGTATCGAGGTCAGCACCCGCAAACTCTTCACCGCCGCCGGTCAGGCCGCCCTTGCGCGAGCCATCGTGGTCAACAAAATCGACGCCGAGAACGCGGACTTACCGGCACTGCTGAAAGCGATAACCGAGACCTTCGGTCAGGCGGTCAAGTGCATGAACCTTCCTTCCGACGGTGGTAAAAAGGTCGTCGATTGCTTCAGTAACGATTCGGGTTCATCCGATTTCGGCGACGTCGCCGAAACGCACACGCAACTGGTCGAATCGGTCATCGAGGCCGACGAGGAGATGATGGAGGCCTATCTTGGCGGCGAGGAGATTCTCGCCGACAAACTCGGCAGCGCGTTCGCCGGCGCGATGACCTCCGGGACGGTGATACCGCTTTTCTTCACTGCCGGTCGGGAGCAGGTGGGCGTAGCGGAACTGACCGACGCGATAGCAAGTTATTTTCCGTCACCGGCAGACGTTACGCACGGGCAGATTCTCAACGGTGAGGGCGAGGACGCCGAAGCCGTCGAAATCGCAGCCGACGCCGATAAACCGCTGGTTGCCCAGGCGTTCCGAATTGCCGCCGACCCGTTCGTCGGGAAACTTTCGTGGATACGAATACTCCAGGGAAAACTTTCCGGCGACAGCACGTTCACGATCCGCGACGAGCGAAAGAGCCTCAAGGTCGGTCACGTTCTGAAGATTCAAGGCGCTGATACGGTTGAAATATCCACTGCCGTTGCCGGCGACATTGTAGCATTGGCGAAGATAGAGGAAATTCGCGCCGGCGACATTCTCCACGCCGATAGCGGCGCTATGTTCGGTTCGATACCACCGGCGCCGACGCCGATGTACTCACTGGCGGTAACGCCGAAAAGTCGAGGCGATGAAGGGAAGATTTCCGAAGCCCTCTCGCGCCTGGCCGAAGAAGACGCCACCTTCGTCGCCCACCGCGACAACCAGACCAACGAAACGGTGATCTCCGGTATCGGCGACCTGCACTTGAGGATGATGCTCAAGAAGATGGCAGGCCGATTCAATCTGGAAGTCGAGACCAAGACGCCGAAAATTCCCTACCGCGAGTCGATTACAACCAAGGCTGACGGGCATTACCGTCACAAGAAGCAGACCGGGGGATCGGGTCAGTTCGGAGAGGTTTATCTTCGCGTCGAACCGCTCGAACAGGGAAGCGGGTTTGTCTTCGAGCAGGAACTCTTCGGCGAGTCCATTCCGCGCCAGTATCTGCCGGCCATTGAAAAGGGCGTCCGCGACGTGGTTGCTTCCGGGGTGATCGCGGGATACCCGATGCAGGACCTGAAGACTGTCATTACCGACGGGAAACACCACCCAGTCGATTCCAAGGAAATCGCCTTCCGCACCGCCGGTAAGTTCGCCTTCATCGACGCGGTCCAAAAGGCAAAGGCCGTTCTGCTCGAACCGATCGTTACCATGGAGATCACGGTTCCAAGCGAGTATATGGGCGACATTGCCGGGGACCTTTCGGGTCGGCGCGGGCGAATCCTCGGACAGGACATGCTCCCGGGCGGTATCGTCTCCATCAGCGCCCAGGCCCCGCTGTCCGAAGTCGTACAGTACAACAGCCAGTTGCGGTCAGTAACCGGCGGGCAGGGTTCGTACACGATGGAACTGAGCCACTACGACCCGGTCCCCGGAAACGTCCAGCAACAGATAATCGCAAACGCGCAAAAAGCGAAAGAACAGGAGAAGTAGAAAATGGGAAAACTAGCGATAACAGGCGGAACGCCCGTGCGGGCGACGCCACAGGAACAACTGGTTTGGCCTCAACATGACCAGGCGGAGTGTGATGCCCTCGCTCGCGTCGCCGACAGCGGGCAATGGCAGCAGGGTCCGGAAGTGGCCGAGTTCGAGGAGATGTTCGCTGCCTACCAGCACGCCCAACACGCCATCTGCGCCAGTAACGGTACGGTAACGATGGAGATCGCCCTGCGCGCGTTCGGTGTGGGCGCCGGCGACGAGGTTATCATCCCGCCGCTGACGTTCTGCGCGACGGGTCTGTGCGTGCTGATGGTCGGGGCCGTGCCGGTCTTCGCAGACGTCGAACGTCACAACAGCAACCTCTGCCCGAAGGCGTTCGAAGCGGCCATTACCGACCGTACGCGCGCGGTCATCCCCGTCCACATCGGCGGCACGCCGGCCGACATGGACGGTATCATGGAGGTGGCCCGCAAGCATGACATCAAGGTCATCGAGGACGCCGCCCACGCCCACGGCTGCGAGTGGAAGGGTACGCGGGTGGGCGCAATCGGCGACATCGGCTCGTTCAGTTTCCAGTCCGAGAAGATGATGGTCTCCGGCGACGGCGGCATCATGACGACCAACGACGATGATTACGCCGCACTGTGCAAAAGCCTGCGGACATTCGGATACAAGTCCCCCAAGCCGCTGATGACCAGCAACTGGCGGATGGGTGAGTTCCAGGCCGCTGTCCTGAAGGTGCAGTTCTCGCGCCTGGACGACCAGATCGCCCACAAAATGGACAATCTTGACCGCTTCCTGGATCGGCTGAAAGAAATTGACGGCATCACCTACGAGATGGACGAGCGGGTAACGCGCCTGAACGGATACACCGTATCGCTTATCTACGAAGCCGAGAAGTTCAAGGGTCTGCACAGGGACAAGTTCCTCGAGGCCCTAAAGGCCGAAGGGTACACAATGACGGCTAGTTACACCAACCCACTTTACAAAGGCCGGTTGTACCAGGAAAAGGCATTCGGTGCGTCCTGGGTCGTCGAGAAACTGGGTCAGAAGGTGGACTACTCAAACGTCTGCTGCCCCGTCGCCGAGAAACTCGCCGCCGAAGAACGGATCACCGTCGGCCACCACTATAATTTAATGGGCGACAAAAAGGACATCGACGGCCTGGTCGATGCTATTATCAAGGTACAGCAGAACGTCGAGGAAATAGTATAAGTAAATCCGAATATCGAAATACGAAATACGAAACAAATTCAAATGACCGAAATCATAAATTCAAAACAATGACGTTTTTTGTTGTTTGGGACATTTGGAAATTTGAATTTCGTATTTGTTTCGAGTTTCGAGATTCGTATTTCGGATTTTAGGAGTTGTGTTGGATGGCGAACTGGACAAACTGACCGGCGCGATACTGACGAGTTATCGCTCCGACAAGCGGGCCGAGCGGATCGGTTCGGCGTTTCTGCCAAGCCGGGACGCAATCGTCGAGATTCTCGTCGAACTGCGGCAACTGCTGTTCCCCGGATACTTCGGGCAACTGGCGCTGACGAAGCAGAACGTTCCCTACCACGTCGGCGGCCTGCTGGTCAGGCTGGAAAAACAACTGGCAGAGCAGATTTATCACTGCCTCCGTCACGCCGAGCGCAAAAACGCCTCCGCCGAACGCGCCGACAGGAAAAAGGCGTCCGACCTGGCCGATAAATTTCTCCGGCGGATACCGGCCATTCGCAAGATGCTCGCCCTCGACGCACAGGCCGGTTACGACGGCGACCCCGCCGCCAAAAACATCGAAGAAGTCATCTACTGCTATCCCGGTTTTCGCGCGATTGCGATCTATCGTCTCGCGCACGAACTATATTGCCTGAAGGTTCCGCTGATGCCGAGGATAATGACCGAATACGCCCACAGCGCAACCGGCGTCGATATCCATCCCGGCGCGACCGTCGGTAAAAGTTTCTTCATCGACCACGCCACCGGCGTGGTAATCGGCGAGACGACGCGCATCGGAAACAACGTCAAGATTTACCAGGGCGTTACGCTCGGGGCTTTGTCGTTCCCGAAGGACGAGCGCGGGCGGGTGATTCGCGGGATCGGCCGGCATCCGATTATCGGCGACGGCGTTACCATTTACGCAAACGCCACGATCCTCGGAAAGACGACCATCGGCAAAGGCAGCACGATCGGCGGAAACACTTTCATAACCGAATCAGTCGCTCCGAACACCGTCGTAGGCCAGAAGCCGCCCGAACTGCACGTCCGCCCCAAATGCCGGGCAAGGCGCAAATGACAACCACCTGTTTCATCCGTCCTTACCATCCCGCCGACCGCCCGGCGATACGGCGAATCTGCATTGCCACTTCCTGGATGGGCCGACCCGACGATAAACACATCCCCGACGACTGGCTGTGGGCGGAGTACTGGACGCGATATTTCACCGACCGCGAGCCGCAACATACATGGATCGTCCAACGATGTAACGACAACGAAATTGTCGGCTACCTGACCGGCATAGCCGATGTGAGGCGTTTCGGGCGTTTCGTCCCTTTCCTGCTGCCGGGGATAATCCTTCGCGTCATCCGCAAGCGACTGATGCGGCGCCAAGCGTTCCGAACGGCTTTGATGGCGTTTCTTCGCTCTTTCGCTCGCGGCGAATTGGAACTTCCTCCTCGTGTGGAAAAGGAATACCCCGCGACATTCCATTTCAATTTGTTGCCCGATGCTCGCAGGCAAGGTTTGGGCCAGCGATTATTTCAGACCTTTCGAGCGCGGATGCAATCGCTTGGCGTTCCCGGCATTCACGCCGAAACGCTTAGCTCAAACCGTCACGTCGCAGCCTTTCTGCGAAACGCCGACTTCCGCCTTCTGGATGTGCGCCCAATCAATACATTTGCTCACGTCGAACCGGAACCGATGGAGATGTTCACCTGGGTCATGTCGCTCCAGGGCAATTCGGTAGGCACAAACGTGGCCGCCCCCAAGGGGCAGGCAAACACCGCGGCCACGGCACCCTGTAATCGGTCCGTAGAAAATAGAATCCCGATAAAACCATCCCAGGAGCGATTGAGATGTCATCAGAATCCAATCAAATGACTTCCCGCCAGCGTGTCCGCGCCGCGCTGGAGCATCGAGAACCCGACCGGACGCCGATCTTCGAGTACGTGATGCACTCGGCTGTGGCCGAAGCGTTCATAGGCCGGCCTTACGCCGGCGATTTCGTGGTATTTCAGTCCCTGGTCGGTGAGATCGGCTACGAATCGGCTGTCCGTCGCCTCGCCGCCGACATGGTGGACCTGGCGGAGCGGCTGGGGTTCGACCTGATTTACATATACCCATACCCGCCGCCCGCCGCCGCCTCGCCGCCCGAAACGGAGAGCGATTCGTCGGGCACGCATGGCCTGCGCGACGACCCGGTCGAGGAGGTCCGTCGGCAGATTGAGCGGCTCTCGGCCGGTCGGCCTGGATGGTCCGACGCCGAGCAGTCTGTCTTTGTCGCCGTAACCGAAGAACTGGCCCGCCGGGGGCTTGACCTTCCAATCCTCGCGCCCGCTCACGGGCACGGCGTCTGGACCAACGTGGACCTGATGCAGACCATGCTGCTGGAGCCGGAAGTGGCGGCGGAGTACTTCGCCTGCAAAACCCGCATCTGCATGGGGCAGGTCGAGGCGTATCTGGAACTGGGTATCGACCAGATCGCCATCGGGGGTGATTTCGCGGGTAACAAGCCGATTATCTCCGCCGAGGCGTATCGGACCTTCATCGTCCCGGAGGTCAGAAAGGTCGCCCGGCGGATTCACGAGGGCGGGGCCTTCGCCGTCAACGCAAGCGACGGCGACCTGTGGTATGTCATCGAGGATTTCCTGATCGGCTGCGAGGTTGACGGGTATATCGAGATCGACGGACAGGCCGGTATGGACCTGGGAAAATTGAAGCAGCGATTCGGCGACCGCATCACCTTCTACGGAAACGTGGACTGCATGCAGGTTCTCTCCTTCGCCGAGCCAGACGAGGTTCGCCGACAGACCCACCGGATTATCGAGGACGGTTTTGGCAGCGGCGGGCACATTTTATGCTCCAATAACGCCATTACATCCAGTGTGCCGGTGGCCAACTACGTGGCGATGCAGCAGGCGTATCGCGAATACTTCAACCTGCAGCCGTTGAAGATGTAACCCTGCACGAATACGGGAGTCGTAGGCTTACGACGAAGTCTCACCTTTTCCGCCCGTTTCGGAATGGGGAAATTTCCCTTGATTCAGACTCTGATATCCGTATAATCTTTTGTCTGATTCAATGTAGAGGTGAAAAAGACATGAAGGCAAAGATACATCCCGAATACAAAGACATTACCATAACCTGCGCCTGCGGGAACTCATTTGCTACCCGCTCGACGCTTTGCAAGGACATCCGCGTGGACATTTGCTCCGCCTGCCACCCGTTCTACACCGGCAAACAGAAATTCGTCGATACTGCAGGACGGGTCGAAAAGTTCCAGAAAAAGTACGGCGGAGATTATTTCCAAAAATCCGACAAGAATTAGCTCTGCAACTATATTGTAAACGCCGGCGGGAGTTTTTCTGCGCCGGCGTTTTTGTGAATTCATCTTTTCGGCGGTCAACCACCGGATTGTTTTTATTCTTTGCTGACCGCTGATTACTGACTGCTGATCGCTGAATGCTATTACATGCCCGAAATTTCGCCCAACCTGATTGACAAACTCGAAACCATTGTCGAGCACTATGACCAACTGGCCGACGAGATGAACGACCCGGCAGTGGCTTCCGACCGGAACCGCATCGTGGCTGTTTCAAAAGAGTACGCCCGCCTGGGACGGGTTGCCGGACCTTACCGTCGATACACCGCAATTCTCGAAAAGACCGAACAGGCAAGGTCCATCATGGACGATCCGCAGTCAGAGGCCGACATGAAGGAACTGGCCCGGGACGAAGTCAAAGAACTGACGGGACAGGCCGATACGCTGTTCGATGAAATCCTCCAGTCTCTGGTGATGAGCGACCAGACCGAGATCAATTCGGTCATCCTGGAGATACGCGCCGGTACAGGCGGAGATGAAGCCGCCCTGTTCGCATCCGACCTGCTGAATATGTACGCTCACTACTCCGAACGGAAAAGATGGAAGGTGGAGATACTTTCGGCAACGTCCACCGACCTTGGCGGATTCCGCGAGATAATCGTCAACGTCAAAGGACCCGACGTCTGGAACCGGCTTTGCTACGAAGGCGGCGGACACCGCGTTCAGCGAGTACCGAAAACCGAGGCACAGGGGCGGATACATACGTCCGCAGCCACGGTGGCAGTTCTTCCCGAACCCGAAGACATAGATGTCGAAATCGACTGGGAAAAGGACGTTCTTGAGCATGTCAGTCGGGCAGGCGGACCCGGCGGACAAAGCGTCAACAAGGTGGCGTCAGCCATTAAACTGGAGCATGTCCCGACGGGAATTACCGTCTCGATGCGCGATGAGAAAAGCCAGCACAAGAACCGCGCCAAGGCCAGGCGAATCCTGGCTTCGCGGGTGTATGAAAAATTTCGCTCCGAACAGGCTGCCGACCAGGCCGCTGCCAGAAAGTCCATGATAGGCTCCGGCGACCGCTCGCAACGAATCCGAACCTATAACTTCCCCCAGAACCGTTGCACCGACCACCGCCTCAAAGCCGGCAACACAGAGGGTGGAAACTATAACCTTAACACCATTATCTCCGGTGATTTGGACGAATTAATCTCCGCACTGGCGGCCCAGGAAAAGGCTCAGCGACTGGCGGAACTGTGAGAAACCCCATACAAGGCGCGTTAACTTTGTGCGCCGGGTATCATACGGGTGTAGTTGAGTAAGACTTCCAGGCCCGCCAACTCACGACCGAACGCCTCGCTGAGAAAAACACGCCGTTCGGTTTAATCCGGTGGACATCCACGGAAGCCTATTGCCGCTTGCGCTTCAGCAACAGCAGACCGCCCAAGGTCAGCAGAGACACCGTCGCAGGTTCGGGAAGCACCGAATCCACATGATCAATAGTGGTCCGCAAGGTAATGTCCGCAGCCTCGCTAGCCTGATCCAACGGCAGAGTTGACCATAGGTGTGTAAAACCGGCGGCAATACACCAATAGTCGTCCGATTCGTCGCCGTGAAGGTCTTGATACCACGCGTCATGATAGGCCATGAACTCACAGAGGAAATGTCCGGAGTTGCCGTCGTCCCACGTTGCGGTTATGTCGTCCAGCCCGGCGGCATTGATGTTAGCGATAATGGGATCAATGGGTAAAGAGGAATGGCGGACGTAGTTGACGGGCTTGCTGGCGTCGGGCGGTGAAGGAGTAGGCTTGTAGGGAGCCTCGTAGTCATTGGACCAAAAAGGTACCGTCGGGCCTGATCCGAGGTTCCGCGCATCCTTCTCCAGTTGCCAGGGCCCGGGGCCTAGGCCGTAACTCATAATCGCGACGGGGTGGATCTCTTCTGTGATCCTCCAGAAGTCCACTGAAACGTCCTGGTAGTCCACTTCAAGGTCGCCCTCGCCTGTCTGCTCGTTGCCGGTGGGGAACTTAGGGAAATACGCGTAGATGTTATAGCCGCGACCTTCCCAGTTCAGCCCTTCCCAGCCGCCCGGATTCAGTTCCGTGTCCGTGCTGAACTTGGCTATTATCTCGTGCGAGAGTCCCCACCACCCCGTAAGCATGATGTTCTTGGTATATCCTCCTGCCGAACAGACGCTGGTGTTGGCAAAACCCAGCACCAGGACCGCCGCTACGGCCAATACGATTATTGTATTTTTCATCTTTGCTCTTCTCGCAGACTGGAGTTTCCCGTGAAGCATCCCGACGGCAACACACCGCCGATAAAAACGTTCCACAAACATATACAGCCCGGATTACCGTAAGACCGAAGAAATCTGTAATCCGCAATCGAATAACGTCTTCTCTTTACTTCTCTTTTTTGACTGGTTTTTGGTTTTTGCTCATTCCTTCCTGCCGGGTTTCACTGATTACATTCTATTCGACTTTCCTGTTGCGCCAAGCCCGTATTGCGGTTAGAAACAACTCGATTTACGGCGGTATAATATCACCACCAATTGATTAATGTGCCAACGAGAGATAAACGAGCCGCGAGAAGCTCTACACCCCCGCTGAAGCGGGGGGTCTGTTACAAAACAACATTACGGATGAATGAACATTGTTGCCCGAAATCGGTCCTTTATGAACCATACCCAACTTTTCATTAATTTTTCCGCGCATTTCTCCGATTTTCCACTTGACAAATCAGGAATATGGCGTATCATGAAGGCGTAATGAGCAAGCCCGTTTGAGCCACGGGTGAAGGGTATTGAGTGAGGGTAGTAGTTTTCCTTTTTGTCCTTCCCTGAATTCGGGCTTGTGGTTTCGCTGTAGTTGCATTTGCTTCGTGAGGATTTCTTAAAGGGGTGTGCACCGCTTTGCCGCACCCGGCGGCCTATGGCTGTCGGGAGATGCTCTCCGCGGCATGTACCTGGTTTGAAGGATGAGCGGACTTTTCACGTCCGCAAGTCGTCGCGTAGCGGCGGCACTGTGGTTTGGAATGGAGAACGGTACATGTTGGCCTCTTTTACGAAGGGAGTACGAGCATGAAAACGCAGGCAGGACGGATTTTTATCGCGATTATTGTGATGATGGCAGGGACGGCGACCTTGGCCGCTGACGTCGTTCTTACAGACGGGAATGCGACCGCCACGTTCGATCTCAATTCTCAAATGGGAATGAAGGACTGGCACGTTGACGGCGTTGATCACATGTTCCAGCAGTGGTTCTGGTATCGCATCGGAAGTGCCGGCGGAGAAAGTTCAATCGACACACTTGACCTGAACGGCTGGCTTCCGTCTAACACTAATTTAGATCCCCAGAACGATACGCTTTTCGTGCAGTACGGGGACCCTGCCGGCAGATTCGTAATCGAACTGAGGTTTGGACTGACCGGCGGGACGCCCGGAAGCGGTACGTCCGACATGGGCGAATCGATCAGAATCATTAACACCAGTGTGACGACGCTGGATTTCCACTTCTTCCAGTATTGCGACTTCGACCTGAACAATACGCTCGTGGACGAAGGGGTGGAGATCACCGGAGGCAACACGGCCACCCAGGAAAACTTGGGTTACACCATTGCAGAGACCGTCGAAACCCCCTTGGCAAGCCACTACGAAGTGGGCGTTTATAGCGGCACTCTTGTAAGTCTGTCAGATGCCCTGCCCACCGCTCTTGGCGACGTAGCCGGACCTCTGACAAACGAAGACCTGACGTGGGCCTTTCAGTGGGACTTTACACTTGCGCCCGAAGGTACGTTCATAATCAGCAAGGATAAGTTAATCGTTCCCGAACCGGCGACACTCTGCCTGCTGGGCGGCGGATTGCTGGTGCTGCTGCGAAGACGCAAATGCCGCTGAAGAAGCGCGGTGTGATAGTAAAAATTCCCGTCCCTGACCGGCGGAAAAGTGCGGAGCCTTCGCAGTGTCGTGCGGGCCTGAAAAAATAACGATAGTATAAACAGAGACGAGATAAGTAAGGAGATTTCCGATGCGAAGACGGATCATGCAGTTTGCAGTAATGGCGGTTGTTTGTGTGGTAGCGGGAGGTGCGGCTTTTGCCGATGCCACAATAGCCGATGATCAAACTGATGGGAATGGTGCACTGATCAGCGGAAGCGAGGATTTCTTGGCGGCAGATTGGTCTGCCCACGTTGATTACGCGGTCTATGCACCCGGTGACTATCCACCAGGCGATTTCCCACCAGTGGAGTTCGAGGATCACTACACCTACGCTTATCAGGTATTCAGCGACTCTTCCAGTTTGGTACCGCTGACTAGCTTCAACGTGGGTCTGGTGGAGGATTCCGGTGCGGCCAATATAACTATCGATATCTTTTATGGGGTGTCGGGTGGCATTGCGCCGGTATTTTCCTGGCTGGTCGGAGTACCTCCGGGCCCGGGCAGCGCGCAGTGGACAGTTGTTCAGTGGACGCCCGGTACACATTCGACTGTGCTGCTGTTCAGTTCTCCGAACAATTACACATGGAATTCGGCAACGCTGATCGATGGCGGCACAAGCGATACGCAATCGCTTCCAAGCCCGCTTCCCGAACCGGCGGTGCTGTTTCTACTGTGCGGCGGGGTCTTGCCTGTCTTGCTGAAGAAATACCGCAGGAAGGCGCGTGCGAAAGTGTAATTCTTTTTTTCTTTCGGCCGGTGCCTGTGTATTCAGGCAGGAGACGACCGGCTTGGAGAAGTGCATGAAACAAGTCTGTTTTTTCACCCGCTCCGCGGGCCGGTAGCGAGGCTTTTGAGCCTGCCTCGCAAACCCGAGTAAGTTCGGGAACCGGGCACGGCGGTCTAATATGAGAGGAAAAGGCGAGGGTTTCTCGCAAAATGATCTTGTCGGTCAATGCAGGGAATCTGCGCGCAAAGCGGGAGGATAGGGAGCATAACGGATGGATAGTAAAGTGAGGGGCGTAACAGTATCGAGCACGAGCAAACTAAAACTGAATATAATAATTTGTCTTACATTATCGGTTCTGGCGTATTCCGGACCTATCTGGTCCGGTGGGACGTTACCCGCTGATTCGGCAACAGCCGCCTTTGGCGGGACTATAGCAGAGGGAACCACGGTACAGGTACCGGACGGTGGTTTTGTTCTGTTGGACGATCAACCCGCCGACGGAATGATGGATCATGCGGGTTCGTTGATTCGCCTTGGTCAGGCCCGCACGAAGTATCCATCGATCACCGGCTCCGGTTACACCGTGGCGATTCTCGACACGGGCGTTGACTATACCCACCCCGCCCTTGCCGGGCGGTACGTCGGAGGGTATGACTACGTCAACGGTGACGGCGACCCAAACGACGACAACGGGCACGGTACGCATGTGTGCGGCATTTCCGCCAGCGACGACGCCACTTATAATGGTCTGGCCCCCCAGGCAGGGTACGCCGTGCTCAAGGTGCTCGACGCTTCCGGTAGCGGTACTTTCACGCAAGTAGAAAACGCCCTTCAATGGGTGATTGACAATCGCGCTACACACAACATCGTCGCGGTCAATATGTCGCTCGGTACCGCCTACACTTACAACATCCCTCAGACCGGTCAGATCGCCGACGAATTGCAGACACTGAAAAACGCGGGTGTTTTTACCGCCGTTTCCTCCGGAAACGGCTGGTATTCCCACCAGCCCAACCAGGGCGTCGCTTATCCGGCGGCCGATGCCTGCGCTGTGGCCGTCGGCGACGTCTGGACGGCGAACTTCGGCGGCATCGGATGGACCAGCGGCGGCAGAGACTGGACCACAGCCCCAGACCGGGTCGTCAGTCATTGCGACCGGTCCACCACTATGCTTGATGTTTTCGCCCCCGGCGCTCTGGTTACCAGTTGCGCCTATAACTGGGAAGGCGGCAACTCCGACTTTGTGCAGAAAGGCGGAACGAGCATGGCTGCGCCCGCTGTGGCGGGTCTGGCCATTCTCATACGCGAAGCCATCGAGGAAAACTGGGACCCCGCCGACTGGCCCACGGGCGCTGGCTGGCAGGACACCATCCTCCAGATCATGCAGGACTACGGCGTAACCATTAACGACGGCGACGACGAGGATGACAATGTAATAAACCTCAACGCCGATTTTCAACGGATAGACGTTCTTGGTGCGCTGGACTACGTTGTTCCCGAACCGGCGACGATGTTCCTGTTGGTGTTGGGCGGAACAGGCGTGTTGATTCGCAGACGCAGGAAATAGAGCGAGAGAGGTTTCCCTCTTTGTTGTGCAGAAAGTCAGGGCGGAGTCGGCTGTTGTCGGCTCCGCCCTGATTGTTTTTCAGCCGAGGTTCACCGCAGGCGTAACACCCATCCGCTCAACCAGAAGACGGCGGCGGCAAGGACGAACCACCTCCACAGTTCGACGCCTTTTGTCAGGGGTTTGGGGGCTGGTAGGGAAATTTCGGTAATGCGTTGGAGCGGGTCGATTTTGGGTTGGGCGGATTTCAGGCCCGTCAGACTGACGGCGTGAAGATCGCCGTCTTTGTCGCGGTATATCCCTGGCGGTAGCAGTGGTCCGGTCAGGTCGGTCTCCTTGGCCGGCGTCAGTTCCGGTAATTCCATTTCCGTCCAGTCCCTGCCCGCACCGGCCTGGAGCGGCGAGACAAACTCATAGGACACGCGCGAACGGGTCTGGGGGGCCAAGTGCTTGAAAACATTGGCAAGGAAGATGACGAATGATTTTGTCATTGCGAAGTTGGTGTTTTCCGTGGCCGGATCGAAGGCTATCCAGACTCGCGGCGGATTGGCACTGGTCAGGACCAATGCGCCCGAACCTATGCTGACGAGTCGCTTCTGCTGCGGCGCGCCGACCGGTTCCCATCCCGTAGCCCGACGAACGGCCACAGGTGATAAGTCAACACTCGCCAGAATGGGATGATCGGACAGTACGTCGGCGTCGCGTAAGGCGAAATTTTCCGGCGACTTACCTTTCCGCCACCCCGTCGGCGGCGCGGGCGGGTCAATTACCACCGCAGGCAGACCGGCGGCGGGTAACTTACCGATAGCGATAACGGCGTCGGCCTTGGTCGGGTCGGACACCAGGCGCAGGGCGGGATGTTTCCGAACGAAACGCCGAATAAGCGGGTCAGGCCGGCCTATTATCGCCACGTCGGCCGTTACCTTCCGTCGCCGAACCGCATAGGCCCATGCATCAGGACCCACTCCCTGGTTGGTAATAATGACCGAGTAATAATCACCCGCGCCGGATATTTCCATCACGAACGATTGTCGCCCTCCGGGCCGAAGGTCGTATTCGGGAAATACGGAACTGACGCCATTACCACTGACGATAACCATGCCCTGTTGTGGCTCGGCCATGTGGTTTCGCAATGCCACGAAGACCTGGACGTTTTTTTCGCCGATGTATCTGACGGCGAATGCGTCGATAGTTACATTCCCCGGCCTGACGGGCAGGGCAATGGTGGTTGTATTGGGGCCGTCTTCGAGTTTCAGTGTTGCCGCAGCGAAACGGTAAGTATGTTGGACGTCCCCGCTCATTACCGGAAGGGTCAGGTCTTCAGCGGCAACGGGGAGCGTGCGAACCTTGTATGCTCGCAGGGTTGCCTCGTGCGGGCTGATAAAATCGCTCGTTCCACCCAAGACCGTTGGCAATATCAGGCGAACGCGGTCGTTGTCCGATAGTCGTTGCAGGAACGCGTGAGTGATTTCTCCGAGCGTCTCGTGTTCTTCATCCCCAAGCCACGTCAGTTCCGCCGATGGCCAGATGGCTATGGCGATGCGTCTTGCGGGTGCTTCGGAGTAGAACACAGGCTGCGACAGTGCGATTCCCGCCGCTGTTGCACCGGCCAGAAGCATCAGCCAGGCCGCTGAAATGCGTCGGGTCTTTTTCGCCGCCGGGCCAAGCGATTCGAACGTTCGCTGCCAAAGTCGGAGGCTACCGACTGGAATTACCTTGTGCATCGGTCGGCGAAGCGCCCAAAACGCCGCCGCCGCCACCGGAACCAAAGATAACAATGCCCATGGATAAATTAATTGCATCTAAAAACCCGTCGGAAATTGTAGTCGGTAGCCGGTAGTCAGTAGTCAGGAAAAGAAGAAATAGTCGGATGTTGGATTCTTTTCTTCGTTTCTTTTTTACCGGCTACTGGCTATCGACTACGGGCTACTAATCACAATTGTCCCAAATTGTGTTTTTTGATAACCGCTCTGAGCAGGAGGTAGTTTTTTCCTTTGTAGCGATACACCTCTCCGGATATGTGGAAGATCGCCCCGAATCCCGTTCCTTTATTTGACAGCGTCTCCATTCGCTCCAGGTATATATTCGGAAGGACTCGCATGGGCGGTTCGCGCAGCGTATTGTCGGCCTCGAATGCGACGCGGGACCATTTTTGCCCTTTCTCGCGGTACAGCAGTCTTGCCAGCCTGTGAACGGTATTTTTCCCGGGTCCGGAGCGTAGCGTTTTGCCCGATGGTACGCCTGACGTCGAAGGTTCGACTTTGGGCAGTTTCGGCTTGATGTCCGGTACGATCGGTCGACTTGGCGTCTTGCCGAGCAATTCAGCGGCGACATCATCGGCGGAAGCCCCCGATGGTCTGCTCGTAGCCGGTTGGCTCGTTGGTTCGACGATGCTCACCACAGGCGGTTCGGCAGGCTTGCTTGTTGTCGTTGTCGTAGCCGGTTCGGTGGTCGGTCTGCTCGTAGCAGCCGGGGCGGACGAGGTCGATTTCGGTATCAGAAGCACCCGGTGCAGAAGCATGTAGTACCCGCCTCGATACCGGTGGACCTCGCCGGAGAGTTTGAATTTCGCTTTGGGGTTTTCGGGGAGTTCCTTTTCAAGAGCCTCCAGCGACTCGCACGGAAGAAGATACAGCACGCCCACTCGCGGGTCTTTTATTGTGTTCCACTTATCGGCGGGGTCCCTGGCGATAGAAGCGACCCGGTCGATAATCATCACGCCGCCCGGAAGCATCGCCCGCCGCCCGCGTGACGGTTTAATCGACGTCGGAAGTGTAATGGGAACCTCATTCTGGTCGAACGGAGCAATTCGTAGCCCGTTCGCCGGAACACTTGTCGGACTGGTTGAACGGTCGGAAGACTGCGCCGCAGCCCAAGCCGCTATCGCCAATGCACAAACCATCCAGAATATCCGCATCGGTAACTTCATAATACCCTATTCCACAGACAACCATTCTACGACCGTCAGGCTCGACTGTTCAAGTCTATTGGCGCACGAGCGCGGGAAGTGCCCACTATATCGTAACCCCCTGTCGAAGATCCGCCGTGGCGGGGATGCGATTTCGGCAGTCCTTCTGCCGTCTGGATTAAACTCAGGACCTGCGCCTGCGTAACATTGCCAGCCCGCCGATAGCCAGAAGCGACAGGCTCGCCGGTTCGGGAATGACTGCGACCCAGGCCTCAGTGTTACCACTGGGGTTGGTCCCGGTGCCCACGATGGTCGTCCCGTCGGTGGATACGCCTGTTGCCTGGGTCAAAGTCCAGCCGGTAAGGTCCACGCCCAGGTCCGTCAGTACATCCATGAGGCTTCTCATGCCTTCGTCGGCATCCCAGACGAACGCCTCGGAGCCCGAGGCCGAGGTGCCCTGCCCGACCACGACAGACCCGTCGGCAGAGACGCCTTTCGCCTCGCTGGAGAAATCGCCGCCCGGCAGGTCGCCCAAGCCAACCATCCCCCCGCCCGCCGTCCAGCGGAACGCCTCCCAGCCCGATGCCGAGATGCTCCTCCCGACCACGACAGACCCGTCGGCAGAGACACCAAGCACCCAGCTGTAGAACTCGCCGCCCGTCAGGTCGCCCAGGCCAACCATCCCGCCGGCCGCCGTCCAGCGGTACGCCTCCAGGCCCGAGGCCGAGGTGCTCCCCCCGACCACGACAGACCCGTCGGCAGAGACGGCATACGCGCTGCTGGAGAAATCGCCGCCCGGCAGGTCGCCCAGACCGACCATCCCGCCAGCCTGCGTCCAGCGGAACGCCTCAGGACCCGAGCCCCAGTTGCCTGTCCCGACCACGACAGACCCATCGGCAGAGACGCCATACGCACAGCTCCAGAAAACACCGCCCGGCAGGTCGCCCAGGCCGGTAAAACTCACCGCCGCTGAGGCCCGCCCGGCCAAGACGCCCATCAGTATCACCGCCAGTAACAAAACAATCCACTTGCGCTCCATGTTCAGTCTCCTTTTCCTTCGTTCTGAAGATGTCCCATTTGTCCAACACCGACCCCTCTCTTTTAACTGCACTGCTTCCAAAGCGAGCCGGAGCCATGACGTATAGTATATCACACGTTGTCCCTTTATCAAAAATCTCCTCAAAAAATTAGGGATTTTCGAGGTTAAATGGGGGTACAAAAGGCTTCACTCAACTACCCGAGGGGGTTACAATGTCTGGGCACTTCCCTATTGGCCCACGAGCGGTTTTGAGGTAATAGATGGCATGATGGATAAATACGAGATAATCATTTTCTGGAGCGAGGAAGACAAGGCATATATCGCCGAGGTTCCTGAACTACCGGGCTGCATGGCCCACTGGCGACAGTCATGAGGCCGCTTTGGCCAATATCCGCTCGGCAGTGGAATTATGGATTGAAACCGCCAGGGAATTCGGCGACCCGATCCCCGAACCCAAAGGCCATCGGCTCGTCTTCGCGTAGAAATTAGTCGCTGTGGTTGCGGTGCTCGATCCGATCAATCATCTTTTTTTGGTTTTTCCAGCAGCATTTTCTTCAGCAGTTTCGGTACGCCCATTTTCAATCGACCGGCGAAAGTAAATTTCTGACGTTGCCTGCTGATGATTCTCCGGGCGAAGGCCTTTGCTACTCCTTTTCCGTCGGCGCGTGCGCGGACTTTGAACATCGCGGTCTTTCCGGACGGGATGGGTTTCAGGTCCGGCTCGTTAATCCGCATAACTACTTCGTCGCCGTATTTCAGAGCGCCGCTGAGTTCCTCCAGCGGTAGTTCGAACGTGTTGGGGTTATCTACTTCGAAGGACAGTTCCATCCATGACGGCGGGCCTTTGATATACCTGACCTTGCGGAACCGCCAGGACGGTTTCCGAAACGCCGGCATCAGACCGTTGCGAGATACGCGCACAGGTATCTTCAGGCCTAGAAAATGAAACTTCGACTCGGTGCTGAACCGGTACGGAATTTCCTCTTTCGCGCGAATTTTCGATAACAGCGGCGCCAAATTCGCAAATTCCACTGAAACCGGTACGCGGACGATTGACGTCTTATTAGCGGGCAAATTCATGACGGGCGTCGGCAGCGCGCCGTGGACGATCTCCGTACCAGCGGACGTAACCTGGTAATTCAGGCTCGAAAAATTGAGTTCGAAACCATTGGGGTTGGTTACCTTCATATCGAAGAGAAGATCGATCTTCTTGAAATCGAAACCCCCCACGTCGATACTGTGAATCTTGACAATGGGCGGCTTGACGCAGCCGACCGAGACGCTCATCAATAAGGCTGCGACGATTGCGACTGACGCTCTTTGGCGTGTCGTTCTCATCTTTTCGCCTCCTACTGGTTCGCCTGTCGAGTATAGTTCAACAATCCGCCGGCTGCGAGAATTTCACGCTGGCGGGCGCTGAGGTTGACCCGGCAGGTGAAATTGAAATCCTTTGTGGTGTTGCGGACGGTAACGGTTTCGGCGGAACCGACAACCTCTGCGACGTTTTCGATGATGAGTTGGTCGCCGGCGTCTATACGGTCGTAATCACCGGCCTGTTCGAAGGAAAGCGGCAGGATGGCGAAGTTGACCAGGTTTGCCTGGTGGATTCGCTCGATGGTTTTGGCGATAACGACCCGGACGCCCAGGTACATCGGACACAGGGCTGCGTGCTCGCGCGACGAACCCTGCCCGTATGAATCGCCCGCGACGATAACGCCGCACCGCCCGGCCTGTTTGACCGACGTCGCACGTTCGGCGAAGGTTGGCTCGCCCGGTTCGTTCAGCGGCGCGAAGACGTGCTTTGCGTATTCCGGCACATTCGAGCGGAGTTTCAGCAGCGTCCCTGCCGGCATGATATGGTCGGTGGTAATCTTCTCGCCGACCTTGATGACGGTAACCCCGTCGATTTTTTCCGGCAGCGGTTCTCCGGCGGGCGGTTTGACGATTGTGGGGCCTCGAATAATTTTGACCTTGGCCGATTCGTCCGGCGGCAGCGGGGGGGTAATCATACCATCGTCAATCAGGAATTTTTCGACCTGCTGGATTTGCGGATACTCCGCAGACAGTTTTCGCGGGTCGGTGATTTCGCCCGTCAGGGCAGCAGCCACGGCGACCTCCGGCGAAACGAGATATGTCTTGTCGCCCTTCGTTCCGGAGCGTCCGGCGAAGTTGCGGTTGAACGTCCGCAGGCTCAACCGACCGTCGCCCGGCGAGAAGCCCTGCCCGATGCAAGGTCCGCAACCACATTCCAGAATCCGCGCACCGGCGGCTACCATATCGCCCAGCGAACCGTTATCGACCAGCATCTTCAGCACCTGGCGGCTGCCCGGCGCGATGCCGAGTTCCACACGCGGGTGGACCTTGCGACCCTTAAGCACGGCTGCACACAACATCAGATCGCGAAGGCTGGAATTCGTACACGAACCGATAAGCACCTGGTCCACCTTCGTTCCGGCCAGGTCGGTTATGGTTACGACGTTTCCCGGAGACGACGGCGCAGCGGCCATGGGTACGACGTCGGATAAGTCGATTACGACCCTGCTGAAACTTACGCTGACCATACCGTCGTCTGGTTCGGATATTTCCGCGTCGGGGCAGTGCCTGCGGATGTTCTCGATAACGGCTGCGTCCTGCTCGGCGTCGAGGCGCTTGGTTATCCGGTCGTACTCGGCGTCGGCATCGGCCGACAGTGCGGTGAACTGCTCGGTACGTTCCTGGGCGGCGAGAAAAGCCTGCGTTGCCTCGTCGGACGGGAAAACACTGGTCGTTACGCCCAATTCCGCGCCCATGTTGGTACAGGTCGCACGGGCAGGAACCGAAAGCGACGCAACGCCTTCGCCGCAGTATTCGACCACCGCGCCGACGTTGCCGCGAGTTGTCATAATGCTCAGCAGTTTCAGAATAATGTCCTTGGGCGTAACCCAATCGCTCAATCGGCCTTGGAGTTCCACAGCCACAACGGCTGGGCTTGTCAGATAGAACGCTCCGCCTCCCATTGCCACAGATACGTCAAGCCCTCCGGCTCCGATTGCCAGAGCGCCTATTCCCCCGGCGGTGGGCGTATGCGAGTCGCTGCCAAGGAGCGTCCTGCCCGGCGCGGCGAATCGCTCAAGATGAACCTGGTGGCAGATACCGTTACCGGGTCGGCTGTGATACGCCCCGACTTTCGCGGCTACGGACTGGAGGTACAAATGGTCGTTGTGGTTTTCGGGTCCGAACTGGGACATGTTGTGGTCCACGTAGCTGACCGACATCTCCGTCCGGACGCGCGGTACGCCCATCGCCTCGAACAGCAGGAATGCCGTCGTACCGGTGGCGTCCTGCGTGAGTGTCTGGTCGATGCGGATACCGATTTCTTCGCCGGTCTCCAGTTCGCCGTCAACGACGTGGGCGGCGAGAATCTTTTCCGTTAGTGTGCCTTGCATGGAAAAACTCCGAATTGTTTCCGTCCGGGTTTATTTTACCGGTTGCGACGGTATGTTTTTCTCGGTGGTGTTCCGTTCCAGTGTTCCAGCCAGAATTTCATCGCCACTTCCGGGTGCCGTTCATGCCCGCTGCCGGGAATGACTTTGGTGGTAACTTTGAAACCCGCCGATCGTAGGTAAGCGATGCCCTTCTCTGATTGGTCCTTAATCGTGCCCAGGTCGTTCTGGGTATAATAGACCATCACAGGCGTCTTGACGGCTTCGGGCGGATACCATCCGTCCAGTGCGTTGCGATTGAAATTACCGCTGCGTGATACAACGACGGAGAAAATGTCCGGATGCCTCATCCCGATGAAATAGACTGGGAACCCTCCACCGGAGAATCCCGTCATCATAATGTTCCGCCGGTCGATGTTGTAGATGTAGTGCATCTGCCCGATAATGCTCATAATCAGGCATTCGTCGCGCAGGAGTTGATTGATGTCGCCTGCGCCGAGTATCCCGTCGGTGCTGGTGAGTTTCGGGCAGATGAGGAGACATCCGTAATTTTCGGCCAGCATCTTCCATTCACCGACATGGTGAGCGGCTACGTCGAACGGGGCGGTTCCGTGGCAGGAGACGATTACCGGCGTGGGTCTGTCACGACGGTAGGTGCTAGGGACGTAAAGGTAATACAGTCTTCCGGTAATAGGCTCGACCAGAAGCCTGGGGTCAACAGGCGTATTCTGATCCTGGGGCACGGCACAGCCTGCCAGGCACAACAAGACCAAACATATTGTCAGGAAAATACGCATCTCATTCGCGCTCGCACATTTATTTGTCCGGATGCCTTCGTGTGAACATAAGGTAATATAAAATCACGCCGCCAAAAAGCAAGCGCCGATGGAGCGCAGCATCGTCATCGGCATAGAGATATTTCCGCGTTGACTGGTCATAAATATTCACGATGTGATCAAAAAAACATCCGACAAAAAATCTTCAACGCATTTGTGCTAAAGTGAAGGCGCGCTTTGTGTCGAAAAAATTTTTAGTTAAAAGATTTTTTATGTTTGGAAAAAGTAAGCAGTCTGTGTAAAAAACTATTACGTGGTTTAATGGAAAACTTTTTTGGAAACACCTAACCCGAGAGGAGGTGGCAAAATGGCAAAGAAGAAAGCCAAAAAGAAAGCCACGAAGAAGAAGGTAGCAAAGAAGACGACGACGAAGAAAAAAGCAACAAAGAAGAAAGTAGCAAAGAAAAAGGTAGCGAAGAAAAAAGTGGTAAAGAAAAAAGTGGTAAAGAAAAAAGCCACGAAGAAGAAAGTGGCGAAGAAAAAAACCGCAAAGAAAAAAGTAGCGAAGAAGAAAAAGAGATAAGTTCCACGGTTGAAAACAGCCGGAACGAAACATACGAGACCTGAAAGGGTTTCGTGAGCAGCAGGCGCCCTTGCCACGGCGGTGCCTGCTGCTTTTTTTATGCGCTTCGTAACACGAGCGAGACACCCGCGGGCACGTATGAACTTGCAGGGTCGGCAAACGGGCCTATAATATCGTGCGTGCGAACAATCGCTATAACCAACCAAAAAGGCGGCGTGGGAAAGACCACAACGACCGCCAATCTCGGTGCGGCCTTGGCTGGACGCGGAAAAAACGTCTGCCTTATCGATCTGGACCCGCAGGCACACCTCGCGATGCACTTCGGTATCGACCCGAAGACGACACAGGCGAGTATGTACGACGTCCTTACCTCCGATACGCCACTTACTCGCGCTGCCGTCGGCATCGAAAAAAACCTGACAGTCGTCCCGTCGGTAATCGACCTTGCAGCCGCCGAGGTCGAACTCGCCGGGGCCGTCGGGCGCGAGCAGATACTCCGCGACCGTATCACCGAAGAAAATCTACCGTACGATCTTATAATAATCGACTGCCCGCCAAGCCTGGGTCTGCTGACGCTCAACTCGCTTGCAGCGGCGGACGAAGTCCTTATCCCGCTCCAGCCTCACTTCCTCGCCCTCCAGGGACTCGGACAACTCCTGGAGACCGTCTCGCTGGTGCGTCGTCGGATCAACCCGTCCCTGACCGTCGCCGGCGTAATCTTCTGCATGTTCGAGACCGGAACCCGCCTGTCGGGTGAAGTAGTCGATGACGTGCGGAACTTTTTCGCATCCGCGCGAGGCGGCGACGCGCCGTGGTCGCAGACGCATATTTTCCAGACTCGCATCCGACGCAACGTCAAACTCGCAGAGTGCCCCAGTTACGGAACGACCATCTGGAATTACGACCCGTTGAGCCACGGGGCTGAAGACTACGCCGCTCTGGCAGATGAATTCCTGACCGCATTTATTAACGACGACGAAAATAACGCCGAGCAGGTAGAGCAGGACACCGCTATCGAGGTCGGTGAACCGGCTGTCGCCGGTGATGAAGCCGCCGCCGAACCTGTCGAACCGCAGGCAGCTCAATCCGCCGATACGCCACAATGACCAGACCTTCGCACATCATGCGCCGTCGGCTAGTCCTGTCAGCCTGTCTTATCGTCTGGGCCGGCGCGCTTATCGCCACTCACCTTCCCGCCGACCGACTGCCGATGGCGGGCGTCTCCGATAAGTTGCTCCATGCCGCCGGTTACTTCGTCATTTCCGGTTTGTTCTGGTTGACGTTGCGGGTTCACGGAGTTGCAGCGGGCAAACGCATCGCCCTTGTCTTTTTCACAATGCTCGCCTATGCCGCAATTGACGAGATAACCCAGCCACTGGTCGGAAGGGATAATTCCCTCGGAGATTGGTTTGCCGACGCAACGGGCATGATTATCGCGCTGATACTTCTGGAATTGCTGACATTGGCCAGATCATGGTCGCCGCGACGGAAGAAATAACTCATAGGCTGGGACGGAGCCTACGGGTTACTCTCCGTATCCCGCTTCGGCCACTTCTATCGCCTTCAGCAGCGCCTTGGCCTTGTTGATGGTCTCGTCGTACTCGCGGGCGGGTTCGGAGTCCGCGACGATACCCGCGCCGACCTGTACGTAAACCTTCCCACCGGTAATCACCATCGTCCGCAGCGCGATGCAGGTGTCCATGTTCCCGCCAAAATCGACATATCCGACCGCGCCGGCGTAAGGGCCTCGACGGGTCGGTTCGAGTTCGTCGATGATCTCCATCGCGCGGACCTTCGGCGCGCCGCTGACCGTCCCGACAGGAAGCGCCGCCCGAAGCGCGTCGAAAGCCGTCTTTCCTTCAGCCAGTTTGCCTTTGACGTCCGAGACGATGTGCATCACGTGGCTGTAACGTTCAATCGTCATCACGTCGGACAGTTCGATTGTGTTCGGTTCGGCCACTATTCCGACGTCGTTACGCGCCAGATCGACCAGCATGATGTGTTCAGCCCGTTCCTTCTCGTCTCCGAGCAGTTCGGTTTCCAGTGCGTCGTCTTCGTCTTCGGTCGCTCCGCGTGGGCGGGTTCCAGCCAGCGGGCGGGAAGTTACAACCCCGTCCTCGACCCGGCAGAGTATCTCAGGCGACGAACCCACCAACGTTACCTCCGGTGTCGTCATGAGGAACATGAACGGCGACGGATTGACCACTCTCAACGCCCGGTAAATGGCCAACGGCGACGCTCCGGTCGAAACCGCCAGACGCTGTGAAAGTACCACCTGGAAGATGTCTCCGGCGCGGATGTACTCTTTGCATGTTTCGACGGCTTCGGTGAATCGGCTGATGGCGAAATTCGACTCGAACGGAACCTGGGGAAGATGGTCCAGCGTGATTTCGCCGATACCGATACCACCGGGCCCCTTTCCGCGAAGACGCTCAATGGCGCGCTCGATGGATTCGGTGGCCTCTTTGTAAGCGATGCCGGGATCATCGTTTACATGCGCGTTGCAGACTACTTTGATGGTCTTGGAAACGTGGTCGAAGATAACCATTGTCCGGTACAGGCCGAAACTCATATCGGGTAGCGATCGGTCGTCGTCGGGTCCGTCGCCGAGTTTCTCGTAGTACCGCACCATGTCGTATCCGGCGTATCCGACTATCCCGCCGGTGAACCTTGGCAGACCCGGCAGGTGGACGGGGCGATAAGGCTCCATCAGGTCGGACAGTTCGGAAAGCGGGTCGTCGGATTGTTTTTCTTCGGCCTGAGCGCCACGAGCGGCGATTACGACGCGATCGCGCGTGGCGGTGAAGGTGATTTCCGGATCGGCTGCGATGAAAGAATAACGTGCAATCCTCTCGCCACCGACGACGCTCTCCAGCAGGAAAGCGTTTTTCGCCGGCGCGAATCCGGGCGGATGGCTCAGCCGCTCAAACGCGCTCACAGGAGTCAGTGCGTCGGAGAGTAACTCACGATAGACGGGAATCACGTTGCCCTGGCGGGCAAGATCGCAAAATTCGGTAAAGTCAGGGTAATAATGTTTCATGGCATCACTCGCTCTCAATGGGTAATTAAGACTTTCATCGGCGTTTCAACGCCGCTTACCTTAATAGGCCGAAGCAACGCGCCCGTTCGCATAGCGAGCGTTGCACCCCGGCCGAGACCATACCCAATGTCGCGTGCAATGCAGCATGATACAAGTATTGTAAGAGATTCTCCCCGTTTTTCCAACGATATTCCGCGCCGAACTCAAAACTTGCCGCTCGGACCTGACTTTTATTTGTGGTTATTTTTCCTGTGTAAGACGCTCGAAGCACTCTTGCGGCGAGGCCGACAGAATCTTCCGGGCTGCCTGTTTCTTAAGGGCCTCCAAAGCCTCGTCGCCGCAGGAGACGCCGCGATTCTTCATCGCGAAGAACTCTGACGGTATCAGGCCGGGTCGGAGACGAAACGTCAGCGTTTTACCCGTCGAGATCCGCCTGGCCTTGAAGGTGAAACTCTTCAAAGACATTCCCTTGGCCTTCTTTTTGGGCTTGGCGAGTTTTCTTCCGGTGTAAAATTTCATCACATCCCAAACTCCCCGCATGGCTCCGGCCACCGACAGTTCAAAATCCGCATCGGATGGGGTTTCATCGGGAAAGAGCGCGCCGGCTGTATATCGTATCGCCTGGTAGCCCGCGGCGATACCGACGCAAAGCCCGTCGTCGTGATCATCTTCCGGTTCGGCTTTGGATGATTTTTTCGGCGTTGCGGATGTTACCGTTCCGGCGTGATCTTCGTGGGCGTGATGGTAGTCCATTGCCTGGGCGAAGGTGATGGTTTCGACTTTCCCGCCGGAGCGGCGAACGCGCAGCGGCTCGGTCTTCGCGCTTATTTTCTGAACGTCGGAAGGGTTGGTGCATCCGGGTTGGGTCAAAGCCCATCCGGTCAGGATCAGGGCGGCGACTACTGTCAATATCGTTGGTTTTACCTTGTGCATTTCGTTCTCCAATTAAACAGGTAGTGTCAAGAGCATATTCAGGGTTTTTTCGCGCTCCAGAAGGGTTTGTCCCTGTTCCAGAAGCCCATGGGGACATTTTCTTTCGCGGATGCTGTAACGTGCGAGTCCAGAAAGACGATATTGAGTTTGTCCCGATGGCGGTAATCGAGATTTTCTGCGACGCAGGCGTGATAAAGAACGACTCCCGGACCCAGGGACGTACCCCAGCAGTCCGCCAGGGCGAGAACCTCCGAAGGACTCTCAAATTCCGGCATCCTGCGATATTCCGTGTGGTCCGGCCTGCCCCCCAGTCCCCAAGTCCCGTTCATGCCGTAACTGAGAGCGTAGTCGCGCGACACGCTTGGCTCGCCCTGCCGCGGTCGGGTTCTCATTAGCTTTGACTTATCGTGACTGGGACACATAATCGCCGATGCCTTCTCCGGCAGGCCGATCAGATGCCCTTGGTCATCATACGACAGTGAGACGCCGACATATTGCAGTAAGCCTTCGTTCATGAACCAGTGTTGCCGACTGACAGGCTCGCGATTCGGCGGTTCTGCCGAGGGTAGCCAATCGTCGTTTTCGCCGGCATAGAGATTCGTCGCCAGGCCCAGGTTCCGCAAAGTCGTACTGCACACGACCTGCCGTGCCGCCTCCTTGGCCATTCCAAGTGAAGGCAGCATGATACTCACCAGCAGCGCGATAATCGCCACCACGACGAGTAATTCGACTAACGTAAATCCCTTTTGCTGAAACATTGATTTATTTCCGTTTTCAGAATGGGTGGCACAATCCCCAAGAGATTATGCCACCCGCTTTCTAAAGCCGGCAGATGAGCGGCGCGAATCTGCCGGAAACGATTTCAAGCCGTCTTACTTTCCGGCACTTTCGCGTTGCTCAAGCGACGATCTTCGGGTGCGGCGACGCAGGAGCACCCCCCAGCTCCCGCATGCCAGTAATAGCATCGTTGCCGGTTCCGGAACGCTTCCAACGGCGTCGATGAACCTGCCGCTTTGGGGGCCGGCAACTTCCCTGATGACCTTTACGTAATGAACGTCATCCACCAACCCATTGAAGTCGAATTCAAGGTTGTCAAAATAACCCGCCATTCCGGCACCGATTGTGCCGATTTGGACGTAGTTGGCTTCCGCGTTATCGGGACTGGCCCAGACCGATGAGACGCCGTTTGGCCCGCCGCAGGTAACGATCAGAAGATCGTCGCCGGTAACGTCTTTGAGTGCCGCGTCGAAGTGAACGGTAAAGGATGCGTCACCGAAAGACCTCCAACCGGCGACTGAATCCTGATCATCGCTCGCGTCCCAGGCGTAACCGTTCCCGTTCTGATCGCCATCCGGCGCGCCGGTCAACCACCAGGTCGTGGACGCCGTCATCAGTTCCGGCGACGCGAGGAAACCGTAGTTCTGAACGTCTCCCGTCCAGGCGGTAACATCGTCCGCCCAGTACCGACCGTCTTCCCATGCCGCGGAGGCCGAACCGGCCAACCCGACAACAAACAATGCTGCAATTGCAATTTTTCTGTGTTTCATGGTTTTTTCCTTTTCCTTTAAAACAAAAGCCCAAAATGGTTGTTGGGTGGGTCGGCCTTCGGGCTTACCTGCCTTGTCTTCAAGTACGTTCCATCAAAACCCTCTCTTTCACATTTTTGCTCACCTCCTTTTTCTCGTTTTAGTTCCTGTATCATGCAAAAAGGGAGCAGTCAGACGCATGGCGTCTTGAATGCTCCCTTGCTGGCTTGTTGCTGCTGGCTGGGTTGCGTTATTTCGTCAAAATCAACTTGTCGTTCCGCGTAATCCTCAAGCGGTACAACTCCTGACCATGACGTATTGTTATCTCCTGGCCGTGAGTGAAAAGGTTCTGCGAATCAATGACGGGCGCCGCCTCAACAGACTTTACCAAGCCGATAGCCGATGGGCTTACCGCTTCGCAAAATCGCTGCGAATCACACGAACCACTCTCTGAAACGTCTTTGTCCACAATAATCCCAATGAAAAACCACACTGAAAGTTTTATCTATCTAACATTGTATATAAACATAAACTTTCGTCAAGCAAAAAATGGAGTTTTTTGGCGGAAATTTTGCGGGCAATTCTAACTTGTTCTATATCAGAGTGTTATGCTACATTTGTTTTATTTGAATTGCAGGAATTTCTCATTGGGCAGTGTCCGCAGGGGCCTTTTGCCTTGTCGGTGAGGCTCCGATAGAGCGACCATGCCGCACCGGCAAGGGCTACGAAAACAACAACGCCCACTATCACGTATTCCCACATGTCCGATTTCCCTTATACCAGTCGTGAGCCGACTTGATAGACGATTGTCGTCAGCACCCACGCAAGTACGGTGAGGTAGGTTACCTGGAGCATCGCCCATTGCCACCCGGCTTCGCGCACCGTTACCGCCAAGGTTACCATGCAGGGCATGCTTATCAGGCAAAACAACATGATGCAGAATCCTATCAGCGGCGTGTATTTCGCAGCGAGTTTTTCGCGGAGATCCACGGATTCTTCGTCAACGTCGTCGCCGACCGAATAGAGCACGCCCATCTGTCCGACGAAGACCTCTTTGGCGGCGAATGCCGCAATAGCGGCGGTGGAAATTTTCCAGTCGAATCCGCAGGGCTTGAACACCGGCGCGATGGTTTTCCCTGCCCGACCTATGGCGGAGTGTTCAAGTTCGGCTTCACGCTCGGCGGCGTCGATCTTGGTGATCCGGTCGGAAATCTGTGTGGCGTCGGCCTGTTGTTCGGCCTGAACGACGGTGCGTTGTTGCTCAAAGACAGCCCGTTTTTCGTCGCCCAGTTTAGGCCAATACGCCAGCGCCCAGAGAACCACGACGATAGCAAGGATGATCGTTCCGGCCTTTTTTATGTAAAGCCAGGTCCGCTCCCACATATGTATCGCCAGTCCTTTGATTGTCGGCATGCGGTAGGGGGGTAGTTCCATAACGAACGGTGTGGCTTCACCTTTGAGGAGAGTTCCCCGGAAAATCTTCGCACAGATAATCGCCAATGCGATGCCTATCATGTAGATAAGAAACAACCATAGCGCGTGATTGGTTACCGGGAAGATTCCAAAGAGCCACAAGACAATGTTTATAGGGAAGAACGCACCGAGTATAAGGACGTATATCGGCAAGCGCGCCCCGCAACTCATGAGGGGCAGCACGAGTATGGTGGTCAGGCGGTCGCGGCGGGTCTCCAGCGTCCGGGTGGCCATAATGGCCGGTACGGTGCACCCGAAACCTATCAGCATTGGGATGAAACTCTTTCCGTGCAGTCCTATCTTGTGCATCAGGCGGTCGATAACGAAGGCGGCGCGGGCCATATAGCCGGAGTCTTCCAGGAACGCAATCGCCAGGAACAGCAGCATTATCAACGGCGTGAAGACCAGCACGGCTCCGACACCTTCGATAATCCCATCGACCAGCAGGCTCCGCAGTACGCTGTCAGCGCCCGATTCGCCCCAGAGTCCGCTGACGGCTCCGGCGAGGTCGCCTTTCCATCCGTCAAAGGCATCGACCACCGGATTACCCACCGAGAAGGTCAGTTGAAAGACCAGATACATCAGGATCGCGAATATCGGCAGACCGAGGTAGCGGTTGGTCATTACCGCGTCGATTCTGTCGGAGTGCTCGTGGCGTCTCTCGACGGATTGCGTAACGGCCTCGGTGCATGCGCCGGAAATGAACCCATATCGCCGGTCAGCGAATATAATCTCGGCAACGTCGCCGCAGATGCTCTCGATGTGCTTTCGGATTCGCTCGGCTTCGAGCGTCAGTTCTTCTATGTGTTCCGGGCACACCTGTCCGAGGCGTTTAATCGTTTCGTCGTCGTTTTCCAGTAGTTTTATGGCAAACCATCGCGAGCGCTGCTTGCTGCACTTTTGTTCGACCAGTTCGGTCAGTTGCAGGATGTGCGGTTCGACTTCTCTGCCGTAATTGGGATATCGCTGCTCGGATGTGGTTTTTCCGACCGATGCCAGGGCGGCATCGAGCAGTTCGGAGATTCCTTTGCCCTTATGCCCGACCGTGTTGACTATCGGAACGCCCAGCAGTTCGGAGAGTTTTTCCTCGTCGATGTTATATCCCCTGCTGGCGGCTACGTCCGACATGTTGAACGCCAGCACCAGCGGTACGCCCAGTTCCATCAGCTGCGTTGCCAGGTACAGGTTTCGTTCGAGGTTGGACGAATCCACGATATCGACGACCACGTCGGGCTTTTCGTCCAGAAGGAAATTGCGGGTAACGACCTCTTCGATGCTGTAGGCCGTCAGGCTGTAGGTTCCGGGCAGATCGACCACATCCAGACGGACGTCGCCGTGGGTGGCCGAGCCCGTCTTCTTTTCGACTGTTACTCCGGGATAGTTTCCCACGTGCTGGCGTGCGCCGGTAATGGCGTTGAAGACCGTTGTTTTACCGGAGTTGGGATTACCTGCCAGTGCAATCGTAAGATGCTTGTCTTTCATGGGTTATGTCCTGATAATAGTAGCCGGTAGTCAGTAGTAAAATCCGAATGTCGAATATCGAAATGCGAAACAATATCGAATCACCGAAATACGAATTTTCAAAACGCCGTCCGGAAACTCCTGCCGTTATTGTTTTGAACATTTGAATTTTGTATTTCGAATTTGTTTCGGATTTCGTGCTTTGGATTTCGGATTTTTTCACCGGCGTCTATTCCGGCCTGACGAGTATTCGATGTACCATTCCTCTTCCCAGGACGAATTTGCTTCCTTTTACCGATACGATGAACGGTCCGGGTCCGCGATTGATAATTTCCAGGTTCTCTCCCGGCGCCAGACCCATCTCGGCCAGGCGGTGCGTCAGTCCTCTTCCGGCGTTTCGCACTCCGGCGAATGTAACGGTTTGTCCTACCAGCGTCATTGCCAGCGGCATTGTCGGAAGCGAATTATTGTTTCGGTCGTTCATTCTTCGTCGGGTTCCACGGTAATGCCGGAGGCTTCGGTTTTCCTGAGTGTCAGGTGATATTTGCGGATGCGGATTTCGATCGGGTCGCCCAGCGGCGCGACTCGCTCGACCTTGAACGGCGTACCGGGAGTAACGCCCATGTCCATAAGCCTCCGACGTGCCGGACCGACCCCGCCGCTGATTTTCACGATTTTACCACCTCGCCCCGGTTTCATTTGATCCATTGTCGTTGTCAAGGTTGATTGCTCCGATGTTCCAGGCTGGTTTTGCCGGCAATAGTCCGAAAACTTTTTCGCCCATTCCGATCCGCCCTGCGGGCACTGTTGGGTGAACGCCGCCAACAGGCTCAGCCGCTCCATTACGACATCATCCACCACGTGTTCCATCCGGCAGGCGTTTTCTTCAGCAACGGTAGGGGCGATGTTCAATACGTCTATCAGGAAGGACATCAGTAACTCGTGCTTATCGAGGACCTTCTGGGCAAGTTCCGTTCCGCGAGGCGTAAGAGTTACAAACTGGTACGGGTCGTGGTTGACCAACCCGTCATCGGCAAGATGCTTCAGTGCCGCCGTTACCGACGATTTACTCACGTTGGTTGCTACGGCAATGTCGCGCACACGTGCCACACCGTCCTGACGCACAAGAACGAGCACGGCTTCGAGGTAATCCTCAAGACGACGAGTAAGTTTCAGACTCTTTTTCGCCATTGACTGTTGCACTCGAGACATAAACAGGAAAGTTTGCCTCCTAAAACAGTGTACGCCCCGTGCAACACGAGTCAAGAAGAAAATTCAACTTGAGGGTTGGTGGGATTTATTCTTCGATGCCCGACCTTCTGATTCTGTCAACGCCAGTCGCAGGTGGTTTATTGTCGTCAGTGCGGCGCGTCGGCGGATGATGTCGCGGGCGCCGCTGAAAATATGGCGATGAACCTTTGACGAGGATGGCCCGGAAAGAGCGATATATACCAGTCCGACGGGCTTGTCGTCCGATCCGCCGTCCGGGCCGGCGATTCCGGTAACTGACAGGGCGAAATCCGCCCCGAATTTCTCTCTCACGCCGCGGGCCATTGTATCGGCCACCTGTTCGCTGACAGCACCGTGGGATTCGATTACTTCGGCAGGGACGTTCAGCGTCGCCGTCTTGGCGGAATTTGCGTATGCGACGATGCCGCCGAGGAAATATTCGCTGGCTCCGGGCGTCTCGGTCATCATCTGGCCTATCATTCCGCCGGTGCATGATTCCGCCGTTGCCAGCGTCATCCCGCAGTCCTTCAGGGCGTCGCCGACAACAGACGCAAGTGTCTGCTCGTCTTGCCCGAAGATGAGTTCGCCAAGTCGGTGGCGGATTTCATTGGCTGTGTTTTCGGCGGCAGCGTCGGTGTCGGCGGGCGTTTGTCCTGTGGCGACGATTCGTATAGAGATGATTCCGCCCTTGGCGGTCGTGCCGACCTTCGGATTGGCGTCGCGGGCCATCAGGTCGGCGATTCGCTCGCCGATGTCGGATTCGCCGGTACCGAATGCGTGGAGAACCCTGCGTGCCAAAGCCCCAGCCACGCCCAGTCGAGGCGCGACTTGCCGCTCGAACATCTCGGTCATTTCATTCGGAGGACCCGGAAGGGCGAAAACATCAACCCGACCCAGACGTGCGGCGATACCCGGGGCTGTTCCACAATCGTTGTCCATCGCTTCTGCTCCGGCGGGAATCATTGCCTGGGTAAGATTGGAAGGTTTCATCGTCCGGCCGATCCGGTCGAAAAACGCCTTGATACGTTTGGCTGAATGTGCGTCTTCGATAAGTTCGACGCCCATGGCGTCGGCAAGTGCCCGGCGGGTCAGGTCGTCGAGTGTCGGGCCTAGTCCGCCTGTGATAATGACCAGTTCAGCCTCGGCGGCGGCGCCGATAATGGCTTGAGTAATCCGATTCGCGTCGTCGCCGACGGTAACGTGACGGACAGCGACGATCCCGCGTTCAGCCAGGCGGGCAGAAAGATAGGCGCTGTTGGTATCGACGCTCGCCCCGCCGATAAGTTCATCTCCGATTGATATAATGATTGTCTGCATAGTACGTCTATATTAGAAGCAAAACCGAAATCCGAAGCACGAAATCCGAAACAATATTGAATGACCAAAATCCAAATTCTCAAAACTCCTCCTCTAACAGGTTTCGACGAGATTGTTTTGAAAATTCGAATTTCGGATTTAGAATTTGTTTCGGATTTCGATATTCGGATTTCGGATTTGGGCGCAGCCGGTTATTTCATGTGTTCCGGTACGAGCGGTTCTGCCAGGGCGAATCGGTCCCAACTCATACCTCCGCATTTCGGGCACAGGCCGCTTTTCGGTATCACCCCGTGCGCCGGGGCGTATCCACAGTAATGGCAGTTGATAAACATCCGCTTGGGTCTGGCGGCAGAGGGCGGAACGCGAAAATAGTCACTGCAGGCGGCATCGGTCAAACGGGCGTAATGCGGGCGACCCGGTCGCCTTTTACGGTCAGCCAACCTGCTCCGAGTTTTAATGTTGCCGGCGCTCATACGTTTCAATTCCCGCTGTCTGTCGGGTCGGTGGTGCACTGCGAACAGACACACCAACCTGCTATTATTTTAGACGTTTCCGGCGGCAAATAGTTTCGGATAATTTGGGGATTTTGGCAGTTTCGTCCTTACTCTATGTTTGGCAAGGTGTTATGGCCACCGTTGACTCAATAAAACTATTCCCCCTCTTGCTTACCGAGGGGTTTCACGCCCGCAAACTTACGCGTATAATGTCTCCGACATGAATTACCTGAAAAAATGTCTCTGCCTGGTGTTTCTGACCGGCGTAATGGGCGGGTGTGAAGTTGTCTCGCCTGTTTACAGGCAGAGTACTGGTGGTTATCTCGGTGCGGACATTACGCCCAAGAACACCTGGAGCGTTCGAGGCGATCTTGCCAATCCCGCTGCCGCTGCCGATGAGGATATTTCCACTGCCGCTCGCAGCAACTACGGTTATACAGGGGCAGAATTGATAATCGACCTGAAGAAGGTCTGCCTCTTTCAGACCGTTATCCTCGAGCACGGAACCGCCAAAAGCGGGCACTGCCGGGAGGTCGATATATCCACTGGTGTGGACGGTAAAAATTTCAGCAAAAAACACGTCGCACCCGGAACACGTCGCTTTACGATCATTTCGCTACCGGCTCCGACGCTCGCGAGATACGTTCGCATCAAGGCCGTCAGTCCCGGAAGAGGCCGATGGTACATCGCGGAGGTTTATATACAGTAGGGACTTGGGACTAGGGACCAGGAACCAGGCAACAGAATAAAAAGCAAAATCCGCAATCACCTGGCCCCTCTCGCCGCACCCGACGCCGAGCAGCGCATCGCCCGTAGTTTGGGTGAAAAAAGCGTTCAGCGTTCTTTTTTTATCTTTTGCTGACTGCTGACTGCTGACTGCTGATTGCTTCAAAAAGGAAAACGACATGAACGAAGAAAACGCAGCAGGTACATCGGGAACTGACACAAAATTTGTGATTATCGCTGGTTCGCTGCTTTTGGTGATTATTGCGCTGTTGGCGGGGCTGGCGTTGCGTATGCGAACCCGTGCGATGCGGGCTGAACGCGATGTTGCCGCTCTGCGGAGCCAACTGAAGTTTGCGACCGGCGCAGGCGTGCGATTCTCAGGCGGCCCGGGTTCCCCCGACGCGATGATCCAGCAGATGGTTGCCAAGGCAATTCGCCGTCATAAAGTGCAGCCTGAAAATCTCCGGGCAGAGCAGGTTCACCTCAACGGACGGGACGTAAAGGCCCTCCGCCTGCCGGTAGATGTCGCCGAGAGGTTCGGCTTCAGCCCCGGCGACGTGATAATCGTGGATGAACCTGCGCCGACAACCACAACGGCGCCGAATAAGACAACGCGTCGCCGTACCGGCGACGGCTAAACGGATTTTCCGATAGTTCGGTTTGCCCGCTGAAGCCTTGGCGAAGGCGGGTATTTCGGTAGAATAACGTCATGGCTAAGAGTTTTGTGCGAATATCGCTGGCGACTAAGTTTCGCGTTTTGTTCGCCATTTCCGGGATGGCGATTATCGTCTCGGCGATGGCGCTTCCGTGGTACTTCACGGAGCGTCTGACCGAGGCCGCCGCCGAGCGTTCAGCCTCCGAGATAGCCCGCCTGGCACTGCACGAATGGGAGCAGAATCGCCATGTCGCTCCGTTGGCCCAAAGCGCCGTCGCCAGATACTTCACTGCCGGGGCGGACGGGCGGCGCGGGCCTGATTTCATCTCGCTCCTGGCTAAGGACAAGGACGCCGGAGCGATGGATGAATCCGTCCGGCGGGCGGTATCGCTCTTCAACGACGATCAGCATCGCAAAATGGTCCTGATAACCGAGGAAGACGAGGAAGGGCGAAAACTCTATCGCTGCCTCCACGCCGTGCGAGCGAAGGCTTCATACCTTTCAGGCAACTCCGGACGGAGCGAACCGGACATCCAACTGGGACAGTTAATCGGCGTTATTGACATCACAATTCCCCCGCCGGCTGGGGCGCTGATCTGGTGGACGCGAGGAATGTTCGTGCTGGGCGCAATCATCGCGGCAATGACGGCCTTAATTACGCTCCGTTTTATCGCCCGCCAGGTTGTCCTGAAACCTATTCGCCAACTCGACGACCTGGCAAACAAGGTTGCCGAGGGCGACTTGAGCGTGCGATGCAACCTGGTCGGCGGAGATGAATTCGAAAAACTCTCGCAGCGATTCAACGAAATGCTCGACGTCATCAGCGTCCAGACCGACCAACTTCGCCAGGCAAACCGGGCGCTGGACCTTCGGCTGAGCGAACTGGCCGAGGCAAACGTCGCGCTGTATGAAACAGATCGTATCAAAAACGAGTTTCTCGCCAACGTCTCGCACGAGTTGCGGACGCCGCTCAACAGCATTATCGGTTTCGCCGAACTACTGGGGCAAACCGACGACGAGAAACGTCGGCGACATGCCGGAAACATCCTCACTTCGGCGCGACTGCTGGAGGGAATCGTCAACGACCTGCTAACGGCTGCTAAAATCGAATCCGGTACCGGCGAGGTCAGACGGGATAAGGTTTCAATAACCGATCTGGTCGAGACGCTCGGGCAACTTATCCGCCCCATGGCCGATAAGAACCACCTCCGAATCGCCGCCAAAGCAGCCGAAGGCGTTCCTGTGATAACCACCGACCCCGGAAAGGTTCAGCAGATACTCTATAACCTGCTGAGCAATGCCATCAAGTTCACACCGCCCGACGGCGACGTTACCATCTCCGCCCGTCGGGTCGCCGCTACCGTCTCGCCTCTCAAGGTCGATTCGGTGGCGATGGCGGTGGCCGACACGGGTCCGGGAATCCCCGCTGCCGACCAGAAGCGGATATTTGAAAAATTCTCACGCCTGGATAATACGATGACCCGCGAGCACGGAGGGGCAGGACTGGGACTGGCAATCTCGAAAACGCTCACGGGTCTGCTGGGCGGAAGACTCACCCTCGACAGCGAACCGGGACACGGAGCCACCTTCACACTCATCCTTCCCGTCAACCCGCCCGGTCAACGCGACGAAAATAAAACGCGCGACCAGTGAAGGTGATTCACGGTCTTCCGGGAATCCGGTTGTATCAATACCACACGGTAACGATGACGTTCGGCTCCGGTTTTTTACCCTCCATCGTTCCGATGACCTGGCCGACGTATTTGACCTCAACTTCGTTGCTGTCAAGCCACTCGTTTATCGTCTCGGCCATGTGGTCGAGAGCGGATACCGTTAGTTTCGAGTGGAACAGTCGGCAGCGGACGGCTCCGGTGCCCGTAAGGATCGGCGTCCGTTTATACCGATGCTCCTGATCCGTGGTTCCGGTGTGTGCGCCGAAGGCTTGAATCTTAGTCGATGACCGCCCCGAAATCGGTCCGGAAGCGTCTTCCTCATCGGCAAGCGACAGCGGCGCAAGATCGTCGTAATCCAATGGAATGGGGGCTTCTTCCGGAGTGGAAGTTTCTTCCGGGATAGAGGTTTCTTCCGGGGTGGGGGTTGTTTCGTCTTGAGACATCGTTCTTCTCCTGAACAGGAAATATAAATATGATGGCAAAAACTCAATTACCAATCCATACATTATACGCTCGCCGGCGTCGAGAACAAGAAAGTCTCGGTAATTTCATCGTCGGGTAATGCGTGCGAGGCACCATTCGCCAAGCATCAGCGCCAGGCCGACCCCGAGCAACCACGGCCAAAGGTCTGTCATTCGACGAGAATATGACTGCTTCAGCACGTCGCGTAGTTTCTCCGCGGGAACGATTTTCCCGCCGGTCAGATCGGCAAGCCGTCGAAGAGATTTGCTGTCCGCCCCAATTGATCGGTACTCGCACCGGTACAGTACGCTTGCCTGACCACGCCAGAGAGTAACGCCCTTGTGGTCCCGAACGGCTACGCCTGCCGGCAAATCCGCAGGCCAATCGGTCCGGGCGAGATACTTACCGGGAGCCACCTGGTCAAAATTCGCGCCGCGAGTCTCTTCGCCGCCGACGGAGATAATCTCGGCCAAAAGTTCCAGTTTGTTGACGGGCAAACCTTTGTTCCGTGCAGTCAGTATGATTTCAAGCCGCCCGGCACGTCGCTTAATTGCCGCGTCAAACCTCGGATCGTTGATTCCGCGAAGAGTCCATTTAATTGAGGCAGAGATCAGTTTCGCTGCCTCGGCGGAACGAGCCCACGCTTCGTTGTCATTTTTCGAGATGGGCACCGCCAGGCAGACGCACCGGCCCAGTCCGGACCGACATCGCCCGCCGACAGGCTCGCCACCTGTTGTGCGGACGAGTATTTCAGCGTTTTTTCGAGCGGCAGAGAGGATGTAGGCGTCGATGTCCGGCAGGGCGGTCAGTCCGGTGTCGAACAGTGCAGCCGGAATGGTCAGCGCGGTGCGCTTCCGTCGCAGAACGTCGCCCCTGCCTCGCCGAACGAGTTTTGCGAAAACTTTCGCCAATCCGGCAAGCCGGTCCCGCTCGACGTAGGGCGCACCCAGCAATTTCGCCAGCGATTTGATGGGCGCGACAGTATCGCCCGACGACGCCGAAGAATTTTCCCGAATGGCAACCACAGCCAGGCCGGCTTTTGAGCGACGCAAAGCGTCGGCCCATTCGGAGGGGTCAAACTGCTCGGTTTTCAGGTCGCTGACAATCAGCAGCATCGTTTTTCGACCTGTCGGTGGCGGTTTTGACAGGGCGGCTTCGATGGCGGGGGTTACTCTGGTCGAACCGGATGGACGGACTTTTTTCATCGCCTCGCGCAAGGCTGTGAAATCGCCCGGCGAGTTGCCGCTGTCATAAACCACTTCGGGGCGATCGGAAAAGGCGATGACCGTCAGCGTATCTCGTGCGGTGAGGTGGTCTTTGAGTGCAATGACGGCTTCGGAGGCGAGGTCGAATTTTATCTGCGATGACCCGCCGCCGGTGCGGGCGGTTAGCTGGGTCATCGAACCGGACTTATCCAGCAGCACCACCAGCCGCAGCGGACGACGCTCAAACGGATTTGCCAGAAGCGGCAGTACCCGGTTGAGCGGGTCTTCCCGATCGGACGGCGTTTCGTGCGGGCCTGTACCGATAAGGGTCAATCCACCCCCCGCGCGGACATACCGGGCCAGTGCCCGCCGCTGCGCCGACGAAAGAGACGAACCCGTCGCGTCGGACACGATAACAGCGGAAAATCGGGCCAGTGCCGAAGCGTCATCCGGCATGGCATCGTGCGGAATGAATGTAACAGGATAACGAATTTCGCGGAGTATAGACCGGGCATCCTTTCCAATACCAACTGCGGCGATGACCTGGCGGACCGGAAGGACCAATGTCGAAGCCGAGTCGTTCTCGGTGATAACCACGTCGCCGGTAAGACTTACGGAGTATTGGCCCCATGCGTCGGACGCGACGGCGTCGGTAACTCGAACGGTGCTCGGCGAATTGCCCGTCAGCGACAGTTTCCGGACTCCGAGCGGATGAGATTGTCCTCGACGGGTGATTGTCAGCGTCCGTTTCAACGGGGAATTGGCGGAAACATCGGCCGTTATTTCGACCTGCGTATCGGAGATTCGTCGGGCGGCGAAAGCGACGATTCTTGCATCTGCCGGCGGTGCGTTCAGCGGAACGATGCGTACCTGAACGCCAAGGTCGGCAACGGCCTGGGCGGCGGCCGAGTAGTCAGTCTCGGTGAATCGCCCGTCGGTTTCGATAATCGCAGCGGACAGGGCGTTTGGGCCTCGTGATGCGATTAGCCGCAATGCCGGTGCGATAAGCGTGGCGTGGTGGTGCAGGTTTTCAACCTGTGCGGCGTGGGAGATACCGTCGGCGAAACCGAACTGCTCAACCTTCGCGCCGGACGGGAAATCCGATTTCCGAATGCCCCGCCCCTGCCCCCGCACCGATCCGGACACATCGCTCAGCAACAGGTAAGGTAAATCCGCCTGCTTTCCGATCGGCGCTTTCGGGCGCGCCAGAGCAGTCGCCACCAGCGTCAGCGCGATGCACTGCGCGACTACAGCCGGGATGGGAATTCGCCGCCCATGCCGCCCGGCAAACCACGCCGACAGTACCGGCATCGCCGCCAGCGGGATCGTAACCAGCCAGACCGGGCAGGTGAATAACAACCAACTTTCGCCGATAACGGAACCGACCATCCGGTACTCCACCGATTAGTAGTAGTATGTAGGCTGGGACGGAGCAAAGCGGAGTCCCACCTTTTTGCAGCGAGAAAGGTGGGACTCCGCTTTGCTCCGTCCCAGCCTACTATTGACCACCGACTACCATTTTTTTGACTGGCGTTGCGAAGACCTCCGGCACGATTATCACGACCGTCTCGAACTGAAGAGCCTTCCTCTGGTGTATCAGGAAATGATATCCCGGACTGCTCCGTCGTCGCGCTTCTGCCGCAGGACCGATAAGAATAAAATCGCCCCGTGGAACCTTTAATCTGAAATCCATACCGTCGAGGCCGTAATAGATCGGTTCGGAGACAAGGGCGTATTTTCCCGAACGTTTAATATATCCTTTGCGTCGCCGGTTGGAACGGATCGCCGCAGCCGCCGTTATGTGAACAGCCGAGGGGTCGTCGTAGTTTATTGTGGCTGTTGTTACCAGCACGTTGTCGCCGGCGGGGTAATCTCGCCCGACGAGCGATGCGTCCCGACGGTAGGTGAAAATTGTCTGCGATTTATTAGAAGATTTAAAGACTATGGGCATGGGCCTTCCGGGGCTGGACAAAACCGAGGTCTGAACCAGTGGTTGTCCCGTAAGACTCTGAAGAATGGCGGTAACGTTTTTCCATGCGCCCTTGCGCCCCAACCCGACGCGGACACCGTTGCCGGTCAATGCCGAACCAACATGAGCGCCCGCCGGTTCTTCGTCGAGGTAACTCCACAAGTCCTCCGAGTCGCTCACCGACCCCACCGGTACCTGCACGGTTATCAGGTTCGTGCGTATCACCAGGACGAAATCTCGAGGATTTTGCTTGTGTGCATCAGTGAAGGGTTCCAGCGTAACGCCTTCAAGGGTCGGAGGCTCGCCGCGAGGGAATGGGGACTCTTCCGGGGTTTTGCACCCACCCAAAGCCGACAATACCGCAATAAGCAGCACACAGATTGGACGCCATCGTTTCATAGCACTAAAACCTGTGCATGATAGTAGCGTCTAACCCCATCCGATGTCAAAGCCGACGGATAGCTATCCGTCGGCTTCGGTGTCCTTTATCACAGTGTATCGTTCTGGCCGACAGGTTCCCGGAGATCAGCCTGCATGATGCTGAGGCTTGCTCTACGCCAGCCTCGAATAAACTTCATCTGAACGACGATGCTCAGCAGCAGTACAAAGACCGGATATCCTATGAAGCGGTCGTAGTATAGAACCTTCGTTAATATCGTTACGTTCTTTGCGTCCCAGACCATCCGGCTTGTCCAGTCGATAAGGTCGTCGAGGTTATACAGCGCTCCGCAGGCTAAGGTGCTTCCTGTAACCTGCTGCCAGGGAATCAGGAACACCAACAGCAGTAATGACCAGAAGAATCCGCCGATGAACCCTGCCGTACCCCCGGTTCGTCCGACGAGCGACAACTGTACCGCCGTCAGCATCGTGAGAACCAACAACATTCCCGCCGCCATGGCGATAAATTTCGTCATCGGAAGAGCCCAACGCAGCACCTCATACCATGTCCAGGCATTGTCGTCGGTTTTGGCGTCCGAAGCATCAGCCGGTGCGGTGGTCGCCTGCTCGTTCCTGGCCTGAGCAACGCCAGATAACTGCGGCGCATCGTCAATTACTCCGACATATCGCACCGATACAAACGCTGCCGCCTGAACGACGAGCGAAAGCACGATCAACCACCACAGGTAATTCTTGGCCCGACGAACAGTAAAAAGAGCGGCGTGATATTCTTCATTCTCAAGAGGCGAGCGGACAGGCTCCATAATCGATGACTCCTTCATATATGGTTGCAGAATCCATTCCTGCATTCCTGTATGTTCATCGGTTCAAAAGGCGATTATCCATTAGGTCTGCGGTTCGTTTATGTACACAAGCGAGCGAGTGGTAGGCTTGCAACCTTCCGCTCGCCCGTGTTAATTCGGAAAATTCCAATGAGGTTTGGGCCTCTGTTAAGACGCAGCAGCGCCTTACTTCATGGCCTTCGCCATCTCTTCGTACATTTCCTTATGGATTTTCTCGGCGGTGTAACCTTTCTTTCCAATTTTGCTGGTGGCATCCTTCATAGCCTTAGTCAGGGCTTCGAACATTTTCAGTGTCATGCCCATGTCCTTCATTTGATTTTCGTCGGCCATGTCTTTCGCGTCAATCTTCCATTCGCCGTCTTTCTTGACGAGGTTCAACGGTTCTTTTTGACCCTTTTTGGTGGCAGTGGCCTTGTCGCCGTCTATCTTGATTTCCATGTCTTCAAGCCACTTGTCATCCTTAAAATCGTCCAGGTAGCTTTTAGGGATGGCGTCTTCGCCATATTCCTTTACCATGGCCTCTTTGAATTTCATCTTGGCGTACGTCACTTCGCACATGACGCCCAGGAACTTTTCCTGGTCTTCCGTCGCGTCGAAACAGGCGACGAACGCTTCACTGTCGCCGTCTTGCATCGCCTTGACCATGTTCTCCAGAGCCTCTTTCGGCGTCGATGCCTTCTTGCTGCAACCAGCCGATAAAGAGAGACTCAAGCAAGCAATAACCGCCAATATCATCTTACATTTCATCTTTCTTTCCTTTTCATGGGTCATTAAACGCTTTCATCTAACTCACTTTACTACCAGATTTACCAATCGGTCCGGTACGACGATTTTCTTGATGATTGTTTTTCCTTCAACGGCGGCTGCGACTTTTGGCTCGGCCAGTGCGGCGGCGATGATTGTTTCTTCGGCGGCGTCGGCGCTGACGGTAATAAGTCCACGCATCTTACCGTTGACCTGAACGGCCAGTTCGACCGTATCTTCAACCAGCAGCGATTCGTTATATTCCGGCCAGGGTTCGTAAGTCAGCGATTCGTCGTGCCCCAGTTTTTGCCAGAGTTCTTCGGCCAGGTGCGGCGCGAACGGCGCAAGAACCAATAAGAACCGCCCAGCCTGGCCCTTCGAAATCGCACCGGCCTTGAAAACCACGTTGACAAATTCCATCATCGCGGCAATTGCGGTGTTGAACTTCATGGCCTCGATGTCGTCGCCGGCCTTCCTGATGAGTTTGTGCAAGGCACGCTCGACTTTTTCGTCGCCGGCTTTGTCAATCAGTAACGATTGAATATCCTCACCACCCGCTATCATTCGCCAGACTCGATGCAGGAAGCGATGCACGCCGGGCACGTCGCGGGTGTTCCAGGGTTTGGAGGCCTCCAACGGCCCCATGAACATTTCGTACAGGCGGAAGGTGTCGGCTCCGTATTCGGCGATGACTTCGTCGGGGTTGACGACGTTCTTGAGGCTCTTGGACATTTTTTCGACGGATTCTGCCAGGACTTCGCCGGTTTGCCTGTGTACGGGTTTGTCGCCGGAGGTGTTCACGTCCTCGTATCCGACGCAGACGCCGCGCTTGTCGCGGTAGGCATAGGAGCGGATCATGCCCTGGTTGAAGAGTTTTCCGAACGGTTCAGACCCGGAGACATAGCCAAGGTCGAACAGCACCTTGTGCCAGAATCGCGAGTAGAGCAGATGCAGCACGGCATGCTCGGCTCCGCCGACGTAAAGGTCAATGCCACCGATTGTGGATTGCGGATTGCGGATTGCGGATTCCTCGCTCGGCGGTTTCATCCAGTACTTTTCAACATCACTATTGCAGAAGGATTTGTCGTTTTTCGGGTCGAGGAAGCGGAGGTAGTACCAGCACGATCCTGCCCATTGCGGCATGGTGTTGACTTCACGTTTTGCAGGCCCGCCACAGGACGGGCAGGTGGTATTGTTCCAATCGGTCGCCTTTGCCAACGGCGGAGCCGGCGGGGCGTCGGGGTCGTCGCTGGCCGACGGGGTGAAGTCGTCCATCTCCGGCAACTTGAGTGGAAGTTGATCTTCGCCCAGCGCGACCGTTCCGCACTTCTCGCAGTGGATAATCGGGAACGGCTCGCCCCAGTACCGCTGCCGGCTGAAGAGCCAGTCCCGCAACTTGTAATTCACAGCCGCCTGACCAAGCCCCTGCTCGTCAAGCCAGGCGGTAATCTTCTTCTTGAACTCCGCCGTCGTCATGCCGTCATACGGGCCGGAATTGACGGCGATGCCATCGCCGGTGAAAGGCAACTTCTCTAGTACAATATCACTTCCCTCCAAACCAAAATCCTGCAGGAGACTTTCTATCTGCCGCTTAGGACCCCTAACCGTCATTTGGGAAGAGTCACTACTGATTGAGCCTCCAAGATAATATTTTTGTTGAACCAGACTTGGGCTACCTTTCTTTGAGAAAAAGATTCTCCTGTCAAAGGAACAATTATAACTTTCAACAACCCGTATAATTGGAAGATTAAACGCACCCGCAAATTCGTAGTCTCTTTCGTCGTGGGCCGGGACAGCCATTATCGCGCCGGTGCCGTAACCCATCATTACATAGTCAGCCACCCAGATAGGAATTTTCTCGTCGTTGACCGGATTAATCGCATAAGCGCCGGTGAAGACGCCGGTTTTTTCCTTCGTATCAGCGGTGCGGTCGAGTTCGGATTTGTGGGAGGCTTCTTGTACATACCTGTCAACCGCATCTCGCTGCTCGTCGGTGGTAATCTGCTCTACCAGCGGATGCTCCGGCGCGAGGACCATATATGTAGCGCCAAACAAAGTATCGGGGCGTGTGGTATAGACTCTTATAACTTCATCATTACCCACAACAGTAAAATCAACATCGGCCCCCTCGCTTCTACCGATCCAGTTTCGCTGCATAATCTTTATCGACTCAGGCCAGTCGAGTTCGTCCAGCCCTTCCAGCAGGCGGTCGGAATATGCGGTGATGCGGAGCATCCATTGCTTGAGGTTCTTGCGATAGACAGGCCAGTCGCCGCGGTCGGATTTGCCTTCGTTGGTAACTTCCTCGTTGGAAAGAACCGTCCCGAGTTTCGGGCACCAGTTGACCGGAACCTCCGCCATGTACGCCAGGCGGTATTCGTCAATCAGCCGGCGCTGCTGGTCGGGGGCAAGTTTCTGGAACTTCCTCTGGCCGTAGGCGACGCCCTCCAGACTTATGTTTGGAATCCGGTTATAGGGAGCCACGGGGACGACGTTTCCGCCTGCATCTACAGCCAGTTCGCCGGAAAAGAGTTTGTCAATCAGTTCCTCGATCGGCCTGGCTGCGTCGGCGTCCGGGTCGTACCAACTGTTGAACATCTTCAGGAAAATCCACTGTGTCCAGCGGTAGTAGTCCGGCTCGGTCGTAGCCAAACGGCGCGACCAGTCGTAACTGAAGCCGAACATCTTTATCTGACGCTCGATGTTGGCGATGTTGGCAGCCGTGGTTTCGCGCGGGTGGACGCCGTGCTCGACGGCGTATTGTTCCGCCGGCAGGCCGAAGGAATCGTAACCCATCGGGTGCAGGACATTGAAACCCCTCATCCGCTTATAGCGGGCGACAATGTCGGTGGCAGTGTATCCTTCCGGGTGTCCGACGTGCAGGCCTGCGCCGGACGGGTACGGGAACATGTCCAGGATGTAGAACTTGGGCTTATCGGCGAAATCCGCCTCATCCGGGTTAGGCTGGACGAAAGTCCCGTTTTCCTGCCAATACGCCTGCCACTTCTTCTCAATTTCCGTAAAATCGTATTTTTCCATTATTATCACCAATCGCTCATGCGTTTGTGGACCTGCCGGCAAGTCATTCCGATAATCAGAAATTCCTTTCGCGGATTCGTCGGGCCTGATACCAGCGTTACGTCTTTTTTGCTCACGCCGAGCGCGTTTGCCAGTATAGCGGCAACGGCCTTGTTGGCCTTGCCTTTCTCCGCCGGTTGTGATGTCGCTATCTTCAGGCAATCGCCCAACACGCCGACGATCCGATCCCGCGACGCGCCCGGCACGACCTTCACCGGAATGACTGTACCATCATGAACGTCTCGAATGCTGATTCCAGCAATTTCTGTCATTGAACAGATTTCCAATTTTCAATTAATACTACAGTGCAGCCTATCCAGGATGATAATTGTTTAGTCCCGAAGGGACAAGGGATGGTAGCCGTGGGCGTCAGCCCACGGACATCGGTGATACAACAACTTCAGCCCCGGAGGGGCGCCGGAAAACTCGCTAATAGACTTCCACTCGTCATACGTTCTTTCCGACGTCCCTTCGGGACTAAATTTTTCCGGCCTTTCTCCGGGGGCTTACGCCCCCGGCTACTGTCCTCCGGCCCTTCGGGCCTGTGATAGGTTACGGTAACCGAAAGGGCCGCCGAATGTTCTTTCAATTGGCAATTGGCAATCATTACAGCATCCCTTCCTGTTTCGCGTAATCGAACACTCCTCCGGCTGCGATGATTGGTCCGACGTCGCCGAGCGGCGATAGGTCGAATTGCTCGGAAGTTCGCAGGTTCTTCAGCACGGCAGCGGCAGTGTCTATCTCGATCTCGTCGCCGGTGGTGAATTTTTCCACCAGGCGATTCGGCGTCTCGAACGGTACGAGGTATCCGCCGTTGACGCTGTTGCGATAGAAGATTCTCGCGTATGACTGGGCCACGACGACTGATACGCCCGCTTCGGCCAGCGCCAGCGGCGCATGCTCGCGTGACGAGCCACAGCCGAAGTTTTTACCGGCAATAACCACGGTGAATTCGCTGGCGAATTCGTCGCCGACGACAAATGGGATGTTCCCATCGGGCAGACCCGACTGCGTCGGCGGGACGCCGATGAGGGCGTACTTTCCGAAATACCTGCGTTCGTCCGCGTCGGCGGGGTTGTAGGAAAGATACTCGGCTGGGATTATCTGGTCGGTGTCGATGTTGTCGCCGAGAACAAACACCTTTCCGCGAATGACATTTTCCATATTTTTATCCTTTCGATGGTTCGCAGGTATTCTATCGCATGGTGCAGTGTTCCGAAAGGTTAGAGGTTAGAGGTTAGGTTCCGCGATAGTGAGCGGTTGTCTGTTTTCTCACCTCTCACCTCTCACCTTAAAAAAAGGGCGACACCCAGGCGGAGGGAGACCTGAGAATCGCCCCTACTTGCCGCAACCCTTGGTGCAGGTGGAGGGAGACCTACACCTTAAGTGGGTGCGGCGGACATTCGCGACAATAACGCCTATCCGATTTTTCCGATTATTACATTACTACGTTATTCTTCGACAAAACCGAAGAAAATTCTTGAGAATTTTTTTCGCCTCGCGTACCTTTCCCATCAACTTTAACGATTTTGCCGGTTTATAGTTCTGATCTTCAGCCTGTTTTTTGTTCGTTCACTCGCTATCAACTGCATCCCAACGATGCGCCACAGTTAAAGCATTTATAACAGTTCCCGTTTCGTACCGTAATCGCTCCGCATACGTCGCATGGCGGGGCGTCCTCCTGGAAATGTGAGAACTGCTGATCGATACGATTGATGGTACGCACTGCCTTCATTTTCTCAAGCCCAGCCGCTGTAAGATCGTCCGGATTGTGGTCGTTTTCGCCGTTTCCGCCGTCACCACCTGTAAGTAAATCGGCGCCGGGGGCCGGTACATCCTTGCTGCCGGTCCGGCCGGCGCCTCGCATCCCGGGGGCTGAATCATCCTTGCTGCCACCCGCAGAAACCGGAACTGTTGACCCGCCGCGACCTGCCGTGCGACCCGTCGCGGTAGTCATACCGGTTTGGTTCAAAAAATTCATGTCCAACCAGCGGAATATATAATCAACGATACTCTTGGCGAACGGGATGTCCGGATTTGCGGTCATTCCGCCCGGTTCGAAACGCTGGTGCGAGAATTTTCTCGTCAAAGCGTCCAGCGGGACGCCGTACTGGAGGCACAGGCTGATTGCCGTTGCGAATGCGTCCATCATTCCGCCGACGGTCGAACCTTCCTTGGCCATTGTGATGAACACCTCGCCTGGAACACCGTCGTCGTGCAGTCCGACGGTTATGTACCCCTCGTGCCCGCCGACCTCGAACTTATGAGTCAGCGACTGGCGAGTCGCCGGAAGACGACGCCGGCGGGGGAGCGGCTTGGACGAAGAAGTTTCGACTTTGGTTTTTTCAGGCTCCTCGACCTCTTCGTCGTCTTTTTTCAGGTTCAAAGGTTGGGAAACCTTTGAACCGTCGCGATAGATAGCAACGGCTTTGAGTCCCATCTTCCATCCGCTGATGAAAGCGTCACGAATATCATCGACGGTCGAATCTTTGGGCATGTTGACGGTCTTTGAGATCGCCCCGGACAGGAAAGGCTGGACCGCCGCCATCATTCGCAGGTGCCCGGTGTAGTGGATGGATCGGTTGCCGTTGACCGGCTTGAAGGCGCAATCGAATATCGCCAGATGCTTTTCATTCATATCGGGCGCCCCTTCGATTGTGTCGTTTTCTTCGATGTGCTGGAGTATCCGCCCGATCTGCTCCTTACTGTACTCAAGCCTCTCCAGCGCCAGCGGGACGGTCTGGTTGACGAGTTTGAACATTCCCCCACCGGCCAGTATCTTATACTTCACCAGCGCGATGTCAGGCTCAACACCGGTAGTGTCGCAGTCCATCAGGAACCCGATCGTACCGGTCGGCGCAAGCAATGTAGCCTGTGCGTTTCGGTATCCGCTGGTCAGACCGGCTGCGATTGCTTCGTCCCAACCGGTGCGGGCAGCGTCGATCATCTCGGTCGGGCAGGCCGAGCGGTCTATGTCCTCGACTGCCTGACGGTGCATCCGCATCACGTTAATCATCGCTCGTCGGTTAGGGGCGAACTCCGGGAACGGACCGATCTGACTGGCGAGTTCGGCGCTGGTTGCGTATGCTTCTGCCGTCATTATCGCCGTTATGGCGGCGGCTACGGCGCGTCCGGGATCGCTGTCGTATGCCCATCCAAGACTCATAATCAGCGCGCCGAGGTTCGCATAACCAAGCCCCAGCGGGCGGAACTCGTGACTGTTGCGGCAAATCTTCTCCGTCGGATAACTGGCGTGATCTATTATCGTCTCCTGGGCGATAATGAATATCCTCGCGGCGCGACGGAAACCGTCTATATCAAACGAACCGTCCGCCTGGCGGAACTTCATCAGGTTGATACTCGCAAGGTTGCACGCAGAATCGTCAAGGAACATATACTCGCTGCACGGGTTGGAGGCGTTTATCCGACCGCTGACCGGGCAGGTGTGCCAATCGTTAATTGTCGTGTCGTACTGCACGCCCGGATCGCCGCAGAGATGGCAACTCGAAGCCATTTTTTTGAGCAACTCGGCTGCACGATACCGACCTGTTACCTTCTCGGGATCAGTAACAGCGTGCGTGCACCATTCCCGGTCGTTCTGGGCGGCCTGGAGAAAATCCTCCGTCAATCGAATCGACAGATTGGAGTTCTGGTACATCACCGTCCCGTAGGCTTCGCCGTTGTAATCGCCGTCGTAACCGGCGTCTATAAGCGCCCAGGCCTTCTTTTCCTCTTTGGCTTTGCACTCGATAAATTCGAGGATGTCCGGATGGTCGCATCTTAGCGATTGCATCTTGGCGGCCCGGCGGGTCTTACCACCGGACTTGACGACGGCGGCTATCTGGTCGAAGACGCGCATGAAACTCAACGGACCGGAAGGAATCCCGCCGCCGGAAAGTTTCTCCTTGCTCGACCGAAGCGTCGAGAGGTCCGTTCCCGTCCCGGAACCATACTTGAAGAGCATCGCCTCCGAAGCCGCCAGGCGCATGATGTCTTCCATCGTGTCATCGACGCTCTGGATAAAACAGGCTGAACACTGCGGGTATTTATAACCCTGAAGCGTCTTGGCCGGCGATTTGCTCTGCTTGTCCCAATGGAAATTACCTTCCGAACCTTCCACGCCTTTGACGTGGAAAAGCCCTACGTTGAACCATACCGGGGAATTGAACGCCCCGTACTGATTCAGGCACAACCAGGACAATTCGTCATGGAAAGCATCGGCGTCGGCGTCGGAAGCGAAGACGCCGTCCTCGCGCGCCCAGTCGGCGATGGTCCGGCTGACACGGTGAATCAACTCCCGCACCGATTTTTCGCGCTCCGGCGTATCCTGCTCGCCGAAGAAATATTTACTGACGACGACGTTTGTAGCCAATTGGCTCCACTGTTCGGGAACCTCCACGTCGTTCTGTTCGAAGATAACTTCTCCGTTTTCGTCTTTGATGGAGGCAGAGCGTTTCTCCCAGGTTATCTGTTCGAAGGGATCGACCCCTTCGGGGCAGAAATGCCTTTCCACCCGAAGCCCGTCCGGCGCATCCCTGATTGCCTCTGTCTCGCCAACACCGTCCTGATCCGTCAGTACCGAAGAAGAATGAACTGTCATCAGATACCTCTTGCTACTTTGTTCTAATAAGAATGAATAAAACGATTAATTCGACGAAACAACTCTGACCTGATAAAGATTCGAATCCCACCGCCGCCATACGGGACGCTTTTTCACCGCGGACTAACCAAGTCCAAACCCCGTGAGAATTACTACCCGCCGAGGATTTGGGAACAGAATCGACAAAGAGCTACGCGTTACCACACTGTCCCGCAATCATCAAGCATAACCCTATATGTTGAGGTGGTCAAGCAATATTTAACCAAAATATAGTGCTTTTTTATAAGTGTCGTTCTCTAAAGGGATTCCCTTCAATAAAAAATTTGCCCAACAGGAATTAACACCCCCGAATTACTGTTTTTACCGAGATTGATACCATATGGTGGGTGCAATGCGCTCGGCAGGCACAAATTGTGGAAATCCTGTTGGAAGGTGTTGGTAATTTTCCTGTTATGAGGTGATACCGCGTACGATAAGTTAATGCGCCCGTCTGAGATAAACGAGTCGCGATTGCAAGGGAGCGGTCATTAAGACTTTCGCATTGGTCTGACCGCTCGCTTGCGGTCGCGGCTGGTAAGATGCTCCTGCACGATGAGCGCATTATTTTTCGTACGTGGTATCTCTCGCCAGGCGATCAAAAAACTTTCACTTCAACTTGACTTACTGTCGAGTCGATGTTATTATGAACGCAGGTTCATAACGAGATAATTATGCCCAGACCCAGATTACAACGGATAGTATCGGCTCAACCGGTCGTTACGGTTTATAAGCCGGCCGGCGTACCCGCCGGCTCTCTTGAGTGGGTCAATCTTACACTTGATGAGTTCGAGGCGATCAGATTGATTGATGGCGAGGGTTTGGACCAGGAATCCGCTGCGGGACAAATGGGCATTTCCCGCCCGACGGTAACGCGGATATTGGCTTCTGCCCGGGGTAAAATTGCCCGGTTCCTCACGCACGGTCATGCTCTTCTGATTCAGGGCGGCCCGGTTATTTCCCCTCTTCCCGGGCGCGGACCTGGAAGAGGTGGGGGGTTGGGTCGTGGTCGCGGCGGACGCGGTGGACGCGGAAGAGGAAGAATGGGAATATGAAAACGTTTTTCGATTGCATTCCGTGTTTTGTACACCAGTCGCTGGACTCGGTTCGGATGACGACGACTGACGAGGCGGTCCACGAGCGGCTGCTGCGCGAGGTACTGCGAACCCTCGCCGAGATGGACATGCGCCAGTCGCCGCCGGCAATGGCCAAACGCATCCACCGAATTATTCGGGAGATGACAGGCCAAGCCGATCCGTACCACGACGCCAAGGAGCGATTCAATCGGTTGGCAATGGATATTTATCCGGAACTCGCCGCGCAGGTCGAGCGTTCAGCGAATCCGCTCGAAACGGCTGTTCGTCTGGCGATCGCCGGTAATGTCATAGATATGGGCGTGAACCATAACCTGAGCGACGAACATGTCCACGAGGGTATCGACCATGCCCTGGACGCGCCGTTTGAGGCCGACATTGCCGCATTTGGCGAAGAGATTTCGAACGCGGCAAATATCCTCTATCTCGCCGACAACGCGGGCGAGATCGTCTTTGACCAACTGCTGATAAAGCAGTTGTTGGCCGAGAAGGTAACGGTCGCGGTCAAAGGTTCGCCAATCATAAACGACGCCACAATGGAAGACGCCGAAACGACCGGCCTGACCAAACTGGTAAAAGTTATCGATAACGGTTCGGACGCGCCCGGCACGATTCTTGAAGATTGCAGCGACGATTTTCGACGGCGTTTCGACGAAGCGGACCTGGTCATCGCCAAGGGTCAGGGCAACTACGAGACGCTCAATGAGGTCGGAAGGGACATTTTTTTCATTCTCAAGGCCAAATGTCCGGTAATCGCCAGAGATATTGGTTGCCATGTCGGCAGCCTGGTTTTGCGTCGGTCCCGGTCAACAATAATGAAAGAAGGTGATAGTCATGCCAAGAGGTAACGGAACAGGCCCGGCGGGTGGCGGCGGACAAGGTAGCGGACAAGGTAGCGGACAAGGTGGTAGACAAGGTGGTGGACAAGGTGGTGGACAAGGTGGCGGACAAGGTGGCGGACAAGGTGGCGGACGCGGACGAGGACAGGGACGCGGACGAATGGGCGGACCATTTGCCGCAGGAGCAGGCGGAGATTGCGTCTGCCCGAATTGCGGGCACAAGGCCCCACATGTGGCCGGTCAACCCTGTAATCAGCAGTCCTGCCCGAAGTGCGGTGCAACAATGGCCAGAGGCTAACCGGACAACGCGCCTTGTATGGGGAGCAGCCTTACGAGCCGCGACCGTGAGGGAGCGGTCAGGCCGATGCGAGAGTAGGTAGACTGAGACGGAGCAGAGCGGAGTCCCACCTTTTTCCCTTTTTTCATCGGTTTGCGTGTCGCCGGAATGCTGTCCCTGCCAGAAGCCAACTGACTGTGAGCATCGTCGCCAAGACCAGGATGGGTATCCAGGGAGTAGGGAACCACGATTGGCCTGTAACACCGAAGCGCAGCAACTCCACCGTATGCGTCAGCGGCGAGACCATTGCAATCGGTCTGGCCCATGCCGGAAGGGCGTCGAGAGGCATGAACACGCCGCTGATGAACAGGATCGGGAATCGGAAAAAGTTCAACAGCGTCATCGCCTCGAAGACTTCTCTCACCCGCACCGCGATGATCATGCCAAGCAGGGCGAAGGTCGCCGCTCCGGCGAGCAGGCCGACGATAAAAACCGGAAGGTGAACCATCGGCATTTTCAGCAGCACCACCAGGCCAAGCGTAAGGACCGTCGAGGTGGCTACGCCGTAGGCCGCTGCGCTGACGACCTTTCCCAGAACAATCGTCTGATGCGATACAGGCGCAAGGAGCAGACGCTGCAAAGTCCCGGACCGCTTTTCCCACGTAATGACGATGGCGGCCATTGAGGTATTACCGAACAGGAGGGTCATTCCGATGATCCCCGGCGCAACGGTAAGATAAGTGGAAGGATTCTTGACGTATATGGCAAGCATCAGGACGGCGGGAAAGAGCAGTCCCCAGGTTACCAGCGGCGGCTTGGAGTAGTAACTTTCGACGTCCTTTCGACTGATGAACAATGCGCGTGCGATTTGGATCATCGGCGCACCTCCGATCCGGCGGAGTTTTTCTCGAGGATCGCCATGAAGGCCTCTTCGAGACTCGGCGTCTCAGTGCTGATTTTCAGGATTTTCAGGCCTGATTTTTCCGCCCAGGCGACAATCTGCATTGTGGTCTGGTGGACATCGGCCACCTCGAACCGCCATTTTTCATCTGTGATGTTGGCGGACATAACGGCAGGGCACGCGGCGAGCAGGGTATCGACCGGGACATTTGCGGAAAAGACTACGGAGAGGATTTCGGCCCCGGCTGCCTGTCTGCCTATCTCGTCAGTCGCGCCTTCGGTAACGACTTTGCCTTTTATGAGGATGAGCACTTGGTCGGAGAGGTCCTCGGCTTCGGCGAGGTTGTGAGTCGTCAGGAAAACCGTCGTTCCGTGTCGGTTGATGGTTCGGATGAGTTCCCGAAGCGTCCGTGCGCTGGGCACGTCCAGCCCGGACGTCGGCTCATCGAAAAAGACCACTTCGGGGCTGTGCACCAGCGAGGCGGCAACGGTCAGGCGGCGTTTCATTCCGCGCGACAGCGCACGGAAGCGAACGGAGGCCTTTTCGGTAAGGTCGAACGTCTCCAGAAGTTCGTCCACTCGTCGGCGCCGCTCCGACCGCCCCAGGCCGTACAACTGACCGAGGTATTCCAGGTTCCGCCGGCAGGTGAGTTCCGGGTAGAGATTGGATTCTTCCGGAACGACGCCGATTCGTTGCTTGACGGCGACGCCTTCGCGATCAATGTCGAATCCGCAGACGCTCACCTGTCCGGCGTCGCGGTGCAGCAGACCGGCAAGGATGTTGATGGTGGTCGTCTTGCCGGCGCCGTTAGGCCCGAGGTAGGCGAATATCTCGCCTCGCCGGACGGTAAAATCGACCCGGTCCAAAGCCACAAGGTCGCCGTACCGGCGCATCAGGCCACGAACCTCGATTACGTTGTCGTTGCCCACATTTATCTCGTAACACGGGCGTCTCGCCCGTAAGTAGCATGGCCGTCTCGGCCATGTTCTGTTCTTTCACGGGCGAGACGGCCGTGCCACGCCCAATTGCCCTATTTGCAGCAATCATCCTTGGGTGCGCACGGGTGTTCGGTTACGTCGCCGTGGCATTTCCGGATCTGCTCGGGCGAGCAGTCTTCGGGTCTGCCCTTCAGGTTTTCGGGCTTTTCGCAACAGGGTTTGTTTTCTTCGCACATGGTTTTATCCTTTCAGAAATTTTCTGTTGACACTGCTTTATGTCGGCGGTGCCAGGTTCTAAAAAACGGTCTGTTACATTTTTCCATTTGGCGATGGTTTTGTTGTTCAGACGATAGTGAACGTAGTAGCCGTGTTTTTCGTCTGTAACCAGTCCGGCGTCGCGGAGTATTCGCAGGTGTTGCGAGACGGCCCCGGCCGTTACGCCAAGCTTCGCCGACATCGCCCCGACACACAATGCCCGACCCTTGAGCAACTCAATAATCCGCACTCGTGTATCCACGGACAGGACTTTGCAGATTCTGGCGAGTTCACGTGCATCGCTCACAGTTTGGCCATCCTTTTTAGTATCCGCTAAAAAACTAATACAAAATCCAGGGAATGTCAAGCAATTAAAGGAAGTGATTTTCGACGGGTAAAACCGTTACCGGTCCCGCCTTGTGAATAACGCAATCTCAAAAAAATACATTCTCTGGAAAAAGAGCGCGGCGTCGTTTATTAATGCGGCATGCTCGGCGACGCATTTCAACCTGAAATTCGCGAATTGATTATCAGGAAAGATTTCGCGATGCTCAAGAAGTACATGACCGCTCTGGACTCACCGGACGTAGCCGAACTTGTCGGCGACCTGGACGGCGAGGAACTCGGCGTAGTCTTCCGTCTCCTTCCACGCCAAATCGCAGCCGAGGTCTTTTCGCTCCTGGAACTGGAAAAACAGGAACACCTTCTGGAGGTGCTTTACGGTGAGGCCCTTGCCGGCATCCTCAACGAGATGCCGCCGGACGACCGGACGGAACTGCTCGAAGACCTTCCCGAAGATGTCGCAACCAGGTTAATCGGAAGCCTCAGCCCAGCCGAACGCCAGGTCGCCACCGACCTGCTTCGGTATCCTGAAGATTCCATAGGTCGGCTTATGACGCCGGAGTTTGTCGCCATTGACGCCGGCGCTACCGTCCGCGGCGTGCTGGACCACCTCCGCGAAGTCGCACCGCAGAAAGAGACCATCAACGTCCTGTATGTCGTCGATTCCGACGGCAGGCTAATAGACGACATCAGCCTGGAAGATTTGGTACTGGCTGAACCCGATTCCGTCGTCGGCGAAATTATCGACCGCCACCCGGTAAGCCTCCAGGCCACCGCCGACCGCGAGGAGGCTGTCGATATTATCAAGAAATACGACGCCGTCGCCCTTCCGGTCGTCGATGAAACCGGAATCATGGTCGGTATCGTTACCATCGACGACGTGATGGACGTAGCCGAGGAAGAAAACACCGAGGACTTCCAGAAGATGGCCGGCGTCGGCGCTCTGGAAGAACCCTACTTCGCGACGACTTATCCCGAAATGCTCCGCAAGCGACTGCCTTGGCTGGCGATGCTGTTCGCTGCCGAGATATTGACCGTCCTTGCCCTGACGAATTTCCAAAACACCCTCAACGTAGCAATGTTCGCGCTGATAGTGCTCTTCATGCCGCTGGTCAACGCCACCGCCGGTAACACAGGTTCGCAAATGGCAGGTCTGGTAATTCGAGGTCTGGCAGTCCGCGAAATGGAGCCGGGGCACTGGTGGCGGATACTGATGCGCGAATTGGCCCTGGGCTCGACGATGGGGGTGATACTGGGCGTGCTGGGAGTGGTCGCTGCGATGGTGCTGCTGAGCCTGGGTCAAGCCGGCGCTTCCATGTCGGATGTCTCGCGATGGTCCAATGCCATCGCCGTCGGCGTCAGTATCACAGCGGCTGTAATTGTCGCAAATCTCGCCGGAGCCATGATACCGCTCCTGTTCAAACGCCTCGGAATGGACCCCGCCGTTACGTCCGGCCCGTTCCTCGCCTCAATAATGGACGTAACCGGCGTGATGATATATTTCTCCGTCGCATCGGGAATACTGGTGCTGCTGCAAACAACATAGCCGGCAGTGTGCGTTCAAAGGTTGAGGGCAGCCATAGAAGTCCGGAATGTCAGGGACAATTTACGGAGAACAATCATGAAGACGAAAAATACTGAAGATCGGACAAATCAAAGGGATAATACCCGCGCATTTTCAATGGTAAGCCTGATTGCAGGCCTGGCTATTGCGTCTATGCCATTGCCCGCCGCTGCGGCAAAGGCGCCCGTTCCATCTTTGACCCTTTCAAACGCCAAGGCCACTGCCGTCAGGGACACTTCCGTGGTCATTTGGTGGGACACGGTTGTACCGGCTGACGGGCGGATAGAGTACGGATTGAACGCCAGGTACGGCAAATCGACGAAGAAAAAAGGTTTGAGTTATTTCCATACCGTCAAGGTTGCAGGCCTTACGCCCGGAACGACGTATCACTACAGAATCAGGGCAAAGGACTCCGGGGGCAAAGAGGCGGTATCCAAAGATTACACCTTTACCACCCGCACCGCGAAGGAACTGGAAAAGACAATACGAGCGGCAAGAAAGAACCACGACCTGCCCAAGACCTATTATGTCAAAACAAACGGAGATGATTCCGCCGACGGCCTGTCTCCAAAAACCGCCTGGCGACATCCTTCTTGTGCCGCTCAGCAAGTCGAGGCAGGAGATACGATTCGTCTTATAGACGACCCCAAAAACCCTGATGACGGAGTCTGGAAAGATGAGCATATAGTTTTTTCTAATTCCGGCATTGACGTAGCGCCTATTACAATAACTTCTCACAACGGCGCGCCGACTCTGGACGGGGTTGATGATGCGCCTAAAGAGGCGGGGATCAAAATAGAGAACGGCAAGGGTTACATTGATATAACCGGAAAACTCGTTATAAAAAATTATTTCAATGGGATATATGCTTCAGATGTGCATCACATAAATATCAAAGACGTAACATTAACTTCCAATTGTGCCTTTCAAATACATTTCAAGCCGAACTGCAAGCATATATGTATAGACGGCGTGGAAATTACGGATAACGACAAGGGAAAAAGAGGAGGCGCCATTGTTTTCCAAAGTTGGAGAGCGCCGAGCAAATATCTGACGGTTAGAAACAGCAGATTCAAGACGAACCGGCATGACGCCATTAATTATCACACCAACACCCAGTACGGCCTGGTGGAGAACAATACGATCCACGACGCTTCATACGGCGCGGCAATAATGATTCACAATTACAGCAATAAGAACATAGTCATAAGAAACAACAAGATAATAGACAGCACAAGGGGAATCCAACTCGTCGGCGTGGAGAACTGTTTAGTGCAGGACAATACTATCACGAACAGCCGTGCCCGCTACGGAATTTTGCTCTTTACCTACGAGGATCATCGCAGCTGGATAAAGAACGTTACAATAAGAAACAACACGATCAAACGGTCCGCGGCTATGGGTATATACTTTGTGGTTGGGAAGAAAGCGGCAATATCGGATGTGCTTTGTGAGAACAATTCGATGGAGAAGTCCTTCAGCCTCGAAGGCGCGAATATATCCGACATTACAGTGAGGAATATGCGAGACAAGGCGAGAACATTTATAATAAAAAAGCATCCTGTTTCGAATCTGCGAGTCGAATTCACGGATGGCAGGAAATTTTCCGTTGACGGAAAAGGCAAATATCCGGCCTATACATTCCCGTCCGGAACTCGTGGAACTCACAAGATTAAGGTGATTGGGAAATAGGGGAATTAAGGGCGGCGTCTTTAAGTTGGAGCGCCCCCTGGGGGCAGGCAAACACCGCGAACACGGCGCCCGCCGATGAAATCAGGAAAGTGTGCGAGTAGCATGTGTGAATCGGAGAAAGTCGCAATCGATAGCCCCGGCGAATCGCCGTTTGGCGGTTTATCATTGCTGGGCCGATTCGGCAGGCTGTCTGTTGTTACGCTGGTGGTTTCGAATCTGATCCCCCTGTTCGGGGTGATTTTTGCGGGGTGGCGAGTGTTTCCCATCATGCTGCTCTTCAGCCTCGAAAATATCATTATCGGATTCTACAACGTTCTCCGCATGTGCATGGCTCCCTGCGACCTCGAAGAACTCGAAAGAACAAGTGAAGGCATCCACACCAAACAGGGATTGATACTTTTCTTTTGCGTCCACTACGGCATGTTCGTTTTCGGGCACCTGTTTTTCGTAATCGTCTTTTTCGGCCTGGCTGGATTATCCGGGGGCGAACACCAGACAGGAACAACAATCTCGGTATCATGGGAGGACGCTGTTGCTACCGGCGAGCCTCTGGTTACAAATTGGTGGGGACTCGGCATCGCGTTTGTAGCCTGTTTTATCAGCCACGGGGTCTCCTATGTGAAGAACTTCATCGGATCCGGCGAATATAAACGGGTAACTGCCAACAAACTGATGATCAGACCTTATGGTCGGATGATCGTTCTGCACATTACGATAATCTTCGGCGCTTTCCTTGTAGTATCTACGGGAACGCACGTTGCCGCCATTGTGCTTCTGGTCGTTCTGAAGTTGATTCTGGACCTGGCTGGACACCTGTACGAGAGGAAGAAGTTTCGTCAGCGTACCCAGGGGGAAATACCGGGATAATATCGGGCCTGTTGCGGATGCCGTGGGGAAACCCTTCCTGAAACTCAACTGGTACAGTTTTTGGGGGGCAGACCACCTTGACCGCGCTGCGTTCGCGTTTGCGCGCGCAAAGGCGAACGTAAAAATCAGGGTCACGAAAAATTCCAAAAAAACTTTTCCCAAGGCCGCCAAGGACTTATGGCGTCGCTATCCGTTTTGTGTTCGCCTTTGCGCGCGCAAACGCGAACGGAAAAGATAATATAGAGAACAGATAGGGACTTGGGACTAGGGTTTAGGGACTAGGGAACAGAAGAAAAGAAAAATAGATGAACCAATCAACCAGTCAACCAGTCAACCAATCAACCAATCAACGGATTAACCGGAATACCGGAATACCGAGGGATCCGCAATCCGCAATCCACAATCCGCAATGGCACTCTGGGCCGTTTAGGCAAGCCAGGCAATGGTGGATTTTTTGAAATGGGCGAAAAAATGACCCCGAAAATCGTAACTGCTTGCACGCCAAGGATTTGCGGATTTTGGAAACTTTCCCAATTGTTCCCAATCGTTCCGAATCGTTCCCAATCGTTCCCATTTGTTCCCAATCGTTCCGAATCGTTCCGAATTGTTCCGTTTCGTTCCGTTTCGTTCCGGTTAAAGGCGCTGCTCATTTGGGACGGACCGTTACCGTTCCGGTGCGAAGAGTTCGTCCATCTTCGCAGCCACGTCGTCTGCCTGCATGAGCGTCTGTCCTATCAGGACGGTATTGACGCCCGCGTCGGCCAGACGCTTTGTGTCGGTTCGCGTCTTGATTCCCGATTCGCTCACGAGCACCGTCCGATCGGGGACAAGTTCCGCCAGCCTGAGAGTCGTGGCGATGTCCGTCTCGAATGTTGTCAAGTCGCGGTTGTTGATTCCGAGCAAACTATAGGATGCGTGCGGGAATCCGATCATCGACCGGATGCGCATGAAGTTGTCTGGGTTGTGGGTTTCGACCAGGCAGGTGAGTTTCAGCGAAGCAGCAAGTATCATCAGGTCGGTCAGTTCGCCGGGCGTGAGGCACTCGGCTATCAGGAGTATCGCGTCGGCTCCGGCGACTCGACTTTGGAGAACCTGGTACGGGTCGATGATGAAGTCCTTTCGCAGGACGGGAAGGCTGACTGCCTGGCGAACGGCTTGGAGGTCGTCGAGCGAACCGCTGAAGTATTGTTCGTCGGTCAGGACGCTGATGGCGTCAGCGCCTGCGTCTGCGTATTTTCGGGCGATTGCGGCGGGGTCGAAATCAGCGCAAATCACCCCGGCCGACGGCGAGGCCTTTTTGACTTCGGCGATGACGTTGAGGAGTTTTTCGCCCTTGCGTGTGCACGCGGAGAAGAAGTTCCGCACCGGCGGCGCGTCGGCGATACCGGCTTGGAGTTGCTCGATCGGACGGCTGCGTTTGAGGCGGGCGATTTCTTTCCGCTTGGTTTCGACGATTCGGTCTAATATATTCCCAGTCACGAAAGGTTACATTAAAAGGCTATCGAAACGATGTCAAACGGTTTAGTTTCTCTGATACTGGCTGCGACGACGCATCCGTCGAGCGACGGGGTATTGACAGGCCGGATGCTTGCGCTTCTGGCGATGGGGATTTGCGTGCTTGCGGTCTGGACATTTTTCCGCCTGTTGCGTCCTGGAAAGTTTTTTCTATCCGACACGCCGGGCCGGTCGAACTCGCTGCACATCCTGCATATTTTCGCAGTGTACATTGCGCACATGGTTGTCGGTTGGCTGGCGCTGTTGGTCATAGCGTTCTGGCAGGGCGTCGAGTTGGTATCAGGTGAACCCGCACCGATGACCGTGAGTCTCCCGGCAACGGGCGTCAGGTTGGTGGTACTTATCGTCGGGGTGATGGTTGTCGCGTCGATGACGTTTTCCGGCGGCGTGAGGCGCGGGTTGGGATTCAGCAGCCGGAGATGGCTCATCGATACCGGGCGAGCGATTGTGGGGTTTCTGGCGATCCTTCCGCTGTGCATCGCGGCATTGATGTTGATGAAATATCTGGTTGACAGGGGCATCCTGCCTATTGATCTGACGGAGCATCCTGCCCTGGGGTTTGTTCGCCAGGCATCGACGGCGTGGGTGGTCGTGGTGTTCGTCGTTGTTGCTGTCCTTGCGCCGATCGGGGAGGAGTTGTTTTTTCGCGGGCTTGTCCAATCGCTTCTTCGCAAGCATCTCGGTGGTCCCTGGCCTGCGATACTGGCGACGTCGGTCATCTTCGCAGCCGTTCATGTGCCCATCTATAAGGACATGCCCGCGCTTTTCCTGCTTAGTGTGGCATTGGGGTACAACTACGAGCGGACGGGACGATTGCTCAGTCCGATACTAATGCACGCCATATTCAACGCCGCGATGCTTTGGCATGTGTTAGGTTGAAGCAGAAAAAGGAGAAGAGAGATAGCGATAATGCGCATAAAAAAAGACTGCCGGTGCGGGGAATCCGGCCTCCTCGCCAAATCTCCGCACTCCAGCAGCCTTTACATAAGTACCCTCTCGTTTGCCTCTCCAGTAAATCCAGGCAAAGGGTCGATGAGCCTCCCGCCCGGCGGCATGAGCATTGCTCGCTGAGCAGAGTCCATAACTGAACTTATTATACGCGGAAACGGGGATTTCGTCAAGTGAAATTTGATTTTTCCGGAAATGCGTAGCACGGGCGATGCGTAGCATCACTACGCGAGACGCCCTGTTACTGATGAGGTTACCTGATGAGGTCTGTGATGATACGAACCATTTCGGGCATCCTGTCCGCCAGTAATCCGAGCGGTGCGACCAGCATTGTCGTGGCGATCAGCAGGAACGTAACGGCCATGGGCGTAGCGACGGTTGGTATCTCAGCCAGTTGTGAGGAGATAAGTTTTTCAAATCTTCCGCCGAAATCGGCTACATCGTCGCCTTCGGTCGAAATTGAGACATTTCTCAGAAGCGGCATGGTCGAAAATTTCAGCACGAAGTTTTTTTTCTGCAGCGTGAGACTTTTGTTTCGTCGCTCGAAGGGTTCGCCCATTTCCTTCAGTGCTCGCTCTGCGGCGCGAAGGGCTGCCGGGAGGGTAATGTTATAGACGACCCAGTTGCCCGCCCGTCGCGGCGCCAGCACTATCGCAACGGAGATCATTACGCCGATTACCGCCGGTAGCGCCCAGACGGAGGTTCCGAAGTAATTCATCACGGGCACGCAGAAGACAGGGGCGAAGGCTGCGTTGAGCAGGATAAAGTCGCTGCGTGCGGCGAGTATCTGGGGATTGGGCCGACTGTTGAGCAGTCCCAGGAGCAGGAAATAAACCGCCACAGGCGCCACAACCGCTGCGACCTGAACGGCAAGACTAAATTGTTCGCTACCAACCATAGCAGAGTACCCTGACCTTGATATTCTACTCGATATCCTGCGGTTTTGCAACCTTTCTGTATCCGATTGCGTGAATTACGTCAAGAACTTCAGTCCACGTGGGGAACTGGCGGTTATTGACGCTTTTGTACCGTTTTATTGCCATGAGGAATTCGAACTGTTCGTCGGTCATTTCGCCTTCTTCGGCGGCCTTTCGGGATTCGCTTCGTCGGTGTCCCGGACCGCGCCGACGGTCCAGCCCCACGCGCTGCTCAATGACATTAATCCGCCGTTCCGAGTCTTTGCGTCGATTTTCACCTTTACGCTTCTCGTCCGTCAAACCGGCGTTGTCCTGATCCGTCTTCTTCGCAGATGTTTTATCTTCAGTCACGTGCCGTTCTCCTGGGAGATAAATCTTTCCCTGACTCTTCTATCGGCACGATGCTTCTGTAAGTGCAGGGTTCTACAAACTAGAAATATTCATTTTCTTCGTCGTCGTGGCGTTCTGTCTTGAAGCCGTCGGCGGGTCCGAATTCGTCTTCTGACTCATTGTTGTCGTCTTCTTCGCAGAAGCTTCCTATTTCATCCAGTTGCGATATGCACTCTTTGGCATCGGTCAACATTGATTCGGGGACGAGAATCGGTACGCCCTTATGTTGTCGTTTGCTCCGAGCGGGTGGAGGTTCGTAGTCCTCGTCCATTATCGCCGGTATGTCGTGGTCCTCCAGAAGTTGGCAGTACCAGTCTGCCTGTTCAAAGGAATGGGCGTACACCACAGGCACGTATCCGCTAAAGTTTTCCGATTCCAAATCACCAGGTTTGTTCTTCGACATCACATCACCATACTAATGTTGGCCACTGAAACTATTTACCTCGTTACAGACTTCGAACGCAAACATAATTTTTCGACTATCTCCAAAGCATTTCAAGAGTAAAAACGCCTTCGGCGAGAAAATTTTCTAACCCCGTCCGGGGCGCGACGGTAAGATGTCAAGCCGACGAACGCGGTATCCGATATATAGCGAAGGCAGGGTACAACCGCTGGGGAATGCCTGAAATGCTCTGAACCCATCTGCCGGCGGACAAGCGGATAAAACAGGCCCGTGAAATAATTGAAAAAGGTTACAATGATTACTCGCCGGACACTCACGACCTGCATACGAGTTGATTTGTGAAGATGCGCCGTTTGCTGTGATTCGTCGTTAAAAAACCTTGAAAAATAAAGAACAACATCAAAAACCTTGGTTTTCCGGGCGAGTTCTGGTACATTGCCGCAATGTTGATTCCGGTGGTATTATCGGGAAATAGATTATGAAAATTGCGATGGTTGCATTGGTTTTGGTGGTGTCGGCCCTTGCAGGATGCTCGCCGACCAACGATGAGTATGTTACCGACGCCAGGCTTGATCAAGGGCTTGTGATTATCCTTCCGGGCATCGAGGGCGAAGGGGCCAACAGCTACAACATTCGCCGGGGACTTCTTTCGGCGGGGGTCGGGTCGGCCATTCCGATTTACCGATGGGGGCGCCCCATCCCATTGGCGGGGGTGCTACTGAACCAGACCGATTTTCTCGGCAACCATCTTGCCGGGGGAAGGATCGCCAGGTTCATCGAAAATTATCAGGATACCCATCCCGGAAAACCGGTCTGGATAATCGGGCATAGCGGCGGCGGTGGCGTCGCGGTCTTCGCCGCTGAAGAACTGGAGGAAAACCGGAAAATCGACGGGCTGGTGCTTCTCTCGGCCAGTATCTCCGGAAACTACGACCTTACCAAGGCCCTGTCGCATTGCCGGAGCGGGATTGTGAATTTCTATTCCGGGCGTGACGAGATACTCGGCGCGACCCTTTTCGTCGGAAACGTCGATGGTGGGCGTGCGCGTTCAGCAGGACTTGGCGGATTCGATAAGAACCCGTCGGGACTCCGGGAAGTCCCCTGGCACAGTGGAATGTCGTCCAGCGGGAACCACGGCGGACACATGGACTCCACCAGCCCAAGGTTCATTACAAGGTACGTCGCGCCGCGAATGAGGGGGTCGGGGTGGTAGTACTTCGTTGGATTTGAATCTGTCAGCATGATGATGCGACACAGACCTGCCCGCCCACTGAAAACAACAAGGAATGCACGGCGGGCAGGCGGGCAGGTCTGTGTCGAATTAATAATGCCTGGAGAGTCATTGATTTAATAATGGACAGAATATCTGCAGGCGGTGCCACAGAAAAAGAAAGGCAAACATGGCAAAATATCTGGTTACAGGCGGAGCGGGATTTATCGGTTCCAATCTCGTCAGGTACATATTGGCGAAGGGGCATGACGTTGTTGTTGTCGATAATTTCGCCACCGGAAAACGTCAGAATATCGTCGATTTCGTCGATAAGATTGAATTTATCGAAGGCGACATTCGCGATCGCGATACGATGGACAAAGCCGTCGCCGGCGCGTCCGCGATTTTTCACGAGGCGGCATTGGGGTCGGTCCCGCGAAGCGTTAAGGAACCGCTCATAAGTCACGACGTCAACGTCAACGGTACGCTGACGGTGCTTGAATCGGCCAGGGCCGGCGGGGTGAAGCGGGTCATTTTTGCGGCGAGTTCAGCGGCTTACGGTAACAGGGAGGAATCCCCCAAGCATGAGGCTATGACGCCGCTACCGATCAGTCCATACGCTGCAAACAAGGTGGCTTGTGAGTCTTACATGCGGGCCTATGCCGCCTGTTACGGTATGGAAACGCTGTGTCTGCGCTATTTCAATGTTTTCGGGCGTTACCAGGACCCCGAGGGCGCGTACGCAGCGGTGATTCCCGCCTTCGTATCAAGCATACTCAAAGGTCAAAAACCCGTGGTCTTCGGCGACGGCGAACAAAGCCGGGACTTCTGCTATATCGACAACGTCTGCGAGGCGAACTGGTTGGCGGCCAACGCACCGGCCCAGGTCTGCAATGGAGCCGCGATCAATATCGCCTGCCATGCGCACACGACCCTTAATGAAATTCTCGCCATGTTGAAAGAACTGATGGATTCCGACATCGAGACCGAATATACCGATACGCGTCCCGGCGACGTGAAGCACAGTCTTGCCGACGTGTCGCTGGCAAAAAAGACGATAGGATACGAACCGAAGGTCTTCTTCGCCGACGGAATTCGCAAGGCGATTAACTGGTACACTGAGAACCTGTAACCCTCGAATTTTTATCGGCGTGCTTAGCCCAATGGGGCGGGCTTTTGTGAGGTATGCGTGGCGGAACACAAACTGAACATCCTGTTCACCTGTGCCGGTCGGCGGGTCGTCCTGTTGGAGGCTTTCCGTCGGGCAATGAAGGAACTGGACGTAGCCGGGAAAATTCTGGCGACGGATATAACCAACGCATCGGCTGCATTTCATAAAGCCGATAAGGGTATAGTGGTTCCCCCGACCGGGACGGTCGAATATATTCCCGCCCTGTTGAAAATCTGCACTTCCGAAAATATCGGTCTGGTTATTCCGCTGACGGACCTTGACCTTCGCAGCCTGACGCGCCGGCGTGAAGAGTTTTCCTCTATCGGCAGCGAAATAATGATAGGTTCGCCGGAGACCATTGGGATGTGTCGGGACAAGACCCTCACAAGTAAGTTTCTCCGACGGATTGGTCTTCAGACCATTCGCACCTTCTCTCTGGAGCAGTTCAGGGAAAAGCCGTTTTTTCCGTGTTTCATCAAGCCGATTCGCGGTTCGGCGAGTATCGGGACCGGCAAGCTTCATTCCGAAGCCGAGATGAACGCCCACCTGGCGACCTATGGAAACCTGATGCTCTTTCAGGATTACGTTCCCGGTGCGGAGTACACACTCGATATTTACCGAAGTCGTAGCGGAAAGGTTCTCAGCGTGGTTCCTCGCCAGCGGTTGGCTATCCGCGCCGGTGAGGTAGAGAAGGGCCTGACCGTTAACGACAGCGAATTAATCGACGCCGCCGTCTGTCTCGGTGAAAATCTGGACGGTCTCTGGGGCGTCGTCAACGCCCAGTGCCGAAGACCCTCCGGCGACAAAGCGCACTTTTTCGAGATTAATCCGCGTTTCGGCGGCGGCGCGCCGTTGTCAATTAACGCCGGAGCGGACTTACCGAGATACGTCCTGGAAGAAACGCTGGGTATGCCCATATCGGCCGGGATGGGAAAATTCCAACCGGACATGCTAATGCTGCGATACGATGACGCGGTATTCGTCCATGCCGATAATCCTTCAGAACTACCGGGTTTCGATACGCCACAAAAAAGATAAATGACTGTCATGCCCGTACGACCCAGTCGCATCCAAGCCGTCGTCTTCGACCTGGACGACACGCTCTTTCTCGAGCGCAATTACGTTCGCAGCGGATTCGCCGCTGTGGGCGAATACCTCCGTAACCAGACCGGTCGGCGCGTAACGTTCGAGCAGTGGATGTGGCGACGATTCGTATCAGGCCGGCGCGAAGGAATGTTTGACTCGCTCAGCAAGCACTTCAACCTGTCTCTGACGAGCAAGGATATTCACCGACTTATCGAGGTTTATCGCTCTCACAGGCCTGACATTCGTCCGTGCCGGGGCGTCGAGGCGGTGCTGGCGTCTCTTCGCCGACGCAGGATGAAACTGGGGCTGATTTCCGACGGCTTCCTGCCCGCCCAGCCACTGAAACTACAGGCAATCGGGCTGGGGAAATACTTCCATAAAGTCATCTTCACTGAGCAGATGGGTCGGGATGCGTGGAAGCCTTCGCTTCGGGCGTTTGAGTCGATCCGTCGGGCATTGCGCGTCCCGCACGCCGGATGTGTTTATGTAGCCGATAACCCAGCGAAGGATTTTATCGCCCCTAACGGCTTGGGTTGGATGACGGTTCAGTGGCGCAGGGGCCGGCAGGTTCACGCGGGCAATCCCGCACCGCGGGGAGGGTGCCCTCAAAGAATCGTCCGTTCAGGCCCGGAACTGCTGAGGTTGGTAGCACGTTTTATGTGAACAAGCGTATTTTGCTCGGTTCGGTCGATGCGACGCTTTGGGTTGGCTGGGGTTGGGGTTGAATTTCTTCTTCGTCCGATTCAAAGCCGACGGCTTGGCGCACGACATAGACGGGTCTGCCCCTGGTTTCGTCGTAGATTCTTCCGACGTATTCGCCGCAGATACCGATTGCCGCCAGTTGCATACCCGTCAATCCGACGGCCAGCATCACCAAGTTGGCGAGAATCGCTCCACCGAGAAAAGGCCAGAGTATCAGTGCGAAGACGCCATAGAGTATCGCCACCGCCGTCATTGCCGCACCTGTCAGTCCGATCAATCGAAGCGGCATCACGGAGAAATCGAACAGGCCGGCGGATCCTATCGGCGCCGGTTTGCCCGACGTGTCTCCGGGAGCGGAATCGTATTGAACCTCTGCCTGGCGGAAGCCCACCCAGCGAACCATGCCGCGAAGAAAACGCGACCTCTCGCGCACCTGGCGGAGAACATCGACGACCTTTCGGTCCAGCAGGCGGAAATCCGACCGGTTGGTTACGTCCATACCCGTTAACCGTCGGGCCAGGCCGTGGACGCACCTTCTTGCCAACCGGCGAGGCAAAGATGAAGATGCCTCTTCGGTGTGCGTTTTGACCGTGCAGACCACCTCGTATCCCTGACGCCATCTGGCGACGAGTTCGGCGATAATCTCCGGGTGGTGTCGTCCGGCGGCGTCGATGCTGATAACGGCCAGACCTGTCGCGTAGTCGTAACCGGCGGTTATCGCTTCGGCGTCTCCAAAGGTGCGAGAGAACGAAACATATCTGACGCGCTCGTCGTCTTCGCCGAAGCCGCAAATAATCTCCAGCGATTCGTCAGTTGAACCGTCGTCGATGAAAATAATCTCGTACGACTGATCCAGTTTGTCCGCAGCCTGGCGCAAATTCGAATAGAACTCCGGCAGACTTTGGGCTTCGTTGAAAACCGGAACGACGAAACTGAATGTAGTTTCCGCGATGTCGTGATGCTCATCCATAGCAATCAACCTTGAATTTCACCATAGACTAACTACTCCTGCGGATTTGTAAAGACCACAAGTTTACAGATTGTCCGCTTTGGTGTTGCAGAGCCAATCGGAAGCTGTTTCCAGTAGTACGTGATGCAGCGCGAGGATCGTCTGGTAATCGAAAGCCACGTCCACGTCGTTAAAGCCCTGTGGCGATTCGTGAGTCATCGGCATTGCAGCGCCGGCGTGATAGAACATAGCCGTCTGGCCCAGCGCCGGCGGGCACTCGCCGCGAGGTCCGTCTTCGGTAACCTCCGGCATCCAACTGTTATATGGGATGTCCTGCGAGTCGAGGTCCTTGGCGTATTGCTGGGCGAAGGCGAGGATGTCTTCCTTTACCGCCACCGGCGCATAGTCAGTCTGGAGGATAGCGGGCGGGGCGTGGAAGCCGTGGAGGTTCAGCAGCATATCGGGGCCTTCGGCACTGACAACTTTCATTATGGCGGTCGTGGTGCGGCTCATCGGGTCGATCCAGTTGTCTTGCGCTAGGTTCACGCCTTCGTCGTCGAAGTAGCATCCCAGAAAGCCCACGTCGCCCCGCATCGGATGGACCTCTTTGCATCCGGGCCAGCCGTAGAGCGAGCCGTCCTTGCGTGTGCCCTGACCGACGCGGTGCATCTCTTCTTCCGGCAGGCCTACCCATCCGTCGTAGGGGTAGCGGGCGCGCCCGTCGGGATTGGCGATGGGGATAATAATCAGCCGCAGCCGCTGGAGTTTTTCCCGCAGTTCAGGCTGGGGCTTGCCGGCGATGTCTTTTCCGGTTTCCAAGACGTTGATAATCGACAGAGCGCCGATTGTCCCTTCCGGTTCTGCTCCGTGTGCTCCTGCCTGGATCATCAGCACGGGTCTTTTTCGCACGCCAGGCCCGCGGCGGTAGTAGGCATCGGGCTTACGCGCACCCAGGGCGGAGTTCCAGTTCGCCGTTCCGCGAAGTTCCGGCTCGGCGTCGCCGTAAGTTACCGACCGGACTGTCCTGCCACCGGGGGATTGGGACCGAACTGGTCAGAATTTCACCTGATTGATTTTCGCTCATTGCAGTAGTTTCTTTCTTATTTCTGACAACATGCTTTCACCGCTGCAAGCAGGGCTATTGAGGCGGTTTCGATTCGGAGAATCAAACTTCCCAGCCGGACGCCGGCAAATCCGCTCTTTCCTGCCGCGGCGGTCTCATCGTCGGTTAGCCCGCCTTCCGGGCCGATAAGGATAACGATACTTTTTCCCACCGACCATCCATTCAGAACGGACGGAATTGTCGTGTCGCCTTCGGCGTGGCCTAGAATCTTTATATCAGCATCGGTGGAGGCAAGGAAGTTTTTCAGCGTTTTCGTTTCGGCGATTTCCGGCAGGAAATTGCTTCGGCACTGCTTGGCTGCGGCGATACATGTCCTGCGCCATCTCTCGGACGGGGCGGTTGTTGCGACGCTGCGATGAAAGATAATCGGCGTCAGGCGAGCGGCCCCCAGTTCGGTCGCCTTTTCCAGCAGCCAATCCAGCCGCTTGCCTTTGGGGATTGCGAACGCCAGATCCACCAGCGGTTCGGGGCGATTTTTGGCCTCCTGCTGACGGAGAATATGAACATCCGCCTGCTTTCGTCCGTGCAGGCGAAGCGTACCGTCGGCGCTGCCTCCGGCTCCGTCGAAGAGATTGACCTCCGCACCGTCTTTGAGTCGCAGGACGTCGATGGCGTGGTGCGCCTCATCGGCGGACAACTCAACCGTCTCGCCGACCAGCGACTCGACGAAGAAGCGGCGCAAGTGATTCCTGCTGGTCTTATCCATATCTAAAACAAAAAGGCAAACCACAAAGAACACAAAGAAAAAAACTTTCTACTTCTTCTGTTCTTTGTGGTCTTTGTGCCCTTTGTGGTTCATTCTGTCAGTTTCCGTCGGCACGTCGCGTTTTCGGCCCGACAGCAGCAATATGTCTCGCAGATGTTCGATGTTGGACGCATCAGTCCATCGCTGGCGGAATTTAGGCTCCTGAACGATGTGAGCGATGGCCATCAGGGCGCGAAGGTGATAGTTTCTCTCGTCGCGCGACCCGACCAGGACGAACGCCGCCCGGACCGGCTCGTCCTGGCCGGCGAAATGCACGCCCTCTTTGCATCGAATCAGGAGGATTTCGAATGTCTTTTCGCCGTCAACGATAATATGCGGGATAGCCAGGCCCGGTTCGATGACCGTGCTGGAGGCGGTCTCTCGCTGTCGGAACAGTTCGAGAAGGTGCTGCTTGTCGATATCCATTCGCCCGGCCAGGGCTTCGGCAGCGAGGGTGAACATTTCTTCGGCGGATACTTTTTCGCCGATGTCCAGGATGTCGCACTTGCGGACAAGATGGTCGAACCTGTCGCGGACGACGTCGTCGCGCTCGAGTGCGATTTCTTTGAGTTCCTCCTCGAGCGTGCTGCGATAGATTTCCTTCGAGACCGCGCTTCGGACCATATAGACCAGCGCGCTTTCCCGGCTGATGCTGCGTCGGACATAGACGAAATACCAGATAACCCCTGCCAGGGCGAATGCGCCGGTCGTAATCAGCGGGACCGCTCCCATCTCCACGACGAGGAACCCGCACATCACAATTCCGCTAATCTGCATCCACGGATACAGCGGCGAGCGGAACAGCGGGCGGTAGTTCTGGATTTTGCTGCCGCGCATGATAAGCACGGCTACGTTGACCAGCAGAAAGAGCATGATCATCATCGTACTGGCGACCTTGACGAGGTTTTCGATACTCAGCAGTGTGATGACGACGATCATGAAACCGCTGGTGATGAAGATGCTCACGTGCGGCGTACCGAAGCGGGGCGAAATCTTCTGGAGGAATCCCGGAAGCAGTCCGTCGCGGCTCATTGCCATCGGGCTGCGGGAGGCAGATAGTATGCCGCTGTTGGCAGTGGTGATAAACGCCAGCATCGCCGCCGCCGACAGGAGAATCAGCCCGCCTTTGCCCATGAATTTCTCGGCTGCCAGGCTCAGCGGCGTGAGATTGTTCTCAAGTGTATCTGCTTCCATCACGCCCACCACTATGAACGCAGCGGCGATGTAAAAAAGGGTAACGACCAGAGCGGCCAGGAACATCCCAGCCGGAATGTTCCGTCCGGGATGATGGACCTCTTCGGCGATGCTGGCGACCTTGGTCAGGCCTCCGTAGGAGATGAAGACCAGTCCGGCCGTGGCGAAGACCTCGCCCCATCCCTTGTCCATAAAATTGGCGAAGTTTTCAAGCTCCATGGCGGGTGCTGGCATGCCCTTGACGACGAACACGCCCAGAATCGCCAGCAACACGGCTACCATAACGATTTGAAGCCGGCCTACGCCCTTGACGGTCAGGATGTTCAGGACGGTGAAGAACACGCAGGCGGCAATGGCGACGCCCTTAATCGGCCATTCGCCAATCTGTTCGCCGGGCAAAACAAGCCTGGCGAACGCACCAATACCGATGAGGGCGAATGCGGTTTTCAGGGCGATGCTGAACCAGTTGGCCAGGCCCGCCAGCGTGCCCGGCAGCGGACCCATGCTGCGCTCGATGAAGAAGTAACTTCCCCCGCTCTTGGGCATTGCGGTTGCCAGTTCGGCCTTGGAAAGCATCGCTGGGATCACCATCACACCGGCCAGCGCGTAAGCGAGAATCATCGCAGGCCCGGCCTTGGCGAACGCCAGACCCGGAAGGACGAACAGACCGGAACTTATCATCGCGCCGGCTGCGATGCAGAAAACGCCCCAGAATCCGAATTTGCGTTCAAGTTGAGCCAGTTTTCTCACCCTCAGAGAATCGTTTTTACGATGGGGATTCTAACCTGACGCTGCGATGAAAGGAAACGCCAAATACGTGCTGGAAAAAATAGCAGGGATACAGGGGATGCAAAGGATAGATATTTGTTGTTAAAAAAAAAGAACAAAAGTATTTTATCCCCTGTATCCCTTGCATCCCTGCTAATCTTTCTGCAGATTCGAGTTTGCTCTACTTGCTTGACTTGAACTGAAGCGACATTGAGAATCCCTGCATGGACAAACCGAAAGTAACCGCCGTCATTCCTTGCTACAACGTCTCGGAAGCCTGCGTGGACGTGATTGCCCGCTGCCAGGCTTACGCCGACCGGGTCATCGCCGTCGATGACGGTTCGACCGACGACACGCTGGAGTGGATAAAGACCACCGGATGCGAGGTCATCGCCCTACCGGAAAATCAGGGCAAGGGCGTGGCGCTGCGGCATGGATTCAAAGCCGCAATCGCCGACGACTGCGACTATGTCGTTACGCTCGACAGCGACGGCCAGCACCTGCCCGAAGAAATACCCAACCTCGTCTCGGCGGCGGTCGAGACCGGAAGCGACGTTGTCGTCGGCTCGCGCCGCGTTTCGGAGATGCCGCCACAGAGGCAGGTGGGAAACCTGCTGACGCGGTGGACCTTTCGCCTCCAGACAGGCAAAAAACTCCGCGATACGCAGACGGGTTATCGCCTCTTCACGCCGACCGCCTTGCGAAATATAATGCCGGGATTGTCGTGGGGCAGGTACGAGACCGAAATGGCGATGCTCTTCAACGCCGACCATGTGGGTCTGAAGATGACCACCGCGACGATATCCACCGTCTATATCGGCGACAATAAACTCACCTCCTTCCGCAACCTGCCCGATTCGATGCGGATATTTTTTGTTGTCCTGCGCTACGCCGCAGCCGGTATCTCATCGGCGGTACTGGAGTTCGCGCTGTTTTCTGCAATCGTGGGGCTGTTTCACATTCATTACATTCCGGCCCTGCTGATTTCACGGGCGGTCGCGCTGGTTAATCATTATCTCGTCTCGCGTTTTTTCGCGTTCCGCGTGCGGAAGAAGATTCACCGCGACGAGATGTTCCGCTACGCAGTGGTGGCCGGGATTAACCTGGCGGCGTCATTTGCGTTTCTGCATCTGATGATAAGCGCAGCCGGACTTAACGCGATACTTGCCAAGGCCGTCTCGCAAACCGTCCTGTTCTGGGTAACGTTTTTCCTTCTGAAGCAATACACGTTCAAAGTTTCCCTCCGCGCACAAGCAGCGGCAGGACCATAGGGGAACGCTGAAAATCAGACACAAGGCGCCGTTTTTCGATGCAGTACTGGTTTCCTGTCGGCGTTTTGCCTTTGACAAGCAGCCTTTATCGGTCAAAATACCCTCTTTGGAACTTTTAACAGGGAGTCTGGAATGCTTTGGGAAGAACTTACCGCCGATGATTTTGCACAGGCCGTTGTCGATTGCCGGCGAACATGCGTGCTGCCTATGGGCGTCCTCGAGCGCCACGGTCCTCACATGCCGCTCGGTACCGACATGATCGACGCCCATTACGTCGCCGCCCAGGCGGCCCGGCGCGAACCGACAGTGGTCTTTCCCCAGTGGTTCCTCGGGCAAATCCTCGAAGCTAGATGCTTCCCCGGAACGATAGCCATACCGCCGAAACTGCTGCTGGAAGTGATGCTGACCGTCCTCGACGAGATCGGACGGAACGGGTTCACCAAAATAATCATCTACAACGGCCACGGGGGAAATGGCGCACTGGTGAAATACCTTTGCCAAAGCCAGTTGGCCGAAGAAAAACCCTACAGTGTCTATTCGCTGTACTACGACGCCGGTATAAGCGACGAGGACCTCACCCACCTCCGCAAAGAGGTCTGGACCACCGAAGACCACCATGCCGGTGAGAGTGAAACATCACTGATAATGGCTCACCGTCCCGACCTGGTGAAGATGGACGCATTAGCCGGACAGGTCGGTAAAGCCCTGGGCCGACTCGACCACATCAAACCCGGTTCTTCGACGATGGACTGGTACGCCGACTATCCGGAACATTACGCCGGCGACGCCCGGAAAGCATCAGCCGAGAAGGGCAAAGTCTTCGCCGAGGCTATGATTAACGGACTGGCGCGTTTTATCAGCGCCGTCAAGAACGACACCGTTGCGGGTGAACTGTCTGAGGAATTCTTCCGTCGCGAGCGGGAATTGCGAAGCACCCGAAAGGAACGCGAAACGTGAGTCATCACAGACGACATTTTCTGGAAAAGTTGCAGGTGCAGATCGCATCGGTTGGGGCGCTGGCGGCTGTTTATTTTCTCATCGCACCGGCGTTTCGGACCTGGGAACCTGGCGGGGCGGTTGTCTTTGTTCCGATGGGCGATTACGGACGACTTGCAATTTTTGCTGTCGCGGTCTGGATAATATCGGCCTGCTGTGCTGCGATGACGATTTCGGCCAGACCCGAAGGCGCGCTTCTGGCGACGATTATCGGAGCGGCGGGATTCAGTTTCGCCAGCGGCCCGATGCGAATGCTGCTGTGGCAATGGGACGGGCACTTCGGCAAACTCTTCGCGCTGCTGGTAGCCGAAGTTCTTGCAATGGTAGCCGTGACACTCGGCGCTATGGTAGTCATTTGTCTGGTCCGGGCAGGTATGCGACGCTCGTTCCCCAATCTGACCTGGGGTGCGCCGATACCAGCGGCGAAAACCACCGAGAGTCAAACCGGTAAAACGCAGGCGACCCATGCCGCCGGAGCAGTTGTTATGGAACTGGCAATTGCGATGCTGCTGCTGGTGGTAACCTTCAGGTCAACAGACCGCGGACAGATCGCCTTCGCACTGGCGGCGAGTTTCTTCGTCGCTTCGGTGGCGGCCCATCAGATTTTTCCAATACGTGTATCAGCGCCGCTGTTGCTTGGTCCGATACTTATGGCGGTGCTGGTTTTCGGATTCGGATGGGCGGGTCTGGGTAGCGATGGGAACTCCAACTGGTATGCCGCGCAAATGGTCGCGCAAAACCTTCCCCTACGCGCCGCTCTGCCGATAGACTGGATGACACTGGGAACTGGCGGAGCAGTGGCGGGGTTCTGGCTTAGCAGCCGAATGCACGAAACCAAACTGTCCGGACCGAAACCACAAAAAGAATCGTAAATCCTGTAACCAAACACACGAAAAGGAGATATACCAAAATGAGTCATTCCTGTATCGCCGTGCAAATGTACACGCTTCGTGAGTTTCTCAAGACGCCCGCCGATATCGCCAAAACGCTGGCGAAGGTCAAAGCCATCGGCTACGAAGCCGTCCAGGTTTCCGGCTTTGGACCGTGCGACCCTGCCGAGGTGGCGAAAATCCTCGAAGGCGAAGGACTCATCTGCGCCTCTTCTCATACTTCGCTGGAGAGGCTGGAAGAAGAACTCGACGCCTTCATTGAAGAGCACCACCTCTGGGGATGTAAGCATACCGCCATAGCCTCAATGCCCGGAGAATATCACAATCCCGACGGCATCCTGACTTTTGCGTCCAAAGCTGACGAAATCGGAAGCAAACTCGCCCAGGCCGGTATCGTGCTTTCCTATCACAACCACGATTTCGAGTTCGCCAAAGCCGGCGATAAGACCTGGCTGGAGATACTTTACGACAACACCGACCCGAAGAACCTCCAGGCCGAACTGGACACCTACTGGGTTCAGTCCGGCGGAGGCGACCCGGCCGAGTGGATACGCAAATACCCCGGAAGGATGCAGATGATGCACGTCAAGGACATGGTCATCGGACCCGACGGACAACGGTTCGCCGAGATCGGCGAGGGCAACCTCAACTGGCCTGCGATTCTGTCGGCTGCTAAGGACACCGGAGTCGAATGGTATTGCGTCGAGCAGGATGACTGCTACGGGCGCGACCCGTTCGAGTCCCTGAAAATCTCACTGGAAAATCTCCACGAGATGGGATTGAAATAACGCTTAACGATTTGAATTATGTCTGAAAATGAAAAATCCGGTTACTTCGGACCTTACGGTGGGCAGTTCGTCCCCGAGACGCTGATGTCGGCATTGGCGCAGTTGCAGCGCGAGTATCGCGCTGCGATGGCCGATGAGACCTTCATTGCCGAGTTCGACCGTTGTCTGCGTGAAATCGCAGGCAGGCCGAGCGAGATGTACTTCGCGCGTCGGCTGACCGAGCAACTCGGCGGCGCGAAAATATATCTCAAGCGCGAGGACATGAACCACACCGGCGCGCACAAGATAAACAACACCCTTGGCCAGGCGCTGCTGACGCTGCGAATGGGTAAAAAGCGGGTTATCGCCGAGACAGGCGCAGGCCAGCACGGTGTGGCGACCGCGACGGCAGCGGCAGTCTTTGGCTTGGACTGCGAAGTGTACATGGGCACGGAGGACATTCGCCGACAGGCTTTGAATGTCTTCCGCATGGAACTTCTCGGCGCTCGCGTCATACCAGTTACCACCGGTCAGCGGACGCTCAAGGACGCCTGCAACGAGGCGATGCGTGACTGGATGGGGTCGGTTGAGCATACGCACTACATACTAGGCTCGGTCGTCGGGCCTGCACCTTTCCCGGAAATGGTCCGCGAGTTTCAATGCTGCATCGGACGAGAATCACGCGAGCAGATGCTCAAAATCGAAAGCCGATTGCCGGATACAATTGTCGCCTGTATCGGCGGCGGGTCAAATGCCGCCGGTATCTTCGTGCCGATGATCGACGATGAAACCGTCGAGATGATCGGCGTCGAAGCCGGCGGGCGCAGCATGGGTCTGGGCGACCACGCCGCATCGCTGGTGGCCGGGCAGCCGGGCGTGCTGCACGGGGCCAGAAGCTACGTGCTTCAGGATGCCGACGGGCAGACCGCGCAGGTTCACAGCGTCTCCGCCGGATTGGACTACCCCGGCGTCGGTCCTGAACACGCATACTGGAAAGACACCGGCAGAGTAAGATACACCACGTGCAGCGACGATGACGCACTCGATGCCGTCGTCGCGCTCTCGCGGGCAGAAGGGATTATCCCCGCCCTCGAGTCCGCCCACGCCGTCGCAGAGGCGATGAAAATCGCTCCGAAAATGAAGCCCGAGCAGATTCTCCTTATCAACCTCTCAGGCAGGGGAGATAAGGACTGCAACGAGATAGCGGATATTTTGGAACGACGGAAGAAATAGTCCAAGGATTACACAGATTATAAAGAAACAGATGAGCAATTTACGGGACAATCGATTGGTTAAAACGTTCGCTGACCTTCGTGCTGCGGGCAGGAAGGCGCTTATGCCTTTTTTGACTGCCGGTTATCCGGACCTGGAGACGACGGCTGCGTTGTTGAAGGATTTCGAGGCTCGCGGCGTGCGGATTGTGGAACTGGGAATTCCGTTTTCCGACCCGATTGCCGACGGACCTACGATCCAGACCTCCTATACCGACGCGCTTTCCAGCGGCGTTACCAGCGAAAAAATCTTCGATATGGTCCGCTCATATCGAAAATCTTCAAATCCGCAATCCGCAATCCGCAATCCGCAATTGGCCTTAGTTGCGATGGTCAGTTATTCCATCGTCTTCAAGCATGGCGTCGAGTCGTATCTTGCCGAAGCAGCCGGTGCCGGCTTCGACGGAATTATCATCCCTGACCTGCCGCTGGAGGAAGCAGCCGACCTGGAACCGCTGGCGTCCTCAGCCGGCTTGGCCAATGTGATGCTTATCGCCCCGACGACCCCGCCGGAGCGCAGACTTGAAATCGCCCGTCACTCGCGCGGGTTTATCTATTACATTTCCATCGCGGGCATCACCGGCGAGCGAGTCCGCCTGCCGGAGCAGAGCATCCGCACTGTGGCTGAACTTCGCACGCACACCGACACGCCGGTCTGCATCGGCTTTGGCGTTTCCAATGCCGAAACAGTCGCCCACGTTTGCGAGGTCGCCGACGGCGCGATTGTCGGCTCTGCCATCATCCACCGCATCACCGACGCCAAAGACGCCCCCCGCGACGAACTGGTCGGAAAAGTCGGCGAGTTTATAGGTGAGTTGCTTTCGCCGCTGAAATAATCAGGCGTTTTCAACCTGCGTTGCTGGCTGGAGTTTGATGACTTTTCCCATTTTTCGCCATCGTTCGTATCGGTGTTGGAGCAGGTCGTCGAGGTTGAATCGGCGGAGGTCGCGGATTGCCCGGACGAAGTATCGTTCGACGTTTGCAGCGGCTTCGGCGACGTTTCGGTGCGCGCCGCCGAGGGGTTCTGCCACAACTTCGTCGATGATCCCCAGTTCCTTCAGGTACCTGGATGTGATTTTCATTGCTTCGGCGGCTTCGGGCGCTTTTTCGCCGGTTTTCCACAGGATTGCTGCACAGCCTTCCGGGCTGATGACGCTGTAATAGGCATGTTCGAGCACCGCTACCCGATCGCCGACGCCGATCCCCAGCGCCCCGCCCGATCCGCCTTCGCCGATTACCAGGCAGGCAATCGGTGTTCGGAGCCGGCTCATTTCCCGCAAATTTACCGCAATGGCTTCGGCGACCCCGCGCTCTTCGCTATCGACGCCCGGATACGCGCCGGGCGTGTCGATCAGGGTAACAATCGGGAGGGAAAACTTTTCGGCCAGTTTCATTACACGCAGCGCCTTGCGGTATCCTTCCGGATGCGCGCATCCGAAGTTGCATTTGATTTTCTCGTTGGTGTCCCGTCCCTTGTGCTGGGCGATGATGGCGACTTTTTCAGTGGATATCCGTCCCAGCCCGCATCTGATGGCTCCGTCGTCGCCGAAAGTGCGGTCGCCGTGCAGTTCGACGAAATCCTTGACGATCCGCTCGATGTAATCTCCCGCCAGTGGACGACGGGGATGGCGGGCGACCTGGACGGTCTGCCAGGCCGATAAGTTGCTGTAGGTTTTCTTCAGCTGCGCGAGGTATTGTGCGCGGAGGTTACGAATCTCGCCGCTATGGTCGCGTCCGGTACCGGTCTGGTCGGCTTCCAGCTCGACGATATGGCGCCGATTGGCAGCCAATGGCTTCTCGAACTCAAGCAGATACTCGCTATCGCCGTTTTGCGAACCGTTTAGACCCGGAGGCATAACTCAATCTCAACAACGGCCCGGTGCACATCAGGCCTGTATGAATGTATCCTATAATACCAAACAAGGACGCCACAGACGCCCTTCCAACGCTCAATTGCCATTATAACAGGATAAGGCAATTTGCCGAAACAGACAAGAAAAAATTGCCGATTGCCAATTTCCAATTGCCAATTGACAATCGGCAATTGGCAATTGCAAAATGCTCTTATGAAAAAACCAGCATTCAGAAAAATAACCGTCGTTGGTGTCGGCCTGCTTGGCGGGTCGATCGGTCTGGGCGCCAAAGCCGCCGACGAGCGAATTACCGTCGTCGGAGTGGGGCGTCGGAAAATCTCCCTCGACCGCGCCGTCGCTGCCGGTGCGATTGATGCCGCTACTCTATCGGTCGCCGAAGGCGTCGTCGCCGCGGACCTGGTCGTGTTGGCTTCGCCTCTGGAAACTTACGAAGCCCACTTACTGGCGATGCGGGATGCACTTTCGCCTCGGACTATCGTTACCGATGTCGGCTCGACCAAGGCCGTCGCTGTTCGCCTGGGCGAGTCGATCCTCGGCAGGGCCGGCCTGTTCGTCGGTAGTCATCCCATGGCCGGTAGTGAGCGGGGCGGTGTGCAGTTCGCCAGGGCCGACCTGTTCAACGGGGCGACCTGTATCGTAACACCGACGAAACACACCAGCCCATCGGCGACGCGAAAGGTCGAGCGGTTCTGGAAGATGCTCGGCGGCCTGACCGTCGCTATGACACCATCGGCTCACGACAGCGCCGTCGCGCGGGTCTCGCACCTTCCGCACGTCCTTGCCACCCTGATCGTTACCGGACAAAAGAATGCTGAATTACCCCTGGCCAGCAGGGGATTCCTCGACACTACGCGGATTGCGTCGGGCGACCCGGCGATGTGGAGGGAGATTATCCTGACCAATCGCAAGCCGTTACTGTCGGCAATAGACGCAGCCGACGAGCAACTGATGCGCATCCGCGACCTTATCGAAATCGGCGATGCTCGCGGCATCGAGCGATACCTCCGAGCCGCCAAAAAACGCCGCGACGAACTCCTGACCCATCGACTCAAACGGGAAGAATGACAAACTTGTCGCGCCGGAACGAAACGGAACAATTCGGAACAATACGGAACGATTGGGAACGATTGGGAACAATTGGGAACAAATGGGAACGATTAGGAACGATTGGGAACAATTGGGAAAGTTTCCAAAATCTGTAAATCCTTGGCGTGCAAGCGGTTGCGATTTCCGAGGTCGTTTTTTCGCCCATTTAAAAAAATCCGCCATTGCCTATTTCGCCCATCTTGCCTAAACGGCCATCTGTTTCTTTTTTCCTAGTCCCTAGTCCCAAGTCCCTAGTCCCTATCTGTCCGTTGATTGGTTCCTCTGTTTTTCTGTTCCCTAGTCCCAAGTCCCAAGTCCCTAGTCCCTGTCCTCTACATTAACTTTTCCGTTCGCGTTTGCGCGCGCAAAGGCGAACACAAAACGGATAGCGACGCCATAAGTCCTTGGCGGCCTTGGGAAAAGTTTTTTTGGAATTTTTCGTTACCCCGATTTTTACGTTCGCGTTTGCGCGCGCAAACGCGAACGCAGCGCGGTCAAGCTGGCCTGCCCCAAAAAAACTGTTCCAGTTGTTTCTCCCGGGAAGCCCCCAGCAATGCTGGGGGATAACGTTGAAGGGGGGATAACGTTGAAGGGGGAATAATCTCGGCGGACCAATAATGTTGAAGAAAATATCCCCTCCGTGCGGAAAAAATATCTCCCTCCGTGCGGAAAAAATATCCCCTCCGTGCGGGAAAAATATCTCCCTCCGTGCGGGAAAAATATCCCCCTCCGTGCGGAAAAAATATCCCCCAGCAATGCTGGGGGCTTCCTGGGCACACGGTGAATGTTTTTCCGGCGCGTATGTTCCGATTCGACGTTACAATATCCACTTCGACAAAGTAATCCCATTTCACAGGAAAAGAGCAAGACAATGACAGACAAAATAGTCACGGTCGCGGGTGTCATACTCGGAGTATCCATTTTGGTCCTTTGGGTTTATCGTTTAGTGAAATATATGTCTAATCGCCCATTGGCCAGGCACTCCATGCAGGCCTTCACATACCATAATGAAGGCGAACTGGACAAGGCCATCGAGGAATACGGTAAAGTCATCAAATTGGATCCGGAGAATGCATGGGCCTACGGCAACCGCGGAATTACCTGGACGGAAAAAGGAGAGTTCGACAAGGCCATAGAAGATTGCAACAAGGCCGTCGAACTGGACCCGAAGTATGCCAATTCTTATGGCAGTCTCGGTTATGCCTGGACGAGAAAAGGCGAATTCGACAAAGCCATAGAAAATTGTAGCAAGGCTATCGAACTCGACCCGAAGGATGCCAGTTCTTATGGCATCCGCGGTTATGCCTGGGCGGAAAAAGGAGAGTCCGACAAGGCCATAGAAGATTGCAACAAGGCCATCGAACTCGATCCGAAGGAGGCCAGTTTTTATGGAGTCCGCGGTTACGCCTGGGCACAAAAAGGCGAGTTAGACAAAGCCATCGGGGATTACAGCAAAGCCATCGAACTGGACCCGAATGATGCCAGTTTTTATGGCGGCCGCGGCCATGCCTGGGCGGATAAAGGTGATTTCGACAAGTCCATCCTA
>JAUWNJ010000031.1 GCA_030612725.1 Planctomycetales bacterium
GCTCACATTGCTCTCGGCTGCGAGTGTGAAACTCCGGCCCCACCCGCCGGACATACCATTGACGGACACCATGTCGATACCTCCCATGGCCACGCGCAGCGCGCCGCCCGAATGCCCGCCGGAAGCGATTCGCTCGCCGTCTGCATAGGCCGGACTGTTCGTGCTGCGGAACGTATCGTCGGCGTAACCGAAGCCGTCGGTTCCGCTGTCGAAATTCACATCCAACACCGTCTGTGCAGGCGGCGGGGGGTTGTAACTCACCTGTACGTCGTCGATGAGCATATCCGTTACTTCAGTGTTGAAGGTTTTCTGGTTGTTGTAAGCGCCGATTCTCAGCGTGTGACTGCCGGCCGACAGCGTCCCCAGGCTTATCTCAGCGTGCACCCAGCCTGTGGTTATCGGGTCTCCGCTCTCGCCGTCGCCGGTGATTATGGCCAGTCGGTCGCCGTCCGTACCGATCAACTGTCCGTCGATACTCACCAGCGCTTCGGAATATTCGTCCGGTTCGTAGGAACCCGATTGTGTCAGTTTGTACCACAGCGACAGGCTCACAGTGCTCTCTGCCGCGAGTGTGAAACTCCGGCTCCATCCGCCTGACATACCATTGATGATGTCCACGTCGTCGACGTTCCCGACGGTTACGCGCAGCGCCCCGCCGGAATGTCCGCCGGAAGCGATTCTGTCGCCGTCGGCATACGTCGGATTGCTCGTGCCGCGGAACGTATCATCGACGTAACTGAAGCTGTCGGTTCCGATGTCGAAATTCGCACTCCATAAGATTTGTGCGGGCGGCGGATTTCCGACCTTGAAGGTGAAATCGGACGCGGTAATCTCCGGTATGGTCGGTAAATTGGGAATGTCCACCATGATGCCGTTGATTCCCCGGTTGTAACTGGTGTAATTGGCGAACGCCGCCGTCAGGCCCGGAAGCAGGGCCGTCTTGTCGGTTGCGATGGCGTTGTCGTCAGCGGCGCCGGCGGCAGGGTTATTCCCGTCAAAGGACGAATTGTTGTAAAAGACGTGCCGTCCGACAGGTTCGGCAACCGGCTGGATCGCCCGATGGTAGATGTCCATTACCGTGCGAACATTCAATGGTGTCTGGTCGGTTCGTTCGTATAGGTAAAAGGTCAGGTATTCCAGGGTTCCGGCCACCGGGGCGGTAAAGGAAAACGCGGTGCTGCTCGTGTCTTCCTCGGTAACAATGACCTCCTGTGTATAGTATTGTCCGTTGATGCATCCGGTCAGTCGCCACTTTCCGGGGTACATCGGCACCCATGGCCCGCCGGGCGTCCACGGGCTTCCTGTGATAGTCCGGCTATAGACGCGCACCCAGTTCCCGGTTACCACCTGCCCGGCGGTAACGGTCTGGTCGACCTTCTGATATTTCCAGAAGCCGTGCGGCATGACGCCGATATAGACCGGTTCGATTGCGTCGCCGTAGTTGGCAAACGGCGCGGTCCAGACCGGCGGTGTGCTGCCCTCGCCGATGAGTTGCCAGCCGGAGTACCATCCACCATAGGCGCAGTTGGCGCTGGGACGCGCCTTGGACGGTGTCGGCCAGGTCATTACGTAGATCGTGTCGATGTCCATTGCCAGGTCCAGCGTCGTCTTGCTGTTCGTCGGCGCCACGGCGTGGTAGGTGTCGGGGTATTTGGTGGAGTCAACGGTCCAATCGTTGCCGCCGGTTCCGACCTCCGGGGCTATGAAAATCCGTGTCTCCCCGTGCATGCCTTGCTGGCTTGCCTGGCTGACAGGCGTGATTTGGACCAGCCACTGACCGCCGACAATGCGATAATTTGTGGTTACGGTAGTCTCGAAGCCGTGATCGGTGTAAGTGATGGCTTCGCTCTCGATGAGAAGTTCGCCTTCTTCGTACTTGAGAATCCTGCAACTCTGAGAACCGCTGCCGTAGTTGCAATAACCGTTGGGGGTGTTCCATGCGCGGTAAATCTCGTTATGCCGGGCGGGGGTGCCCGAAGCCTCCAACTTCGCATAAAGGAAGACCGCGTCGTACGGGCTTGAGTGCAGCGATATCCAGAAATTGTGGCCTTCAAGGGCGGGGTCACCCTGAAACTCGTAATCCGTTTCTCCGGGGGGCACCAGTACCCATGTGCTGCGCCGGTTCCATGCCTCGAAGCCATAATGCTTGTGCGAGTCATAACCCATGGTGTCCCAGATGCGGACTGTGTCGGGAGGCAGGGGCGTATAACCGACCTGGTAGTCTTCGGAGGTCGAAGGTATGGACGATTCCGACGACGTATCGTCGCTGGTCGCCTTTGCCACAGGGTCGGAAACAACCCCGGTGTCCACGTTGTCACCTGTCACAAAAACAACCAGCACGGATGTCGCAACCACAGCGGCCAACGACACCAACAGCACATTTGTTACACGTCCCATCGGTTTTACCTCCTGTCGGTGGTGAGAAACCCTATACAGATTACCCATCCCCTATCCCTGGCGTCTCCTGCCTGCTCACAGGCACATGTATATAGATTATACGGCAACATGCCATAAACGTCAAGCAACTGCTTGCTCCGCGGGTGCTTGTAATACGACAACGCGGGTCAGGAAAATGACGGTTCCCGATTGTTTTTCTGTTGAAACAGCGTCAAATCCAAGGCGTAAATTTAAAAGGACGGCGTAACAGCGTGGGATTTTTCCCGGGCAGGACTTTTTTACTCCGTCTTATCTGACGGCAACCTTATCGATCTCGTCGATGACGGGTTTAATGACGCCGCGTTCGGTGATGATTCCGTCGATTAATTCTGCCGGGGTGATGTCGAAGGCGAAGTTGATTGCCTCGACGCCCTCGGGCGCGAGGCGGACGCGGGTGAATTTGCCATCGTCGGTGAGACCTGTGGCGTAGAGGACTTCTTCGTCGCCGCGCTGCTCGATGGGAATACCGTTGCCGTCGGGGCAGTCCAAATCGAACGTTGAAAGCGGAGCGGCTACATAAAACGGTACGCCCGAAGCCTTTGCGCAGAGGGCCTTTTCGTAGGTTCCGATCTTGTTTGCGACGTCGCCGTTTGCGGCGATGCGGTCAGCGCCGGTGATTACCAGATCAATCTCGCCTCGCCGCATGAGAAGCCCCGCGGCATTGTCGGCGATAATTTTCACCGGAATGCCCTCTTGCTGAAGTTCCCATGCTGTCAGGCGCGAACCCTGGCAACGCGGGCGGGTTTCATCGGCGATGACCGAGACCTTTCGACCGGCCCGGTGGGCAAAATATATCGGCGCAAGGGCTGATCCCCAATCCACAAACGCCAGCCATCCGGCGTTGCAGTGTGTCAGCACGGTCATTGAGTCGGTTATCAATTCCGCGCCGATTTCGCCGATTCGACGCCCGGCTTCGATATATTCTGCGGCAATAGTCCGGGCTTCGGCGGCGGCATCGGCAGCGGCACGAACCCGGTCGATGGAGTAGAACAAATCGCGGGCCGTCGGGCGGGTGTTTTTGAGCGTCTCGTAACCGTCCTGGATATAGGCCGAGCGGTCCGGTTCGTCGGCGGGGGCTTCGGCGAAGACCTGTGCCATACCGTATCCCGCTGCCGCTCCGATAGCTCCGGCTCCGCGAACGACCATTGTTTTGATAGCCTCGGCTGTATCGCGGTGCGTCGGTAGCGCGACGACCTCGAACCTGTGCGGAAGCATCGGCTGATTAATCGTCATCACCGACGAACCTTCCATCCACACCGTCAGATAATCTTTGCCATTGACCTTCATTGTTACCAGGAATTATACCACCGGCATTTGATTAATGCGCTCTGCATGGTAAGCACCCTACGAGCCGCGACCGCGAGGGAGCGGTCAGACCAGTCCCTTGCTTCTCGCGGCCCGTTTATCTCTCGCCGGCACAGTCTTCCGTGCATCCGGAAGATCAGTCAGGCTATTCTTGCTCTTTCACCAGGTCAAAGGTGATGCTGTAGGCGTCGCCGTCGAACTCGGTGTTCACCTTGAAACCGGAGTTGTGGAAGATGGCGAGCATTGGTTTGTTGGCCGGTAGAACCTTGGCGTAGAAGTGGCGGACGCCGCGCTGACGGGCGATCTGGGCTATGTAGTCCATCAGGAACGTGCCCATTCCCTTTTGCTGCCATTCGTCCTGGACGATGAAAGCGACCTCAGCGGCCTGGGTTTTGGGGTCGAGGAAATACTGCGCGATGGCGACGATGTCTTCGCCTGTCGGGCTTGGCACAACGCCGACGATGGCAATGTCGTTTCGGTAATCGATGTTGGTTAGTTTCTGCACATCTTTGTGTGGAAAAGTCATCGTAGAAGAGAAATATCGCGTATGGACGGACTGGTTGCTCAGTGAATAAAGCATCTCGCTCAATGCCGGCTCGTCGGTTGGCTTGACGGGGCGGAAAAAAATCTGCGTACCGTCTTTGAGCGTGTCGTAACGTTCGAGTTCTTCGGGATAAGCGACCTTGTCCCATGCCAGTTCGATCTGGTCCTGCGGGAGATAATTCTGCGTTTTGGCGGCCTCAATGAGTTCATTCCTGAACTTCGGGTGGGCGATATTGACCAGCGCCAGAACCCGCTCGCGGATGCTCCTGCCGTGAAGGTAGGCGATACCGTATTCGGTAACGACGTAGTGCACGTCGCCGCGTGTTGTAACGACGCCGGCGCCTTCTGTCAGGTGTGGGACGATGCGGGAGACGGATTCGTCTTTGGCGGTGGAAGGCATGGCGATGATGGCCTTTCCGCCCCGACTTCTGGCAGAACCGCGAATAAAATCGACCTGCCCGCCGATACCGCTGTAGAACTTATAGCCCAGTGAATCGGAGCAGACCTGGCCGGTCAGGTCGATCTCCAAAGCAACATTTATTCCAACCATTTTATCGTGCTGACTGATGACGAACGGATCGTTGACGTACTCGGTTGGTCTGAAATTGAAAAAGGGGTTTCCGTCAATGTAGTCGTAGAGTTTCTGCGACCCCATGCAGAAACTGGCGACGATTTTCCCTCGATTAATCGTCTTTTTAGAGCAGGTTATCGCGCCGCACTCGATAAGGTCGATAATCCAGTCGCCGAACATTTCGGTATGTATGCCGAGTTCTTTTTTGTCTTTGAGGTACTCTGCCAGCGCTTGAGGTATGCGTCCGATGCCGCATTCAATTGTGCTTCCGTCTTCGACCAGGCGGGCGATATTCTCGCCGATACGTCGGAGCGTCTCGCTCGGTTCTGGGACTGGAACGGTAATAACAGGTTCGTCATAGGGCACGAGCATATCAATGAAATTGGCGTGGATAAAACTGTCGCCCATCGTTCGCGGCATTTTGGAGTTAACCTGGGCGATGATGTACTTGGCGTTGGCTGTGGCGGATTTGACGATATCGACTGATACGCCGAAACTGCACAGGCCGCTGGCATCGGGCGGCGAGACGGATATTAACGCCACGTCGATGGGAATTCTGCCTGTCTCGAACTCGCGAGGAATCGCCGACAGGAAAATCGGCGTATAATCGCCGATACCGGCGTCCAGAGCGTGCCGGACGTTATCGGCGACGAAAAAACTGTTCATCTTGAATTTGTCGCGGAATTTTTCATCGGCATAGGGAGCCGACCCCATCGTCAGCAGGTGGATGATACGGGCGTCGTAAATATCCCGGGAATGCTCCACAAGCGCGTTGACAAGATGTTGAGGCTGGGCGCATCCGGTGCCTATGAAGATGCTGTTTCCCGGTTTGATTAGCTTCATTGCCTCGGCGGCGGTTCCGACCCGGTCGGCAAACTTTTTTTTCCAGTCAAATTCCTGCATGGTTTCTTCTCGTTCAGATTTTTTCGACGCTGATTCGAGCGTCAACTGCGATTGGCGTGACGCCTTCGATACCGACAATAAAGGGGTTAATGTCCATTTCCTGAATCTGGGGGAATGCTGTTACCAACTGGCTGAGCCTCTGAAGACCCTCGGCGATAGCGTCAAGATCGACGCCTTCCTTGCCTCGGAACCCTTTGAGTATCTGATACGTTTTCGTGCGAACGAGCATTTCCTTGGCTTCGGCAGCCGTTATCGGCGCCAGATAGAACGCCACGTCCTTCAGCACCTCGACCGTAACGCCGCCCATACCGAACATCAGCAGCGGTCCGAAATGCGGATCACGGTTCATTCCGAGTATTACCTCTTTGCCGCTGGTGCACATCTCCTGAACCAGTACGCCGAGTATGTCGGCGTCGGGTGCTTTTTTCGGGATGCGGTACATCATCAGGTCGAATGCGTCCATGACTTGCTGGGGACCATTCAGACCTATCCTGACGCCGCCGACGTCCGATTTGTGGAGGATGTCCGGCGACCATATCTTCATCACGACCGGATAGCCAAGTTGATCGGCAATGTCCGCCGCCTGCTCAGCGGTCATTGCGACCGTCCCCTTGGGAGTTACGAATCCGTAGGCTTCGAGAATCTCCTTGGATTCCATTTCCGGTATTTCACGAACGCCCTGGCGAAGGTGCCTGTCGATAATGTGCTCGACTTTACGGCGATTTACGGGGAAGAGTTTTATGACTCGCTTAGGCCTGGATCGCCAGCAGGTATATTTGTTCATTACTTCAATGGTTGCTACGGCGCTTTCGGGTGAATCGTATTGAGGAATGTTACCTCTGCGCAGGATACGAATCGCCTCGGCGACCATCTGACCGCCGAGGAAGCAGGCAAGCACGGGCTTTGAGGACTTTTCGGTGGCGATTTTGACGATTGCCTCGGCGACACCGGCACAATCAGTCATTGCCTGCGGCGTCAGCAACACCATGACTGCGTTCACGCCGGGATCGTCGAGAACGACGTCAAGTGCGAACTCGTACCGGTCGGGCATTGCGTCGCCCAGAACGTCTATCGGGTTGTTGACGTTGGCAGCGGATGGGAGATTCTCAGCCAACCGCCTAATCGTTTCGTCGGTCAATTTGGCAAACGTCAGTCCCCTTCGTTCGATTGCGTCGGCTGCCATAATTCCAGGCCCGCCGGCGTTTGTGATAACCGCGACACTCGGACCGGCGGGTAAAGGTTGATTGACAAAGGCCTGTGCATAATCGAACTGCGTCTTTATGGAGTCGCAACGGATAATACCAGACCGGTCGAACCCGACATCGTAGGCAGTTTCACTACCGGCCAGAGACCCGGTGTGAGAGGATGCAGCCTTTGCTCCTGCGCCCGTACCACCTGATTTTATCAGCAGTATCGGCTTTTCCTGCGAGATGAGTTCTGCCTGTCGCACGAAGTCGTCACCGCTCGTGATGCTTTCCAGATAACCGGCGATGACCTTTGTGTCTTTGTCCTGACCGAGCGCCTTAATAATATCGAGTTCATTAATGTCGGCTTTGTTCCCGATGCTGACAAGCGCGCTGAAACCGATGTCGTTCGCTTTTGCCATGTCGAGGATCGCCGTAACCAGGGCGCCCGACTGCGAGAGGTATCCGATATGCCCGATTTCCGGTAAGTCCCCGCCGAAACTCGCATTGAGATAACTGCCCGGAACCATAATGCCCAGACAGTTAGGCCCGATAATTCGAATCTTCGCGTTTTTTGCGATCTGAAGGACCGATTGTTCGAGTTGCCGGCCTTCTGCGCCGACCTCCTTGAAACCGGCGGTGATGATTATCACCGATTTGACGCCGACACCTGCGCATTCGGTCATAACCGCCGGAACGGCCTTGGCCGGTACGACGATGACTACCAGGTCCGGTACGGTACCGATTGACTTGAGGTCCGGATAGCAGCGAAGACCCTCCACCTCGTCGGCCTTGGGGTTGACCGGATAGATGTCGCCCTTGAACTGACCGGAAATCAGACCGGCGACGATCTCGTGACCGACTTTACCCTTCTGCCGCGATGCGCCGACAACCGCGACAGACTCCGGGCTAAAAAAAGATTTCATACTCATTTCGACAATCCATGTAAAGGGAACACGTTCAATTTAACCTTTTCAATTGTAGCGTTGATTTCGGGGACCACCGTTCCTCGCTGGCGAGCGTTAGCCACAAGCATACGGTCTCTCAACCCGCCATGCCAGTCCGTACTTTCGAGCATCACGCCGCCCATGCCTATACTCATGTCATCCGCCGCATTGTCCTGGCCTGACAGAATGCTCCACGCCAGCGCCCATCCACGGGCAGTGTTCTCGATGTTATACCCGCCGCCGCCGACGGCCAGGATCGGCTTACCGAAATCAAGCACAGCCTGCACCACGTCGGCGTATGCGTTATTGGTCAGTCTCAGGTGCGCCAGCGGATCGCCCGACAGGCAGTCCATCCCAAGTTCCAGCATAATCATGTCGGGGTCATACGCACCGATAAGCGGAAGCGCCACAGCCCGAAACGCTATGAGAAATGCTTCGTCGTAGGTATCTACCGGCAGGGGGACGTTGATGCTGTAGCCTTCCCCGTCGCCGACGCCGATCTCATTCTCGAAACCCGTACCCGGAAAAAGCGTCTTGCCGCTTTCGTGGAACGACAACGTCATAACGTCGGACCGATTGTAGAATGCTTCCTGCACGCCGTCGCAATGGTGAACGTCCACATCGAGAAAGAGCACCCGCTTGCCCGCAGCCGCAAGGTGCATGCAGACGAGCACAACATCATTAATATAGCAGAAGCCCGAAGCCTCGGCTGGGTGGGCATGGTGATAGCCGCCGGAGGGGTTAAATGCTACGTCAACCTCGCCGGAAAGGATCATTTTCGCCCCTGCCAAACTTCCCCCGCAAGCCAGCGCGGCGTATTCGTAAAGTCCGAAAAAGACGGGACATTCGGGCGTACCCAGTCCCATGTGCAGGCCTTCGACATCCAGGTCGCCCTTCGATGCCTTCTGGAGAACGTCGAGGTACGCGGGTGTGTGGAAGGTCTCCAGCGTATGCCTGTCGGCAGGATCGGGCGCGACTTCGCGCCGACCTTCACCGCTCAGCAGATCCATCGAAGCCAATATCCCGCGAGCCTTACCGGCCCGCTCGCTGCTGAATGGGCAGTCGGGAGGATAGTGGTACTTCTCAATTTCATCGGAATGTATAAAAGCAGCCTTGGCCGGGTTCATCGTATCGTAATCCACAAATCCGGGGAGAACGGATAACGCGTATTATACGGAATCAAGCGAATACTGAAAGGGGCTATCGAAATATTCATTCTCCATATTGTAATCGAGCGGGAGATAGCATGCTTCCCGTAGGGACACTACGTGTCGCTCGCCTGCGCTCCAGCCGGATGACACGATCAACATCTCGCCCAAGCGCGTCGCCGTGGCGACAATCCATAAACTTACACACGATTAGTTACACTATTGAACGCAGGGGAGACGGTTACTTTATTGTCCTGTCGGGCCGATTGCGTTAGGATGAAAAACCAATTCAGGCTGAAGTGTTTAGGAGTATAGCGGTGAATGAGAAACCACGCAGACCAGCTCGGATATGGAAATGGACGCGACGGCTCATCGTAACACTGTTTCTTCTGTTGATTCTGCTGGTTTCGGCGATACTTATTTATGCCGCCGTCGTGAACCACCAGGGTAAAGAAGCGATTGAATCGGCCTTGGCTGATGTTCGCGCTCGTGGTTTGCCGCTCGACCGGAAGCAAATCTATGACGACGCGGGGTCCGGGGACGACGAGGCAGGGCATCTCTACCTGGCTGCATTCGAATTGACCAAGGTCGACCAGGACAAATACGATGACCTGCCCTATATCGGTTCCCGTTTCCGTAGCGAGGACATGCCCCTTTGCAAGCCGCTTGACCCAAAACTGGTCGGGAAAATCCGTGCGTTTGCCGAGGAAAATAAACGCTACTTCGCCCTGCTCGAAGATGCTCGCTCCCGAAACGCACGAATTCCCCTGTTGGACTTCTACTCCTGGAATGGGTCGCAACTCTCTCACTTAAGTAGCTCAAGGGCTGCGGCAAAAAGGTGGTTGCTTCTGTCTTTGCTGGCACAGGCGGAGGGCAAGGACGCCGAGGCTATGCAGGCCTGCGCGAAAGCCATCGAGACGAACCGCATCTTTGACGGCCAACCGTTAATCCTGACCGGCTTGGTTCGTATTGCGGTTGGCGAGTTGGTTTCGCATGCAGTCGAAGACACCCTCAGCCGGGTCAAACCTGACCCGAAAGACCTTCGGGATTTGCGGGATATCCTGTTGGCCGAAGACGCCTGCCTCGACCCCAGGGAGATATTGAAAGGTGAACTGGCCTTGGTGGCGGAAACAGCAGCAGACCCGGATCTTCGGATAGTCAATCAAATGTCTTCCGTGTTGATGCTCTACACGATAAGCAAACAGTTTCGTGAATCACCGTTGTCAGTTACCGCCGGCAGTAAAGGTATAATCCTGGAAGATGCTCGGATTTTCCCCAGGACTTTATGTGTGCAGTTTGGAATTTCCTGGCTGTGGCAGGGTATATGTCCCGGCGTAAATCAAAAGCACTATGCCCGGGAAATTCGCAACTTTCTTGCCGAGTATGATGCCGCTGATGTCCCTCTGTCCGAGCAGGCCCAGCGAGCCAAACGTCTGAAAGAAAGCGACGAGATGCAAGAAGGCGGATTTACGTCCCGCTGGGTTCAACTGCTGCTGCAAGGCAAGGCATCTCTGCGCGCGGCTGCCATTGCCATGTCGGTGGAAACTTGGCGAATTCAGCATCAAGGCTGGCCTGAGAAATTGGCAGATGTCGCCGCCGACTTTCCGATGGATCCATTTACAGGCAAGCCGATGAAATATAAACGCACCGAGGAAGGCTGCGTGATTTACAGTGTCGGCAAAAATCTTCAGGACGATGGCGGGAAAGATCATAGCAACGATGGTGACGACACCTGCTTTAGACTTTTTGATGTAGCAAAACGTAATAAACCGTAAGAGAGTCATACGCCTTGTCGGATGGGTTAATTATGAAGATTCGCTGGAAACTGCTGATTCTGATGTTGGCGATTGCACTGGTGCCTCTGATTACCGGGACTGTTTTGAATCGCACCTCTATGCGTCGTCTTGGAGCCCACCTGGCTTCGGACAGGCGAACAGACCTTACGGAAAACGCCCGCCAACATCTCCGGCATATTGTGGACGGCTACGGTGAGATTATCACACGCGACGCCGAGATACTGGAACAGGCCCTGATCATCCAGGCCGACGGGGTTGAAGACAGGCTAGCCATGAAACCGCCGGCTTCACCGCAATTGTTCTTTGGTGAGGACTATGACAAAGGCGTCAACCTTCCTTCGGGCATGAAAGCATCGGCGAGTCTCAAACGTCTCGGACCGGACGGTAAAGTCGTCCCGATTCAGGTTACCTACGACCAGCAGGTTTGCGTCCTGGTGGCGGGGGTCGATAGAAAGGCAGCCGCCGACGACCTGGCCAGGTTATCAACGATGCATGAGGCCTATCGGCCGCTCCACGAGTCCAACGCCAAACGCATTTCCTGGCAGTACACGTCGTTGGAGACGGGCATCCATACATCCTATCCCGGGCATGGCGGTTATCCGCCCGACTACGATCCGCGAAAACGCCTGTGGTACACCCAGGCCAGGGAAGAAGGTTCTTTGACCTGGACACTTCCAGCGGTGGATGTCTCCACGCGAACGGTCGCGCTGACGCTGGCTATGCCTGTGCATTATCCCGACGGGTCCTTCGCCGGAGTAACGGCCATTGACGTACCCCTGGAAAGCATCTTCAGCGAATTAACGCTTCCGGATCAATGGTCTAACACTGCAGCCAGTCTGCTGGTCTTCCCGGGCCTGAAGGGCGACGAAAGCGAGGGGAAACTGGTAATCCTCACGCAGAAAAGTTACGAGGGACACGGAAAGGACTGGCGAGGCCCCGAACTGAAACAGTATCTCATCTCCGAGGACGCCGACGAGTTGAAGGCGTTGATGGCCGATGCGGTTGCGGGTAAATCCGGCGTGCGGAAGATGCGGTATAAGGGTCAGGATGCCTTGTGGGCCTACGGCGCAGGTGGGGCTGAAAAGCAATTCCCCATCATCATCGTACCGTACGAAAAGGTCGTCGCCGAAGCCGCAGGGGCTGAAAAATACGTTCTGGCCCAAATAGCTCAGGGTCTGCGGGTTGCGGGGATCGTTATGGTCAGCGTCGTTATTATAATTGCGATTGTGGCGTTCCTTATCTCGCGTAGAGTAACCAGGCCTCTGGTCCACCTTGCCGATGCCGCTGAAAGACTCGCAGCCGGTGATTACGACGCCGGCGTGCAAATACGAACCGGCGACGAATTGCAGGAACTCGGTGAGATATTTAATGACATGGGGCCTAAACTCCGCCAGCACGCGGAGATGCAACGGTCGCTGGCTGTGGCGATGGAGATTCAGCAGCAACTTCTTCCATCCGAGTCGCCGAAGATAGACGGTTTTGACGTTGCAGGAACGAGCATCTATTGCGACGAGACCGGAGGCGATTACTACGATTTCATTGACCTGATGGACATCGGGACCGGCAAACTCGGTATCGCCGTAGGTGACGTTACCGGGCACGGGATAGGAGCGGCGTTGCTGATGGCGTCGGCGCGTGGCGTTCTTCGCAGCCACGCCGGTCGGCACGGCGGAGACCTGAGCGAACTGTTCAGCGTGCTCAATACGCACCTGGTCAGGGACACCGGCGAGACGCGGTTTATGACGCTGTTTTATGGCGTGCTGGATGCGAATAACCGCTCGTTGATGTGGACCTCCGGCGGACACGACCCCGCCATCTGGTTGAGGCGAAGTATGGGGAAAATCGAGGAACTACCCAACACCGGCGTACCGCTGGGGATTCTCGAAGATGCAACTTTCGAGCGAGTTGAACCTGTTACGTTGGAGGCCGGTGATATCGTCGCCATAGGTACTGACGGTATATGGGAGGCTGCCAATGCCGCCGGCGACATGTTCGGAAAGGACCGGATGCGAGAAGTCCTGTCGGCTTCTGTCGAAAAGTCCGCCGCCGAAATCCACACATCCGTTGTCGCCGCCGTTAACGAATTCCTTGGCTCCACGCACCAGCAGGACGACATTACACTGGTAATCATCAAGGCGATGTAGAAGAAATTGCCAATTTCCGATTTTCAACCTGTCCCTTTGGGATTTCCAATTGAAGATAAACAAACCGGCAGAAGAATTATTCTTTTCGTATCTCAAGTTGCGCCAGACAACGATAAACGTCATCCATCCGAGCACCTGTCTTGGTGAGAATTACAAGGTTCGCAAATTCTTTTGTTTCAGGGAGGTAAATATTCACGAATATCCCGCGCATGGTGGTATCGCCCGCGAGTATGCCCTTATGTCTATCGGTCTCAAATTGGAGAAACAGTTTATCTGCTCCGACGGGCAGCAGTACGGTCTTGAGCAAGAGGAGGAGAAGGTGTTTTTGAAGGGCGTCATGGGTAGGCTGGTGATGGATACCTTCGGGAGTGGCGTTGAAGGCGTCCACGAGTATCTGGTAGGGGTCTGTCCGGCTGAAATAGGCTTCGACGGTTTCAGCTTTCGGTTCTTTTATTTTTGGGAAACTGGCGGTAAGGGGCAACACCCCTAAGCAACCCAATATGACTTTGTCGTTTTCAAATCTTTCTTTCCTGTCTTTGACGCGACGGTACTCCTTCTTGGGAACTGAAAACAGGTACCCATCAACGGTGTAGGTAATCCTTTCGCCGTCAGCCGCAAGTGGGTGAATCTTTTTGACGTCGGGTGAAAGAACGGTACTTAAGCCGGCCGTGTCCTCCGATGACATCTTCGAGTATTTTTCCCATGCTTGGTGTTTCGCAAACCAAAGTGAGAATTTCGGCCAACCGACTACGCCTGCAAAGATTATCAGAATTGCAGCAATTGCTATTACTACAGTTGATTTCTTCACCGTGAGTTTCTCCAAAGAGATCATCAATCCTAATAACTCAAACTGACCGATTTCAATAAGCCCGAAGGGCTGGCGGATGGTAGCCGGAGGCATAAGCCTCCGGAAAAGGGGATGTTAGGAAATAGCCCCGAAGGGGCGTCGGAGATGTAGCGATTACCCAAGAGACCGCGTTTTCTCTCCCTCGTCCCTTCGGGACTGACTCTTCTGACACCTTACTTACCGTGGGCTTACGCCCACGGCTACTGTCCGATGTCCCTTCGGGGCTGAAGAAAATGGTCAATTTGAGTATTCTATTTTTCCGACTGGACCACGCTGCTGGAGGTCAGGAACCGGTCGGGTGGGACGATCCAGATTTCCACGCGGCGGTTAACCGGGTTGCCTTTGTTTCCGGCTTTGTTTGGTTCGACGGGGTGATACTTGCTGAATCCCATCGCTCCCATTCGTTTCTGGGCGACGCCTCCGATGGCGAGTACCTTTACGACGGCGCCGGCTCGGTGAAGCGACAGGCCCCAGTTGGACTTATGCGCCCTGATGGTCGCGGGTTTGACCAGCGGTATGTCGTCGGTGTGTCCTGCCACGTAAATATGGAATGCTTTGGCCTCACCGGTCTTGACAATTTGTGCCAATTTACCCAATGCCGCAACAGCGGCGGATTTGACCGTGGCTGAACCTTTATCAAACGTCAGGTCGGATTTTAGTTTGATCATACCGTATTTCGGAAGGTAGTCCATCAGTTCCGGGTTGGCTTTGACCAGTGCCCGAAGGGCTGTGTCTATCCTGGCTGGGAGGATATTGAGAGTGGGTCCTTCGATGTTCACTTTCTGTCCAGCAGCCTTTTTGTACAGAATTTCCAGTTCTTTGAAATCGACGAGCAGCCCGGCGTGCGCATCCTTGAGGTTGGCGATTTCCTTGTCTTTTCCGGTTAGTGCCGCGTCGCGCGCATCCAGGTCGTATCGAAGTTTCTGATTCTCTGTCCTGGCAGCCTGCAGGTCCGCCAGCGCCTTTTCCCGCGACTCTCCAGCCCGTTGCGAAGCCGTTACCGCCTTGTTGTATTCATCCCGTGAGACGCATCCGACAGCCCCCGTCGCCAGGATACCAACCAGCACTGCTACCGTTATTGTCAATTTACCGCTCATATCGAACCGTCCTTTCATTGATTTAGAAAAAATCTCATAACGACAGAGAAAAATTGGTTATGGAATCGGTTTTACCCGCCGGACCGTCGTAGTGAGGCAGTTTGGTCGGCGATGGATTTTCCGAGAAAATATCCCACTCCCGCCAGAATCATCGTTACTACCGCCGCAATAGCGATGAAGGCAGGCCAGTTGTGCTGGAGTGTCTCCAGGTAGGGCGGTACCGCGCCGAGCATTGTCGCCATAACAACAGCGCCCATCAATATCATCAACAGACATGCCGCCACGATCATTCCGGAGAACGCACCGCTACCGGCGTCGATTTGCTCGACGGCGGCTTGGGTCTCTGCGAAGACCGGTTCCGTTTCGGGTAGTGTTGACGGGGTTGCGAGACCTTCAGCGGCTGCGCTGCTCGGGATGGCGCTTTCCACGTCGATGTGTTCGAGCACTTCAGCGCCGAGTGAGGTGTCGTCGCTCTCGCGGGTAAGGTCCAGCAGACCCGAACCGCTACCGACGCCTTCAAGCGAAATCTGGTCTTCCATGCTGGGAGCGATGGTGGTCTTGGCCAGTGGGTCAGCGGCCACTTCGAGGTCTTCTTCATCGAAAATGCTGATACCTTCAGAGGTGATTACCGTATCGGCCTTCCCGGGTGCGGCGGTTATTTCCTCGGCCTCGGAAAGGGTTATCACGTCTTCGGTGGATTCTTCAGCGGGGGTCAGTTCAACTTCGCCACCTTTATCCGCGCCGGCAGGGGCAAGGGCACCGACCTCGTCGGACTTGAACATCCTCTTGGCACCGTCATGGTAAGCGCGAAGTTTTCCTTCGCTGACGAGTCCTTCCAGTTGCTGCTGGGTAAGACCCAATTTTTGAATTGCCTCTGCTTCGCTGTAGTACATTTTGTCAGCCATAATGGAACACACTCCCTGGTTTGCTTTTGGTCTGCTCAAGACCCGTTCTACGGTCTAGTGGTAGTCTTTATATCTTTCAGGCGTCTAGCCCTTGCGACCAGTTTCGCAACGTCCTTTGGTAACGGTTCGGTATTATACGAATCCAACTGGCAATCGTAAATAAACGTTCTGGCCGCCGCCAGTTTCAACTGGCCGCTATTCGTAAGCCGATACACACATATCGTACTATTTTTCATGTCGACAAGGTACAGCCCATATGTATCCTTCGTGATTTGTCCGGCAATGGCAAAAACTTTTCCCTCTTTGTCGCCCGCCCAACCTGTCTTGGCATCTGCCGCTGACGACGAGGAAAATAACTCGCTTCCCAGCATGACGACAATAACCGCCAGTAATATCACCATAAGCCAGCGTGCGGCGTTTTTGCTCCGGCCTGAAATTGTTTGCTTCGACGATTCAATCATGAGGAGTACGCCCCTAATCCTTAGTGTACGAAGCTACCTTATCGACGCAATCAATGATTATAGATAACTGCACTGACGCCCACAAGTATTTTTCCCACCCCAAATATCAGCGAAGAATCTTTGACCGCCGGGCTGGTGTGTGTTCTAATGTTGTCATGCTTGGACGTGTACGACGCACATCTCGTGTTGACGTTGGTTTGGCGATGTCCTTTGCGGGCATATCCTATCTTATCTGGGTGCTCGTGGTTGGTGTAACGCGGCATCTGGTCAATGAAGTCTCCCGATATGCGGGCGAATCCGTATTCTTGCTTCCGCTCGTTACGCGGTGGCTGCGGAACGCCTTCATCCATGCCGCACCGGTGTTCGACCTGGTCGGTGTGCTGTGGCTACTGCTTAGCCTGGGTTTGATTGTTGGTGCGAGCCGGCAGCGATGGAGTATCTCCTGCCCGTGGGTCTGCGCCATCTGCCAGGCAATGTCAGCCGCTGTTTTGGCTGTATGGGCAGGCTTGGCTGGACAGATGCCTTACCGTATTTATGCAAATCACGTTTCCGCTTCGTCGTACCCGACCACCGGTTGGACTTCACTGTGCGTAGCCGTTGCCATTGCGCTTGTGATGTGGGTAACGTCGCTTCTCTGGATGATCAGCGCACGGGCGCGCCTGATGCGAGGCCCGAAACTGCGCGACGGAATGAGAACCAATATCCCTGGATAAAGTGGGCGAATGGATTCAGTTGATCAGTTCCTTGTTTTATTTCCCGCCAATGTTCCGACGATTAATCCTGCGGCGTGAGCGACGCCGACTGTTGCGATGCCGTCGGGCAGACCGATGCCGGGAATCAGGCCTGCGCCGGCCACCTCGAATGCGATTTTGACGGCCACCACAACGAGCAGACTTATACATGTAATTCGTGTCAGCCGGCCCGCTTCAACAACCAGTGTTACCAGGACCCACCCGAGCAGGGCGTAGTTCACACCTGACAGGCCTCGATAGATAGCGATGTCGCCAGCCCCGAAATCAACCGTCAGTCCGACCGCTGCGAACGAGGCTGCCAGCATAGCGAATAACCGATACGGGCGGCCTCGTCCCAGCCAGCACAGTGCCACGAATGCGGCCAAGTCCGCTGCCAGGTGAGACCAGGACCAGTGGGTCAGGTGGCAGGTCAGCACCCGCCAGACCTGCCCGTCCTGGACGGCATGACGGTCGAACTGAAGCATTGCCTGCGCCGCAGGGAAGAACTGCACCAGGACTATCGCCAGAACCACCGCGACGGGCAGGGCGTCGGCGGGGCTGAATACGCCCCGCCCCGCCCGCGTCGCCACGGCGGCCCCGGCGACTCGACCTCTTACGATGTTGACGGTTTCCGCCTGCACGTCTGTTCCTTTCTACGTCGAAGAACTGCCATTGCAGCCAACACGCCGATGACCATCAGTGTAATCAGTCCGACCGGCCCGCCACCGCTGCTGGGAAAGCCCAGGGAGAAGCCGCCGCCGGAAGACGATCTACCGCCACAGGCCAATCCTGGGTTCTCGATGGTCGTTTCATAGCAGACACCATCGGGCATCGGTACTGCTACGGGCACCAATCTGGGCCGGCCTCCGAAGGCTGTCGGCGTCTCGTCAATTGCCACGAAGGAGGTGTACTTGCTCATCAGCGAATATTCCAACGCCAGTTCGGTAATCTCGTCAGCCATTGTCTGGTTGCTTCCGCTGCCGATCTTGTCCAGTTCCAGTTGCTTTATGCGCCGGCGAGCCCAGATGCTCGGAAGCGGAGAGGAATCCTCCGTTGGTCCGGGGAAAGTGAACGTTATCTTTGTCCCGCTGGGTTCTTTTCCGATTCGGCCAAGGATTTCGATGGTCGCCTCGCCTCCTTTGCGATACCGCCCATGCACGTACACCGGCATACCGGCGTACAGGTCGGGTACGCACGCAGGCAAACAGTCAAAGACCTCCACACCGGTGATCTTCACTTTTGCGTCGGTCAGCACCGGTTTTTCAATCCGTTTTGCAAAGCGATTGATGACCTCCTCGGGTTTGTCCTTCAGCAGGATGACTTCGAAGAAACCCCGTCCAAGGAAGGCCATTCGGTCAAGCAGGTAGCGGTTGACACTTGACCCGATGCCGAACGTAAAGAACCGCGCCGAACCGACGTTGCGTTTGATTTCCTCGAATATCGCCTCTTCGTCCCCGATGTAACCGTCGGTAAGGAAGACGATCATCCTCATGTGGCTTTCGGGAATCTGTTTGCCCAAGGCCGCCCGGACGCCCTTGAGCATCTCCGTACCGCCAGCGGCTCGCAGGTTTTTGACATAATTGATACCGGCTCGAATGTTTTCATCGTCGGCGTCAACCGGGTCCGGTCGGAAGGATGAAACGTCGTTGCTGAATACATAGATGTTGAACCGGTCGGTAGGCTTCAGACCTTTGAGCAACTTGACGGCAGCCTTCTTAGCCAAGTCAATCGGCTTGCCGCTCATAGAACCTGATGTGTCCATCACACAGATAATCTCCCGCGGACGGATCTGGTCGTCGGCGGGCGCTTTGGGCGGATGGATGATCATCGTGAAGTATCCGCTCTTGTCGTTGGCGTGCGCCAGGATGCCGATTTCAGGCTGGTCGCCCGCGACGGCGATATTCAGAACGAAATCCTTGTTGGGAATCGCATCCTCGCGACCCAGCATGACGACGGCATCAGATTCACCATCGCGTTTAATCGTTACGGCGTGGGCGCGCGAAGTAATCTTTTGGATCGGCACACCGGCCTCGATATCTACCGATATGCTGATGTCAAAACCGCAGCGCCGCCCCGGCGGGATGACCGGCGGGGTAATCCGCGAAGCGTCGGGGACGCGGTCGGTATCGGGCAGCCGCCCATTACCTCTCCGCATCGGGCGACCTCTTTCGTCTCGAAGCGGCTTACCCGGTATGTACCTCGGACCAACCACCATCGGAAAGACAACCTCGTACGCCCCGTCTTTGTAAGGAAGCGTCTGGACGTAGCGAATGACTACGTGGATGGTTTCATTCGGGCCGATGTTGGCCACTGATTGTGTGAAGATGTTAGGTCTTTCCTGCTTCAGCAGACTGGCGCGTTTGCCCTGATCGCGGGCTTTTTCGTATTTCAGACGGGCCGACTCGCGCCGGTCAATCTTTCCGCGAATGACACGTTTGCCTATCCGCATCTCCGTAGCGTTAATGGCTGAATCGTGAGGCAGGGGAAAGACGTACTCTGCCTCAATCGGTCGGGACAGCGGATTGGAAAATTCCTGCGTAACCGTTACCTCGGCTACGAAGCCCCGTACTTTAATTTTCACGTCGGTATGCTTCAACGGCGCGACGGACGGAACCTCTTTTTTGAACAGCCGCTTTGGCGCTTGCAGGTCGGCGTTTTTAATCTCCAGACGACCCTGGCTCACCGGCTTCCAGGTGGTTTTGGCCGACAGCGGCACGGATGTCGTCAGCAGCACTGTCGCTATCAGGGCGACCGCCCATACCGGACGAATCAGCCTCCGCCTTATCAATGCCTTGTTCGCTTGCTTCTTTCGGTTCATAAGTTGTGCTCCTTTTGAGTGCGCGCAGACCTTCCCTGTGCGCATCGCCTGTGGTTTTTCACGCGAGCTTCTTTGTGATTCCCGCCGCCCTACGCCGGGCGGTACTCTGCGTGTTTAACTACGCCGCTTTCCAGTGCCGGCACACATGGGTGCTTCACCGCGGCAGTTGTATCTAAAGCATCTGACATAATGGCCACAGAGACGCAAAGAATGAATAAAATCAAAAAATTCCTGCCTTATTTTTCTCATCTCTGCGTCCTCCCCTTGGGACGGCGAACAGCCGCCTGCGGCTCTGCGGTCCAATGTTTTGTTAAAAAGGCCTTTGGCGGAGTCGTTTTGCTGATTTTCAGTTTCTTATGGCGGTCAATGGTTGCCATTAACTTCCCATCCGGAGAGGGCGTACCGTTCAGTTGCCAGAAGTGGCTTCCCGTGCAATCGGCAGCGTATATTCTCCCGATTCCGTTTTTATCTTTGCCCACGGCACAGATGCAGCCGCCCAGGAGGTGGCGTTTGAAAAAAACGGATTCTGGGCCGAAACGTTGCGTAACCTTTTCTCCAATGTCCAGGACCTGCCACGGGTGCAGGGATATCAGGAGGTATCGGTGGTGGTAGTTAAATCCTGGCGGCGCCTCCAAGCCTTTCCATTCGGGACCTTCTCGTACCAAATACCAGAAGAAGAGGTATCCGCCTTCGTACGCCCAGGATACATCACCAATCCCTATGTCATTTCCAAACTGTGTGACGAATTGCTTTGTGAAATCCTCGACCCGACCTGTGGCTGAATCTACCAAGAGAAATTCGAGTTTTTGTTGCCCCATTTTTTCGCTGATACACATAACCGCCGAACCGTCCGGCTTCCAAGCGATGCCTTCGGGATAGCAGTTTAACTGTCCGAAAGCCCGTACTGTTCCTGTGGCGACATCGAGAAATTTGAAAGGCCCTCCGTGGTATCGACTTTTAAAGACGACGTATCGCCCACGCGGCGACCAGATTTCCAGCGGGTAACTATTAACCAGAAAGTCCACCCCGGGCTTGACGCTCATTTCCCGATGGATTGCCACGCGAGCATCCGGCGAATCAGAAATTTTCTGCCTCCAGAAGGTCCTGTCGGTAATGCCCTCGTGTTTTCCATGTAAGTTGGCGTGTGCGACGTATCCGATCTCGTTGTTACTGAGCCAAACGAAACTGCTTACGATTTCGTCGGGTCGGCTGAAACCCCGAAGTTTTCCCGAATATAAGTTGATAACCGACAGCTTCCACGGAACGATGATTGCCAGATGCCGAGAATCCGGGGAGAACTCGAAGGGCGTTGGGACGGAGATGTATCCGGCCCATTCCATGCCCACCGATCCGACACGAACAGATTTCAGGACATCGGGCGTGTCCACACCGCACCATTTAATGCTTATGGTCCGTGATAGTGTCCTGCCGTCCAACCACGGTTCATTCCACTCATCCAACCATATGTAGGCTACCTTTGAAGAGTTGGGCGAGAACTTGATTTCGCGCGGGCCGCTACTTGGAAGCACGCACCCATCGAGTGCCGCGGCCAGGCAGAGCAGCAGGCCCGTGACGGGTGTGAGCGAATGAAAATTCCTTATCTTCATCTTTGCCATGCGTTTCTCCCTGTCGGCTTTACTATTTCGTTTCCTGTTCATCCAGCATTTGCTTGATGAGTTCATCGAGGATCGCCAGGTCGGTCGTTACCACGTAGCCACGGTGCCAGAGTTCCTTGTTGGGAAAATGCTTCGCGTGGCGACGCCGGGTAAAGTTAGCCATTCGCTTGAATCGTCTAACAACCTGCTCCGGCGAATGGTTGGGCCAGACCTCAACGATTACCCGAACGTGGTCCGGGCGGATATCCTTCTCCAGCAGTTTCCATCCGTGCTCGATACATTCCTGCTCAATGGCCTCTTCAATGAGTTTTTTCGCCCGACCGGTCAGGATTTTCCTGCGCTGCGACGTCGCCCACGCCAGGCCATAGACCACCCAGCAGGCAACGCCCTCATCGGTGTGTGCGATATCGTGCAGTTTTCCGCGTAACCTGCTCAAGACTGACGGACTGTGGAGGATGCGAATCGAGCGGGCCTTGTCGGGGTCTTTGGTGATGTAGCCCTTCTTTTCCAGGGCTGCGAGGTGTCCACGGACGGCGTTGATATTGGCGATACCGGCCGCTAGGCTGATCTCTCGCAGCGTCGGCGGGAAGCCGTGCCCGGCTGAATACTCCTCAATATGCCCCAATACCTTCTTCTGCTGATCTGTCAACGGCTTGGTAGTCATAGTGTTTCCTTTATCACTGCTATTATGTACAGTGTACATATGTACACTTATCGTGTCAAGTACTTTTTTACTTTAATTTTTTTGTGGTCGGGGAGCGGTGTCAGCGTTCGGTGAATTATTACATTGGTCAATTTAAAGTTTTAGATGAACCGGGAAGGGGGTTTTGCGTCTAATTATCATATTACTGGATGCTTTTTTTCTCGTTCACAGGGAGATTGCTCATGGCTGTTAGAGCGAACGAACACAGACGCAGAGCGAGTACTCTATGCTATCGTTGGGCTTGTTTATGGGGTTTTATTGTCGTGGCGGCGATGTTATTTCTGCCGGGTGAAACCGTAGGCTCAAATCCGGCTGCCGGAAACGCCAAATACATCTCGGCCTTGTTTGCCAAAACCGCCAGGCGGGAGGGCGCTTCGTATATTGTGGCAAAGAACGTCCTGGTCCTTCGTGGTAAGACCATCGTTCCGTTTCTCAAGACCAAAGTCCGCTCTACCAATTGGCGTGAGCGGAACCTGGCCGAGGTTCTGCTGCTCCGCATAGAGCAACCGGAGAAGGTTACAAATTGGCTGCGGATATTCCACGGGGGGCATAACCCAATGACCTTTCGTAAGGACGGCACGGTAGAAGTGACGTTCAAGACACGCGAGACGGTTGTCGCGGACCGCTCGGTCGTGCCACTGCTGCTGGACGTGATGCGAGAGAGCATCGGTTTTGCCTCCAGTGGCCAAGGCAGAGAGGAGCACGTCTTTGGAGTATCTCTTCAGTTTCTGCGCCATTTCGCCGATCCGCACTCGGCCGAGGCGCTGGTGAACGCTGCGGGAAGGGTTTGGAAACAGGACCCGGTAATCGTCGAGACGCTGGTCAAGATAGGCAAGCCGGCGCTGCCCGCGCTTCGCAAGGCGGCAAGGAAAGGTGACGGCAACCGGTATGATGTGAGGCCGGCGGTTTTGGCTGTGGAAGTCCTGGGGAAACTCGGTGACGCCGAATCGGCCCCGATGCTGATCGAGACGCTCGACAAACTCAAATCTCCCGACACGGTCGCAGCCTATTGCCAAACGTTGGCGAAATTCGGGACGCGAAAATGCGCCGATGCCGTCTTCGCCCAACTGCTCAATTGCGCAAAAGGCTGGCCTGGGCGGAAAAATTATCGTGACTCGAAGAATTACTTCGCCATCCGTGAGGCGATGCTGTCCTTCGGCGATGCGGCAAAGCCTCTGCTGAAAAATGTCGTAAAGACGGGCAACGATAAAATCGCGATCGCCATCGCCCAGGGCATGTTATGGGAATTGACCAACCCAAAGAAGGCAAAAGCGTCCTACGCCGCCTTCGGCAGGGAATTGCCTCCCCATCGGCTGACATGGTGGACATCCGGTAGTAAAGACAAAGAGATCGACTTCGCCGATGTCGGACGGAAGGAGTTCTGGTATCGCCACTCTCGCTATGCAGATTGGAAGCCGATGGTGTCCGACTTCCCAGCCGAATTGCTGATTGAACGGGCAGCGGCGATGACGGGAGTTTCGAACCTTGTCGCCTTGGGGCGTCTGAAGGACAACGCTTTGGCATTCGATATCCTGTCTGCGGCGCTCCTGAAGCATAATAATCCCTACATAATCGACCGGCGAGTCATTCTCGCGCTGGCAGAGATAGGCAATCCCAAAGCCGTTGATGTGTACGGCAGGATACTTCCAAAGCAGCGGACACACTATGTCGGCATGACCATTGAAGCGTTGCTGCTACTGGATGAGCCAGCCGGAGCGAAGGTGCTCCGAGAGATTATCGGTCGAGAGATCGAGGAGCACAATGCGAAACACTACAAAGAGAACGTCGTTCCACTGGCAGAAGCCGTCCTGTCTGCACTGGAGGGCAAGCCGGAACCGGTCGTCAAACTGCTGGAATCGAAGCAGCAATCGCTTCGACTGGCGGCAGCGAGGTATCTTGCCCGCAAAGGCGACGTGCGGGCAGTGCCCGTGCTGCTGACCGAGGCAATGACCACCAGCCACATAGCGATTCGCGAGCATATTGTGGCGATGGGCAAGGTCGCGCTGGAGCCGCTTGGAAAAATTCAGGCCGACACCAAAGACGACAAGGAAAAACTGCTGTGCGAAGCGGTCCGGCTTCGGATTACGAATCCCAAACTTGTCAAGAAATTTGAACGGGCTGGACAAGTTCCCTGTCCGGGTTTTCAAAGTCACGTCGGGCCGAGCGTTGACGACTACCGCTTCGTCGGTAAGCACATCGCCAAGGCCATCGGCCCAGAGGCGGTTCCGCTGCTGGAAGCGGCGATTGTCTGGAAAACCGGAGCCGGATCAGCGGCATTTGCCTTGGCTGAATTCAAGCAGCCGCGATCCATCGACTTGCTCGTCAAATACTGCGGAAACGTCGGATGGGCGCGAGGCGGGTCGATAGCGGCCCATGCGCTGAAGGAATTCGGCGAAGCGGGCATCGCCGCCGCCAAGAAAGTTCCCGTAGCCAACCCGAACAAGGCCCGCTTCGACCGGCGCGTCAGACGACACCGCACCGCCGCAAGCGTGCTGGCGCTGGCCGATGACCCAAAGGGCATTGAGGAGATTATCAAAGGTCTGAAACTCGCAGCCGACGACAAGATTAAACCCTACCAGACCAACGTCTATATGCGTCTGGCGGGAAAATATACAGATAAACGCCTCATAGAACCGGTCATCCAGGCCTTGGAAAAACAGATTCACAAAGACAACAGAGGCAACATGGCCGATTTGGCCTTGAGATCACTCTGCCGCTATAACGACGAACGCATCGTCCCTGTCTGCCTGAAGCACCTGGCCCACAAGTCATCAACGGGTCGCCATGCCCTGTTCGGCCTGGCGCGTGTCAAGGGAAACGGCCTGGCGGCGTTCCTCGTCGAGCAGGCTGAAAAATCGAAAGATGAGAATGTCCGCATCGGGGTTTCCTGGGCAATGGCTGAATTACTGTCGGATCGTAGTAACTTTTTCCCAAAGAATAAGGATGAGGATGCGCCCAAACTGTCAAAGGACGCTCTCGCCAAAGAGAAAACACTGCTTTATCAGACGCTTATGCGGATGTTGGACGACCCCGGCGAGTCCGTCCAGCTGGCGGCTGCGGACGATTTGTCCGATGTCTCATATCGTCGCAGCAACAAGACCGGCAAGGCGGCGCTGATCGCCTGGGGCCACCGGCAGGAATGGTTGTCGTTTAAGGTGATCAGGTATCTCGCACGGACCAAAGACCCAAATGTCGGTCCGTTACTGCTCAAGATATTCAGGAAGAATCCCTCCAAGGGTTACGTTCCAGCCAAGGCGTTGTCGGACCTCAAGTACGAAAAGGCCGTCCCTGACGTCGCCGCCGGGGTCCGCCGGCAGATCGAAGCCGGTAAGATCAGATGGGACATTCCGCTGATGGACATTCTCGGCGGGTTCGGCGAGAGCGGGTGTAAGGAAGTGTACGACATCATGCAGACGCATAAGGAACTGGGCGTGCAGGTGGCCGCTGCCGGCGCTCTGTCCCGGCGTTCATACGAGAAGGGTTTCGCCGAGATGCGGAAACTATTCGAGGAACTTATCGCCGCCGGCCCGGATGATGCGCGCATCAAGAAATGGCCCGACCGAACCAGGTTGGAGACGCACCGAGGAGTAATCATCAGTTTGTCCAGGTCGCTGTGGACATGGGACGCGAAAAAAGCCTATCCGATAATCCTCAATGCCAGCCTCGAAACAACAGATGAGCATCTCATCAATCATCTTTCCCGGATAGCGCTGAAGATGTAACGCAGTAACCTGAAATAAAAAGATGCGAAATAACATTTACACGGTGGTGGGGGTCTCCAGGGCCGCTAATCCGACGTTGCTTGTGGCTACGCCGTGATAAAGCGGGCGAGCGGATTCGAACCGCCGACGTCCAGCTTGGGAAGCTGGCATTCTACCACTGAATTACGCCCGCAAAACTCACTGAAGAAATCATACATTTTTCAGGTGACTTGTCCAATCTTTTCATCAGGGCATAGGGCGTAGGTCATAGGGCATAGGGGAAAACGGAATCAACCGATCAACCGATCAACCGATCAACCGATTCACCAACCGACCAGTGAACCGAATTACCAATTACGACCATTGCTTGACTTTGTGTTGTCGGTCTTTGGATAATCGTCGTGCCTGCCTGCCGGCAGGTAGGCGAGTAAAGGATTTTGCCGATGCAGACGCGCGTTATCTCAATAGGTTCATCTAAAGGCAAGGCTGGGCGTTTTGATACGTCCGCTGTGGCTCGGCTGATTGCTCCGGCAGTGAAGGCATTGCGCGCGGGAAAACTGGTGGCATTTCCCACCGAAACGGTCTATGGACTCGGAGCCGTCGCCGTTGACGCCCGCGCGGTGGCCCGTCTTCGGAAGGTGAAGAACCGTCCGAAATCGCCTTTCACCGTTCTTGTCGGCTCGCCGGACGATGCGAAACGATACATCAAAGATATTCCGCTTCCGGCGCGGATGCTGATGAAAAAGGCCTGGCCCGGACCTGTAACAATTCTTCTGGCCGTAGCCGGAAAATTCGCGCATCGCTCGCTGCAGAGCAGGTCGCTGTTTCGACGGATAGCACCGGCCGGAGTTATAGGGCTTCGATGCCCGGATCATCCGGTAACGCAGTTGTTGCTGAAGCGGGTCGGTAAGCCGGTCCTTGCACCCAGTGCGAACCTGGCCGGTAAAATAGAACCGAGATGCGCCGCCGACGTCCTTGCCCAACTCGACGGGCGGATCGACTTCCTCATCGACGCCGGCGCGACGCAATTCGGTAAAGGGTCCACTATCGTCTCGGTCGGCAGGAGCGGCTGCAAGGTTGTCCGCGAGGGCGTTCTTGATGCCGGTGCGATTGATCGGATAATCCACCGGCAGATTCTGTTCGTCTGCACCGGAAATACCTGCCGAAGCCCAATGGCATCGGCGCTGGCGAAAAAAATATTGGCAGAGCAGGCCGGTTGTAAGCCCGACGAGTTGGGGAAATTTGGTCTGGAGGTGCTTTCGGCGGGTGTTTTCGCTACCGGCGGGTGTTTGGCGACCCCCGAAGCAATCGAAGCGGCCTGCGAACTGGGCGGTGACGTAAAAAAACATCGCTCCAGAAAACTCACAGACAGGTTGACTGTTTCGTCGGATTTGATATTCTGTATGGGTCGGAGCCACCTGGATGCGGTAGTCCGACAGACGCCGGATGCGTCAGAGAAAACTTTTCTCCTTGATGAGACAGGCGACATTGAGGATCCGATTTGCGGCGATTTGCGGACGTACCTGCGAACCGCCAGGCGAATTGAACGATGCCTGAAAAAACGAGTAAAAGAGAACCTGCTATGAAGATCGCAATAGCCGCTGACCATCGCGGGTACGCAATGAAGGAAAGAGTCGTCGCCCTGTTGAACGAGCAGGAGCATGAGGTCATCGATATGGGGACGAACTCATCGAAGAGTTGCGATTATCCTGACATGGGCTACCAGGCCGCCAAGGCCGTCGCCGACGATGTGGCCGAGCGGGGCATTACGCTCTGCGGGAGCGGTATAGGTATGAGTATCGCCACCAACAAGGTTAACGGCGTACGGGCGGCCATTTGCCACGACGAATTGGCAGCCCAGATGTCACGCCGGCACAACAACGCCAATATGCTATGCCTGGCGACGGACGTGCTGGGCGAAGAGATGATGCGTCGCGTCGTCATGACCTGGCTTGAGACGGAGTTCGAGGACGGTGGCCGACACGAACGCAGAATAATGAAGGTCGCCTGCATCGAACGTGGCGAAGATCCCGCCGGTTGCATAGGGCCGACGAAAAAATAGTAGCCGGTAGCCGGGAAAAGAAGAAAAAGAAGTGGGCGTCGGGTGTTTTTTTTCGTTTTTTACTGACTACTGACTGCTATTCTTTCGGCAGGTCTTCGATTGCTTCGTTTGTTCCGACCACCAGGAGCAGGTCGCCCGATTCGATTTCGCTGTCGGGCAGGGGGGTATCTATGACGTAGGCATGTGTTTTTGGGTCTTTTCCGGGCGGGAGGCGGTGAATAGCGACAACATTGACTCCGAATTTCTTTCGCACGTTCAGGTCTGCAAGTGTTTTTCCGACCCACCCCGACGGCGTGCATATCTGCACAAGCGAATGGTCCTCGCCGAGGTCAATCTTCTCGGTTACCTGGGGAACCACCAGTCGGTGGCACCATCGCTCGGCGGACTCTGCTTCGGGGTTGACGATGTCGTCGGCTCCGATGCGTGAGAGTATTTCCGCCCGCTGCCTCGTTGTCGCCCGGCTGATGACTCGTGGTACGCCGAGGCTTTTGAGGATGGAAGTCGCCAGGGCACTGGACTCGAACGCGCCTCCGACGCCGACGACGGCTACGTTGACCTTGTCGATTCCCTGGGCGATGATTGCCTCTTCGTCGGTGGCGTCCAGAACTACCGCCAGCGTAACGACGTCGCGCATCTGCTCGACAAGATCGGTCCGCTTATCAACGGCTATGACCTCAGCGCCCGCCGCCGCCAACCCGCGAGCAAGCCTCATCCCGAAACGTCCAAGACCGATTACCGCAAAACGGTTCGAATTACCCATGTCGGAATTCCTTATTGTAAAGCGTTCCACGTAGTGGTGCTACGCACAGCGGTCAGCTATCAGCAGTCAGCAAAAGATAAAAAAAACGCTGATCGCTGATTGCTGAATGCTGATTACTTTTTTATCCCAGAACCACCTCTTCACTCGGATAGGCGTATTTTACAGTCTTCAGCCTCACCGTCAGCGCCAAAAGCAGCGTCAGCGGGCCAAGTCTTCCGATAAACATAGCAAATATAATCACGTATTTCGCCGCTGTCGTCAAACGCTCTGTTACTCCGCAGCTTAGCCCGACTGTCCCGCACGCGCTGCACGCCTCAAAGAAAATCTGCATAAACGTCAACCCCCTGTTGCTGAGAGTTACGCACAGCAGCAGTGTAACACCCAGCACCAGCGTCAGGTACAGCCCCGCCAGCGTAACTGCCTTCCTGACGAACGGTTCGGTGATGCTGCGTTTGAATGCCTCGACCCGTTCGCGTCTGCGCAGCATACACCAGATTGTCAGCACGAGCACCGCCAGGGTGGTGGTTTTCATTCCACCGGCAGTACTTGCCGGCGACCCGCCGATTACCATCAGAATGCACATCCACAATTTCCCGCCCGTGCTGAGCCGGTTCATATTGACGGTGTTGAACCCGGCTGTGCGGGCGGTTACCGATTGGAAAACCGATTCGCGGGCGCAATCAACGGTCGAAAGTTGCGACATGGAATCATTCTGTGCAAACGGACGATCATCATACTGTGTGGCGGTTATCGGCGCGCCGAAGGTCTGACTGGTTCCGCTTGACATCTCGAACATAAACAGCCCGACCGCACCGGCCAGGAGCAGCACAATCGACATAGACAACACTAACTTGCTGTGCAGCGTGAGAATGGGTACTCTGCTTCTCGTTGCTCGTCGGAAAAGCCCGTTCCATAACGCGCCGGTCAGATCGTAGAGCACGGGGAAACCCAGCCCACCCAGGAATATCAGCGGCGCCATTACGCCGATAACCTGCCAATTCCCCCGTATTTCCGCCAGGCTGGCCGACTGGAGCGAAAATCCGGCGTTGCAGAAGGCGCTGACAGCGTGGAAAACGCTGCTGAAAACGACCGTGGCGTCCAACGAGGATCCCTCGGCAAGATTGAGATGTTTCGCCCACATCGGATACATGACCACAGCCGCCGCCGCCTCGATTAACAGCGTCGAAATGACCGCAAACTTCACCATTTTTCCGATTCGCCCAATCGTTCCGTCGGCGAAGGTCTGACTGGCCACGAGGCTTTCGCGTATGCTCAAACCACGACCGGTCAGTAGTGCGAAAATCGTTCCAGAGACCATTATTCCCAGCCCGCCCAGTTGGATCATCGCAAGGATGATTACCTGTCCGAAGCGGGCGAATTGGGTTCCGGTGTCGCGTACGATAAGTCCCGTAACGCAGGTTGCACTGGTGGAAGTGAAAAGGGCGTCCGTGAAACCCAGCGGGTTGTCCTGCGGAGCGGCCTTGGGAAGCATCAGCAGACCGGTTCCAAACAGAATCACCATTACGAAACTTCCTATCAGTATCCAGACCGGATGGATACCCGCCCCGGCGACCTTGAACTGAAAACCAATCGTTCGAATCACCAGCACCGCGAGGATATATACCTGCGTGATGACGACATAGAGGGTGGCGGCAGAAAGGAGTTTTAACTCTATCTGCCCGGTAACGATGGCGACGACCGTCGTCGCCGCCGCCAGCATCAGGGCAAAATCCCAAAAGTTCTCGCGGAAGAAACCCTTGCGATCATTACTGAGCAGCAGGCGTGCGAACCGGTCCAGTACGAACGCGCCAAGCACACATCCCTGGACGATATGAAGATAAATTACCGCCACAGGCGGAGTGTAGAAACCGTATTCCAGCGCAAGGGCCGTTATGGCCGACGCCGCTGCGAACGCCATAAGAACGTCGAAAAACATCAGCATCCGCCGACGAAAAAGAAACGGACTGACAGATTGTTCATCTTTACCATTCATGTGTTAGCAGTCGGTGTCGTGGTGGCCGGGTTTTGGGTGAAGGGTAACAGAGCGCCGCCCCGCGGGGGGCCACACCCCCCCCCCCGCCCCCCCCACGGCACCCAGGTTATTTCCCTTTTTTATACACTGCATCGGGGTCGAAGATCTTTTCGGCCACTGTTTCCCATTGGCCATCGTCGGAAAGTTTGCGATAGAAGCAGGAGCGATAACCCATGTGGCAGGCGGCTCCGTGCTGGATAACCTTGACGAGCAGCGTGTCGGCGTCGCAATCGACGTAGATGGCTTTGACTTCCTGCGTGTGCCCGGAGGATTCGCCCTTCATCCAGAACTTCTTCCGGCTTCGGGACCAGAAATGCGTCATTCCGGTCTCGACGGTCCGCTTGAGTGATTCGGCGTTCATATACGCCACCATGAGAACGTCTCCATTCTCGCTATCGGCAACGACGGCGGGTATCAGCCCGGCGTCATCGTATTTCAGTATGCTGATTGCTTCTTCGAGTTTGTCCATGCGATAGTTCTTTCTCTATATGTTGCAGGTGGCCAATATGCTACCGTCGGAAACGTTGACGGTCAAAAGCAATCAGCAATCAGCAATCAGCGTTCAGATGTTTATTTCGCATCTTTGTCTTTTGCTGACCGCTGAGAAGCTTCAGTATTACATCTAGCCAACGGTGGCGAAAGATATTATGTTATCGACTCCGAAGCCGGGTTTGCTCCGGCCTCGCAGAAGAAGGATACCAACAGTGAGTATTGTGGTGATGAAATTCGGTGGGACTTCCGTATCCGACGCTGAGAAGATTCGTTCCGCCGCTCGACGGGTTGTTCAGGCCCGTAATCGAGGTCGGCAGGTTGTCGTGGTTGTTTCGGCTATGGGCGACACCACCGACCGGCTTGTGCACCTGGCGGGGCAGATAACGCGGCGTCCGCCGAAACGCGAAATGGACCAACTCCTCGCCACCGGCGAACAGATAACCATCTCTCTGATAGCGATGATGCTTGAGAGCATGAAGACCCCGGCCATCAGTTTTACCGCCGGTCAGATAAAGATTATTACCGACGACGTTCATACCCAGGCGCGGATCAGGCATATTAACGCTCATCGGATACACGGCGAACTTGATGCCGGAAGAGTCGTTATCATAGCCGGTTTCCAGGGCGTAACCGAGGACGGCGAAGTAACTACGCTTGGTCGGGGCGGGTCGAACCTCACACTGGTGGCGGTGGCGGCGGCGATTGGAGCGAAGGTCTGCGAAAATTATACCGACGTGGACGGCGTATATACCGCCGATCCGAACATCGTACCCAATGCCCGAAAGATCGCGCGAGTCAGTTACGACGAGATGATGGAGATGTCTTCGCTGGGCGCGTCGGTGCTGCATAACAGGGCAGTCGGGTTCGCAAAAAAATACAGCGTACCGGTACATGTCAGGAGCAGTCTGCACAACAGAAAAGGAACGATGATCGTGAAAGAGACGGAAGAAATGGAACGGATTGTCGTCAGCAGTGCGGCGCTGAAGAAAAACCTTGCGAGCGTTTCGCTTCGGAATGTCCCAGACAGGCCCGGTGTGGCAGCCGGGATATTCCACGCCATAGCCGCGGCGAATATCATTGTCGATGACATCATTCAGATCGAAACAGGCCCGAAACTTGCGACAATATCCTTTACCGTGGACCTGCATACCCTGCCGGAAGTACGCCGAGTATGCCGCAAATTGTTTCGGCAGATGAAGAGCACCACTATCGAATGCGAGAAGAACCTTGCAAAAGTCTCGGTCATCGGCCTGGGGATGAGAGTTCATACCGGCGTGGCGGAGAAAATGTTCGCCGCGCTGGCCGAAGGCAGCATCAACATCCGAAACATCACCACCAGCGAGATAAAAATTTCCTGCATCATCGACAAACTCGACGGCCCGAAGGCGCTTCGACTGGTACATGACGCATTCGACCTGGGACGAAAGAAGAAACCCATCGCCAAAACACCCAAAAAGAAAACCTCCAAAAAGAAAATCGCCTCTAAAAAGAAATAACCGGTCATCAAAATCGGCTTGCCGTTTAGTACTGTTTCTTTTGTGCGTAAGATGCTGAAACGCGAACGTTCGGACAAATTGACCCGTCGCCAGAGACGGATACGACGAGCGGCGAGGAAATTCTTCTTCCTGACCGGTGTCGTCGCAGTGCTGATTGGGCTGGTACTGGCTGACCGGGCGGGGTTCTTCGGACAAGCGCCGAAAGACGACTGGGATAAGTATCATGGCTGTCAGTTCAAGGTGGCCCGCATCATAGACGGCGACACGCTCGATGTCGATTGTCCCGACGGGCGTTTCAAGCGAACCCGCATCCGCCTGCTGGGCGTGGACACCCCCGAAACCGTCAAGCCTGACTCGCCCGTGGAGCACTTTGGGCCCGAAGCTTCGCGCTTTACCAAGTCGGCCACACTTGGAAAAACCATCACGCTGAAACTTCAGCGCGCCAGAACCCGCGATACGTATAACCGCCTGCTGGGGTACGTAATTCTGCCCGATGGGAAGAACCTTAACAAGCAGATAATTGCCACAGGCCACGGGTACTCCGACCCTCGATTTCGCCATCCGCTCGGGCGGGAATTCCAGGCCGCTCAAACCGAAGCGATGGGGGCTTGCAGGGGGCTTTGGAAAGAGGCCACCGACGCCGACCTTCCGTATTACTACCGCGGAAAACTCAAACTCCCGAAACCGGAGTAGATTTTTTCTTAAAGTTCGCATTTCGCTTACGGATTTTCGCTCCGAAATTCCGATGTAAGTTATAGATACGGAAGGCGATTTATGGGTTTTGCATACTCTAAAGATAACGACAGCGTGGTTGAGCCAAAGCGACCAGCCGGTCGGTATGTAATCTTCGCCTTTTTCACTGTTGCCGGTCTGCTGGCGCTGGCCGGTACGATCCTCCTGCCCGAGTACGCCGCTCTGGACGACCTTCAGGCCCGGCGGGACGCGCTTGCTCATCAGGCCAGGTGTGATGAGAAACTGTCGTCCTATAATGCTCGGATGATTCGCGCAGCCCGCGAAGACCCGGTACTGATTGCCCGCCTGATGATTCGGCGTGGAAATTACCGCCCGGCGGGATGTGAAACCGTCGAGATGAAATCCGTCCCTCCGGAGCAGTCTGTCCCGGAACGCCTGCTGCGAGAGTCCGGTAATCCCCCGAAACGCAAAGAACCACGCTTGCTGGCCCATGCCGGACTTTGGCTGACGGACACGACCACGAGCAGGTGCATGATACTGCTGGCGCTGGCGATGATTGTTACCGGTGCAATCGCAGGTTGGGCCGGAGCGACACGTAGTGTCCCCTACGGGAAGCGCAGACCCACCTTCACATCTTGACATATCACTCACCATGCAGTATCTTTTCATTCGCGCCGTTGCGTATGCGTATGCTGCTCGGAAACACCACCCAACTCGGGAGACCAAACGTGACAATTGCGACTTCATTTCTAGGCCTGTGCCTCCTGTTGGGGGTGGGTTACTACCTTCGAATGCGAATTCGCCTGCTCAAGGGGCTGTATCTTCCTGCGTGTGTCATCGGCGGGCTGATCGGTTTGGCGGTTATCCAGGGCGCCGAATCGCTGGGTTCTCCGGTACCGTCCGACTGGACAGCGGGGTGGGGTAAGCTGCCCGGTTTCCTGATTAACATTGTTTTTGCGTGTTTGTTTATGGGTGCGGTGCTGCCGAAATTCACCCAGCTTGCCCGACGCGCCGGCCCGCAACTGGCGTACGGACAGGTTGTGGCCTGGGGACAATACGTCGTCGGTATCGGCTTGTTCCTGCTTGTCATAGCGAAGTTGTACCCGAACTTGCCGGAGATGTTCGCAGCGATTCTTCCGGTGGGTTTTGAGGGTGGTCACGGCACGGCGGCTGGACTCACTAAAACGTTCACTGATCTCAAGTGGGAAGACGGAAAGGATTTCGCCCTCGCCAGTGCGACTGTCGGAATGATCAGCGCGATAGTTGTTGGAATGGCGTTGGTGAACTGGGCTGTGAGACGTGGACATACCACCAGGAAGGTGCGAGTTGAGGATGTTTCTCGACGGGAGATTACCGGTGAGGTGTCGTCTGACTTGCGCCCCGTCGCCGGGCGGCTGACTGTTTCTGCCGATGCAATTGAGACGCTTACGCTTCATCTGGTGTTTGTAGGGTTGGCGATCGGAGTTGGACTGCTCTTGAAACAATGCCTGCTCGTAGCCGCTTCCGGAGTGGGCAACGCGACGTTCATACAAGTCGCCGACAGTTTCCCGTTGTTTCCGCTGTGCATGATCGGCGGGCTTGTCGTGCAAATCTTCGAAGACAAATTCGACAAGCGCAAACTGATGGATGCGGGAATCATGCGGCGGATCCAAAACACCTCGCTGGACTTCCTGATCGTTGCGGCGATTGCGACGATTAACATCAAGGCGCTGATACCCGCAGCCGTTCCGTTTGCGATCGTGATGGTAGGCGGGATTCTGTGGAATGTGTTCTGCGTACTCGTGCTCGCCAGGTTCTTCCTTCCAAATGCATGGTTCGAGCGTTCGATTGCGGAGATGGGACAGTCGATGGGCGTAACTGCGACGGGGCTGCTGCTTCTGCGCGTGGTGGACCCGGAATATAAGACCCCCGCAGCCGACGCCTTCGCCTCCAAACAACTCCTCCACGAACCGTTCATGGGCGGGGGATTGTGGACGTCGGCGGCGATTCCGCTGCTTGCCCTGTGGGGAGGATGGAAGGTGTTTGCAATCGCCTGCGGTGCGGTGGCGGTATGGTCGATAGTTCTGACGGTGATGCGGATTCTGCGGAAACGCTCGGCGAGTGCAGAAGCAGTTTGAGATAAGGCGAGTAGGTTGGGACGGAGCGAAGCGGAGTCCCTTTTTACTTCGTAATTCATAATTCCTTGTTCATTATTCGACATTCTCTTTTACCTACGCCCTATACCCTGCACCCTACGCTCTACTACCGACTAACGAGAACGCCAGCGAAGCGTCATTACCCATTTAAGGTACTCGGATTCGATCCTTTCCAGTTTGGCGCCGAAGACGTGCTCGATGGCTTTGACCGCAGCGTCCTTGCCGCGGTGATTGTCGCGGAAGTACTTATAAAACTTCCGCAACAGCCCACGCTTCTGCATGTACATCACGAAATATCTCGCCTGTGCGTAGTTCAGCCCCCGCTGTCGGCCATAGAAATCGTCGCGTGTAACCAACTCCCGCAGCGGGCGGAGGGTCTTGCCGCGGACCGCCTTCTGCAACGCCGGTAATCGCCAGTTCACCACGCCGATTATCTTATCGGGAAGCACTTGGCATCCCTCGTGCAGGCTCGCAAGTCCTTCGTTGAACCACAAAGGCACAGCCGGGAAGTCATAAACAATCAATGCGTGCGTCAATTCGTGAACCAGCGTTCCCGTGCCCGTATTGATATTCATCACCATCGTCCGGTCGCCGGGACGGTAGTAGCCGAAATAGGGCGGGTCGGTATTTTTATAAAGTTTCTTCGCCCAGTGTTTATAGGTCTTTGCATCGCGGAACAGCAGGATAGTGATAACGCGGGTCGGTTTTTTTCGGAAGTAACTTCGCCACATCGCCTTTGCCGGCATGACGACGCTTCTGTCGGCCAGTGCTTCGACACGGCGGGGCGGCATGTTGCCGATAACCACGAAAGGGGGGTGAACCGCGACGCGGAAAGTCTTATCCAGACGCGCGAGCATAGCCTTGGCGGCGGCTTCGGAGGCGATGATAAGTTGGTCCGACGGATATGTAGCGGGCTGGCTTTGCGATGTCGCTGTGGCCGTTGTCGTGGTCGTGCGAGTTTCGCCACCCGTAGCCAGGACACAGCCAAGCGCCGCTACGGTGAACACCGCCGTCAATTTGACCGGATCAAAATATCGTCGCATAAAAAGTCTCCCGCTTTCTTACGATTATCGAGGGAAAAGTACCATACCGTCAACCCTCCTACCCCCAAAGCCGACGGATAGCAATCCGTCGGCTTTGTTTCGCTGACGCGATGGAACATTTCCGGTCCGTAGGACCACGTTGTGGAACGAAACGGAACGAAACGGAACAATTCGGAACGAATGGGAACGATTGGGAACGATTGGGAACAAATGGGAACGATTGGGAACGATTGGGAACAATTGGGAAAGTTTCCAAAATCCACAAATCCTTGCGTGCCAAGCGTTTATGTTTTTTGAGGTCATTTTTTCGCCCATTTAAAAAAATCCGCCATTGCCTATCTTGCCTAAACGGCCCAAGTTGATGGTTGATTGGTTGACTGGTTGACTGGTTGATTGGTTGATTGATTGGTTCATCTGTTTTTCTTTTCTTCTGTTCCTCTGTTTTTCTTTTCCCTAGTCCCAAGTCCCTAGTCCCTAGTCCCTGGTCTCTATTCTCTCCGTATTAACTTTTGTGTTCGCGTTTGCGCGCGCAAACGCGAACACAAAACGGATAGCGACTCCATAAGTCCTTGGTGGCCTTGGGAAAAGTTTTTTTGGAATTTTTCATCTCCCTGATTTTTACGTTCGCGTTTGCGCGCGCAGATGCGAACACAGCGCGATCAAGGGATAATCGAAAGCCCGGTGATACCCGCTTCCTACCGGTCGCGGCTAGCCGCGACCGGTAGGAAGCGGTCATTAAGACTTTCGCATTGGTCCGACCGCTCCCCCCCACGGGGCAGGCTCACGGTCGCGGCTCGTTTATCTTCCATCTACGCACCCAACATTGCTACTCTCGAAGAGTCCTCGTAGAGTTCTCGTA
>JAUWNJ010000026.1 GCA_030612725.1 Planctomycetales bacterium
GACGGGGTGATGGGTTCATCTATTTTTCTTTTCTTCTGTTTTTCTGTTTTACTTTTCCCTCGTCCCAAGTCCCTAGCCCCAAGTCCCAATCTCTCCTCTACATTATCATTTGCGTTCGCGTGTGCGCGCGCAAACGCGAACGCAAAAGATAATGTAGAGGACAGATAGGGACTTGGGACTAGGGCCTTGGGACTAGGGAAAAGAAAAACAGAAAAACAGAAGAAAAGAAAAATAGATGAACCAATCAACGGAAAGACAGGGACTTGGGAAAGCAGAAACACAAAGCGTCCCTGTGGGAAAACGGCAAGCCGTAGAGGTTAGGTAAGATAGGCAATGGTGGATTTTTTAAAATGGGCGTAAAAATGACCTCGAAAATCGTAACTGCCTACACGCCAAGGATTTGCGGATTTTGGAAACTTTCCCAATTGTTCCCAATCGTTCCCAATCGTTCCGAATTGTTCCCAATTGTTCCCAATCGTTCCGAATCGTTCCGAATTGTTCCGTTTCGTTCCGTTTCGTTCCACAACGTGGTCCCATGGACCGGCGCGATTCCGACAGATTCGCCCTTCGGACTCATCTACCGGCTTGGCGACAGACTCGTCGGCAGGTGAACATGGATTTAACTACGGCAGACTATTATGCTGTTGTGCAATCTTACGCTAAAGGAAAACGATAATGATTCAACTCTATTGGAAGAACGCCACGGGCGATGTCGTCGGGCCCGAACATGGAATTTCGCCGAGCGATATGGCTTCGGCGATGAAAAAGGTCGCTGTCGCCCACGAAGCCGTCGTCGAGCAATGGGATGCGGGCGAACTGGGCTACGCGAAACTTCCCGCCCGGCGCGATTACCGCGACGAAGTTACCCAACTCGCAGGACGATATCGCGGGAAAGTAACCGACCTTGTGGTTCTCGGTATCGGCGGATCGGCTTCGGGTAATATCGCACTGCAAACGGCATTAAATCCGGTTACTTACAACTTGCTGAGCGATGCGAAGCGTCCCGGCCCGAGGCTGTTCGTGCTGGACAATGCCGACCCGACGCTTATCGGCGATACGCTGGCGATGCTGGGGCGTCGGCTCAAAAAGACGCTGTTCAACGTCATTTCCAAGAGCGGCGGGACGGCGGAGACAGCGGCAATATTTATGGTCGTCCGCGAGATGCTGCGAAAGCGTCTGGGCGAGAAATTCGCCGACAACATCGTCGCGACGACCGACCCCGAAGGCGGCATCCTGCACGATATTGCCGAAGCCGATGGCTATGCGACGTTAACCGTGCCGGGCGACGTCGGAGGCAGGTTCAGCGTGCTTTCGCCCGTCGGGCTGTTCAGTGCAGCAATGTGCGGAATCGACATTGACGCGCTGCTGGCGGGAGCGGCTCGGATGGCTGAAAAATTAAAATCGACACCCCCGGCGAAGAATCCCGCCTGCGTCCTTGCGGCAGTCAAATACCTCATGTACGCCCAAAAGGGGAAACCCATCCATGTAATGATGCCCTATTCCAACCGCCTTGCCGGACTGGCTGACTGGTATAAGCAACTCTGGGCGGAATCGCTCGGGAAGGAAACCGACCGCGGCGGCCAAAAAGTTTTCGTCGGTCCGACGCCGGCAAAGGCTTTGGGCGCGACCGACCAGCACAGTCAGATTCAACTCTACCGCGAAGGCCCTAACGATAAATTAATCGTTTTTCTGGAAGTCGAAAAGCATTCGCGCGAGGTTCGCATCCCGGACGTCTTCGGCGACGTCGAAAAACTCGCGTACCTGCGGAAGGTCAAAATCTCGAAACTGCTCAACGTCGAGAAGCAGGCGACAGAGTACGCCCTCGCCCAATCGCGCCGCCCCAGCGTTACGATCCGCTTCGAGGCTGTTACGCCCGAATCCGTCGGGGAATTCATCTTCCTCTACGAGTTCACCACAAGCCTGGCCGGCGAGATGCTGAACATCAACGCCTACAATCAGCCGGCGGTCGAACTCGGAAAGAAAGCGACTTTTGCGCTGCTGGGGCGAGATGAATCTGACCCCATGGCCGGTGAAATCCGCAAATTCGCGGAGACCGATACGGAATACCTGGTATGAATTGCAAAAAAAATCACGCCGCGAGGTCTCCGAAGCCGATTGATTTACCGGCTCCGGAGTCCAGCACGGCGAGCCACCCCTCCCATTGGTGTCCTGTATATCGCCTCAATCCTGAGGCGCTAAAAACGTGCATTCAGCCGAGGCTGTTTTATGGTCCTTCCCGAAGAGAGTAACGACGACATATTGCCGCTCGACGGTCGTGCTGCCGTCGCTGTCGGCCCAGGTGCAATCCACCCACGCTCGGACAGTGGTAGAACCCGCCGACGCATTGGCCTGTCCGACCCACGTTCCGACCGACTCCAACGGCGCCATTTTCCATTTGGCGAGTTTGGCGCCGTCGGCGCGGTTTTTCACGTTGGACTGTTCGGAAAGTTTCCGCTCGACGACGGTAACCGCCCGATTGTAAGCGGTAGTCGAAGCGGCGGAATTCGCATGGACGGACTTACCTGCGGTCTTATAGGCAACGGTGCGCTGGCGGATAAGTTCGCAACAAGTCGCGCCGTCGGCGTCGGTTCCGGCGAATTGCGTAACGACGCCGTTGACTACCGTCGCGGAAACCCGCCTCGCCCACGCACCGACAGACCAGCACGCATACAATTTCCCGCCGGTGCCCGCGACGCTGTCGGGCTTACCGAACATCTCGACCAGGTCGGCGTAGTGAACCTTCGAGCCTTGGGCGACTTTCCAGGATGCGGGCAACTGCTTCGCCGTCGGGCGAACCACAGCCGCTGCCGACAGCGACGCACGAGTGGCTGCCTCGCCGTCGATATGCGTAACAAGTCCGTTAATCGACCAGGCGATGTGTTTGTCGTCCCATTTCATCTCGACGTAATCGTTGCGCTGGAATATCAGCGACGGATAACCCATCCGGCGAATCAGTTCGCCGACGGTAATCGGCATCTCAACCTGCTGCTGCAACGGCGTCGCCGTCTCGGACTGATCCGTCTGCTGCTCGCCCATGTCCAGGACGGCGACAAACCGCTTCAATTCGTCCGAAGTCTGCCGCTGCGACGCAAGTTCCGTCGTCAGCATGGAGCAATCATCCCGAAGTGCGCTGTTGGCCTCATCGAGTTCTTGTTTATCCGCCTGCGCCACCGAAAGGTCGGTTGCAAAATTCTCGGCAGTCTTGTTGGCCTGGTCGATCTGCCTCTGCCGGTCGGCGGCAAGTTTTTTCGCTTCGGTCATGTCTTCCAACAGCGATTCTTGAGCGGTGTTCGCCCGGTCCAATTTCGCGTTCAACTGCGTGATGGCTTCTTCGGCTGTGGCCACTTTGGCCTTTTCGGTTTCGGTTGCCTCGGCCGACGTTACCGCCTGTTCGAGCGCCGACGCCAGTTCGACCTTGGTATCGGACAGACGCTTATTCAGTTTCTTCTGGTCGGCAACGGCCTGATCGAGCCGGTATTGAACCGCTTCGAGACCCTGCTCGGTTTCGTGCAATGCGCTCTGCGCGTTGCGTGGCGTAACAAAATACCCCGCTATGCCGAAGACGGCGGCAATTACCACAGCCGGTACAGCGGTTTTCAGCCAAGACGGTATGCTCTTTTTCGTTTCGGTATCCATCGTTTCAAGTCCCCAATATCATTCCTGAACCTGTCATTACCATTACACGACAATTGTAAATACACGCCGAAATACCTATCGACCCCCGTCGGGGCAACCTTAAGTAAGGAGCAATTTCCGTAGCATGGGCGTCTCGCCCATGTTTCGCAGGATTTCCCTACTTCGGGAAAACACGGGCGAGACGCCCGTGCTACATTCGGTAACGAACAAAAATGCCATTCCCGTCGTCGGTGTGATATAATCAATTGTTTCGGAGGTAACATTGCAACCGAATGTCTGAACTGTATCAAAATGAGTCTGATGTCCTGAATGAACGGGCAATACTTGTAAGCGTGATCCTGCCCGGCAGCGACACTCCCGGAGGCCAAGCCGACAACGATGATCCGCTGGGCGAATTGCGGTCGCTGGTACAAACAGCCGGGGCGAAAATCGCCGGCGAGATGATCGTCCGACGAAGCCGGATACACCCCGGACTCTACATCGGGACGGGCAAAGCCGGCGAGATCGCCGAAGCCGTCGAAGACGCCGAAGCCAACCTGGTCGTATTCGACGCCGACCTCTCCCCTGCGCAGATTCGTGACCTGGAAAAGATAATCCAGTGCAGGGTTCTCGACCGCAGCGAGGTTATCCTGGACATTTTCGCCGCCCACGCCCGAAGCCGGGAGGCGAAACTCCAGGTGGAACTGGCGCAACTGGAGTACACCTATCCGCGTCTCCGGCACATGTGGACGCACCTGGAACGTATCGCCGGAGGAGCCACAAGCGCCGCAGCCTCGGTCGGAGGAATCGGAACGCGCGGACCCGGCGAAAAACAACTCGAAATCGACCGCCGACTGGTACAGAAACGTGTCTCCGAACTCAAACGCCGAATCGCCGAAATAGACAAACGCAAACAACGCACCATAAAATCCCGGCGGGGAAATTTCCTCATCTGCCTCGTCGGATACACCAATGCCGGAAAAAGCACGTTGATGAACCTCCTGACAGACGCCGGCGTCGGCGTCGCCGATAAACTCTTCGCAACGCTGGAGACACGCACGCGACGATGGAACCTCGGCGACGGGCAGATCGCACTGCTGAGCGATACGGTCGGATTCATAGGTAAACTCCCCCACCACCTGGTCGCGTCGTTCAGGGCGACGCTTGAAGAAGTCATCGGCGCTGACCTGCTGCTGCACGTCGCCGATGCGTCTGCCCCGGGCGTCGAGCAGCAAATCCAGGCCGTCAAGGTCGTCCTCGACGAACTCGAATGCGGACAGAAGGAACAGTTGCTCCTGCTCAACAAGACCGACCGCATAATCGACCCGACCGTCCGAACGGTATTGGTCGATAAACATCCCGGCGCAATCTTCACCTCGGCTTCCACCGGCGAAAATGCCCAAGCCGTCATCGAGGCAGTGCTCCAGAAAGTACAGGGCCGACAGATTCGCGTTACCATAGAGGCCAACTGCGCCAACGGACTGCTGATGCAGTACATCGCACAACACGCACGAACCACAGACAGGGAATATCACGACAGCAACGTTACCCTCGAAGCCACCATCAGCGAACAACACCTCGCCAAACTAAACGCCTTCGGCAAAGACGTCAAAATAATGACAGACATCGAGAAATAGCAAAAAGTAAAAGGAGGCAAGCCCAATCATTGACTTGCCCCCTTCTTCCTTTTCTTCTCAATTGGAAATCCCATAGGGATGCCTACGGCATCGGAAATTGAAAATTGAAAATTGAAAATTCTCAACTCTTCTCGGCAACGACTACTTCTACCTTGAGCGCTTCGATAAGCGACTGGGCCTCTTCAAAGTCGATTACGCCGTCGTCATCGACGTCAAATTGTTTCTCGACGCCGGTATTGACCTTTGCCTTGCCCTTGGTCTTAATCAGCGCCATCTGGGCCTGGAGTAATCCCTTGAGTTCGCTCTCGGTGAGGACACCGTCGCCGTTGGCGTCGTATTTCTTCTCCAGCGGCGTATTGACCTTCGCCTTGTGGCGACCCCAGAAAGCGTGGGCCTCTTTGGCATCGACTTTTCCGTCGTTATTTTTATCGGCAAGCGATTCCCATCGCGTATCGACTACGGACCGTTCGTCGATGGCGTCGAAAATGGCCTGGGTCTCCGCCAAGTCGATGATTCCGTCGCCGTTGGCGTCGAATTGCTTCTCCAGCGGCGTGTTAACCTTGGCTTTACCGTTGGTTTTTATCAGGATCGCCAGGTCGCCGAGCATCTTCTTGGCTTCGCTTCCGCTGAGCCAGCCATTACCGTCGGCGTCGTACTTTGCCTCGATTTTCGTATTGACTTTGGCCTTGTGTCGTCGCCAGAACACCTTGGCTTCGTGTGCATCGACTCTTCCGTCCTTGTTCCGGTCGGCGATTTTTTCCCATTGCTTATCGACGACGGCCCGCTCACCCAGCGCGACTCGCAGGGCATGGGCCTCTCGACGGTCGATTACCCCGTCGCCGTTGACGTCAAATTCGCGCTCGATGGGCGTATCAACCTTGGCCAGTCCGGCGGTGTTGATAATTCGCAGGCGGTCTTTCATCCAGGCTTCTGCCTCGCTCCCGCTTATCCATCCGTCTGCGTCGAGGTCGTATTTCTTCACCACAATGACGACTCTTGCCCTTCTGGTGTGCCAGAATGTCCGGCGTTCCCGAAGGCCGATCCTTCCGTCGTTGTTGCGGTCCATATATCGCCGCACTTCACGACGACCAACGTATCCGTCCCTGTTCCTGTCTGCCCGTCGTTCCCAGGGATTATTAACTCTGGATCTCCTTCTTGTACGCTTTTTAGCCATGCGGCGTTCTTTGGCGTCCACTCTGCCGTCTTTGTTACGATCGACTCGTCGCTTGGCGGCTCTGCGTCTGTGTGGCCTGGGATTACCTGCCTCCAATGTGGACAATGAAACAAACGTAACGGCCAGTACTGCTGTGAGCATTGTTCGGATTCGCATTTCCCTCTCCTTAATGTTGGTTTTCGAGCACTCGTTCTTAGGCTCTGATATAAACGCCCATAGGCTGAAATTCTTGCCGGATTTCCAAAAAAACATACACACTTTGCCGGCTTTATCTCAAACCATCAAATCGACATTTTTCGACGGGTAAATAAGTACAAATCCGGGCGATTTCGGCCCGGCTTCGGAGGCGCAAATGAAAAGTCTTGCCAACAATTAGCGCATGAATAATAATCACAAGCATTATTGAGGAGAATCGTTATGACGCCAAGAGAACGAATTCTTACCGCACTGGAACATAAGGAATCGGACCGTGTGCCCGTGGATTTGGGCGCGACGGAATCGACCGGCATCATGGGCATCGCTTACAACCGCCTGAAGGACCGCCTGGGCATCGCGGGGGCGACGCAAATCTACGACCTCACACAGATGATCGTAAAGGTCGAACCGGCTGTGCTTGAAGCGGTCGGCTCGGACGCAATGCCTCTTCTTATCGAACCAAGAGAGTGGAAGCCATGGACGCTGTCTGACGGCTCTGCCGTCGAGATACCCGCAAAGGTGAACATGAAAAAACTCGACAACGGCTACACCGTCCAACTGGACGACGACGGGACGGTTCTGGCCCGCTGCCCCGAAGGCGGGTTGTACTTCGACGCGATCTTCTTCCCGCTGAAAAACGCCGAAACCGTCGAGGACATCGACGCAGGACGAAAATACTTCGAATCTTTCGACTGGCCTGCCTGCAACGACGAAGACTTCGACGACCTGCGAACCAAGGCGAAGAAACTCTACGAGGAAACCGACTACGCAATCGTAGCCAATCTATGGGTCCACCTCTTCATGGCCGGTCAGTTCATGCGCGGATACGAAAACTTTATGATGGACCTGATGATAAACAAGCCCCTTGCCCATCGTTACTTCGAGCGGCAGATAGAGGCGTACCTTCCGAGAATCGACAAGTATCTCGAAGCCGTCGGCGAGCACATCGACGTCATCCAGGTCAACGACGACCTCGGAGGCCAGTCAGGCCCGCTCATCTCGCCCGACCTGTACCGCGAAATGGTCAAGCCGTATCACAAGAAACTGTGGCAATACATCAAGGAAAGAAGCGGCAAGCCCATCCTGCTGCATTCCTGCGGCTCGGTTTATGATTTCATCCCAGACTTTATCGAGATGGGTGTTGACATACTGAATCCCGTTCAGGTTTCGGCTGCGAACATGGATTCTGCGAAACTCAAGGCCGAGTTCGGCAGGGACCTGGTCTTCTGGGGCGGCGGATGCGATACGCAGCACGTTCTAGCCAGCGGTACGCCCGACGACGTTCGCCAGGAGGTTCGCCGGCGCGTGGACGACCTTGCCCCCGGCGGCGGATTCGTCTTCTGCCAGGTCCACAACATCCAGGCCAACGTATCGGTCGAAAACATCCTGGCTATGTACGAAGAATTAGGGACACTTTCATAAAACTTGGAACGCTGATTCGATTTAAGGAAAGAATCATGGATTACAAAAAGATCATACCGTGCCTGGACGTCAAGGACGGCCGGCTTGTCAAGGGCGTGCATTTTGTGGAACTCAAGGAAGTCGGCGACCCCGCCGAGGCCGCCGCCGCCTACAGCGAAGCCGGGGCCGATGAACTGGTCTTCCTCGACATCACCGCAACGGTCGAAGGGCGAAAGACCATGACCGATGCCGTCAAACGAACGGCTGATGGAATCTCCGTCCCGCTGACCGTCGGCGGCGGAATCGCAAGCACCGACGACATGCAGCGGCTGTTCGACGTCGGGGCCGACAAGGTCTCGGTCAACACCGCAGCCGTCCGCAACCCGGACCTCGTTAAGGAAGCAGCCGAGAAATTCGGCAGCGAAAGAATCACCGTCGCCATCGACACGCGCAAGAGCGATTCGCTGCCGTCGGGTTTCGAGGTGATGGTCCGCGGCGGACGCGAGCCGACTGGCATCGACGCGGTGGAATGGGCCGGGAAGGTCGTCGCTCTGGGTGCCGGGGCCATCCTGCCGACCAGCATGGACGCCGACGGCACGCAGGCCGGTTACGACATCCCAATGACCCGCGCGATTGCCGATGCGGTCTCAGTACCGGTCATCGCTTCGGGCGGAGCCGGTGAACTCGAGCACCTCTCGGCGGCGATCCTCGAAGGCCACGCCGCCGCCGTTCTGGTCGCCTCAATCGCCCATTTCGGAAAGTTCACCATCGCACAAATGAAGGAGCACCTCGCCGCAGCCGGCATCCCCGTCCGCCTGTAAGGCAGCAACAAAATGGCCTACTGGAGAAATAGCAGGAAATCGGAAGTCTTTTTCTTGACTGCCGCAAAAGGAACCGAAAATGTTCATTGACATCCACGGCCACGCCTATAGGAAGGCCGCACCACAGCAACCCTTTGGACAGGCCTTTCCCACGCCCGATCAACTTCTGGAGCGTTATGACAGGACCGGAATTGAACGTGCAGTCCTGCTGCCGTTGGTCAGTCCTGAAGTGTATCTTCCGCAATCCAATGAAGACATCCTCGAAATGACCGAGGATGCAAACGGACGGTTCATTCCTTTCTGCAACATTGATCCCCGTGCAATGACAAATTCCGCTGACGCTCCATTAGGGGATATTCTGCGGTATTATCGCGACCTCGGATGCAAAGGCATCGGCGAGGTTATGCCGAATCTGCCCTTTCTCCACCCGATGGTCCAGAACCTCTTCAAGCACGTTGAGGATGTGGGCTTCCCCCTGACATTTGACATCGCCGCCCAGATCGGCGGAACCTACGGCCTGTACGACGACGCCGGTCTGCCGCAACTGGAGCGCTCTCTGCGGAGATTTCCGAAACTTATCATCTTCGGACACGGACCGGCCTTCTGGGCCGAGATAGGTCAATTGGAAAAACCTGCCGACCGATACGGGTACCCGGAGTACCCGATTAAGGATGAAGGGGTTGTGCCGAAACTGCTGCGGCAGTATCCGAACCTCTACGGGGACCTCTCGGCTACCAGCGGATATAACGCCTTGGCCAGAGACCCGGACCACGCCGTCAAATTCATCAACGAATTCCGGGATCGGCTCCTCTTCGGGACCGACATCTGCACGCCCGAAGCGCCCACGCCGCTGGTTGATTTCCTGCTCGAGTTGCGCAGCAGCAATAAGATCAGCGAAGAAGTCTTCCAAAAAATCGCCAGGGGCAATGCCATTCGGATGCTCGGGCTGGAATAATCGCAGTTGGTATCGAACCGCCGATGAAAGGAAAGACATCACGGCGATCTTAAGCCGGGTGGCGTGGCCTCGGCATTTGCAGCCACGTCAAACCTGCGATTACAGCGTCCCTTTTGTGCTTGGCACTTCGCCGGCGCGAGCCGGGTCGTCGGACTTGGCGGTGCGGAGGGACTGGGCGACGGATTTGAAAATGGCTTCGGCGATGTGGTGGTCATTTGCGCCGTAAGGGACGTTGACGTGCAGGTTCATCCCAGCCGTCGCGGCGAAGCGGCGGAGAAACTCCTCAATCAACTGCACGTCGAACGTGCCGATCTTCTCGCCCACAAACGGAACATTAAATACCACCGCAGGCCGACCTGATAAGTCCAGCGCGACGTTGGCCAGTGCGTCTTCCATCGGAACCGACGCCCACCCGTAGCGACAGATACCGGCCTTGTCGCCCAGGGCCTTGGCCAGGGCTTCACCCAGACAGATAGCCACGTCCTCGGTGGTGTGGTGGTCGTCCACTTCGACGTCGCCGGTGGCTTTGACGGTGATGTCCGAGAGGCTGTGCTTTCCGAGGTGGTCGAGCATGTGGTCGAGGAACCCCACGCCCGTGTCGGCGGAGACTTTCCCGGCCCCGTCAAGGTCCAGCGTCAGTTCAATGTCGGTCTCTTTGGTCTTGCGTTTAATTGTGGCAGTGCGATTGTTTGCAGTCATCTGATTTCCTTTATCGCTCCGGTCAGTGCGGCGTTTTGCTCATCCGTACCCACGGTAATCCGCAGTTTGTCGTCAAGCCCCGGCTGATTGAAATATCTAATGAAGATTCCGCCGGCCTTGAGGCCTAGATAGATGCGTTCAGCGTCGCCTTCGGGTGAGCGGGTCAGGAGGAAATTCGCCTGCGAAGGCCAGACGCGGAAATCCATCGCCGTCAAATCGGCTTGCAGTTTCGCGCGTGAAATTTTGACCTTCTCGGCGTTCGCGTTTTTGTGGTACTGGTCGGCGAAGGCAGCCGCTCCGACAGCGGCGGCGACGGCATCGACATTGTAACTGTCCTTGACCTTCTGCAAGCCTTCCAGCAATGCCGGTTGCGCCACGCCGAAACCAAGCCGCAGACCCGCCAGCGAATACCCCTTCGATAGCGTCCGCAGGACGATGACATTTTCGCGCCGGCGAACGAGGTCCAGGCAATCGCCGTCGGCGAAATCTACGTAGGCTTCATCGACTACCAGCACGCCGTCAAGCCTGCCGGCCAGTGCGTCGAGTTGTTCGACTGAATAGGCCGTTCCCGACGGGCTGTTTGGGCTGGCGACGAATGTAACAGCCGCTGCCGATTCGGCGAGCGAGTCGGCGGGCAAGGCGTAATCCTCGCCGTAGGGAACCTCGACGCACCGCCCCGCCTGAATCTGCGTCAGCGTCCGATAGAGAACATAAGTCGGTACGGCATAGGCGACGGTGTCGTCCGGGCCTACGCAGGCGCGGAGGATCATCGTCAGCACGTCGTCGCTTCCATTGCCCGCGATTATCCAATCGACAGGAACGTCCAAAACCTCCGCGACAACCTTGCGAAACCGCGTAGCCAACGGATCGGGATACCGTCGAAGCGCCTCGCCGTCGAGGCTATGCAGAATTTCCAGCGCCTTCGGCGACGGCGGATACGGGTTCTCATTGGTGTTGAGCTTAATCACCCGCTCGCCCGCTATCGGCTGCTCGCCGGGAACGTATCCGACCATCCGCTCGATATTTTCACGAAAGTAACTCATTTCATAAATATGGGCCACAGAGACACAGAGTACACAGAGAAAAGATTTTTATTATTTTGTTATTTCGTTCTCTGTGTTCCCTGTGTCTCTGCGGCGGTCTTATTCTTTCCTTATTTCCACTGCCCGTGCGTGTGCGGTGAGTCCTTCGCGTTTGGCGAAGGCGATTACGTCGTCGGCATCTTCTGCCAGGGCGGCAGCGTCGTAGCGGATGACGCTCGATGCCTTGAGGAAGTCGTTGCAGCTGAGAGGCCCGAAGAATCTCGCTGTCCCGCCGGTTGGCAGGACGTGCGACGGGCCTGCGTAGTAATCGCCCAGCGGCACAGGCGCAAACGCGCCCAGGAATATCGCACCGGCATGACGAATTTTCTTAAGGGTGGCATCATCGTCGGCTGTGATTATCTGCAAGTGCTCAGGCGCAAAATCGTTGGCGACATCGCAGGCCGTATTAATGTCCGGCACGACTATGATGGCCGAGTAGTCCTCGATCGCCGCTTCTATCGCATCTTTCCGCTCCAGTTTAGGTAGTTGTTTTTCAATTTCCGCGGCCACGTCGCCGGCGAGTTTTTCCGACGTCGTTACCAGCACAGCCGAGCCTGGATTGTGCTCCGCCTGGGCGAGCATATCGGCGGCGAGCCAGTCGGGCGGGGCGGTCTCGTCGGCGATAATCAACACTTCGGAAGGCCCGGCGATGGAGTCGATACCCACCCGCCCGAATAACTGCCTCTTGGCCTCGGCGACGAATGCGTTTCCAGGCCCGACGATTTTATCGGCTGGGGAAATCGTTTCGGTCCCTATAGCTAAGACTGCGATGGCCTGAGCGCCGCCGGTGCGATAGACCTCGGTTACACCCAGTTCGCCCGCTATTGCCAGGATTATCGGATTGACATCTCCGTCGCAGGTCGGCGGGCTGGCGATGGCGATTTCGCTCACGCCCGCCACCTGTGCCGGTACGACCGTCATCAACACCGTCGAAGGATATATCGCCTTTCCGCCCGGAACGTACACGCCCACGCGATCAATCGGTGTATATCGTACAGACAGTTTTTGGCCTGCTCGCTTCAGCGACGCAGGGGCTTTGAGAAGGATGTGTTCCTGATATTCGCGGATGTTCGCCGCCGCCCGGCGCACCAGGGCGAGAAACTCCTCGTCGGCGGATGCGTGGGCCTGTTGAATCTGCTCCGTCGGGACACGCAGCGTTTCGGGAGTCAGTTCGGCCTTATCGAGTTTCTTCGTCCATTCGATGACGGCCTGGTCGCCGCGTGCCTGGACGTCGGCGATGATCTCGCGTACAGCCGCGGGTACATCGACCCGCTCTGCACCACCGGCCACGACGCCGTCGCGAAGTTTATCTCGAATGGCCAGAACGGCAGGGTCGCGCAAAGGCTTGTCCGCTTTGATTATCCGCAATTCCATAACGGCACTACTTTACGTCCGGCGAGGTCAATCTGCAACAGGCCGTATCGCGCCGCAGACAAAAGTTGCTTTCGGGGGTTGAAATTGATGTATCCAATCTGGTAGTATCCCCTATCCACCAGACGCCCCCATCGTCTAGCGGCCTAGGACACCAGGTTCTCATCCTGGAGGCAGGGGTTCGATTCCCCTTGGGGGTAAGTCCTCATGCTGCAAGAAGTTGCAACAATTCGCAAAGCCCCGCAATTCGCGGGGTTTTGCGTTTAAGGTAGGTTCGGCTTGCAAGTCCTTGCAGCCCTCTGCGGCAGGGTACTGCGCCGGAAAGTGCGTCGCTTTTTGCGCCGCCCTGGAAAAGTGCTCATCCGTTACCTGCAAGTAGTGCTTCGCTGCAACGGGTTGAGAGTTACCAATCCATGTGCAAACGACGTGCAACGGGTTTACTGCCAGGCAAACAAGGACACATCGTCAGCGGCTTTGGACCAGTCTATCCGCAACGTTCTGCCGGCGCAGGGAATCTCGACAGTCCTGCCGGCGAGGAAGTCATTCTCTTCGTTATTGGTATGCGTTCGCATTGGTTCGGGCGCCATGGTCCTGAAGGCATCCATCTTTGTGGTCGCCGGCGTCAGGTCGTGTTCGCCGCCGGTGTAATAAGTTACCCGCACAAACCCGCCCAGCTCTTCAAGCCTCTCAGCAAGCGCTCGCGTATGCGTATCGCAAGGGACGTTGCTGTCGGCGGCGCCGTGTTCCAGATACACCGGGCAGCGGATCAGTTCGGCGTGCTCCGTGACGTTTCGAACAGAAAGTTCACATGGCGCGAAGACTCTGCCGGCCGATTCGTGCTTGGCCGCGTCAATGTGCGTCATCGGCGAAGAACCATAAACGAACGCAAATGTTTGCGGGGCGAAGATGGCGCTCAGCAGCGCGATGTGTCCGCCCTGGCTGCCGCCGTAGTGGAAAAGCCGGCTCCTATTAAGCGACGGTTGACTGTCGAGTATGGCCCGCAAACCGTTAAGCACGTCAAAAACCTGGTAGAAACCGGCATCGTAAGGTCGGTACGCCCCTGCGCCCGTAGCCGCATCGAAATCATGTCCGCTTTGCCGATATTCCACCGAAATGCAGACGAGGCCAAACTCATCGACGGCATATTCCATCTTGTCCTGCTGTTGGAATCGGTTGCCGCCCCAGCCGTGCGTAAACAGCATCGCACCGGTATGCGGGCCTATGTTATCCGGCTCTATCACCAAGGCGGTAATCGGCTTGCTGTAAGCTTCGGAATTCACACTGTTGAAGATAATTTCGCGGTTTTGCATTGGTAGTCACTTCGGTTCAATCATCAGGCTCAGTGATAGATAATATCTTTGGTATTATCGCTGCGATAGCAGACGGTCTGCGATAGCAGACGGTCTGCGAGTCCAGGCGTTCGGTGTCGCCTATGGCGGCTGAGTTGGCGACATGGCTGATCGGACTCTCGATGACAACCTGTTTTACCATTAACCACAATCCCCAACAAGAACAGACCATCCGTCTGCCGCAGACCAAACGACATGACGCACTCGGTTGCAACAAATCACAAGAGAATCTTACAGAATCTCGGCCAAGAATCAATCACGGGAGGTTCAGCGAACCTTGTGCTAACTGGCAGTCAGGGATGAATATCCATGGAAGTGTATTCCTTCGTCGCGCCCCAAAGCCGCTCGTCCAGGCTTCGCAGCCATTCGACGCCGCCTTTTTCCTTGTAGGCGGCGAGTTTGGTCTTGTCTTCTGCGCTGAGGCTGGATAGCATCTGCATCAGTTCAGCGGGCCATTCGACTTTGCTCATGGCGGGCAGGTTTGACCCGAAATTGACGGAAAGTATGCCTGATTCCGCATCGCCTTATTTTGGCTGATTTTGTAAGTCCCTGGGGTTATCGGCAGTTACGTTTTTCTGTTCGAGTCCCCTTGGGTAATTAGCAGTCGGCAATCAGCGGCCTCGCCGACTGCTAAACGCTTTTTTGTAACCTGCCAAATTCTGACAAAAACGCCTTGGAAACGGTCGATTTGACATATTGCCCAAAGCGAGCGATTTCCTAACACCTTGCAAAACAAGATGTTAGATACTTGGCACGGGCATTGCTCCACATTTACAAGGTATGGTTGCGGGCTTTGCGCGCTCGCAGACCCGAAAGGAGTAAAAAATGGCATCGAACAAGATAATCGGAATAGACCTCGGAACCACAAACAGCGTCGTAGCCCTTATGGAAGGCGGATCGGCGAAGGTTCTCATCAACCAGCAAGGCTCGCGCCTGACACCGTCGGTGGTCGGATTCACCGACAAGGGCGAACGCCTCGTCGGTCAGCCCGCCCGGCACCAGCAGATAACCAACCCAAAAAACACCGTCTTCTCAATCAAGCGGTTCATGGGGCGGCGCCATAACGAGGTCAGCAGCGAAGAAAAAACCGTTCCCTACAAAATAGTCGGAAAGCCCGAAGAACTGGTGAAAGTCCACGTGCATGACAAGGATTACACCCCGCCGGAAATAAGCGCGATGACGCTTCAGGACCTCAAACGAACGGCTGAAGACTACCTCGGCGAGAAGATCGAACGAGCGGTCATAACAGTCCCCGCCTACTTCAACGATTCACAGCGCCAAGCCACCAAGGACGCAGGCGAAATCGCAGGGCTGAAGGTCGAGCGAATCATCAACGAACCGACAGCGGCTGCACTTGCATACGGGATGGAAGGAAAAAAGAATGAAAAGGTGGCAGTGTTCGATTTCGGAGGCGGAACATTCGACATCTCCATTCTCGACATAGGCGACAACGTATTCGAGGTGCTCGCCACCCACGGCGACGGACACCTCGGCGGCGACGACCTGGACGAAATTCTCATCAACTACGCTGCCGACGAGTTTAAAAAACTCGAAGGAATCGACCTGCGCGAAGACGCAATGGCGCTTCAGCGACTCAAAGAAGCAACCGAGAAGACAAAGTGCGAACTCTCGACGGCGATGGAATCCAACATCAACCTGCCATTCATCACCGCCACCGCCGCCGGGCCTAAGCACCTGACTATGACGCTGACTCGCGCGAAATTCGAGCAACTCTGCGAGCCGGTCTTCGACCGTCTGATCGGACCCTGCAAGCAGGCCCTGTCGGACGCAAAACTCACCACCGGCGACGTTGATGAGGTGCTGCTCGTCGGGGGATCGACGCGAATCCCGCGCGTCCGCGAAATTACCAAAAAGATTTTCGGTAAGGACCCGAATCAGTCTATTAATCCCGACGAAGCCGTTGCTATGGGAGCGGCAATACAGGGCGGAATCCTCGGCGGAGAGGTCGAAGAGCAGATGGTCCTGCTGGACGTAACGCCGCTGAGCCTGGGCGTCGAGACGCTCGGCGGAGTGATGACCAAACTCATCGAGCGGAACACGACTATCCCGACCGAAAAGAAGGAGATTTTCTCCACCGCAGCCGACAGCCAGACAGAGGTAACTATCCACGTTCTCCAGGGCGAACGAGAGTTCTCCGGCGACAACCGCACGCTAGGCCGGTTCAACCTGACCGGAATTCCACCGGCTCCGCGAGGCGTCCCGCAGATCGAAGTGGCATTCAACATCGACGCCAACGGAATCATCAACGTATCGGCCAAGGACACCGCCACCGGTAAGGAGCAGTCCATAGAGATTAAGGGTTCGTCGGGTCTGAGCGACGACGAGGTCGAAAAGATGCGTAAAGACGCCGAAGGCCATGCCGAGGAGGACAAGAAACGCCGCGAAGTGGTCGATCTCAAGAACACCGGCGATTCGATGGCATACCAGGCTGAAAAAATGCTCAAGGACCAGGGCGAGAAGGTCTCCGGCGAGGACCGCAGTAATATCGAGTCGGGCATTTCGCAATTGCGCGAAGCCCTCAAGGGCGACGATGCGTCATCCATAAAACGCGCGATGGAAAACCTGGAAAAATCTTCGCACAAGGTAGCCGAGGAAATGTACAAGACCGCCGGCACCGACGCTGCGCCGCAAGGCGAACCTGCCCCCGCGGAAGAAGAAAAGAAACCCGGCGACGACGACGTAATAGACGCCGAATACGACGTGAAAGAATAGTCAGATTGTGGATTGCGGACTTCCAATTTCCGCGAATTGCTGTAGTATCGCGGCATGCGAAAAATCTCCAAAGATGATGACTTTCCGTTGAGTTACTGTGCCGGCGGGCGGGAGACGCACAAGAGGCTGGAAACGCTTTATGAGCGGCGGGCCCGGGACGCCATTTGTGCCGTCTTTAGAGTTCGCACCTCGGCGCTGGACCGCTTCGCACAGAAGAACCCTTCCGGCTTCTGCGACTACCCCGACCCGGAAGAGCGCATTTCCTTCTGGAACGAGCACCTTCTGGAACGATCCGCCGTCATGGACGATTTCGTCCCCGTAGCCTATCTCAGCGAGTTCGACCAGGGACTCTACGGCGGACTATTCGGCGGCGAGATACGGTTCCTGAGCGATCCGGAAACCGGGTGGATATCCTCGATGATCCCCCCGCTCTTCTCGGACCTGTCCGAAAGCAAAGGCCTGACCTTCGATCCGCAACATCCCTGGTTTCGCCGTTACGTCGAGCAGATGGACATCTTCGCCCGCGCCGCAGACGGGAAGTTCGGAATCAGCCACCTGATCCTTATCGACAGTCTGAATTTCGTATTTGAACTGGTCGGAGCGACCAATACGTACCTTGCCCTGCTGGACACTCCCGAGCAGGTAGCCGAGGCGATAGATTTCGCCTTCGATCTGAACGTCGCCGTCCATGAAGCGTTTTTCGAGCATGTCGGGCTGGTCGCCGGCGGGACGTGCAGCAACATGGGCGGATGGATGCGGGGGCGGATTGTCTCCGAGAGCGTGGATCCGTTCCACATGATGAGTGTCGATGATTTCGAGAAATGGGGGCGCGGACCGGTCGAACGGATGTTCGGACATTTCGACGGCGGCGTGCTGCACATCCACGGAAACGGAAGGCACCTGCTCGAAGCCGTCTCAACAATCACCGGACTGAAGGCCATTTATCTCGGCGACGACCATGGCTACGAGCAGGCCTTTTCCATCCTGCCGGAATTGAAAGGGCGAGTCGGCGACATGCCGCTGGTTCTGGCCGTGGAATACCCGGATTTCTGCGAGGCGTTCGATAAGCACGAACTGACCGGCGGTGTGCTGTACATCGTTACCGACACGCCCGACGCCAAGGCTGCAAACCGACAGATGGACCGAGTGAGAAATTACGAACTATAAATACACGCACTTATCACACCGCAGCCACGGCGCCCGGCAAACGCTACAGAATGGCATGAATCGCTCTGATCCGCCTGCTGGAACCCCCCGCGCCCCCGCCGATTTCTTACGATCGTCTGCCGAGCGATTACTTCCGCCTTCGCCGGATCAACGCCAGCCCGCCCATGACGAGGAAACTCAGCGTTACCGGTTCGGGAATGATAGTCAGTGTGCTGTCGTCAGTATCGAACGAATAATAAATATCGGTTACCTTGAGATGAATGTCGTACGGATCGAACGGGTCGCAGACGCCAAGGCCGAGTGATTCCAGATACGCATAGTCCACCGAAAAAACCGGCTGGCCACCGGCGTCCGTCTCGTAAACCCAGTCACCGTCAAGGTCCCACCTGTATGAGTCAATGTCATCATCGTCGTCCCACGAACCACTGGCGTCCAGTGTGAGCGTCTCGCCCACATCAATAGTATAGGGACCATCGGCATCAGCCACAGGCGGTGAACCATAAGGAGGAAACATCAACAGGTCGAACGTCTCGCCGGTGGCATTGGCCGCCTGTCCACTCATGGTCACCGTCTCGCCGACGGCCGTTACGATCTGGGCCAACACAAGGTCCAGACCAACACTCTCGGGCACGATGCCGAAAGCGCCATCCAGCAGGATGGGAGACTCATTTGGCAGACGGGCCACCAGCAACTCGGTGTCGGCAAGCATGAAGTGAGTATCCGCCGCCGCTTCTGCGGGGGTCAGGTATCCAACATTGGTCAGCGTCGGTGTCGGCAAAGCGCCGCCAAAAGCGCCGATCTGGTTCATGGGCCCGTTGAATGAGCCGTCCCATGCCGTTACCATGTCAGCCTCACAGTCCGCGACAAGGTGAACCAGTATGGACTGCAACCCACCGCCAAGATCCACCGGATTGTCCACTACAACCGTTACACCCGCCTGTGCGATCGTCGCCAGACCCAGCACCGCAATTATTGCCAAAACAGTTTTCATTACCGGCTCCTTATTCTCAAGAATCAAAGATGAATTCCGTCGAAATTGATTTGATCAAAGCACGCTCCTTCATCCGCGGACTTACGGTTTCCTCCGGTCGATTGTCCACAATTACCTTGATTTTAAGTATATCACGAATCGGCATTTTGTCAAGATGTTCCGCTGGTGGGATAGCGTCAAGTATTGTGTGTAAGTTTAGAGCAATTCACGCCATTACGTAGCGTTTGCTCTACCTGCGGCGTTGGCTGGCAGCGTCCGGCTGCATCGACAACCCTACCAGGTCAGGCTGCTTCGCCGTCAGCCCCAACAAAACCGCCCTACCGCCAAAGCCACGGCAGGCAGGCATTTCCCAGATGGTCGCTGCGTATCCCTTCCACATCGCGCAGAATAAAACAGCTTGGGATTATTGCTTCTCGTAGCCTTTCATAGTCGCCAGTTCGCGTGGTAGATGGACCTCGTAGGCGTCCGCCCAATCAATCCACTCTCCGCTGAGGAATCCGTCGTACCCGTCGGCCTGGAGCAACTGAACCGCTCGGAGGTGGTCGATTATCCCCTCGCCTATCGGCGTCAGCCGGAGGTTGTCTCCGTCGTCGATACCGTCGTGGAAGTGGACATGCCGGACCCACGGTTTGAGCGTCCGGTACGCCTCTTCCATAGTCGCCCCGCCCCGGCGGATCGGGTGCATTATGTCCCAGTTGACGGCAATGGCGGGCGAGTCCACCTGTTTCATAATCCCGGCTACATCGTCAGGGTTGCACCAGTCGTCGTGTGTTTCCATACAGACGATTACGCCGCGATCGGCTGCACGGTCGGCGACGGACCGCAGGGCATGGACGATCTGCCCATCCGCCTGCTCCCGGCTGACGCCTTCGGGAAGCATGCCTCCGAAAACCCGTATCCGCGACGAACCGACATCGGCGGCGAGGTCGATGCAAAGCCGCGTTTGCACGATTTGCTCGTCGAGCGTTTCCGGGTCGGCATATTTGCAGGAAGTCGCTATGCACGCCAGAGCCACACCGGCGTCGGAAGCCTGTTGCCTTATTTCCTGCCGGGCGTCGGAGTCGGCGTCCGGTTCGATGCCATGCTTGTGCCCGCTTCCGACCCTCGGCTCAATACCGTCGTAACCAAAACGCTTCGCCAGCGACAGAATCTCACTCAGGTCAAGTTCCGGACAGGAAAAACTCATGAATGAATACTTCATTTTTTGTGCTCCTTTTAGTTGGTTTTTTCGGTTTCGCTCGATGGTTATTTTCCCATTAGTTTGAGGCGTGGGATTTTAGTCTTCGGTCCTTTTCGCTTCGTTTTGGTTTTCGGGACCATCTCGCCGTCGATGCTGATATTCTCGCTCTTGCCGATATCGTACTTCTTTTTTACCTTTTCGAAACGGTTTTTGGATATGTCGATGTCTCTCGGCATGGTGCCTTCGACGACGATTCCGTTGTGTTTGCCCCAGGTGATGATGATGGCAGTCCGCGTAATGTTTCTGAACAGGTTTCCTTTGATAATTCCGGCTCCGTCTCGGATGCCCAGGCCCATGCGGATGTTTTCGATGATGTTATTCTCGACGACGAATGTCCCGTCCATTCCGGGGTGCGTGTCGATGACCCAGTGTCGGTGATAATCGGTCGTCTCGTCGCCGTAGAAGCGGTTATGGACCAGTTCCCAGTGTGTCTTTCTGACCTTCGGTTTGTGGACGTATTTACCGAGTTTCTTCGGGCTGGACCAGTCCAGCGCGCCGTTTGAGGCCAGGCAGTGCCGGCATGGTCCGAAGTCGTTGTCGCACATCAGCACCCGCGCGCCGGAATAAAAACTGACTCCGTATCCAAGCCCGTCGCGGATGCAGTGGTGGATGTGGCAGTGGTCGATCTGTCCGCCGCCGCCGGAGAAGTTAATCCCCCGACAGAAGTCGAAAATCTCGCAATGGTCGATTCGCACGTTCTCGCCGGAAACGGCTATGCCCGTGCTGTGGTCCTTAAGTTTGCGGTTTTTCCCAGGCCCTTCCAGACGGAGCCGGGTTATGCGCACGTTGGGCGCCTTGACACTGAAAATCGCCCTCTTCAGGCTGTCGCTGACGCAGAGGGTTCCGGAGCCTGCTCCCAGGATAGTAACGCCGGCGGGGACGTTCACCGTCTTCTTGAACTCATACTTACCGGCGGGGAGGAATACGACCGGACGGGGGGCTTTATTGTCGGATTTAGCGGCTTGGTCGCAGGCGAGTTGAACGGCCTTGTTGGTAAGACCCTTTACGATGATGCGATTTGCGAAGATTTTTTTCTCTGCCTTGGACGGTTGCACGTCAGGCCCAACAGGTCCGCGAGTACCGGGCTTGACAATTTTTTCCGGTTTGGCGACGGCGGGTCTGGTACGGGGAACTTTACTTTTACCTTCGGAAGCGACTTTCGGCGCGACACCGACGGCAACGGATGCGAATAACGCCACAACTGAAAAGACCAGAGTTTTCCTGCAATAATTCATCATGTTTGTTTCTCCTTTACCTGATTGTGATTTTATCCGGTATTTCTGATGGTGTCGAACATCACATACCGGCCTACCCGTTCATATATCTTAAACACAATAACCCGCTCCTGACCACTATGAATGTAAAAAAAACTCCGAAACGACCGGTGTGATTTCGTTACTGTTTTGCAAGACCTGCATCAATTGGAAGTTTATGATAATATGGTTTCGGGAGAATGGTGATGGTAACGAGGACCTTGTTGATGGTGTTGGCACTGGCTGCCGGCGGGGCGAATCCGCCGCCGAACAGCCAACCGGCCAGACCGACCAGCCAGTCGTCCAGGCAGGTGAGGCACGTTGTCGTGTTCGACTTCACTTGCAAGGAAAAGGCCAAATATGGCAAGCAATTGGCCGATTCGGTTCGTCTGCGTCTGCGGCGGCATGACGAATATAAAGTTATCGACCGCTTCACCGCAGACGAGATGACCCCGGCTGGGGGGATCTCGCTGAAGACCTCCGATAAGAAAATCGTCGCACTGCTGAAAGATGATTTCGCCGCACATATCGCAATCTTTGGCAGCGTCCAGAAAATAGGCCAAGCCGTCCGTGCGGAAATCCGCTGCGTCGATATTTCCGGTAAAACGCCCATAGCCTGGACAAAGGCATTCTCCGACCACACCGAGCGCGCCCGAGGCGTAGTCGCTCGTCAGATAGTCGAAGCCGTTCGCGGAAAACCCGAATGGAAACCGCCCGAATACGGCGATGAAACCGAGCCGAAGAAATTCGCCAAGCCGTTGAATATCAACGGCAATTTCGAGTCCGGCAAGACCGGTTGGAAGATGGGGCCTGATAATGTAACGACCTTCCTGATAGCCGATCCGCGAAAGGGCAAACGTGGAAAGGTGCTGCGAATCTTTACCGACGTGGAACGCGATGCTTGGCTGAAGTACCGGCGCGACCTGATGCTGGGCAAGGCCGACCCGAAAAAACCGCCGAAGATCGGAACTATCGCGAACAAATACGGCACCGTCGCGGGTCTGGAGGGCGTCCATTATCGCAGCGAGTGGATAAAGGCGAAAGCCGGGCAACGGTACTGGCTGGTAGCCGACATGAAGGGGCAGACCGGCGGGATATTTTTCCCGAAGATTTTCGTCAAGGGTTTCGCGGATTTTTCCGCCGTCGCTGACGGGTTGAGCGAGTCGAGCCTGGCCAAACTAGGCCTGACGCCGGATCAGTTCGTCGCCCTGCCGCGGGAAAAGCAGAAGCAACTCATCGCCGAGGATGCGAAGAAACATCCCGAACGCCACCGGCGCGAGGTTTATCGCTGGTACCTCGCCTGCCGGAACGAGCAGAACACCTGGCAGCACTATGCCGCCCCGTTTCCCCCTCGCGGCGGGCTGGCGAAAAACGTCCAATGGCTGAGAATTGATATTTACGCCTATTGGCCGCCGGGAGAATACTTCTTCGACAACGTAAACCTCTGCGCCGACCCGCGCCAAAAAACCCCCAAGCCGGAAGAAAAACCCCGCACACCACACTACAAAAAACCGTCAACCCAGCCAAAGGGATAGGTTCTCCGTAGCCGCAAACACATCCCTTCACCCTAGATTTATTCCTCTTCCCTCAGAAATGCAAAATCATCATCGCAAAATCCGAGCTTCTTCTTGACCCGATCTAGCATCTTCTCCCCTCTGCTCTTGATGAATTTCTTATACGACGGGTACTTGAGTAATTGACGGTCTATGAGTGCTCGCCGAAGTTCTGAGTCAGGCACCTTTTCGAAATACTTCGCTGGATGTTTCTTCGATTTGTTCTGATTCTTGCCTTTGCTTAGAAGCCAAAAGTTTGCGTAATGATTTACGACTAATTCATCATATTTCTTCCGCAATTCTGATCTCGGAAAAATGTGGTCCATTTCTGGTTCATTGGCGGAGAGAAGCGATTTTGCCCCTGACAACCCCTGAACCACATGCAAGGCAAGTCGCGGATTTTTTTGAAGCAGGCTTGATCCAAATTCGTCGAAGTTTTCCCACGAAGCAGCCCAGTCGATAGCTTCTTTAAATGGAAAAGAATGATCCCCCTTTTCTGCTAATGGCTTGAGCTCCATGCGAATGAACTTCCACAATCGACTGTCAGCGTAGCGAGAGAACGGCATTGAGAAACCAAAAAGATAGAGCGACTTTCGAAAATGTTCCACCTCGGATTTGGGAACTTGCTGCTTCGGACAATGAAAAAGGTAATAGACAAATGGCACAAGCGTATTATAGCCTCCGAGCGCCCTACTGCTGGAACACCCGCAATCATTCTGAACCACATCGATTGTAGATCGGATCGCATCGCAGCATCGGGAGAAATTACGCTTCATCTTTTCTGCATTGGCCTTGTTACGTAACAAGTCTACATTGAACTTGGTTCCGAAATGACAAGTGGCGAACAGACATCTGATAACAAAATCTGTGTCGAGTCCCAAACAGTTTCCCTTGTTGATAGTCTCTACAAACTGGGGAAGAGCTTCCGCCGACTCCTTCCAGTTCAGTTTCATCATGCTGAAAATTAGGTCCGAGCGGCTAAGCCGGGTGCCTTGAACATTGATACGAACAAAGATCTCAAGAACATCAGATTCGGACTTGCGTTCTGGGCTTCCGGGGGGTTGGTTTTCATCAATCGTTACCGTCTTGAGTATATTCTCGTCTTTCGCAAGCACTTCATCAATCTTGGCGAGATTCACCATGATACGTAGGGTTTCGTCGTCGGTGAGATTCAACGATTTTTCAAGTGATTTCCGAAATAATTGCTGGGCTTTTGCCCCCATGGTGAAGATTTGTTGCACCTTCACAAAATGCTGAAGTTTTCCGTTAGTTACGTGAGTGTGCGACGGTGTGGAACGCACTTTTTCGGCATCCTTGTTGGTCTTTTCGATCTCTTGAACAGAGGCGAAGCGGAAATCGAAGCGTTCTTCTTGGAAATCATCTGCTTCTTCTCCACTCAGTACGTCAAAGTAAAGGTATTGCCCTTCATGTTGCCCATACAGAGCGATATAGAGAGACTGTAGTCGCTGCTGACCGTCGAGGACCACTTTCAGACGATTTCCATCTGTGTTGTCACTAAAGGTGTGTTTTGTATCAGCACGGTATTCATGCAGAAACCGACGATATTGGATGTTATCGTAGGTTTCCCACATCAGCGCAATACCGATGGGATAGCTGCGCATGACGGAGTCGAGGAGCATTGAAACCTTCTCCTCCGGCCAGACAAAATTCCGCTGAATAGCTGGCAAAACAATCTCGCCCTCTTTAACCTGGTTGAGAACTTGAATGATACTCATTGCATTTCCTTTATTATTATTTCATTCCGTCAAGAAGTATAGCATAGTAAAGGATGATAAAGGAAGGGGTGTTCAACTTTTCAGTGAGTAGGCTGGGACGGAGCGACTTGGTGTTACAACTTGCGGTAGACCTCACGTCTGTGCTGAATGCGATATGTTTTCAGAATGTTTCGTTGAGGATAAACCCAATAAAGTATCCTATAGTCTCCGACTCGCAATCGACACAAGCCGGACAGATCATCGGGTAAATTCGCCAATCGGTGATGTATTACCTGCTGTGCATTTTCGCCAAGCCAGACTAATCGACGCAAAATCCTCCGACGAACAACACTGTCGAGTTGTTCCAGGTCCGACTCGGCGGAAGGCAATACTATCACTCGATAGGCCACCGCTTCAATATCTCCGTCAAGTCTTTACCTTTTTCGGCAGTGTCTTCGTCGTCGCGAATATGCCGCATCCGGTCCAGGAACTGAGGGTTGTGTATCGCTAACCAGTCCCCTAAATCGTCCAGGGTCTGAGCGCTGATCAAAACACTCTCGGGTATCTCGATTGTCCGCGTCTCTGACATTAGAATCGCCTTTATTGATTCGCTCTCCTGAAGACATAGTATTGCAAAAGACCGCAAAAAACAAGGCCCTTTTAACGTTTGCTGCGCTGGCGCCTTTATCCCAGGAACTCTTTTACCTTCGCGGCCACGTATTGAATCTGCTCGTCGGTCAGTTCCGGATAAATCGGAAGGGCGAGCGTTTCGTCGGCAGCGGCCTCTGAAACGGAGAAATCGCCCCGTTTGTAGCCTAACTCGGCAAAACATTCCTGCTCGTGCAGGCTTCGCGGGTAATAGACCTCACAGCCGATGTCGTTCTCCTTCAGGAACGCCCGCAGATCGTCGCGGCGAGGTACGCGAATGACGTACTGGTTGTAAATGGTAACGTTATAATCGCGGATTACCGGTGTTTTGACGGGTTCGAAATCGGCGAAGAGCGCGTTGTATTTGGCGGCATTGGCGCGCCGGCCTTCGGACCAGTAATCGAGGTGTCGCAATTTGACCAGAAGTCCGGCGGCCTGGAGCGTATCAAGCCGGAAATTCCCGCCGACCCACTTGTGAAAATACTTCGGTTTTGACCCGTGGTTTCGGCACTGCGTCAGTTTCTCGCCCAGTTCTGCGTCCTGCGTAACGATCATCCCGCCGTCGCCCAGGCCGCCGAGGTTCTTGGACGGGAAGAAACTAAAAGCACCCACCGTCCCTATCGAACCGGCTTTCCGGCCTTTGTGAGTCGAGCCGATACTCTGTGCGGCGTCCTCAACGACGTAGAGATCGTGCTTTTTAGCGATTTCCATAATCGTGTCCATCTCGGCCATCTGTCCGAAGAGGTGGACGGGGATAATGGCTTTGGTTTTGTCGGTGATGGCGGCTTCGATTTTGGCGGGGTCGATGTTGAAGGTGTCGGCTTCGATATCGACGAAGACGGGTTTCGCGCCGGTTCGCCAGACGCTCCCGGCTGTGGCGAAGAAGGTGTAGGGCGTGGTGATTACCTCGTCGCCCGCGCCGACGCCCAATGTCATAAGAGCGGCAAGAAGCGCGTCTGTCCCGCTGGAGACGCCGACGGCAGCGGCGCAATCGCTGTACTCGGCCACCTGCTTTTCCAGTTCCTTGACTTCAGGCCCGTTGATGAAATACTGACTGTCCATAACGGACTGCAAAGCCGGGGTCATCTCGTCCTTAATCGTCGCGTACTGTGCCTTCAAATCCAAAAGTGGAACCTGCATTTCGATTTTATCCTTTCTTAAGTGTAGTACTATGCCGGCTGGAGCGTATCGTCGATAAGTTTATATTTCGCGCCGCATCCTGAACAGGTGGACTGATCTCCGGCGAGATGAAGTTTCACGCCACACTGGCAGACCCATCCGTGCCGGCAGGCGGGATTTCCGTACATAAGTGCGTAGTCCGGCACGTCCTTCGTAACCACCGCTCCGGCTCCGATAAGGGCGTATCGACCGATCGTGTTCCCGCAAACCACCGTCGCGTTGGCCCCGATGGTCGCGCCGCGCTTGACGAGCGTGTCCATATATTCGTCTTTGCGCGAAACGTGGCTGCGGGGATTGAAAACGTTGGTGAATACCATGCTCGGGCCACAGAACGTGTCGTCCTCCAGTGTAATATTGTCGTAGATGGAGACGTTGTTCTGGACCTTGACGTTGTCGCCGAGGACTGCCTTTGAGCCGATGTTAACGTTCTGCCCGATGGAGCAACCCTTGCCGATGACCGCGCCGCCCATAACGTGGCTGAAGTGCCAGACCTTTGTGCCTTCGCCGATAACAGCGCCTTCATCGACATAACTGCTCTCGTGTACGAAATAAGGTTTTTCGTCTTTGCTCATATTCGGGGTCTCGTAAAGAAGAACATTTTTTCGTCGCCGTTCCGGTCGAAGATCCGCCTGGGCGGGCGACGGCTAAACAAACTGCTAACTGACTACCAAACTGATTGGTTCGCCGCCTCGTTGGAGTGATTTTGTTCCGGCTTCGAGGACCTTGACGACCCTCAGCCCATCGGCTCCGTCGCTCAGCGGGGTTTTATCGTTAACGATACTGTCGATAAAGTGCCGGCATTCGGTCTTGAGCGGCTCGCCTGCGGGAACTTTGGGGATGAGAATATCGCCGGTACGCAGCGTAATGGCTTCGGCGTAGCTGGAGACGCTCTTGGTGATTTCAGCGCCCTTGTCATAGACGCGAATTTTCTCGGCTGCTTCCATATCGTCGAAGACAACCATTTTCTGCGAGCCGACAAGCGTTACCTTGCGGATTTTGTGCGGGTCAAGCCAGGATACGTGGATGTGCGCCATCCGCCCGTCGGCGAATTTCAGGTTGGCGAAGACCACGTCCTCGACACCGTCTCGCAGGTACGCATGCCCGCTGGCAGAGACGCTCACCGGTTCGGCGTCGAAGAGATAGCACGCTACCGATACGTCGTGCGGCGCAAGCGACCACCATGCGTTCTCAACCTTGCGGACGATACCGAGGTTGACGCGATGGAAATACAGGTACAGCGGTTTACCGACCTCGCCGGAGGTAATCGCCTGTTTCATGTAATTGACGGCAGGATGATATTCCAGCAGATGCCCGACCATCAGTTTGAGGTTTTTTTCAGAGGCGAGGTCCACAAGTGTTTGGGAATCGTCGCTTGTGAGCGTCAGTGGTTTTTCGACGTAGGTATGCTTACCGGCCTGGAGCGCCGCGGCGGCAATCTTGAAATGCAGCGGCGCATCGACGGCCACTACAACGGCATCAACGGCATCATCGCCGAGGGCTTTGTTCATATCGTCGGTTACCTCGGCCTGGGGATACATCGACGACATCGTCCGGCGGACCTTCTCGTTAAGGTCGCAGACGTACTTCAACTCAACGCCGTCCAACGAGGCGAAATTACGCGCAAGGTTTTTGCCCCAGTTGCCCGCACCAATCAATGCTACGCCGATCATGCTTAACTCCTCATTAAAATCGCAGTTCGGAAAAATCACAGCGTATGATTTACCCGGCAGGTATTATACCGTTCCGCCCCCAAAGTGAAACTGTCAAAAACCCGACCGACTCAAGTCAGGGCGTTATGATATGCCTGCAGGGAGTTTTTCCCCTTTTGCATTTTTTCGAGTTTGCCGGCAAGGTCGCTCTTCTCGGTGGTGAGTATCAGGCACAATTCGTTATAAAGCCGGCGAATATGTTCAGCCTTTTCGCTGTTCCGAGGCAGCGACGGAGCCAAGGACGCTTCGGCCAGAAGGGCCTCCAACCTGGCGGCGAGCGAAGAAACCTCCTGCAATTTCCCGTCCTTCGCCAGGCGAACCTGCCTGGCTAGCAGGGTTTGCAACTCCGTCAGCAGTTTCTCGCCGTCGATTGGCGAATTTGCGTCGGTTGCGTTTTCCATTACGCTTCAGCGTCTTTCAATTCTGCCAACAGTTCGGCGGCTTCGGGTTTATTTGGTTCCAGCACAAGGACTTTCGCCACTGCTTCGGTGGCATCGGCAAACCTGCCTTCTTTTGCGTACAGCGAAGCCAGGCAAAACAGCACCGACGTATCGGACGGATGCCCCTTCAGATATATCTCCAGGTAGTGAATAATTTGCGAGAAATTCCCCATCTCGCAGGACGTCTGAAACAATCCGAGCAAGGCTACGAGGTTATCCGTGTCCAGTTCCAGACACTTGAGGTACATATCGAACGCCTTGTCGTATTCCTTGCGATGTTGATGAACCATGGCGAGTCCGCCATAGGCCTCGCTGCAATCGGGGTGAAAGTCCCCTGCCGTCTGAAAGAACGCCCTGGCCCGATCGAATTGCCGCCTTCGCATCGCCAGCGTCCCCAGACCAAGGTAGGCATCAGCCCGATCCGACAGAAGCGTAACGGCAGTATGGTAATAATTTTCGGAATTCTGATAATCATTCAAGGCTGCGTAACAATCGGCAAGTTGCGTAAAGATTTGATAGTGCGCATTGTCGGCTTCCGGGTGGGATTTACCAGCATGGTGTGCATCTTCATCCCGGCTGTCGGTTCGGCAAAGTGGGCACTGGCAGAGAGAGACGGCTCTTTCCAGATGAGCAATCGCCTCTTCGAACCTGCCCATTTCATACAACAACGTCCCAGCCCGCCCCAAAGCATCCCTGTTACCTGGCTCGCTGAGGAGGCGTCTTTGGATACAAGTCAGTTCCTGCTCGCCTGCACCGGTCTCTGTCGCACCCGAATCGAAAGGGCGACAGGCTGTTTGTGATGCTTCTGTCATATCCAAGTATATCCGAAGTTGTGCCTGGGTTGTTTCCAAACAACGTTAAACAGGCGCGCTGGAGTACCAACTCCGTGCTCTAATGTGCAAATTCAGTGCCGATAACCGCCTGGGCGACTTTTTTTTGTCCATTAGACGAAAATAATACGCAACGATTACATAACATCTTGTAATACAAGTCTTTATCGCTGATTGTTTTCTCTGCCGCCACAACGGTTTAAGGGATTGAGGCGAGATGTCTATCGCCGGGGGGATAAATGTAAAACTTTTGAACGGGCGCGCATAAAATGTCCAGCACTCTTTAATCGCTTACCTTAATAGATACCCGCCATCGACTGCGATTATTTGTCCCGTGATATATCGCCCTGCATCCGACCCCAGCAGCAGCAACGCGCCGGTCAATTCGGCTGGTTCGCCCCACCGACCCATCGGGATGTGTGAGACGATCTCGGTATTGCGAGTTTCGTCTTTCTGGAGCGATGCGGTCATGTCGGTTACGAAATACCCCGGCGCTATCGCATTGACGGTAATGCCGCGTTCCGCCCATTCGTTCGCCATCGCTCGCGTCAGACCTGCGATGCCGCTCTTGGCGGTGGTGTATGCGCAGATGGACTGACCGGCCAGGAAACTGACCATGCTGGCGATGTTGATAATCCGCCCTCCTGCCTCCCACATTATCCGGGCAGCCTGCTGCGACAAATCAAACACTGCCGTCAGGTGCAACTCGATAATCTCACGCCATTTGTCCATCGGAAAATCGGCGGCTGGGGCGCGATACTGGATTCCGGCATTGTTGAGAAGGATGTCCAAGCCGCCAAGTTTATCTACAGCCCGCTGAATCAGCCCGCGACGATCTTCATCGTCGGTCAAATCTGCAGCAATGACTATCAGATTACGGGAAAATTCCTTTGCTGCGTCGGCGGCTTCCTCGGCCTGTCCGCTTCGGCAGAGAACGGCCACATCAGCGCCGGCTCCAAGCAAGGCCTTGGTGAACTCCAACCCCAGCCCGCGATTACCACCGGTAACAATAGCGCGTTTTCCGTCGAGACCAAATTGTGAAAGATAAGAGTTCATGTCACCATTTCCGGTATCAGGCGCGTTGCGCCGTTTGATTTTTCGTACATCCTCGCTGCGCGGAGGAGCGTTTCTTCGGCGAAGACGTTACCGAGCAGTTGGACAGCCAACGGCAAGCCTGACTTGCTCAAGCCGGCGGGGATGGAGATGCCCGGAATGCCCGCGAGGTTCGCGCTGATGGTGTAAATGTCAGACATGTACATCGTCAGCGGGTCGGCTGATTTTTCGCCGATCCCGAAGGCTGTCTCCGGCGCGGTCGGAGCCAGCAGGACATCGCACTTTTCGAAGGCAGCGTCGAAGTCGTTCTTGATAAGCCGGCGGACCTTCAGGGCCTTGAGATAATAGGCGTCGTAGTACCCGCTCGACAGTGCGTAAGTTCCGAGCATGATGCGGCGTTTGACCTCATCACCGAAACCTTCCGCCCGGCTCCGGCTATAGAGTTCGACGATTCCGCCGACCTTTTCGGCGGTTCGATGACCGTAGTGCACGCCGTCGTATCGGGCGAGATTGCTGGAGGCTTCTGCCGTTGCGACGAGGTAATAACAGGCTACGGCGTAGGATGAAAGTTGCCCCGTTTCGTCGGTGTCAACGCGGCTATGGGGTAGCGAGACTTCGATAATCTCGGCACCGGCGTCGCGGTAGATTCCCGCAGCCTTGTCCACAGCCCCACGAATCTCGGCATCCAGCGATTCGGAATGAAACTCCTTTATCAACCCGACGCGGAGTTTTTCGATTGGCTTATCCAACGAGGCGAGGTAGTCCGGAACGGGTCTATCAACGCTGGTCGAGTCGCGTGAGTCGTGCCCAGCCAGGACGCCGAGCATCAAGGCTGAATCGGCAACGTCGCGGGTCAGCGGCCCGATCTGGTCGAGGCTTGAACCGAAGGCGACGAGTCCGTATCGGCTTACCCGGCCATAGGTCGGTTTGAGTCCGACACAGCCACAGAAGGCTGCCGGTTGACGAATCGACCCGCCGGTATCCGAGCCGATGGCCATGGCGCACATCCGGGCCGCAACGGCGGCAGCCGATCCGCCCGACGACCCGCCGGGGACGCGTGACGTGTCCCACGGATTGTGCGTAGTTTGACAAGCGGAGTTCTCCGTCGAGGAACCCATTGCGAATTCGTCCATATTGGTCTTACCGAGAACGATCGCGCCGGCCGACGCCAACTTGCCGACGACGGTCGCGTCGTAAGGAGCGTGGAAATTCTCAAGCATTTTCGATGAGCAACTCGTCAGGCCAAAGGAGGTGCAGATATTGTCCTTGAGAGCCACCGGCACACCGGCCAGGAGGTCAGGCGTTTCACCGGCGGAACGCTTTTTATCTATATCCTCAGCCTGTCGCATCGCCCGCTCTGCGAATGTCTCGTTGTAGGCGAGGATTTGTTTATCCATCGTCTCAATGGCGTCAAGGTAGGCCCGTGTCGCATCGGCGGCGGAAACTTCGCCTGCGGCGATAGCGTCGCGTAACTCCAGTGCGGAAAGGTCGATAACGCCGCTCATTGCGAATCTCCGATAACTTTGGGTACTTTGAAGAAGTCGCCGTCGCGTGCGGGTGCGTTTGCGAGGGCCTGTTCAGACGACAGGGATTCGCCGGGGACGTCGTCGGCAAGGACATTGCAAACGTCCAGCGCGTGGGCCATCGGCTCGATGCCGTCGGTGTCCAGTTCGCTCAACTTATCCACGTAGGCGACGATATCGGTAAACTGCCGGCCCAGGGCGTCGGCCTGCTCGTCTGTCATTTCAATTCTGGCGAGTAAGGCGATATGGCGAATCAGTTCGTTGTCTATTTTCTTTTCAGTCATACTCACACCTTCGGAAGATTATCCCGCCTGTCCCTGTCCGATGATGCGATATGATTGGGCCTGTGTCAATGACAGGTATAATGCTGAAGGTCGCCCCGCTGTTTGGACGAACACAATAATAGCGAAATATAAACTGCTTCGGTAGTTGACCTTGCCGTGCAACGAGGTTATAGTTCTTCATCTGTTGCGAAAAAAACATGGCTAAGACCGAACACATTGAGACCGACGCGATTGTCCTTGAAGCATTGCCTAACGCAATGTTCCGCCTGGAGGTTGATCTGAGCGGCAACAAGCACCAACTCATCGGGCACATCTCCGGACGGATGCGCCGGCATTATATCCGCATCCTTCCCGGCGACCGCGTCCTCATACAAATCAGCCCATACGACCTGACCAAAGCCAGGATCGTGTACCGGCAGAAATAGGCATTTCCAATTGCCAATTGCCAATTTTCAATTTAGAAGAAAAAAAAGAGGCTTCAGCATCGAAGCCGCGACGTTTGCCTGCCCATCTTTTTCTTCTGTTCAATTGAAAATCGGAAATTGAAAATTGAAAATCATTTTCCGCTCTTGCGGTTGACGTATGCTCGGTTGAGGACGACGGCGCGGATGTTGGTGGCCTTGCCGAGAGGCATGTCCGTCTCGATCCAGAAATGGTTGACGAACTTCAGCCCATGCACGTCGCCGGAGTTCACCAGCGGCAGTCCGAGCCGCTCAGCAGCGTCGGCGGCGATTTTCGCCTTTTTACGATTCTGGTTGTTGGTGCGGAATTCCAGGGCGTCGGGCAGCAGCCCATTGTCCAGCATCTCTGCCCCGCCTTCCCAGCGGAACGGATGTGCCAAAACCGTCAGGTGTCCCTCGTCGCGGGCCTTTGCCAGAATCTCGGCCACATCGCCAAGCCGGGTGTATTCCGGGTCGGTCGTGCCCAGTATCAGCAAGTGCTGCATTTTCTGCGGGCCTGTGCTCAATTCGACACCGGGGAAAATCCTGATGTCCGGAAAACCTTGCTGCAACTGCTCGATTTCCCTCTCGCTCCAAACAGCGTCGTGCTCGGTGATAAAGACAGCCTCGTAACCGGACTGGACCAACCGCTCCATCAACTCAGCCGGCGTGGCCTTCGAGCAGGCACTGTAACGACTCGTGTGTAAATGTAATTCGACTTTCATGGTAGTCGGTTCATCGGTTAATCGGTTGACTGGTCAATTAGAATTTTTCAGAACTCCGCCGAGCGCGGGGTTCTCGGGAACGGGATTACGTCGCGGATGTTGGACATTCCGGTGACGAACTGAACCGTTCGCTCCAGGCCCAAACCAAAGCCCGCGTGCGGGACTGTTCCGTAACGCCGCAGGTCCGTGTACCACCAGTAATCGTCCGGGTTCAGGCCCTGGGCCTTCATCCGCTCGGTCAGCACGTCAAGCCGCTCCTCACGCTGCGAGCCGCCGATAATCTCGCCAATCTTCGGCACCAAAACATCCATGGCGGCGACTGTCTTTCCGTCATCACTAAGCCGCATGTAGAACGGTTTAATCGTCGATGGATAATCCGTGAGAATCACCGGCCTTTGGAATTTTTCCTCTGTGAGGTATCGCTCGTGCTCGGTCTGCGTATCGTTACCCCACTCCGGCGGGAACTCCCATTTCCTGCCTGCCTTTTGGAGTATTTCGATGGCTTCGGTGTATGTCAGGCGGACGAATTCGCTCTCGGCTACGTGCGTGAGCGTCTCGATAACGCCCTTATCTATCCACTTATTGAAGAACTCCATATCCTCGCCGCAGCGCTGAAGGACGGACGAGAAGATATGTTTCAAGAAATCTTCCGCCAGGTCGGCGTTGTCGTCGGCGTCGCAGAAGGCTGATTCAGGTTCGACCATCCAGAACTCGGACAGATGCCGGGGCGTGTTGGAGTTTTCCGCCCGGAACGTCGGCCCGAATGTATAAACGCTTCCCAGCGAGCAGGCGTAAGTCTCCGCCTCAAGTTGCCCGCTGACGGTCAGGCTCGTCCGCCGGCCAAAGAAATCGGCATCGAAATCGTCCCGCCCGGTCTCCAGCGTGGTAACGCGGAACATCTCGCCTGCGCCTTCGCAATCACTGGATGTGATAATCGGCGTGTGGACGTAGAGGAACCCGCGCGACTGGAAGAATTCGTGAATGGCGGCGCATATCACGTTTCGGACGCGAGCGACGGCTCCGAATGTGTTCGTCCGCGTTCGCAGATGCGCCTGCGTGCGCAGGAACTCGAACGTGTGCCGCTTCTGCTGGATGGGATAGACCTCCGCATCGGCGGCGCCGAGGAGGCGAACTTCGTCAACCTGCATCTCGACGCTCTGACCCTTGCCCTGGCTTTCGACGAGTTTGCCCGTTACGACCACCGAACACCCCGCCGTCAGGTGCACGACTTCGCTTTCGTAGTTGGACAACTTCGGATCGGCGACAGCCTGTATTGTGGCAAGGCACGAACCGTCGTTGAGCGTGATGAAACTGAAGCGATTTTTGCCCTTGTGGTTCCGTACCGTGCGAACCCAACCGGCAACGGTTATTTCCGAACCGACGACCGCATCCGTTAAAGCGTCTTTTATCAGTGTTCTATTCATGGTTCCTTTCCGAGTAGATGGAGGCGGGCCTCCGGCCCAGCCTACTGTTCTCCATAATCACCTGCGGGGGCTTGCCTGTCAATTCGTTGTGTGCAATAATGCTGCCGCCGAAGTATCCATCCGTTGAATGGAGTCAGCAGATGTCTCGCACGAAGCAGAAAGTGTTCATTTTATTTCTAGTCGCAGCCGGGGTGATTACCACGGCAGCGATAGTCGGAAAACGCACTCGTTCCAATCCCGATGGGCCGACAAGCGCTTCGGGACCGGCTTCGCCAAAGAAGCCCAGGCCGGTGCCGACGCCGAAGGGGCTTTGCGTAATTGTCGAGAAATCGGCCCAAAGGTTGACCGTTTATAACGACGGTGAGGTTGTCAATACTTATCGGTCCGCTTCCGGGACCAACAAGGGCGACAAGATCCGCGAGGGCGACCGTCGTACGCCCGAAGGCGAATTCTACGTCTGTTACAAGAACAAGTATTCGCGATTCACGCTGTCGCTTGGTTTGAGTTATCCCAACATCGAGGACGCCGAGCGAGGCCTGCGCGACGGCCTGATTACCCAGGCCCAGCACGACGCCATTGTCAAGGCGAACCGCCAGCGGAAAAAGCCGCCGTGGTACACGCCGCTGGGCGGGGAGATTATGATCCATGGCAAAGGCTCCAAGAGCGATTGGACCGCGGGGTGTGTGGCGTTGGACGACGAGGACATAAAAGAACTCTTTTACGCCCTTCCGACAGGTACGCCGGTGCAAATCCACCCGTAAATCCGTCGGTTATTTTCTTCACCTCCACCGGCGCTGATGGTATATTCATCCGCTTATTATTTTATCCGTAACCCTTTGTTCGGAGCATCCCATGCAGGAAATGAACCTCGGAAAAGCGACGATCTCGCCGCGAAAGCCCCCCGTTGCGGGTTCTTACGTAACGCTGAAATACACATACACCGCCGGTCATTCCATCGACGACAGCGGCTTTGTCAAAATCGTCTTTCGACGGATGGGCGATTTCGGTCCGCCTCAATTCGACGACCCCAAAGCGCCCAACTACTGCAGCATCCACACGACAGGCGATTGTCGAATCATCCCACGCTGGGACAGGCGAGGGCATACACGCCCGTACTCCCTGGCCTTGTATCTCCAGGTGCGGTTCGGATACCTGGACGCCGGCGAAAAGATTACCGTTGTCTTCGGCGACCGGACGAACGGCTCGCCGGGATGGCAGATGCAGACGTTCCGAGAGCGGGCGTTCGGATTCAAGACCTTTGTTGACCCGATAGCGACTTACGAATTCAAGGAACTCGCCGATTGGCCGACACTCCGCGTGGTGGCAGGCGAGTGCGTCCGGGCGGTATGTATAGCGCCTTCGCAGGTACAGGCCGGGAAAAAGTTCGCTTATCATCTCAAACTTGAAGACGCCTGGGGCAACCCGACCGCCAAGCCCAAGCGGATAACGCATCCCGGATTCGATAAACCCAGCGTGCAGTTCATCAAGGCCAAGGACGAGAAAACCGGACTCTCGGCAGTGAGCAACCCCGTCGAGGTCATCTCCGAAACATGTTACGGTCAAATTGCGGAGTGGCACGGTCAAGTCGGAGACTTGGCCGTGAAACCTTCATCCACGCACCCCACGGCCAATCTTGCGCTCCGCTCCAGATTGACCGTGCCACCCAGGACACTTGGACGTTTCTGGGCAGATTTCCACGCGCAATCCGGCGAGACAATCGGAACAAACCCGATAACCGATTACTTCGAGTTCGGGCGGGATTACGCTCTGCTCGATATCCTCGGACACCAGGGAAACGACTTTCAGATTACAGATGAGTTCTGGGCAACGATTAACCGCACGACGAAACAGTTCTACAAACCGGGCAAATTCGTTACATTCCCCGGCTTTGAGTGGAGCGGTAACACGCCGCTTGGGGGAGATCGAAACGTATTCTACAAATCCGAGGGCGGGCGGATAACCCGAAGTTGCCGGGACTTACTCGGCGGCGATAAGGCATCGAAATATCCCGACTCGCCGACGGCTACGGAGATGTTCGCCAACCTCAAAGGCCCCGGCCCGTTCGTTTTCGCCCACGTCGGCGGGCGATATGCCGATGTACGAATGCACGATCCGGAAATCGAGGTGGCGATGGAAATCCACTCCGCATGGGGCACGTTCGAGTGGCTTCTCAATGACGCTTTCAAACTGGGGTATCGCATAGGTATCTGCGCGAATTCCGACGGGCACAAGTGCCGACCCGGAGCCTCGTATCCAGGATCGGGCTCATTCGGAAGTCTCGGCGGGCTGACGTGCGTACTGGCGGAGAAACTGGACCGGAACAGTATTTACAAGGCGATGAAGGCAAGGCATTTTTTCGCAACCACAGGCAACAGGCCTCTGCTGGATGTGTCCGTAACCGCTGATGACGGACAATGCGGAATGATGGGCGACGTAATCCGTATCGGCAACCTGAAGAGCGTTCTGCGAGTCCGCGTCGTCGGGACCGCGCCGATCGATTCGGTCGAGGTCCGCAACGGCCCAAAGGTTTTGCAAACAATGCGCCCGTTCGGCGAGCACGACCTTGGTCGGCGAATAAAAATTATCTGGTCCGGCGCGGAGGTGAAGGGTAGATACCGAAACGCCACGTGGGACGGGTCGTTAACCGTCAAGGGCAATCGCATCGGCCGTTTCACGCCGATTAACTTCTGGAACCCGCTCATGCAGATTCGCCGGACCGGAAAGGTCGGCCTGAAGTGGCAATCTGTTACCACCGGCGGATTGGCCGGCGTGATACTTGATCTGGAAAAACCCGCCGCCGGTGAGTTGATAATAGACACCGTTCAGCGGAAGGCGTCCTGCCCCATTCGTTCCATCGGACTGACGCCGAAGACCTTCCGAGCGGGCGGGCTGGACAAGCAGATTCAGGCATACCGCATCCCGAAGCAAGGCGGAGCGAGAGTCTTCGAGTTCGAAATCCCATTGACCGGATTTACCAGGGGCGACAATCCCATCTACATCTGCGTCAAGCAGGAAGACGGACACATGGCGTGGTCGAGTCCGATATATCTGGTCAGGTAAATGTGTGTATGAAGAAAAGCCGACGGATTGCTATCCGTCGGTTCTGTCAAGGCGACAGGTCTTACTCAGTCGCTTCTTCTTCGACCGGAGGCGTGTAGTCGCGTTTTGGGGGTTTTGTGATAAGTCCGCTGCGGATCGCCTTGGCTGAAACATTAATCCGCACGACTTTTCCGTCGATGACGGCGCGGACTTTCTGTATGTTCGCCTTGAAGGTACGCTTGGTCTTCGACGTAACTTTTTTACCGACTCCGCCGAGATATTTCGCCTTTCCGCGCCGGCTGTACTTCCGACCTGCGGAGGTCTTCCTACCTGTTATCGCACATACTCGTGGCATCTGTTTGACTCCATCAATCGTTGTAAGGAGCGGTTATTGTACAGTTATATTATAATTGAGCAAGTGTTTTCCCGATAAAATCTCCAACAACACTTGCGAAACCAACAGCCCTTCGGTAGTAGTCTTTGATCTCGCAACCGTGGCGGGACCGGCAGATAGGCAGGGGTTCGACTCCTCCCTGCCGGCAGGCAGGTCGGCCACAGTTATTATTAGAAGAACTAATCGAGCTTTCGCATTGACGGACTTTGAAAGGAACTCACATGAATCGCTTTGACCGTTCGAAGGCAGCTACTTCAATTTTCCTGTTAATCGCATGCACATCCTTTTTAGCAGCGCCGGTATGGGCAGATGTGAAATTGCCTCGCATTATCGGCAGCGGAATGGTTCTTCAGCGTAACATGCCCTTATCTATTTGGGGATGGGCCGACACTGGCGAGGAGGTCGCCGTACAACTCGGTCAGACAAAAGTTACCACAAAAGCGGGCGCGGGCGGCAAGTGGACGGTTACACTGCCGGTAATGCAGGCCGGCGGCCCGCATAAGATAACGATAAGCGGAAAGAATACTATCCGCCTTGAGAACGTCCTTGTCGGAGATGTGTGGATATGCTCAGGTCAGTCCAACATGGCGTTTGGCCTGTCCTCGGCAGAGAAAGGCAAGGAGGCTGTTGACACCGCCGGGAATGCGAATATCAGGCTGTTTGACGTGCCCAGGAGGACGTCCAGCCATAGGGAGGAGGACGTCGATGCCACGTGGCTTATGTGCACCCCGGATACGGTAAAGAAATTCTCCGCCGTGGGATATTTCTTCGGGCGACGTCTGCAAAAAGAACTGAATATCCCGATAGGTCTCATCGGAACCTCGTGGGGCGGCACTCGAATCGAGCCGTGGACGCCGCTCGTGGGTTTCGCATCCGTACCGAAAACGCGAATTATTCTCAAAGATATCGAAAAGTCCAATGATGCATACAGGCAGGACCTTGCCAAATCATTCGACCCGATGGAAACATGGATAAAGGACGCTCGAAAAGCACTGTCCCTGAACAAACCTCTACCGCCGCAACCGGACTTTCCTTCGTCCCCATTCAAAAGTCCACGCAACCCTGTAGGCATCTACAACGGCATGGTGAATCCGCTGACGCCTTTCGCTATCCGCGGCGCGATCTGGTACCAGGGCGAATCGAACCTTTCCGACGGTATGATGTATCACGAAAAGATGAAGGCGCTCATCTCAGGCTGGCGGAAGGTCTGGGGCCAGGGAGACTTCCCCTTCTATTTCGTACAGTTGGCACCGTACAAATACGGGCAAGCCAACCCACGGTACCTGCCGAGAATATGGGAAGCCCAGACAGCAACGCTTTCGGTTCCCAATACGGGCATGGCCGTAACGGTTGACATAGGCAATATCAACGACATCCATCCCCGCAACAAGCGGGACGTCGGCAAACGCCTTGCACTGTGGGCGTTGGCCAAAACTTACGGACAAAAAGGCATCGTCTACTCAGGCCCGCTCTACAAGTCGATGTCCATCGAGGGCGACAAGATCAGGATCCGATTCGATCACGTCGGCAGCGGCCTGGCATCGCGCGACGCCAAACCCCTGAACTGGTTCGAGGTCAGCGGGAAAGATATGAAATTCGTCAAGGCAAAAGCAAAGATCGACGGGGAAACATTGGTGGTCTCAAGCGAAACCGTCGTCACGCCGGTAGCGGTGCGATTTGCATGGCTCCAGACCGCCGAGCCAAACCTTATGAATAAGGAAGGACTACCCGCCTCGCCGTTCCGCGCATACCGCAACAAACCGGAAAAATAATACGGAAGGGGCTAAAGCAACCGGCGGCGAGGAACATAAAGGCCCGTCTGGACGGTCAGCTTTGTGTCAAGTGAGACCGGTGTCGTGTGTTGTTTTCGCCGCAGAGCAAGGACATTTTGTTGAAAATCCCCTAACAGCACTTGCGAAACCGGTGCCACTTTGGTAATAATATCCGCTCTCGCGGCCGTGGCGGAATTGGCAGACGCGCAGGCTTCAGGTGCCTGTGCCCTTAGGGGCGTGGAGGTTCGACTCCTCTCGGCCGCAGTTGATAAAAAACCGGAATACCGGAATACCGGAATACCGGATTACCGTAGGACCGACGAAAATCCGCAATCCGCAATCCACAATCCGCAATATCTCAAGTTGGACCGCTCGCGGTTTCGCCATTCGATTATCTGTAGTGGTTCTCTGTATCAGTGCAGCGACGAAGATAGCATCCGCACAACCGGCACCCGTAACCGACAAAGCAATTCGGGCATCCATTAACAAAGCCGTAACATTCCTGTATTCCAGACAAACGCCCAACGGTTCCATCCCGAATCGGCACAGCACCGAATACACCGGCGGCGGAGAGGCATTGGCAGCCTATGCGCTGCTGACAGCGGGACAATCGCCCGACAATCCGAAACTCCGACGAACCCTCGAATACCTGAAAACCCGCCGGCCCGGACACACCTACACGCGATCGTTTCGAGCGATTGTTTTTTCGCGTATAAAAGGCGACGACTACAGGTCCGTCCTGACCGGCGACGTCAAGTGGCTCATAAAACACCAACACAGCAACGGCGGATGGGGATACGGGCCGGCATCGGCGATGGCACGCCTGAAACCAGAATGGACCGACGCATCCAACAGCCAACTGGCGATACTGGCGCTGCGGGAGGCCTCAGAATCAGGAATACCGGTACCGCGAAACGTCTGGATGAAAGCAGAGCCATACTGGCGCAAACTTCGGAACAAAGACGGTGGATGGGGTTATCAGCCTCCAATCGCGGGCAAAGAGCCGCAAAGGGCCGATTCGCACGGCTCGATGACCGCAGCCGGGGTGGCGAGTTTCTTCATCCTCGCCGACAAACTAAGTTATTTGCGCGAACAGGGCTTTGGCCCCGATAAACGCCGAACCAGCGGACGCCTGGCATTCCCCCGGCAAATACATGGCGGACTTACCTGGCTGAAAACAAATTACAAAATCGACAAAAACCCGCGATACATCTGGATGACCATGCAGGGGCAATTGTATTACTACCTCTTCTGTCTCCAGCGGGCAGGTTACGAGGCGGGGATGCGGACATTCGCCGGCCACGATTATACCGAAGAAATGTGCCGCCTTTTCCTGACCAGGCAGAAGCCCGACGGGTCATGGGGAAATTCAGCCATAGACACCTCCTTTGCCTTGCTGTGCATGGCAAAGGCTTCCGCGCCCATCATTATAAACCGTCTCGAACTGGAAAAAACCCCGGGAACGGACCCGCGTGATGCCGCAAATGTAACAAGGTGGATGTCGCGGACACTTGGCAGAGGCCTCGCATGGCAACAGACGAATAGCGAAATGCCCGGAGAATTCCCAACCGAAACACTGCTGTATATCAACAGTAACACGGGCGTCTCGCTCGTGAAGCGTAACATGTCCGAAAAGTTCAAACGCTTCATCCGCAACGGCGGGACGTGCCTCGTCCAGCCGAGGCTTGGGGATAAAAAATTGGCTGAAGCATTCCAGCGATACTTCCTCGGACTTTTCCCCGATTACCGTCGGCAGGACATCGGCCCGGACCATCCCATCTTCAATCTGCGTTTCCGTATCGCCGGTGAACATCGCCCGAAGATTATCGGTGTCGGTGACGGATGCCGGACGCGGATCTTCATCCTCGCCGAAGACGTCAGCGGCGCGTGGCATCAGGGACGCCGACGGAAATACGAGCATCTGTTCGCACTGGCGGGGAACACCATCTTCTACTCAGGCGGGGGAAAATTACCTCCGGGACGCTTCGCCGCACGCCAGAAAACCACACCACCCCCACCGGCGAAACGATTCATCAACGTCGCCAGGCTGAAGTATAACGGCGATTACAACGTCTGCCCTCTGGCGATTAATCGGCTGGGAGATGCACTCGCCCAAAGCCTGCCGATTGGGCTGAAAGAACTCCCGCCGTCGGACCCGACCAAACCAATCGCGTCTTCGATTACGCTGTTGTGGCTGACAGGCAACACACCGCCGAAATTTTCCAAGGCCGAACTGACGAACATTCGCAAATATATCGAATCCGGCGGAACACTGCTGATTGATCCCGCCATCGGGCGCGGTGATTTTCAGGCCGCTGCCGGAAAAATGCTCGAAGAAATGTTCGGAAAGAATGCACTCCGCCCGCTCAAGCCCGCCAGTCCGGTCATCACAGGAAATTTCGCGTCCGGGCTTGGCGCGAATGCGAGAAAAGTTCGATTAACTCAACGGGCGGGCGCGGATGCGAAACCGACTTCGCCGAAACTGCTGGCGGTGATTCTGAATAAGCGAATTGCTGTTGTCCTGTCAGCCTATGGATTAACGTGTAGCGTCGAGGGCAATCCGTGCGTCGAAAATATCGGATACGTTACCGGCGACGCGCGAAAAATTGCGATGAACGTCATCCTGTACGCCGCTACGAATTAGTCCGCATTTTTTATTCACCGCAGAGATCGCAGAGTTCGCAGAGATAAAAAACATAATCTTATTTCTAAACTGAAAAAACAGAGTGTTATTTTACAAAACCGCCAAAATCGCTCGTAAGTTTTTTTTGTAATAAACACCTCTGCGATCTCTGCGATCTCTGCGGTGAAATATGCGAATTAGCAGACCGCCTGGCGGAGGGTCAGCGCCACGTCGCGGAGGCTGATTACGCCGACCGGTTCGTCGTTGTCGAGCACAGCCAGGTGCCGAAACTTCTCGGTGATGAGTTGATCAAAGCACTCGTCAACGTCTTCGGCGGGTTGGCACGACCGGATGGGGCTGCTCATAACTTCGCTGATGAGCGTCGCGTCGGGGTCCCTGCCTTCACCGACAACTCGCCTGAGCAGGTCGCGCTCGGTGAAAATTCCGACGGCCTTGTCGTTTTCCTCAACAAGAAGGCAACCGACATTGGCCTCTACCATTTTCCGAACGGCCCGGCGAACACTCTCGCTCGGAAGGACCGCGATGACATCCGAACCTTTTTCCAATAAAATACTCTCAACCGTGGGCATAACGGACTCCTTGTTCTGATAAAGGGCAACTAAAAGCCTCTGGTATGGTGTATCGTCAATTTTGACACGCCAATTCAGTTAGCACCCGCCATCGGGGCAACCATTTGACACCGGGCCGCTCCAGCCCTATAAGTTGTCCGAGCAAAGGGAAAGGGACACTCGTGACACAACACTTGGCTGGCATGATCATACCGACGTTCACGCCGATGCGAACCGACGGTAGTCTGGACCCGGACGCCATTGACAAACTGGCCGCTGCACTGGTTGACGACGGCGCGGACGGCGCTTTCGTCTGTGGCTCAACTGGTGAAAGCGTCTCGCTGACCATACCCGAGCGTATCGAGTCGGCCCAACGATGGCGGGCGTCGGTCGGGGAAAATGTCCCCGTGATAGTCCACGTCGGAAACTCCTGCCTGGACGATTGCAGGACACTCGCCGCCCACGCACAGAAAATCGGCGCTTCGGCGGTGGCGGCCATGGCGCCGTGCTTCTTCAAACCCGCGACCGTTGAGGACCTCGCGTTATTTTGTGCCGAAATAGCCTCGGCTGCACCGGAACTACCGTTCTACTTCTACCACATGCCGGCCAGGACCGGCGTGAACCTTCCGATGGTGGATTTCCTCAAAGCCGCCTCCGGGCGTATTCCCAACCTCGCCGGTATCAAGTTCACCTCGAACGACCTGATGGACCTGGGGCGATGCCTCCGCTTCGACGGAGGAAGGTTCAACATACTCTCCGGCTGCGATGAGATTCTCCTTGCCGGCCTGGCGACCGGCGCTACCGGCGCGGTGGGAACAACGTTCAACTTCGCCTTCGGACTCTACCGTCGAATCTTCACAGCCTTCCAGTCCGGCGACATGACAGCAGCCCAGGACGCCCAGGCGAAATCCCGCGAATTAATCGCCGTACTGTCTCGCTTCGGCGGCCTGTCGGCATGCAAGGCGGCGATGAAAATAATCGGCCTGGACTGCGGACCGGTCCGCCTGCCGCTGAGAAACCTCTCCGATAAACAATGCGACGTCCTCCGCGTCGAACTCGAACGCATCGGATTCTTCGACTTGCGCAAAGCACAGCGACCGTAACAGATTATCAAATAGGTTGGTGCCGTGGTGGGGGGGTTTGGGGGGCCGGGTGGTGTGGTTTTGGGGGGGTTTAGTGGTGGGCAAACCCGCGGCCCCCG
>JAUWNJ010000030.1 GCA_030612725.1 Planctomycetales bacterium
TCTGATCGCCGCGCTGCTGACGCTGACCCATCTGACGGCCAGAACGCCAACCCATCTGATCGCCGCGTTGCTGCCTGCGACCCATCTGACGGCCGCGCTGTTGCCTGCGGCCCATCTGATCGCCGCGTTGCTGCCTTAAGCGGTCCGCTATCCTTGGTCGCTGCGGACGCATCATTCCGCTGCGTCGGGCCATCGGACGACGGAGGCCTTGCCTTGGCCGGTCCGCCATTTCTGCCTTGCCGCGTCGATGCGGCGCCGGAGCGGCAGCGTCTTTACCGCGATGTTGACGGAAGTTGCGGAAAATTCGCTCGGCCAGGTCCGGGTGCTCAACCAGCCAGCGGTTGATTTCGCGGGCCCGCTGAGCGGTCTTGTTGTCCCGGTCTCGTTTGGGCCTCGCCGCCTCTCGCGCCGGTTCGGCCAGAGCGGTGAGGCTCAATGCCGACACCAGGGCAAAACTCACCAAAAGCATTACAATCCTTCGTTTCTTCATGACTGTTCTCCTAAAAGGCGTCTTTTTGACGCAGTCCTTGTTAGTATAAACGTAAGCAGGTGTAGGATATTGCCGATTGCGATTTTTTTATGCCAAACGAATAAACCGGACTATAAAATATATCGTCGGATCGACCGGCAGCGGGCGGGTGTACCCCCGCAACAAATAAAGGAGACTTTCGATGGCGACAGGAACGTTCAGCCAAAAAGTAAATCGCGTTACCGATGCTCACGTTCACCTGAATGACCTTGCTTCGCTGGGCAATTTGATGGAAATACGCGAGCATCTTGGGCTGGACCGTATGAACCTTGCCGGCATCGTGGACGCCCGCAGCGGTGCAGGCCACGCCCAGGGCCTCTGCGCGAAGGTTTCCGGCGGCGGGGCATTTTACTGTTTCGGCGGGCTGAACCACGCAGCCGCTATCTCCGACGGAAAGGTCTCCGCGCCGAGCCTGGCCGAACAGGTCGATAATCTCATCTCGGCAGGATGCGACGGAATCAAGTTGCTCGAGGGAAAACCGACCTCGCGCCGGAAACTGCCCTTTGCCCTGGACGGGGACTACTACGGCGAATTCTTCGCCCGCGCCGAGCAGCGCGGCGCGGCGCTGCTGTGGCACGTCGCCGACCCGGAAGAGTTCTGGGACCCGCAAAAAGCGCCCAAATGGGCCGTCGAGAATGACTGGGCTTGCGGACCTGATGATGTCCCGAAGGAACAACTCTACGCCGAGGTCGAGCAGGTGCTTCAGCGACATCCGAACCTGCGGGTGATCCTCGCGCATTTCTATTTTCTCTCCGCCGACCTGCCGAGGGCGGAGCGGTTCCTCCAGGCCCACCCCAACGTGAAGATCGACCTTGCCCCTGGCGTCGAGTTCCTGTTCAACCTTTCGCGCGATCCGGGCCGGTCGAGAGAGTTCTTCCTCGCTCATCAGGATCGCATCGTTTTCGGTACGGACATTGACAGCCGCAGCACGCCCGCCCAGGCCGCCGCCAGGGCCGACCTGGTGCGGCGATTCCTGGAAACCGACCGGACCTTCACCATTCCCGGCGAGGCAGATGAACTGCTGGAAGCGGGCGGACAGAACGAGGTGCACGGACTGGACCTGCCGGAGGATGCTCTCGCGAAGATATACAGCGGCAACTTCGAATCCTTCGCCGGCGCTGAACCGGCTCCGGTTAATCGCGAATCGGCCGTCGCCGAATGCCGACGACAGGCGGAAATCGCCGCGAAAATCTCCGGTACGGCTCCGGACGATACCGAAGCCGGAAAATGCGCCAGGATGCTGGAGGGGCTTGATTAATCAGAAACAGACAAAGATGAATATTCTCTTATCGCCTATTTCCCCAGCGTCTTCTTCCTTCGCAGGATGTGGTGATACGCCTGTGCGAATCGGTGCGCCTCGTCGCGGACGCTCTGGAGCAGACGAAGAGCCGGGTCGTTTCGTTTCAGTTTTATCGCTCCCGGCCTGCCCTGGACATAGACCACCTCCTCCTTCTTCGCCAGCGACAGCAGCGTCGGTGGGGCGACGGTAAGTTGCTCCAGCGCATCGCGCGCCGCCGCCAGTTGACCTTTGCCGCCGTCGATGAGGATCACGTCGGGGAATAATTCAGCCTCCTTGCCGGCGAGTTTGTACCGTCGGGCGACGACCTCGGCGATTGCGGCGTAATCGTCCCCAGCCTCGGCCGTGCGGATTTTGTACCGACGGTATCCGCCCTTGAAAGGTTTTCCGTCGATGAAGCATACCAGCGAACCAGCCGTCTCCGAGCCGCCGAGATGGGCGATGTCAACGCCCTCGATTGTCCGCGGCGGGGCGTCAAGGCCGAGGATTTTCGCTAAGCGATCCAATCCCTCCGTCGGGTCCACGTAAAACACCTCAGGCTGGGGGTGCTCGCGGACAAGCCCTCGTTTTCGCAACCCTTCCAGTGCGGCGAGTTGGTCCCGTAGCCTCGCCGCACGCTCGAAATCAAGCGAATCGGACGCCTGAACCATCTCCCTGGTAAGCCGACGCGAGACTACCGCTCCCTTCGATTCCATGAACCGTCGAAGATTTCCGATGTCCCGGCGGTAATCGGCCTTGGAAATTTTGGCTGCACACGGCGCGCTGCATTGTTTGATGGTGTGCAGGATGCAGGGGCGGAAGGCGGGGCGATTATCGTTGGCCTCGGCGATGTCCAGTTTGCACGTGCGGAAGCCGAAGACTCGCTGGAGCAGCGGGATCGCCGCACGCAGGTCCGTTACCGAAACGAATGGCCCGTAGAGTTTTACGCCTTTTGTCATCGGTTTGCGTGTGATTTCCACGCGAGGGAACGCCTCGGCTGTGCGGATTTGCAGGTACGGGTACGATTTGTCGTCTTTGAGGCGCTCGTTGAACGGCGGCTGGATGTCTTTTATCAGGCGATTTTCCCGTAGCAGGGCATCGACTTCGCTGTCGCATTCGAGAACGTCAATATCAGCCACTCGCCCAGCCACCATGCGGGCGATGTCAGGCCCGCGCGATTTCATCAGATCGGCTGCAGGTTGGAAGTAACTGCTAACGCGCGAGCGGAGCGATTTCGCCTTGCCGACGTACAGCACCCGACCAGCCGAGTCCTTAAACAGATACACCCCCGCCCCGGCCGGCAGGTCCGCAGCCTGCACCCGCAACCCCGCCATCACCTTCTCGCGTTTAGACGCCATGGTTTGTATTATACGAAGAGATTTGGCAGTGCGGAATTGTATTGCTTACACAAACGTGGTAATTAAGCCCAGCCATTCGAATGGCTGGGCTTCGGGTTGAATTGTATAAGGGGATATCGTTATGAAAAAGCGGCGGAGGCGGGTTGTTCTGGCGGCGGTGGGTGTTGTTACGCTGGCGATTTTCGGGTGCATGTGTCCGCCGAAGTCGTTTCGGGCGGTCAAGAGGCCAAGGGCCGGCAGGGCGATGAACGATAAAGTGGCCATCGTTTATTCCAAGCATTATCAGATTAACGTCGGCGGGCTGGAGAAACTGCACCCCTTCGACATCAACAAGTACGCGAAAATATACCTTGCCCTGAACACCGCCGGACTGCTCCGCCCCGAAGACATTTTCGTCCCCCAAGCCGTTACCAACGAGCAAATCCTGTTGGTCCATACGCCGGGGTTTCTGGCGAGTCTGAAGGATTCAAAGACGGTTGCGAGATATCTCGAGGCCCCGATTATCGCAGCCGCTCCGGCAGGTCTCGTCGATGCAGCCGTGCTCAACGCCTTCCGATACGCCACAGGCGGGACGATCCTCGCCGGTCGGCTGGCGCTGAAGCACGGTATCGCAATCAACCTCGCCGGAGGATACCACCACGCCAAGCCGAACGCGGGCGAAGGTTTCAATATTTATGCCGACATGGCCATCGCAATTCGCGCGCTCCAGAAGGACGGACTTATCAAGCGGGCATTAATCGTTGATCTGGATGTTCACCAGGGTAACGGTTCTGCCATAATCTTCGCCGGCGACGATAGTGTGTTCACCTTCTCAATGCACGAAGGCGACATTTATCCGACCCCGAAGGAAAAATCGGACCTCGACGTGGAATTACCGGCGGGGACCGGCGACGAGGAATACCTCCGCCTTCTGGCAAGGCATCTGCCGAAGGTGATAAAGACCGCCAGACCCGATATAGTTTTCATCCAGGCCGGTTGCGATACGCTCGCCGGCGACCCGTTGGCGAGGTTGAAAATGACGGCTGACGGAATCGTCCGTCGGGACGCGATGGCGATTGACCGTTGCGTCAGCGAAGGCATACCTGTTGTGATGTGTCTCGGCGGAGGTTACAGCAAGAATGCCTGGAAGGTGCAGTACGACAGCGTCCGCCGGACGATTGAGAAGTACAACCCAGCCGGCGGCAACCGCCCCCGACGTCCGACGGTAAAGGAAAAAATCTACACAAAATAACCCCACTGAAAAAGGAGTAATCCAGATGGCCGGTAAGCAAAAATCCGCCAGGGCGCAAAAGTATGATTCGGATTCGATTCGGTTCATCAATCCCGCCCAGGTCGGCGGTATCGAGACGTCCGTCCTGGACGACGGAGCCGGAAAAGGCGTGCGGGTGGCGTGGGTCAACACCGGCTCGCCGTTGCGATACAAGGTTCTCATCGACCGGGGGCTGGACATTGCCGATGCGTTTTATTCGTCCCTGTCGCTGTCGTGGTTGAGTTTGACAGGCCCGACGCCGCCGAGCCGGGCGCTGGATAAGGGGCTGGACTGGTTGAGCGGTTTTTTCGGCGGGTTGGTCTGTTCCTGTGGCCCGCAGCATGTAGGCGGGCCTGAGACGGTCGATGGCGTCGAGTACGGTCTGCACGGGACTCATTCCAACACGCCGGCGCAGATAGAGTCAATCTGCCGACCTGACCCGGCAGCCGGAATCGAGACGATGAGCATCACCGGCCTGGTGCGCACCGCACGAGTCTTCGGCCCCAACGTCGAGTTGAGGCGGACGATCAGTTCGACCCTCGGCGAACCGTCTATCAGCATCCACGACGAGTTCACCAATCGCGGAAACACGCCGGCGAGACACTGCTGGTTGCTGCACTGCAATTTCGGCTGGCCTCTGTTGGATAAGGGCGCTCGCATGGTCTATCGAGGCGATCTCGTACCTCGCGACGACAAAGACAGCCTCAAGTGGTTCGTGAACCCTGAACGCTACAAGGTTGCCCGTTCACCGGTCGGAGCCCATTGCGGAGCCGGCGAAGTCTGCGCGTTTATCGACCCGCCGACCGACAGCGCCGGTCTCTGCCACGTCGGGATTGTTAACGAGAAACTCCCGTTGGGCGTGGAGATTACCTATCCCCGCAAGCAGTTCGGACGGTTGGCCAACTGGCAGCATTTCGGACCCAGCGGCGAATACGTAACGGCGATGGAACCGATCAGCGGCGGTATGGGGTGCGGCCTACCGGTCGGTAAACTCCCGCCCGGCAAGACAAAAACCTACGATTGCACATTCACCGTCCTGACAGACCCGAAGAATCTGAAGGCGTTTGTCCGAAAATGGGGCTGATTTGCCCGTTGGGGTGAGGTCAAAAAGAATTACATTTATTGAACTGGCCTGTTGCGATAATGTAGAATTCAGTGTATAATACGCGGGTAGTGTGAGACTATGCTGTTGAGTCTTCGGGCGGTCAGGCGTGAACCCCGGCGAGTCTCCCCCCGCTCGCCACGTGCCTGCCGCCCGCTTTATTTTAAGAAACCACGACAGAATTTCACCGCAGAGCACGCAGAGAACGCAGAGAAAAGAAACAAAAACGTTTTTTTATTTGTTCTCTGCGCTCTCTGCGTGCTCTGCGGTGAAATTCTTTTTTATTTCCGATGCGGTTTTGGCGGGGTCGGCGGCGGCGATGACGGCTGAACAGACAGCCACCCGGCGAACACCGGCAGCGACGAGTTCGCCGACGTTCCTCGACGTAATTCCACCAATGGCGACGTGAGGTAACGAAACTTCAGCAATCACCTCTTTAAGATAGGCTACGCCGGCGACAGGTCCGGCGTCTTTTGTAGCGGTGGGGAACATCGGTCCGACGCCGATGTAATCGGCTCCGTCTGCGACGGCGGCGCGGGCCTGGGCGATATTATGCGTGGAGACCCCGACAATCGCCGGTCCTTCACCGAGGCTTCGTCGGGCGTCGGCGACGGGCATATCATCCTGACCGAGATGTACACCGTCAGCAGCCACAATCGAGGCGATGTCCGGGCGGTCGTTGATAATCAGCATCACACCGGTAGCCTGTGTGATCTCCCGCAACCGGCGGGCATGGGCGAGTAATTTTCGGTCGGACATTTCTTTTTCGCGGATTTGGATGCAATCGGCTCCGCCGGCGATAGCAGCCTGGGCCGTTGCGATCGGGTCTGATTTGCACAGGTGCGAAGTCAGCAGGACGTAAAGGCGGACCTTGTCGAATTTTTCGCCCACCGCCAGCCGCAGCGCAAGGCGCTGCTCCAGCGTGTATGCGTCGTATCGCATTGATTCGAATTCGCCTGCGGTTTCCGGTTTTGCGACTTTTGCGTATTCTTCCAGTGTCCGCAGTGCTTCTGTGAGGCGTTTGCAGGCAGCGACGGCGACGGCGGCTGTGTTTGACCGGTCGGTTTCGCCGGCGGAGGTTATCACCGTGCCCACGTCGCCGGGAGTATCGCGGCTTGCCATCAGTGCATCGGCAGGGAAACGCTCCATAGTCTCCCTCAGTCGGTTTCGCATGTGCTTTACCGAGGATGAAATGGCTGCATCGTCCAGAATGAATCGCGCGAAATCCTCAATCACCCGCATCGCTTCGCGTGCGCGATTGAAGTTGGCGTCCATGATGCGGTAAGTCTGTCTGTTCACGGTAATCTCTTCGAGCCTGAGCCTCAGAGCCGAAGGCCGGTATTCCGGTCTCACGGTTATTTCTGGTTTGGTACGGGGAACGCTTCGCACATTTTCAGAACTTCGTCGCCGATTCGGGCGATGAGGGTTTTGTCTTCGTAGTTGGTGAGGATTTGGTCGATCCACTGTCCGATTATTTTCATTTCCGGTTCTTTCGCTCCGCGCGTGGTGAGTGCGGGCGTTCCGAACCTTACGCCTGAAGTTTGCATCGGCGGACGCGGGTCGAACGGGATGACGTTCTTGTTCGCCACCAGTCTCGCCGCTGCGAGTGCGCCCGAGGCGACGTGTCCGTTGAGGTTTTCATCCCGGCTTCGCAGGTCCACGAGCATCATGTGGTTGTCTGTCCCTCCGGTAACGAGTCTCCATCCTTTTTCCATAAGAGCATCGGCCAATGCCTTGGCGTTTGCGACGACCTGTCCGGCGTAATCGGCGAATTCCGGTCTTGACGCTTCAGCGAGCGCGACGGCCTTTGCGATTATCTGGTGCATGAAGGGACCGCCCTGGAGTCCCGGAAATACGGCGGAATCCACCTTTTTCGCCCATTTGTTTTTGCACATGATAATTCCGCTTCGCGGGCCTCGGAGCGTCTTGTGCGTGGTGGTAGTTACGAAGTCGGCGTGCGGTACGGGCGATGGATGTACTCCGCCGGCGACGAGTCCGGCTATGTGGGCGATGTCGCATAGCAGGTACGCGCCGACCTCGGCTGCGATTTTTCCGAAGGCTTCGAAATCTATCGTTCGCGGATATGCCGACGCGCCGGCGATTATCATCTTCGGGCGGGACTTCAACGCCAAATCGCGCACAGCGTCCATGTCGAGCATTTCGGTGTCTTTGCTCAGTGTGTAGAAAACGGCATTGTAGTAGATTCCCGAATAATTCAGCTTCAGTCCATGCGAAAGGTGTCCGCCGTGCGAGAGGTCCATCCCCATAATCGTATCACCCGGATCGAGTGCCGCCATGTACACGGCGATGTTTGCGCTGGTTCCGCAGTGAGGCTGGACGTTGGCGTGCTCTGCCCCGAAGAGCGCCTTTGCGCGGTCGATTGCGAGTTGTTCAGCCTGGTCGGACTCATGACATCCTTGATAGTAACGACGCTGCGGATAGCCCTCGGCGTACTTGTCGGTCATCACCGATCCGGTCGCTTCGAGCACTGCCGCCGAAGCGTGGTTTTCCGACGCGATAAGTTCAAGCGTAGTGTGCTGCCTGTTACGTTCGGCCTGGAGGATACCGAAAGCCTCTGGGTCAGTATGAGATAAATTCGTCATATTTTTCTCCAATTACGGGAACCGACCGACTTTGACCGGGAAAACGAATATACTCCTTCTGATCATTTTACGCAAGTGGCGCTGTACCTTCCGGCGGCGGGGGATTATACTCGAAGGCGATTTATTATGGAGCGTTCGCCGATGAACCAGACAAGCGAGAAATCTTCCGGGCGTAAGGGCGGCAAGTCGTCGAGCGAGCGGTGGGTCAAGAGGGGCTTTTTGCTGGCGCTTCTGTTGGCGGTTGTGATTATCGGCTACATACAGTTTCGAGGCCCGCAGTTGGGTTGGTCCGACGATATTGAGCAGGCGTTGTCGTCGGCGAAGGCCGAGGGGCGATACGTCGTGGTTTTCGTCAGGTCGTTTCCCATCAGCGACACCGGAAAGTGGATGATTAGCGGGACGTTGAGAAGGGGTGCGAACAGAAGGGCGCTTGAAAAAGGCAACTTTTTGCTGGTGGAGATTCGATTGGACCGCTCTTCCGATTGGGCGAAGAAGTACGGCGTTACGGAGACGCCGACAATGCTCCTGATAGCGCCGGACGGAGAAAAATTTCACAAGGTGGAGGGGAAAATCGGAGAACTCGATTTTCGCAATGAGTTCCTCAAGGCCTTGACGCCAAAGGACGCGCCGTCAGCGAATTCTCCGAAGCCTTGACGGGCGATACCTGAAAATGCACCGAATCGCCTCGATCCCGTCGGTCAGACCTATCTTTTTGCCTTCGCGAGCGGTTCGCGGTGAATAACTGATGGGCTTCTGGAAGAGACGTATGCCCAGTGCGGCGACCTTGGCGGTAACCTCAGGCTCGAAGCCGAAGCGGTTCTGCTCCAGATGTATCCGCTCCAACACATCCCGCCGGAACATCTTGTAGCAGGTTTCCATGTCCGCCAGCGCCAGGCCTGTGGTGCGATTGCTCAACCAGGTCAGGAACCTGTTGGCCAGGTAGTTGCTCATCCTTGCGCCGTCCCTGCCTGTGGTGAATCTGCTGCCATAGACGACGTCGGCGTCCCCAGCCAGGAGCGGTTCCAGTAGCGTCGGAAGGTCGGATGGGTCGTATTCGAGGTCGGCGTCCTGTACGACGACGAAATCCCCCGTCGCTGCGGCGAATCCGGTCCGCAAAGCAGCCCCTTTTCCGCGATTGTGAGGGTGAAATTTGATAACCACGTCGGGCCTGTCGGCTTCGAATGCTCGCAATTGCTCCGTCGTACCGTCGGTCGAGCCGTCATCGACGAGAATAATCTCCCTTTCGGTGCCGCTTAAATTCGTGGCTTCGAGACGAGCGATAACCTCCCGCCAGGTGTCGCGCTCGTTGCAGATTGGAACGACGATTGAAAGCGTTGTTTGCATCCGGGCTATTTTCCGCATTCGGTTTGGATGAACTGACGGAAGGCTGCCAGTAGTTTTTTTGTAATCGCCCCAGCCTTGCCTGAACCGATGACCTTGCCGTCAACCTTTGTAACGGCAATGACCTCGGCGGCGGTTCCGGTGAGGAAACATTCATCGGCTGAGTAAAGTTGCTCGACGGTAACTGCCCGCTCGGACATCGGAATGTCCAGGTCGCTACAAAGGTCAATGACGACCTTCCGGGTGATACCGATGAGAATGTCCGCTTCAGTCGGCGGGGTGATAGCCGTTCCTTCGCTGACGATGAAGACGTTATCGCCGGTGGCTTCGGCTATTATCCCGTCGGCATTGAGCATAATCGCCTCGGCTGCGCCGGCATCGACTGCTTCCGCCCTTGCCATGATATTGTTGAGGTAGTTGCAACTCTTAACCGCCGGCGAAAGCATCTCCGACGAAATTCGCCGCGTTTTGGCGATGATTACATTCAGGCCGTTTTCGTACATCTCCGGCGGGTACAGGGCGATCTGGTCGGCAATGATGATAACGCTCCCGCCGGAGCACTCAAACGGGTTCAATCCCAGCGTGCCAGGCCCTCGGGTAACTATCAGCCGGATGTACCCATCGGATATACCGTCGGCGGCGATGGTCTCGTACATCGCATCGACGATCTCCTGCTTCGTCAGCGGGACCGGCAGTCGGATACCTTCAGCCGAGGCGAAAAGACGGTCCATGTGAGCGTCGCATTGAAAAATCTTCCCGTTGTAGATGCGGATGCCTTCGAAGACTCCGTCGCCGTACAGCACGCCGTGATCCAAAACGGATATGGACGCCTTTTCCTTCTCCACCAGATTTCCATTTATCCAGACCTTCATATTTTTCGTAGCCTTAAAAAATCCAAGTGCCTGAGTGCCTGAATATAACCCCTCCTCTGGTTATCGTCCAGATGTATCCGGTGGATGATTTGATAACAATTTCCAATTTTCAATTTCCAATTGGAAGAGCGGGGTAGGCTGGGACGGAGCGAAGCGGAGTCCCACCTTTTTCGAGATTGAAGGTGGGACTCCGCTTCGCTCCGTCCCAGCCTACCGATCGATTGGAAATCGGAAATCGGTTATTTCAATCGTCCATCTCGGAGGTGGATGATGCGTGTAGCAGCGGCAGCGAGGTCCTGGTCGTGCGTTACCATTACGATGGTCTGACCGGCGTCGTTGAAAGTCTTGAGCAGTTTCATTATCTGCAGGCCTGTTTTGGAGTCGAGGTTTCCGGTAGGTTCGTCAGCCAGGAGAATTTTGGGTTTGTTAATCAACGCCCTTGCGATGGCGACCCGCTGTCGCTCTCCGCCGGAGAGTTCGCCGGGCCGATGCTTCAGGCGGTCTTTGAGTCCGAGGCGCTCCAGCAGTTCGATTGCCTGCGTTTTCGCTTGTCGTCGCTGTCCGATCCATCCTATGGTCGAGTAGTTCACCTTCGCCGGTATCATAACGTTTTCCAATACGTTCAATTCGCCCAGTAGGTGATAAAACTGGAATATGAATCCGACGTCCTGGCAGCGGATGCGATTTCGCCGTCGGGATGAGAGTTTGGCGGCATCGTTTCCGTCCAGAATGAATTGCCCCTTGTCCGATTTATCGAGCAGGCCCAGGATGTGCAGAAGTGTGCTCTTTCCGCTTCCCGAAGCGCCGATGACAGCCACAAATTCACCGTGCTCGACCGACAGGCTCACTCCGCGCAGCACGTGCAGATTCACCCTGCCCATGCGGTAGGACTTGTGAAGCCCGCTGGCGTCAAGCATCCGCTTACTCATATCGCAACGCCTCCACAGGCTGCATTCTACCGGCCTTTATCGCCGGTAGCAGCACCCCGATAAGGCCTGCGACAATCGCGCCGACGGCGAGCCACAGCATCGTCATCGGTTCGACCGTATTGGGAATCTTATCGAACAGGTACACCTCCCGATCATATACGCGGACCCCGAACCAGTTGGACATCCAATCCTCTATTTCGTTGATATTTCGCACGAAGAAATATCCGCCCGTCAGCCCGATTGCGCTTCCGAGCAAGGCCGTCGCTGCTCCGAAGCCCAGGAATATCTGCATCACACCGCCGGCAGAGCCTCCGACGGCGCGGACGACGCCGATGTCGCGTATCTTCTGCGTTACGATCATGTGGAAAATCGCGAAGACCATCAAAACCGACACCAGCGAAATCACTCCGAACATTATCGTTACCACCGCCCGTTGCTTCTGGATTATACCGATGTACTTTGCCTGTTTTTCGCGCCAGGTCTGCGCGTCGGGGGGTATTATAATCTCGGCGAAGGACGAAAAGCTCTGGGCGAAAGACGGATGGGCCTCCGTGAATTTCTTTATGGCGGTGTTGACTTTTTTACGCACCTTTATCAGTTCGCTGTCCGAAGCGTAAGGGGCTTTGACCTTGATTTGTATCTGCGAGCAGCGGGCGGGGGTGGCTATTTGGGTCGGGTTGTCGGCCGAATATCCCGGACCCATCTCCGTCAATTCCTGGAGCGTTTTGAACGGTACGTACACCGTATTGGAATCGATGATGTACAGGTCGGTCCGGGCATCGTCGATAACGGTGAATGTGGCGGTGCTGGGCGTGTTTGTTATGGACAATCCCCGCCCCAGCGGAAGCAGTGTCAGAACGGCCCGCCGTCCCGGTGTTACCCGGCGGACCGTTTCGCCGTCGGGCGTGCGGAAACTCATACCGGACAAACCAAGTCCGAGAATTATACGCTTTTCGGGCGGGCGAAAATCCCTGTCCAGTCGCTTGGCCACCTCTTCTATCTGCTCGGTAAGTTTCCGGATTGTATCGTCGTCTCGCCGGTCTGCGGGTTTAGCCTGCTCTGCCACAATCTCGCGGCGTATCGTCTCGATATCCCTCCGTCGCAACGAGACCTGAATCAGCATCTCCCGCTGTCCGGCGACATTGATGTCGGCAATGTACAACTTGTCCAGCAAATGCTCGTCGCGTTTATCGTCAGGCTTGGACGATTCGCGCAGGCTGATACTCTTGATAAGTTCCATGTGCTTTTCGGTGCGAGAGATAAGACGCTCAAGCGGCGGGTCGAACGATGTGTTTTTCCACCCATCCTGAACGAACATATCACGTTGGAATTGCGTTACGGCAAGCCGCTCCGGAAGTCGGATACCACAAATCTGAACGGTGTTGGTCTGGTGTCCGACACGCAACAGACCATAGGTGTAAATCACGGGCGTAGCGGCTTTGACCTCAGGCGCTTCGTCCTTGAGATAAACAATAAACTCGTCGTAAAGCCCGATACCGGAAATACTGGATGCATCCACGACAATATCGCCGCAAAGCCCGCGTGCGGCATACTCGACCTTGCTGAGAAAACCGTCGAAAATGCTCACAACAATCAGCACCATCATCACGCACAACGCCACCGCAACCACAGCCACCAAAGCCAGGTAACGACGACGAAGATACCGCAAACATAGGAATAATTTATACATGAAACTACCAAACCAATCTTGCAGGTTAAACCATCAGGTCAGCCTTCACCCTAAAATTTCTAATGACCAATGCCTAATGACTAATGAATGCCTAATGACCAATTCCTAACAAACCGACGGTAACCAAACCACCTTTTGGTCATTAGAAATTAGACATTACTTGGACATTGGTCATTAGAAATTAGACATTTTCATGTTTCAACCACCGGCTTGAGCATAGGGAACAGTATTACGTCCCTGATAGTCGTTCTTCCCGTCAGGAGCATTACTACGCGGTCGATTCCTATTCCCAAGCCGCCGGCTGGGGGCATTCCGTGGCGAAGGGATGTAACGAAATCATCGTCCATCACGCGCATCGTCTCGCCGTCGGCTTCGCCTGCGAGTTGCTTACGGAAGTTCGTTTCCTGAACGGCAGGGTCGTTCAACTCGGTGTACGCGTTGGCGATTTCCATTCCGGCGATGAACAACTCGAACCGCTCCGCCAGTGTTTCGTCACCAGCCTTCCGTCGCGTCAACGGGCACAGGTCGGCGGGGTAGTCCAGCACAAACGTCGGCTGAATCAGGTGCTGCTCGACCGTGGCTTCGAATACGTCGTTGATAACGATGGCGTTGTCCTTGTTGGCCTCTTCGATGCCCAGTTCGCGGGCCTTTTCGCGCACTGCCGACGGGTCGCGCATATCCACGCCGGCGTGTTCTGCCAGCAATTCCTCATACGTCGCCCGTCGCCAGGGCGCGCAATAATCAATCTCAACATCCCCGAACGCCAGGCTTTCAGACCCGCCGACCTGCTGGGCCGCTGTGGAAATCAACTCCTCGGTAATCTCGGCCATTACGTTGTAATCGGCGTATGCCTGATAGAGTTCGATCATCGTGAATTCCGGGTTATGCCGGCTGTCGAGACCTTCGTTGCGGAAGTTGCGGTTAATTTCGAAGACCTTTTCCATCCCTCCGACCATGAGGCGTTTGAGGTACAGTTCCGGGCTGATTCGCAGGAACAGGTCGATATCGAGCGCGTTGTGGTGTGTAACGAAAGGTCTTGCTGCGGCACCACCGGCCAGAGATTGCATCATCGGCGTCTCGACCTCGCTGAAACCTCTTGTGTCGAGGGTGTCGCGGATATGCTTGATAATGGCTATGCGTTTCTGCGCGACTTCCATCGTTTCGGGATTGCTCATCAGGTCGAGGTATCGCTGACGGTAGCGGGTTTCGACATCGACCAGGCCATGGAATTTCTCCGGCATCGGAAGCAGCGATTTGCACAGCAGCGTCAACTTATCGGCGAAGATGGTAATCTCGCCGGTGCGGGTTTTGATCATTGGGCCTGAGGCTGCGACAATATCGCCCAAATCCAGAAGCCCCGCCAGCGACCAACCGGCTTCGTCGAGGGCGTTTTTCCGCAGGCATATCTGCATTGACCCGGTCTCGTCGCGGATATGCGCGAAGATGAGTTTTCCCATAGGCCTCATGAGAATCACTCTGCCGGCGGCGTCGGCTGACTGCGATTCGTCGTCTTCTTTGAACCGGGCGAGAATTTCGGCGATTGCCTCGGCCGAGTCGTACCGCCCGCCGTATGGGTCGATGCCCAGAGCGCGTATCTTTTCGAGATTCGCCAGCCTGTCCTGATAAACCTTCTCAAGCATTTCGTGTGTTCTTTCTAAGTGAACTTTCTCATCGAATTACCGAGCAATCTTGCTTTACCTTCACCGATAAGTCAAGCGCGGGGTGGGCGTGGAGTGGTGTTGACTTATTCGTTCCGCGCGCTACAATGTAATACATGAGCAACGTAACGATACGCATACCGGAAGCTTTGCGCAAGGAACTCCGTGCGTTTTGCAAACAGCAACAGCGTCCAGCCAGCGAGGTCGTGCGGGATTCACTGCGACGGTACATTGCAGCCGAGAAATTCCAGGCCCTTCGCCGCAAAACGCTGCCATTCGCTGAAGCCCAGGGGTTCCTGACAGACGAGGACGTTTTTAAGGCAGTCTCGTGAAAGTCCGCAACGGTAAATCTGAATTCCAGAATTCCCAAGCCGACCAAGAAAAGCAAAATAATAGTATTGTATCCCCTGAATTGCAAAACGAAACTGACCCTCGACGTTCGCTATAGGAGACGACATCATGGCAGACCCAGTTCGCAAAACTTTTATTGTTGATTGTCCTGTATGCAAAGCAAAAGTCGCGGCTAACGAACACGGCTGCGTCAGGAGATCTGGCGGGATGGATAACGAAGGCGAATTGCACTACGGAATTAGCGTGTCCCTCGGTGTGTGCCCGAAGTGCCGATCAATACTTGTCGGAGAGTCGCAACAAATTGGGATCGAAAGTTTCGATTCCGAATTTGATGAATGGGCTGATGCAATCAGAGTCTACCCAGAGCCACCAAAGATATTCGCTAGTGAACGTATTCCGAAACTGGTCTCCGACTCCATTTCGGAGGCGGTCAAATCGTTGCAGGCAAACGCAAACGTCGCTGCCTGTGTAATGTTTGGACGAGCACTAGAAGCGATTTGTCGAGACCTGTTGGAACCCGCGCAGTCCGCCAACGCTGTCCCACCGCCCGCCGCGCCCAAACGTCCGATAATGCTTGGAGAAGGAATCAGTATGCTGAAAGACAAAGGACTAATCGACCAACGGCTATTTGATTGGAGCCAACAACTACACGCGTTTCGAAATATAGCGGCCCATCCCACGGACAGAACGATATCCCGCGAAGATGCAGACGATCTACGCAGTTTTGTCTATGCGATAATTGAGTACATATACGATCTCACTGACCGATACAACGAGTTCAAAGAGCGGCTGGCAAAGAAAAAGACGAAATAGGCGAACAATCACCTCCGCCTCCACCATACGAGAAAATAGAAATTCCGTGTGCAGGAAACAGAACCTGCACACCCTACGGCTACGGCTGCGAATTTCTCTACTTTTTTACCTTCGTTATTTTCCCGCCGGATTTGGCGGATTTGATTTCGGCCTCGACGATGGCGACGGCGTTGGCCGACTCGACTGGGGGGACACGGTCGGGTTTTGTTCCACCTGCGATGCAGCCAATGAAATACTTCAGTTCCTCGGCGTAAGCGTTGGCGGTCGGAACTTGCGGGGTCTGTTTTCCACCGCCGGCAGGATAGACCGTCATCGCCGGCGACTGCCGGGAATCGAACTCCACGCTCGCCTTTTCAAACATGACCACCGCGCTCATACTGAATGGGAACTCCGGCGGAAAATCCCATCCGCCCTCGGCTACGACCATCGGTCCGCCATCATATTCATACTGCGCGACGATGTGCCCGATGCCGCCGTCTTCGTGTCTCACGCCGGTGGCGGACACCGCCGAGGGTGGCCCGAAGAGCCACTGGAGCGTATCGACGTCATGGATGTGCAGGTCAATGGCCGCCAGTCCGCTCCGACCGGCCTGGAGCATCCACCCATCCGATGACCAGGTAGGATTCGGGCTGACCCGCCTGAGTACCGCACTGAGAACCTTTCCGTACTGTCCGGAGTCTATCATCTCTTTGATCATGACGTATTCAGGCCAGAAGCGCAGACAGTGTCCTATCATCAGCATTTTACCGGCCTTATCGGCTGCGGCGATCATCTTTCCGGCTTCGTCGTTCGTCAGGGCCATGGGCTTCTCGCAGAAGACGTGCTTACCGGCGGAAAGGGCCTTGATTGTCATCGGCGCGTGCAGGTACGTTGGAAGGCAGATGTCCACCATATCGATGTCCGGTTCGTCCAGCATCCGGTCGATATCGGTGAATGTCCTGATGCCGCTGAAGTCCATCTGATTGCCGGCGCCCGTGTCGATGTTGCCCCCGACGGCGTCGCTGCCGGGCGCCAGCCGCTCAGCGTGGGCGTCGCAAACGGCGACAACCTCGGCGGCGTCCACTTCGTCCCTGTAAGCGGCGAAATGCGTCCCGCCCATCATTCCAAGCCCGACAAGCCCAACTTTTACTGCCATAGTATTATCCCTTTCATTCATTGGTGTTTATGGAAGAATTTTTTTCAATCGCCCGGCGGTTTTGCGGAGGAAGGCCATCTCGCTCTTGTCGTTCGTGCCGATGCCGACCTCTGCTGTAACCGGTCCGTTGTAGCCGAGGCTGGCCAGCATTTTCAGGCTCTCCGCCAGTGGGACGTCGCCGTCGCCGAGATTGCAAAAGCCATCGACGGTCCCGACTGCCCGCTTGAAATCTTTCACGTGCACGCGCTTGATCCTCCTGCCGAGGATTTTAATCCAGTGCTGCGGATAGCCTGAGTTCCAGATGTTGCCCACGTCGAAGTAGGACGCCACGCGCGGATTTCCGACGTCCTTGAGGAATTGCCTGAACTCCAGCGGGCTTGTGAGGAACTTGTTCCAGACGTTCTCAAGGCAGGCATAGACGCCGAGTTTGGCGGCGGTTCGCCCGACAGCCTTGCAGAATGTCAGCGCCCGCTTGTAGCAGTCGTCGTAGGGCACGACGTCCGCATCGGGAAGAAAGAACACATCGACGTGCCCGGGAAGCACGAGCAGGTGCTTTGCGCCGAGGTCGGCGGTAACGCGCAGGCACTTTTCTGTCGTGGCCAACGCCTTGTCGCGCACGCGTTTGAAGGCGGAGGCCGGGTTGGTCTCCCAAAGAAGCCCGCTGGCGACCGATCCGATTTTTATTCCGATTTGATTGGCTTCGTCGGCGATCTGTTTGCATTTTTTGGTTGAGGTGTTCGGAGTCAGGTCGCCCGTCGGACTTACACAAAGTTCGATACCGTCGAAACTGGCCTTCTTCGCCAGCCCCATCGCCTCGGAAACGCTGCGCTTCCCGCTCATACCGTCCTTGAATGCCCAATAACTGATCTGTGCATACATTTTTAGTCTCCTGTATGAAACCGGTTACTCTATCAATGGTGGTGATAGTAAGGATTGCACAGCCTCTTTGCAAACCATTACTCTGGGTGGGTAGCGTAAAGTATTGGGTGTAAGGGGGCGGAGCACTTAATTAGTCGCGTGAGTGGCATTTTTTTCTGGCAGACTGTAAAGAATCTAATAACCGGAAGTTACGGAGCAATATGGCAGGGTTTATTGCGGAATGCGGATCGTGGATTGCCCTGAGCCTGTCGAAGGGCAATCCGCAATCCGCAATCCGAAATTGGCACAAAACAGGTCTAAACGCCTCAAAAATCATGTTGCCATACAGTGCCAGAAAATCAGGTCGCTCACTTAGTCGCACACCAATCATAATTGGGATTGACGTTTTCATAGTCAGGTCCTTATAATAAAGGTATGAGGAGACTTACCTGAGGTTTTACCGTAATAAAGCAACCGTCCTCATTTATTCCATTATCCCGCTTTAGGTAAGTCTGATATACTTGCGTTTCGTCGGAAGCCTCATAGCGGCCGACGTTGGTATAGTCAAAGCCTCCGATAAAGTGAGTGTGAATCGGTGTGTGGTTTTGGCGCAAAAGCCCATTCAGGCGTAGCACGGGAGAAGTTATGGCCAGGAAGAAAAAGCGGCTTGGCGAGATACTTATTGAATGGGGGGTTATAACATCTGCGGGCGCGGATGAGGCGATTGCACACGCTCTCCATGAAAGATTGCGGATCGGCGAGTCGCTGGTGTCGCTTGGTCTGGCCGACGAGGAGGACGTAACCAAGGCCTTGGCGACGCAGTTTGACATGGAGTACGTTGATCTTGAGCGTCAGAAGATAGTTCCTAATCTTCTGGAGGCAATTCCGCCGGACATTATTCGCCGGCATCTTATTCTTCCGATAAAACGTGAGGGTAATCGTCTCAAAGTTATTATTACCGACCCGCTTGACCTTGAAACGCTGGATATGCTCCGGTTCAGGATGAATGCGGAGATTGATTGCGCCCTTGCTTCGAGGACCAAGCTTCGGGATTTTATCGAACGATTCGTCGGATCGGACGTGAGTATTGATGAGACGCTCCATCAGTTAGAGGATAACACGACGTCGAATGTTGAATCCGATGTGGACGTGGAAACCGAGGGCGCACCGGTAATTCGCCTGGTAACGATGCTGATAACCGAGGCTGTGAATCTGCGCGCCAGCGATATTCACATCGAGCCGATGTCCAACCGTATCCGTGTGCGATATCGGATCGACGGCGTCTGCCGAGAGAGGGACAACATACCCAAACGGATGCAGGGGCCGGTGATTAACCGTCTCAAAATCATGTCCGGAGTTGACCTCACCGAGAAGCGCCTTCCGACCGACGGTCGAATTACAATGATTATCGGCGGGTCGGATATTGATTTTCGCGTCAGTTTCATTCCGGGGTATCACGGTGAAAGCTGCGTATTGCGTATTCTCAGGCCTGAAAGCGCGCGTATGGGAATCGAGGCGTTGGGTTTCGAGGAGGATGACGCGGCGCGATTTCATCGTATCATCAAGCGCCCCAATGGGATATTCCTCGTTACGGGTCCGACAGGTTCGGGTAAGACAACCACGCTGTATGCGGCATTGAACGAGTTGAACCGTCCCGACCGAAAGATTATCACGGCAGAAGATCCTATCGAATATAACTTTACGGGGATTAATCAGTGCCAGGTCAACGAGACGACCGGTTTGACGTTCTCCAGGATACTTCGTGCTATGTTGAGGCAGGCTCCCAATATCATTCTTGTTGGTGAAATTCGCGACCTGGAGGTTGCTGAGGTCGCAATTCAGGCCGCTCTTACAGGACACCTGGTTTTCAGTACACTTCATACCAACGATGCACCCAGCGCATTGACCCGTCTTATTGACATCGGCGTGAAACCGTTCCTGGCGGCCAGTTCTATCCAGGCGGTAATGGCCCAGCGACTGGTCCGCGTAATATGCGAGGAATGCAGGGAAATCGACCCGAGTCCGGATATGAAACTTCTTCAGGTGCTCGGTTTCAGCGACGAGGAGTTGCACAATGCAACTGTTTATCGTGGAGCGGGTTGCGCTGCGTGCGGGGGAAGCGGATATCGAGGAAGGCTTGCTATTTTTGAACTGATGGAGATGAATAACGCCTTGGCTGAAATGGCGATAAAACGCGCCCCGTTGAGCGAAATGAGGCGAGAGGCCCGAGCATCGGGAATGAGGTCCCTCCTGGAGGATGGGCGGAGGAAGATATCCAAGGGAATAACCACGCCGGAAGAACTGATCAGGATTACACAAGTTTCGGAATTGGCAGTGGACTGAGTGGTTATATATATGGATGTAACTTCTTTATTTACAACGAGAAACCGAAATTGTGCGAAATTGTCGCCTTTTTATGGGCACTGTGAGGTCCGTAGAGGCGAATAATTCAGTGCAGAAGGTCAGGAAAAGGAAAACTCATGGCTACCTTGCATATTGACCGACTTTTAGAGACTTGTATCAAACGCGGTGCCAGCGACTTGCACTTGCATGTAGGGCGTGCTCCGACTCTTCGTCTTCATGGTCGTCTTCGTTCGCTTGAAACGAAGGTTCTGGAACCGGCCGATACCGTAGCGTTGATGAAGGCAATTACTCCCGAACGCGCCCAGCAGGAACTTCAGGAAGAGGGCGGGACAGATTTCGGTTTTGCCTTTGGTGATGAAGGGAGGTTCCGCGTCAGCGTTTTTCACCAGCGTGGAAATATCTCACTGGCCTTGCGGCTTATTCCCAGCAAGTTGTTCACCTTCGATGAGATAGGATTACCATCAATCGTCAAGAGTCTTTGTCGTCGTCCCAGGGGTCTTTTCCTTGTTACGGGTCCGACCGGATCGGGCAAAACCACCACGATGGCGACGATGATTGACTATATCAACCGTAATTTCGACAAGCACATAGTTACCGTTGAGGACCCGATTGAGTATTACCATTCGCACAAGAAGTCGATGATCAACCAGCGTGAGGTTGGTGTGGACGTACCGAGTTTTTCCGAGGCATTGAGGCGTGTGTTGCGTCAGGACCCTGACGTGATCCTGGTCGGCGAGTTGCGTGACCTGGAGACGATGGAAGCGGCGATTCGTGCAGCCGAGACCGGGCACCTTGTCTTCGGGACGTTGCATACCACCAGTGCGCAGGGGACTGTAACTCGAATTTCCGAGCAGTTCCCCGTCAATCAGCAGAACCAGATCAGGATACAGTTGGCTTCTACGCTCATTGCCGTTCTTTGCCAAACGCTGATACCACGTGAGGACGTTCGCGGGCGAGTGGCTGCTTATGAGTTCATGGTTGTTACCGGTGCGGTATCCAACCTGATCCGCGAGAACAAGGTTTTCCGTATTCCTTCTACCATTCAGACGGGTAAAAAATTCGGGATGCAGTTACTGGATGAGCACTTGTTCCGCCTGGTTTGTAAAGGAACAATTTCCGCCGAAAATGCTGTGGAACAGGCACAGAGCCCGGGACAGTTGCAGGACAAGATCGAGGGCTTCCAGAAGGGTCAAATTGCCAGACCTGAAGAGCCTGTCGATCCCGGCGCACAGGAAGATGCCGTTTTCAGGAGTTAGCCAATGGTCACGGAAACGATACAACAGGATGTGAACGTTGCCGAACTTCAAGGCCGGCCTATAGGCAGGGTCATGGTGAAGATGGGCAAACTGACCCGCGAGCAGGTACACGAGGCGCTGGGTATCCAAAAAGAAAAGGGCGGGCCCATCGGTCAGATAATGATCGACATGGGTTACATTGTCCCAACCACTCTGGTTCTTGCTTTGGCTTTCCAGGCTGGGATGGAGTATGTGGACCTGGAAAAAGTCGATGTTCCCGACGATGTTATCAAGATGGTTTCCGCCCAGATGGCCAATGCCTATAAATTGATCCCTCTGGAGTACGACGATGCGGATAAGCGATTGACGGTGGCATTGGGTTCTGCGGATAATTTCCACGCTACCGACGACATGCGAACGCTGATGGGTATTGACGTCGTAGCCAAGATTACCGCCCCGGAGATGCTGGAGCGGGCATTGCACAAGTATTACGACGTCGAGCCTGAGTCCATCGGAGAATTAATCAACGAAATTGCCGGCGATGAGCAATTGACCGCGCTGGAGAATCGCGGAGAAAGCATCGACCTGGAGACCATCAGGGAAGCAGCCGATTCCAATCCCATTCGACGATTGGTCAACATGGTGCTGCTCCAGGCGATACGCGACCGCGCCAGCGACATCCACTTCGAACCGTTCGAGAACGAGTTCAAGATTCGCTATCGTATCGACGGGTTGTTGTATGAGATGGTCCCTCCGCCCAAGTCGATTGCATTGGCAATCGCCAGTAGAATCAAAGTAATGGCCGATCTTGACATCGCCGAACGCCGCCTTCCTCAGGACGGACGAATCGAACTTGTCGTCAACGGTCAACCGGTGGATTTGCGTATCAGCGTGCTCCCGACAATGTTCGGCGAGAGCGTCGTGATGCGTGTACTGGACCGAAGCCAGGTCAGTCTCGACCTGGAACAGGTAGGTTTCCGCGAGGACGACCTGCGGGTTTTCCGTCAATTGATAAACCGCCCCAACGGAATATGCGTCGTTACGGGTCCGACCGGTTCGGGTAAGACCACTACGCTGTACTCGGGTCTGAACGAGTTGAACGATGTCGCGGTCAAGATACTCACCACCGAAGACCCCGTCGAATATGACATTGACGGGCTGATTCAGGTGCAGATAAACGACGCTATCGGTTTGACTTTCGGGCGGTGTTTGAGGTCTTTTCTCCGACAGGACCCTGACATTATCCTGGTCGGCGAAATCCGCGACCTCGAAACGGGCGAGATAGCGATACAGGCGTCATTGACCGGTCATATGGTCTTTTCGACGTTGCACACCAACGACGCACCGTCTTCCATTGCTCGTCTTCTGGATTTGGGTCTGGAGCCTTATCTGATTACAGCGACGCTGGAGGGAATAGTAGGTCAGCGTCTGGTGCGTCGTATCTGTCCGAGGTGCAGGGAGGAATTCACACCTACTGAAGAGATGCTCATGGAACTGCAACTTCGTCCGGAAAACGTGGTTGGAAAGACGTTCTTCCGGGGTAACGGATGCGATTACTGTCGTGGGACCGGTTACAGCGGGCGAACGGCCATTTTTGAGATTATGTTGCTGGATGACAATATCCGCGGGTTGATTACCAGTCGCGCCAGTACCAATGCGCTTCGTGAAGCCGCCCGTCGCCGTGGTATGCGGACGCTGCGCGAAAGCGGATTACTGTTGATATATGATGGGGTTACAACGATCGAAGAGGTCGTTTCCCAGACGATCTATGAGGAAATGGAATAAGGAATTATTTCAAAATCCGAAATGCGAATATCGAAATACGAAACAATATCAAATGACTAAAATCCGAATTATCAAAACGCTTTACGATACTCGGTTAAATTTCGAGATAACTGTTTGGGACATTCGGATTTCGAGTTTTGAATTTGTTTCGGATTTTGGATTTCGAGATTCGGATTTGAGCAAGTAAATCGCACTTTAGTGTATGTGACTGTTTTAAACCAGTGTTTTGGGACAGTACAAGGATATAAACAATGGCTACTTACCATTATGAAGCTATGAACAGTGTCGGCCAGAGCGTTAAAGGCGATGTCGATGCCGTCAGTAACGAGGAAGCGGTCTCCAAAATCCGTGGGATGGGGCACTTTCCCACGAAGGTCAAAGAGCGTTCGGGTGGTCGAAAATCGGCTTCGGCCGCCGCTGCTGCTACCGGTGTCGGGCCGGCAGCGGCGCCCAAACGTCGAACGGTGGGAAGAGTTCCCGCGAAACTGTTGACGCAGTTCGCCAGGCAACTTTCTACACTTCAGGACGCCGGATTACCGTTGCTGCGAAGCCTGAGAATCCTTGAAGAGCAGCAGAAACCGGGAATGCTCCGAATAGCCATTCGTCTTGTGGCTGAAGACGTCGAGGGAGGCGCTACGCTTTCCGAGGCAATGGCAAAACATCCCAAAGCCTTCGATAAACTCTTTACCAACATGGTCGCCGCCGGTGAAGCCGGTGGCGTGCTCGACGTGGTCCTTCGCCGATTGGCCGACTTTATGGAAGCGTCGCAGAAACTCAAACGAAGGATAATCGGCGCGATGGTGTATCCCGCTGTGGTTATCTCCGCTGCTATTGGGATCGTCATGGGGATTATGATATTCATTATTCCCAAGTTCATGGACATCTTTGACCAGTTCGGTGCCGGCAATCTCCCCGCCCCTACCCTGTTGCTCATGAAAATGTCCGGCTGGCTCACGAAGGAGTGGGGATGGGCGTACATACTGGCTTTTCCGTTGGCGTTGTTCATTATTTTCAGGTTGCTTCGCATGTCCGACGGTGGGCGGTATTTTGTCGATTCACTGAAACTGAAGATTCCGGTAATGGGCAAGATATTAGCCAAAACGGCGGTGTCGCGATTTACCCGAACGCTCGGGACGCTGCTGACGGCGGGTGTGCCGATTCTTGAAGCCATTAACATTACACGCGAGACGAGCGGAAACGAGGTCTTCGCCAAGGCGCTCAAGAAGGTCCACGACGGAATCCGTGAGGGCGACGACTTCGCCGCTCCGTTGCGACAGGCAAAGATCGTAGAACCGATGGTAGTCAATATGATAGACGTCGGCGAGGAAACAGGCGACCTGGATAAAATGCTCTCCAAAGTCGCCGACACCTACGACGAAGAGATTCAGACGATGGTGGCGGCTATGGTCTCGCTGCTGGAACCGGTGATGGTTATCACGCTGGGTGTAATCGTCGGGTTTATCGTCGTCGCTATCTTCATGCCGCTACCCAAACTTATTTCATCGGTAAAATAAAAACCATAACAGAATTTACCGCAGAGAACGCAGAGAACGCAGAGGTATTAAAAGAATTGGAAGAAACAGAAAAAACGGAATTTACCGCAAAGAACAAATAAAAAAACTTTTTTGTTTCTTTTCTCTGCGTTCTTTGCGTGCTCTGCGGTGAAGTTCTTTGTTGTTGTATGTTCTGATAAAAAGGCAGAAAGGTTGGTCGGAAGCATGATAAGACATTCTGGGAAATTCGGGGCTACCGGCGAATGCAAAAATGCCGCCTTCACGCTCGTCGAACTGCTTGTGGTGATCAGTATAATGGCGCTACTGATAGGGATACTGCTCCCGACCCTTTCAGGCGCTCGCAAGGAAGCGGCAAATATCAAAACCGGCGCTCGCATATCCGAACTGTCCGGCGGATGCATTATGTACTACAAAACACACGGGTACTATCCAGGCCAGCAGTATTCCGGCGAATTGGGAAGCAACAGCGACAGTAAATTCACAGGTAGCCAGTGGTTGGCCAGGTCGCTCTTCAGCGACTTCAACAACTCGGCTGTCCAGGTCGACCAGAGGTATCCCTTGTCACGGTATGCTCCGGTAAAACCTGCTGATGATCTCATCGAACCCAATTACAGCGCAACCATAGATATTGATGGGACTGGTTACAAGTTCGAGTTCGGAACAATCTCTGACCAAAACAAATCTTCCAAAACCAGAGAGGTTCTACCAATCCTGTATTATCCCGCCCGTCCGGGCGAAAGCGGGCTGGCGCAGTACCAGATGAGCGACAATTCCGATTACAAGAACGATGCCGGGGGTAACATCGTTTGGAAATGGAAAACCTCGGATGGAGTGGAACACAGCGGCGACGACCAGGCAGCCTTTGAGAACTACATCAAGGACCGGCGGTTTCAGAGCGACGCCAGCACGACGCCGTACAATCCCGGAGCGTTCCTGCTTATCGCCGCCGGGAGGGACCGCGTCTTCGGTACCGGCGACGATCTTCGTTACCCCACGTTCAAGAGCGATTGAGAAATGAACACAAAGCGAGACATTTTACGAAAATCGCACGGATTCGTTGAGAAATCCGCAATTCCTGCCTGCCTCCGGCAGGTAGGCAGGCGCAATCCACAATCCGCGATTGGTTTTACGCTTGTTGAACTATTGGTGATTGTCTCGATTATTGCGCTTCTTGTAGGGATGCTCCTGCCGACACTGAATAAATTTCGCGATGTGAGCAGGAAGGCGAAAACCCGGGCAATCATCAGCATGATTGACGGTGCGTGCCAGCAGTATTTCACCGATTTTGAGGACTATCCCCCAAGCCAGGACAACGACGACTACAACGGATGGACCGGAAGCGAGTTGATAACGTTGTTCCTGACGGGCTATGGCCCTGACAAGAACGACGACGGCATACCTGATGTTGCTAATCTGGATACCGACGACGGCGTTGACGGTTTCGGCTTCCGCCTGGAGCATCGGGGATGGGTGTATGGTCAGTACGGCGTGGAGAAACTGGACACACGCATCAACATCAGGCCTGAATTCGTCGATGCGAGGTTAGGAGAATCCGGGGGCAACCCGATACTGTACTACCGCTGGACAGGGTCGCGATACAATGCTTCGCACAATACCAACGGCCCGGGAGACGGTAGTCAAGCCATTCTGGACGAATACGTCAGGGACGCCGATGGAGGAGCGTATTACCGGACCGATTTTATCCTGATCAGCAGGGGGCTTAACGGAGATTGGGACGAAGCGGGTGGTGCAGAGAACGACGATGTTACAAACTTCTTTAATAGATAACCCGCCTACCTACTGAAGGTGGGCAGAGAGGTTTCCGATGAAAAGCAACGCTTTACATTCCGTTCAAGGGTGGCACAGGTTTGCAACCTGTGTACGCCGCACAGGTTACAAATCTGTGCCACGGGGTTTCACGCTGGTGGAGATGCTTGTGGTGATAAGCATCATTGCCATTCTGGTTACGATTGTTGTGGGTGTTACTCATATAGTTCTCGCCAGGGCGTCAGCCGAGGAGACCAGAACCAATATGCAGGTAATCCTCCAGGCGATTGAAGCCTTTCGCGAGACCGACGAAACTAATGACTATCCACCATCGACCGCAGGAACCCCTGATGATCACAACGCCAAACTGTACAAGGCGCTGAAAGACAATCCTGCCGCCAGGAAGATACTGGGGCCTCTTCCCGATGATGCGATTAGGGGCGACAGATTCGTGGACGGCTTTGGGATGAGGATGGATTACAGTTCCGACGGTGGCGTCGGAGGAGCACCGGTGCTTATCTCCGCCGGAGCCGACAGCGACTTCGGCACGGCACAAGACAACATTCGTTCGGATAACCAATAACTATGAAAAAGCGATCGGACAATCAGTCCACGGATTACCCGCCTTCGCCAGGCTACGGTGTGGCAAGCACAGATTACACGGATTTTGAATCCGGGCAATCCGCAATCCGCAATCCGCAATCCACAATCAGGCCGGCGTTCACGATTATCGAATTGCTGGTGGCTATTTCCATAATATCGCTGGTGTTGACGATCACGATGCCGGGGATAATCAAGCTGTTCACCGCCGGTACGGACCTCCAGTCGCGGAACGTCATAAGCGGGATGCTTGGCGCTGCCCGCGCCGCCGCCATCGAAAACCAGTCGTACGCGGGCGTGCACGTGCAGATCGGTACCGATGGGAAATGCTGGGCGGCGGTGATGCAATTAGACAAAGTCTCCGGTAAGTTTGTTCCCGTCAGTGGTTTCCCCCCGAAATCAATGCCGGGAGATATGGCCTTCGGGGGGATTTCATCCGATTACGTTTCGGGTAGTCATTATACAAACGACGTCAACACTGACCGGGATGGGTTTACCACCTTCAACGTAATCTTCAGCCCGGACGGTTCACTGACCGGCCGGGTTAACGGTAACCTTCCTCAAATCGAGACGGACGTGAAGATTTTCGGTGGGGACGGCGCTACGCCGAAGCAGAAAATATGGGAACCTTGTCTTCCTGCCGGCACCGGTCCTACTCTTGATGAGGACGGTGTTCGCGCGATAACGGCATTTCATTATAAAACGTTTAAGGTGATGCCGGACAGACAGTCCTGGCTTGAAAAGAACGGACAATTTTTGTGCATCAACCCCTATACAGGCAAACTACTGCCGGATGAGCAGGAATAATGAAAAAGCAATCGAACAATCAGTCCACGGAATACCGGAATACCGGAATACCGAAAACAGGGACTAGGGACTTGGGACTTGGGACTTGGAAAAAAAGGAAATCCGCAATCCGCAATCCGGCTTCGCCAAAAGGCTACGCCGTGACAAGTCCACAATCCGCAATCAAACGAACGGGTTTTTCGCTGGTGGAACTGATGATGTCGCTGGGCATCTTGGTGGTGGGGCTGTCGATGGTCGCAACCGCATTCCCTACTGCCATGCTGGCGACCAAATTATCCGTCGCCGACACCTCGGCCACGATGATCTCTGAAAACGCAATCTCCATCTGCCGGGTAAGGCTCTCGCACAATACCATTAAAGGATTGGGCGGAGCCCTTTGGGACGGTACCCCGCTGATCGGCGAGGCTCACACTGGTGATTTGACCTATCCGGTCGCCCATGGCACCACCGGCGCCCATCCGGATGATTGGGTCGAAATCCCATCGGGCAGCGGTACGTGGTTTCCGCCAATCCGTTACGGTTGGCTTCTGGCTGCCCGCCAGATGAAAAGTGTCAATTGTAATGATTATCAACTGGTCATCGTGCCTTATCGCAAGTTCCTGCCGGGAGACGCGGCGCCTGCATTTTCGACCGTTTCCACCGACGGAAACAAGATAACGTCCGGAAACGTCAGCATCGGAGCGCCGGTGATATGCAGAGCCAATGATAACGATGGTGGTAAATATGCTTTCGTTGTTGATTCAGATGGTACTCTTTCCCGTACGATTCCCCCCGGAGAGGCTTTGACCGTAGGCCCGGACGGGCGGAATTCACCCGCGATCGGGTGTTACGTGGTTCGCACAGCCGTGGCGCCTTAGAACGCGAATTAGGCGAATAAAACGAATTACGCTAATAGAAAAAGAAACAACAGAACGTAGGTAGAAAGAAACAAAAAAAGATTATCTATGAGATTTCTTTTATGAACATGACGACAGGACATTCTGACTTTGCGCATCCGAATCCGCAATCGGTAATCCGCAATCCGCAATCCGCAATCCGCAATCTGTCTGCTGCGTTTACGCTCGTGGAACTGATGGTCTCGATGACTATCCTGACGGCTATCATTCTTGTCGTCAGCACACTGCTGACTAATGCACAGCGGGCTGTGAATCTGTCCCAGAGCACCATTACCGCCGACGCCGATGCCCGTACGGTCGTGGAGCGGATTCGTGCAGACCTGGCCGGACTGACCACTGAAGGTTTCCTTGCAATATACACCGATACCAACGGCAGGCAGCATCTGGTCTTCACCGCCGTCGGGCCGTATAAAAGCATGATCGATTCAACCATCGCCAACGCCGCCCGGATAGACTATGGACGGACCGGAACCTCCAATAAAAACGTCCTATGGCGACGGGCGACGCTGCTAAACGCCGAAAGCGCCGCAGCCACTACCAACGACCACGAAAAAATATCCCTGGCCGAGTATAAAGTCTGGAGCCGGAAGGATTTTGACTACGCACTGTACAACGAGGTTGTCGGACCGCCGAGGCAGTATGATTGGCCTGTCGGAGGCACAGTGTGGTTCGATTGTTTCACCAATATGCCGTCGATTCCGCTTCCGCCCAACAGTCTCGCGGACCTGGAAAAGCTCTGGCCTTACCTGGCGAGACCATGCCGGAACCTGAAAATAGAATGGGCCGACGGAGAATGCGACGCCACCACCAAAATGCTCATCTGGTACAACTCGGACGCGGCGAAAAAACCTGATGATTGGAAAAATCGCGATGCCGTGTATCAGGATACCCATCCGTCCCAAGATGCCGCCGAATATAATGTGGAATTGGCCGCGGGCGGCGAGAGGTATTGTGCCCTATGGACATACAGGAAGAAAGACAACTGGCCACTGGCGCTGCGAATAACCTTTGAACTGGGTACGGGTGAAACAGCCCAGACATACGAGGTAATCGTGGACCTGCCACGGTAAAAAATCCAAATAGCAAAATATAAATTCCAAACAAATTCAAAATCACAAAGTTCAATGACAAAAGACAATTGCGACGATGACTTTTTCTGTTTGGTTATTGTTTTTTGAGATTTGTTTGGGATTTGAGATTTGTATTTTGGATTTTAAAGGAAGAGAGGTGTACGATGGTTAAAAGAACTGATTATCATCGAAAAGGTTCTGTTATCGTAATGGTGGTGGGTCTGCTGGTGATGCTGGCGATGATTGGCACGACGTTTATCATCGTCGCCAACATGGACCGCAGAGAGTCCCGCAGCATAGCCACTGCCGCTCCCATGAAACAGGTGGCAGGCGGAGTGCTTCAGCAGATACGCGCCAAACTCGCCGCAGACCTCCACATCGACATAGCCGGCGTAATCTACGGCTCTGCCGCCGATTACAAACAACAAGTCGATTACCCACACGAAGATTACGACAGACACCTGGCAAGTTTCGACCCTGCCGCTGGCGGGTTCTGGAAGCACCTCAGCAATATCTACAATCGTCCTGCCATTGAAGTTGAAGACATACTGGCCTGGGACCCTTTGCTGGTTGATACCGACGGGTATGGTTGGGGCGATGCGAAATTGTATCCTTCGGGCGTTACTAACCGTGCGGGGCAAGAGTATTACGTTGCCGTCCGTATCATCGACGCCTCAGGCCTGATGAACATCAACTCCGCCTATTCGACTTCCGCCGCTGTCTCTGGGGTCGTCATGCCGGTAACCAATATCTCGCTGGAGGATCTGACCAATACAGCCACACGCGACAACGTCCATGAGGGTAATGATCGCGGAACCCCTGCCCCCGCCACCGCTGACGACATTATTGGTCGCAATGGCGGCGCCGGCAGCGGTGACAACATCGCAACGTACAATGCTCATTACGTCCAGAGACCACTCAACCCCGGGAGTAATGCCTACCGTCCGTTTGAGATGTCCGATATGCTGGCGCTGACTTGGGGCTGGAATATCCCTGATACCGCCTCCGGTCGGCTTTGGGAGGCATTGAAATTGGACGGTACCGGACAGTTCGACGCTGCCAAACCATATCTTACCGTTCACTCGGCCTCACGCGATTACATCCGTCGAGCCGTCGGAATCCAGAATACGACCCACAGGGTCAATCTTAACATCGCCGGTTTCGAGGATTTATTCAATGCCTTCTATAACGCCATTCCCGAAGGCATCGTCGGATTCACTGACGACGATAACGCCCGACGAGTCGTAGCCGCTCAACTGGCAGTCAACGTCATCGACTACCGTGATGACGACGAGACGACGTATGTGCCTACCCCTGCTTTAATGACGTCGGTGAAGCTCAGTGGCGTCAAGCTCTTCGGCATTGAACGTCAACCTTTCATCACCGAATTGTTCTACAAGGTGTACAAGGTCAGCGAGGCCCCCGACGTCTATAACCGTTATTCTGCTATCGAGTTGTTTAATCCTTATAAGACCGACATAAGTATCGTGGGTTTCAAACTTACCGAGGGCGGAACGGAAAAGACTCCCACCGGTGGCTGGCCCGATGTAAACATTTCACCCGGCAGGCGAATTGTAATTGTTTCGGACAACGCGACCATACCGGTTCATGCCGACGTCGAAAGGGTTCTTGTTATTCCGGGTTTGGACCTTGATAAGGGCATTATAATATATCGCTCGCGTAAAAGTGATGGAACCGGCCCCGCTAGCGACAAGGACGTTCCGCTGGGGGACGCCACAGTTAATGTGGCTGACCCAGACCTGGGTTTCTCAAGCATGGTAGTCTTTCAGAGGGATGATGTTCCATCCCACGCCAAGTATTCCATTGACGTGACAAATTCGTTTAACGACGTGGATTATACTAATACAGATGGCGGCGGAATGACTGCCGGAAATACAAACCTCGGCAAAGCCAATGATAATTATACTTGCAAAGCAGTTACCGACGCCAAACCGACGCCCGTCTTCGTCCGCAACGGTAATCTGATTAACCTTGGCGACGTCTCTCGAATCTTCTACGTCGGGCCGTCCAGTAGCGGTGTACCGCTGGACAAGGCCCTTGCGTTGTCGCCGACCAATGTTTCCAACGGTCGGCTGAGCACGTCTGGTGAGATTTTACTCGGCACGGACCCGCAAATTCCACCTGCCTGTATGCTCGGCGATTACATGGATGTGCTCGCGCCGGACCCGAATAACGGAAGGCCCGGTACGGTCTATGGTAGAATTAATATCAATACCGCGCCCTGGCAGGTGATTCAGCACCTTCCGGGTATCAGCACAATGACGACCGATATTGGCGGCGGGAAAATGATGCGCGAGCGCATAGCCAAGGACATCGTCGCCTACCGCGATCTGCTCAATAACGCTCTGGGCGGAACGGACTATTCTATTCTCGTGGCCCCGCGGGAAATCGCTACGGGTCTGGTTAACCTGCGGGAAGATGAAGGTTTTGCCAGTCCGGGTGAGATCGCCGTACCATTGGCGAAGATCATTACTCCCATGCCAAGGAACATCTACGGCAACTTTGCTCCCAACTGCTACAAAATAACCGACAGCGGCACCGGCGACGACGGGCTTGATGAAATTACCGACGACCTGAGCAAGTACGAAATCTATTACTCCTGGCTTAGCAATCAAATTACTGTAAGGTCCGACGTGTACATCGCTTACATCCGCGTCCAGGTCGGTGGCGACCCCGCCCCAACCGGCCCCGTTCGCAAATACATTGCCGTCATCGACCGAAGCAACTGCACTTCAATCAACGACCTGCCCAACGAGCTGATGTTCGCAGAATTGAAGTAGTTACCAATTGCCAATTGGCAATTGATTGACCAATCAATCTCTTCCTTCCAGGAGAGAGCGCACTTCCGTCACGAGTGATTCGACGATTTCCTCTTCGGCCACGGTTCGGACGTATTCCCCTTGTCGGTAGATAGCGGCTTTTCCTTTTCCGCAGCAGACGGCTGCGTCTGCGCCGGCGGCTTCGCCGGGTCCGTTGACGATGCACCCCATTACCGCGACGATTACATGGGGCTTTACGTCAGCCAATGCGACGCTGACCTCTTGGGCCAGCGTGGCTACGTCGGCTTGAGTCCGGCCACAGGTCGGGCAGGCGATTATCTCGGCGCCTTCGCGCGGGCGCAGGCGAAGCGATGCGAGAAGTTCCTTCGCGGCGGATACTTCAGCCACCGGGTCGCCGGCAAAACTGATGCGAACCGTGTCGCCGATTCCTTCAGCCAGCAGCGTCCCTAACGCAGCCACAGATCTCACCAGGCCGGTCGCAGCGGTTCCGGCATGGGTCAGCCCCAGATGCAACGGATAGTCGAATCGCTCGCTCAAGGCGCGATTGACCGCAATGGTTGTCATCGCGTCGTGGCTCTTGGCCGAGAGGACAAGGTCGTGAAAATTGGCTTCGATGAAGACTTCGAGGTAATCGGCGATGGTTTCGACCATTAGTTCATTGAGCGGTTTTTTGAGTTGCCGGGCCTGGTGATCGCCGTCCGTTCGGTCCATGACGGACCCTTCGTTGACGCCGACGCGGATGGGTATTCCGGCATCCCCGGCTGCGTCTATAACTTCCCGCACAGCCTGCTTCTCGGAGATATTACCCGGATTGAGGCGGATTTTATGCACACCGGCTTCGATGGATTCGAGAGCGCGCCGGAAGCGGAAATGCACGTCGGCGACTATCGGAACGGGAGCGGATGCGACGATTTCACCCAGGGCGGCGGTGTCTTCGGGAGTCGCAGCGGCGACGCGGACGATGTCGCAGCCGGCGTCGGCCAAAGCCTCTATCTGCGTCAGCGTCGCGCGAACGTCGGACGTTGGAGTGGTGGTCATCGACTGTATGCTCACCGGCGCGCCGTCGCCGATGCGAACGCCGCCGACGCTTACGCCGCGAGTTTTTTTGCGTTGGATTTCAGGAAGTTTCATGGTTGTATTTTACCAAGGATTTTCTTTCGGTGGATAAGATAGTAATCCCGCTGGATGCGGCATTGCCAATGTCTTGTTTCCGGTGTCGCGTCCGGGTCGAAGGCGGGCATCTCCGGCACGACGGATGAATACACCCGCGACATAAGCCGTCCCGCCAGGTACGAATCGATTCGGGCGGGATTGAACTTCGCGCCGGCGAAGACGCGGTCGAACCCTGTCGATGCGCCGGCAAGGGCCAGCGCCGTCAGAACTCTCCGCTGCCCGAATGCCCCAGCCTCGGTCAGCGATGCGACTTTGTCGATATATTCTCGCCGATTCAGTATCAGCATTGCGCAGTGATACGAACCGGCTGTGAACTGGTCGTTCAGCCCGACGAGTCTGGATTCGATTATTTCGGCAAGGCGGTCGGCTTTGTCTGTTCCGCGTTCCAGAAGCGCCAGCAGTATCGTCGCGTTTGCTCGGACGGTTTTGTCGTAGATACCGGGTCCGAAGAATACGCCTCCGATTCGCCGGGCATCGTCCGTTTGGCTTTGGGCGAGGTTCCATGCCACGTAATCGCCGGCAAGGTAGGTTTCGGACTCACAGGCAGCCAGTAGTGCTTCGTCCGCCCGCCGCCCGGAGAGTTTGAATAATGCCGTTGCCGCAGCCGCCGACGGAACCGGCGTATCCGAGCGTTCCGCCTCCCGCCCCAGGACGGTAATCGTTCTCGACATTAGTTCAGGGTCTTTGGCGATGATTTCACGTCGATTTGCGATGGCTTCGGATGCGAGGATCATTGCGACGGAGGTTCGCCGGTGCCAGAGTTTTTCCATCACCTCGACGAAGATGTTCGGAGGCATATCGAGTCTGGATGCGGCGTTAATAGCCGCAGCGAGCGCGATCGTATCGCCGCCGGTCAGTTTTTCTCTTCGGGAAATGAGTTTATTGATGGTCGCCTGTATGAACGGTTCAGCCTCGTGGATTTTCAGTCTCCCCGCCGCTATCAAGGCCGAAGTGGGGGGCGATTGCCCGCGCCGCTGTGAATCCTTGAGCACTTCAATAACCGCCGGCCCGACAGCGTCTTTATCCAGCAGCGACGCGACGTGCAGCAGTTTATCCAGCAGGCTTGCCTGCCCGGCAGGTGGGGCGATCTTTCCGGTTTTGTGGGCTAACAGTATGGCCTGGGCGATTTGCGGGGCGAATCTTTTCGGCTTCAGATTCGCCAGTGCGTAAGCGGCGGCGGCCTGTTCATTGTCCGTTTGAGGTTTTTCGAGGATTTTGGCGATGGCGTCCGTGCAGGTTTTTCGCCCGGCAAGCCCTGCATCCAATGCCGCCGATGCGCGAACCTGCGGTTTGGCGTCGCCGAGCAGTTCGCCCAGCGTCTCGTCGTCGCCAAGCCGGCACGCCAGCAGGGCGGCGGCGGAGCGGATTTCGTCGGCTTTGTCATCGGCGGCGAGCCGAAGCGCCTTGCGGACGTGGACATTGTCGCGTCCGTTCAGGATGAGTTTGTGCAGAAAGACGCCCCTGACTTCGACGGACCGGTCATTATCGCCGCTGATGCAGGAGATGAATTTGACCAGGTAGAATCTGTCGAGTTGTTCGCCTTTTCGGGCGGGCGTGCGGAATTTTCCAAGCCGGTTCAGGACATTTACCATCGCGGAAAACTGAACGTCCCCAGCCGAGTCGAGTCTGGTTTCTATCCGCTCGATGAGTTGAGGCCGATCTTCCGCGACGGAGACCGCCAGGAGAATTCCCCGCTCGCGTCGGAGCGGGTCTTCGTCGCCGAGCATGTCGATAATCTGCAAATCCCGCACAATCGGTATTGCCACCCAGGCTGCCGCTACACCCAGAATCGCCGCAGTCAGACCGGTCATAATCCGTCGCTGCCAGCGGTGCTGCCTGAAATAACTCAATATCACGCCCATATTTTATGAGTGTATGTCCGCCCGCCCGCATCCGGCAAGGGTAATCATAGCCGGAGGCTGTGGCCATGCAGGTGCTGTCAATCGTCAAAGCGAATTCCCATAAGTTCCGACCATCGTATCAGGTTCACCATCCTCCAGATATGCCGGTCGAACCGTCTGCGCCCTTCGGCTACCGCCTGCCATTCCTTTTGGGCTTCCTGAAAGTTCAGTGGACTCACCGCCGATGCCGCGTCGCTCCGAAAGATACTGTCGGCCCATGGTTTCAGGGCGGTCAACCAGTTCTTTTCGGGCGTCTCGAAACCTATTTTATCCTTACGCTCCAGAATTTCTTCCGGGACGATTCCGTGCATTGCTCGCCGGAAAAGCAACTTCCCCGTCCCGTCCGGACCGATGTGATATTCCTCGGGCAGGGACAGGCAAAACTCCGCCAGTTCCGGCGTCAGAAACGGGACACGACTCTCGACGGAAAAGGCCATGGAATTCCGGTCTTCATATCGAAGGAGTTTCGGGACGCTGGTCCGGGTCAGCGTCTCAAACATCTGCTCCCTGAGCGCATCGCGCCGGCGGCATTGGCGGGGAAACTCGGGTAAAACCGACCGCCGGCGGAACCATTCGCCGTCAAGCCATTGCGGCACGAGGTTTTGACCGATTAACCTTAAGGCGGGGGCTTTCAATTTGTCGGGTAGCATGAATGCGCCCGTATAGCACAGTATCCATAATCCCCCAGCCGGTCCCGGCAACCTCATCGCCCGTGCGAGCAGACGTGCTGCGGAAATTAATCGCCCCTGCCTCAAGAGAGAAGTTACGCGAGCGCCCACGAAATACCTGTATCCGCCCAGGATTTCGTCGGCTCCCTGCCCGTCCAGCATGACCTTTATCCCGGCATCGTGCGCAAGACGAAATACACGATACTGCGCATACATGCTCGTTGTGCTTACAGGCTCACTTTGTGCGCCGATCATGTCGTCAAGGTCTCCGACCAGTTCTTCCGGACTGATCCTGACTTTATGCGAATGAGCGCCCGCCTGATCGGCGATAAGATCGACCCATTTTTCCTCGTTAATCGCATTGTCCGAAGCAATGTAACTGAAGGTGCTGATTTGCAGGTCGGCTCCCTGGATGTGTCGCATGGCCATGACAATGGATGAAGAGTCGATCCCGCCGGACAATGCCGCGCCGACGGAAACATCGCTGCGAAGATGAATTTGAACGTTCCGGAGAAAAAGTTCTCGCAACCTTTCAGCCGCTGCATCAAACGACAGGTCCGCCCGCCGGGACGTGTCCATTCGCCAATAGCAAACCTGCTCCGGCTCGGAATGCGAATCGACGGGAATCTCAATGTAATGCGCCGAACGGAGTTGGTGAATGTCGGTCAGGAGGGTCTGGTCGCCGTAATCGGTCATGCCGAAACGAAGATACTCGTACAGACGAGAGGGATTCGCCCGACGAGCGACGTCTCGAATCTCCAAAAGGGATTTCAACTCGCTGGAAAAAGCGAAAAATCGCTCGCAACTGACATAGTACAGGGGTTTTATCCCGAAAAAGTCGCGCACCAGCAACAACTTGCGATCTTTGGTATCCAGAATGACGGCAGCGAACATTCCAACCAGGCGCCCGATTGCCTTATGCCCCCAATGCGCCCACGCCGACAACAGCACCTCGGTATCACTTCGACTCCGAAAGCGGACGCCCTTTGCTTCGAGTTCTTCCCGCAGTTCGAGGTAGTTGTAGATTTCTCCGTTGAAGACGATGTGATATCGTCCGTCGGGCGTGCTCATAGGCTGAGCGCCCGCCCGGGTAACGTCGAGAATGGACAATCGCCGGTGCGCAAACCCGACTGAACAGCCCCCCGGCAACTCGTCGATGTTTCGAGAAACCTTCACCGGTTTATTCGGCGACCACGAAAGAAAACCAAGGTTGTCAGGCCCCCGATGCGCCAGGCAATCGCTCATTCGCGCAAGCGTCTTCGAGTTCACGCAGGTTCCGTCGAAACGTATAATTCCGGCAATTCCGCACATGATAATCTGGTTTTTCGCCGCCCGTTTTGCGAATTCAGTTTCCCGGGGTCTTGTCGATAAACTGCCTGAACCACAATTCCAGAGACAATGCTCCCCACAATGATCGTCCGAAGGGTTGCTCCGAGTCAATTGCCGACGACAACGCCCGCGTATCGAAAAGCCCCCTTTCCCTGCAACGTTTGCTCAATACGATGTCCGTAACGAAATCACGCAGGTCTTTCTTCAACCACTGCGCCAATGGGACGGGAAAGCCCATTTTGTCTTTCCGGTTCAATACGTCCTGCGGGACGAGGTTTCCCACCGCCTTGCGGAACATGTATTTCAATTGACCGTTTTTAAACTTGGTAACGGGGGATATTGAGGCCATTAGTTCGACGAGACGGTGGTCGAGCAGCGGCACCCGCGACTCCAGCCCCCACGCCATGCTCGTACGATCCTCGACGTGGAGCAACGATTGAAGATGTCCCTTCAGGTCGAAGCAGAAAATGCGGTTAATTTTCGCAGCCGCCCCGTGACTGTCGAAGATCGCCTTGAATTGCTCGAAGGTCCGCTCCGGATCGGAAGGGAAGTCGTCGCTGAGAAATTTCTGGTTATCGCAGAAACGGTCAACCAGTCGGAAATATCGTCTTGCCGGGTCCTCGAAAAGTCCTTCCCGCCAGAAATTTTTCAGCATAGGCACGTAGTTTTCCAGGCTGGGAAGGCTGGGAACAATGGTTTCCAGCGTGGCGACGTACTTCGCCCGGTGGGCTGTATTCTCGATAGCGCCCCTGATGCACTCTTCGAGATATGCAACGAGGTATCGTGCATATCCGATGAACAGTTCGTCTCCGCCCTGCCCGCCGAGGACGACCTTTACATGCTCGCTAGCCAGTTTAGAAACCCAGTATTGAGGGAAGACGCCCGGGCCTGCAGCCGGTTCGTCCATGAAGTAGGTGATTTTTTCGATTGACTGGGCGAAATCGTCGCAGTTGAGATAGGTTTCCAGATATTCCGTATTGTTGGATTGCGAAACCATCTTTGCGTAGCGTGTTTCGTCGAATTCGTTACCTTCGTGAAACGCGCCTGTAAAAGTTTTCAACGGGATATCATCGCCCAGCAGCAATCTTGCCAGGCAAACCACCGCCGACGAATCCAATCCGCCCGAAAGGTGCGTTCCGAGCGGTACATCCGCCCGAAGCCGAAGGCGGACGGAATCCTCCAGAATCCGGCTCAACTTGTCCACGAAGTAGGATTCATCATGCTCGGCGTCGATTTCGAAATTAATGTCCCAATACTTGGTGATTTCCGGTGATTTTCCCGCCTTGAGGATCATGTTGTGTCCGGGCTGTAACTTTCGGACACCCTCAAACAACGTATGGTCGTCGAGGCAGAACTGGTAGGTAAGATACTGTCTCAGCCCGTCTTCGCCGGCACGAGGCTCAACCGCGTCGGTTGACAGAATGGCCTTGATTTCCGAGGCAAACGTCAGCGATTCTCCGTTCCATGCGTAATAGAACGGTTTGATGCCCACTCGGTCCCTGCTGCAGAAGAGCGTCCGGTTCCCTGCGTCCCACAGGGCGAAAGCCCACATGCCGTTGAAACGTTTCACACATTCGGTTCCCCATTGCTCGTAGGCGTGAACGATCACTTCGGTGTCCGAGTGCGTTCGGAACCGATGCCCGCTCTGACGAAGTTGCCTGGCGATGTCCTGGTAGTTGTAGATACAGCCATTGAATGTTACCCATATCGTTTCGTCTTCGTTGGCTAGCGGTTGATGACCTAATTCCGGGTCGATAATGGACAGGCGTTTGTGTCCTAACCCGCACTCACCGCCCGGAGATATCCAGACACCTTCGTCGTCGGGTCCGCGATGCGCCAGGGTGTGTAGCATCTCCGCAAGCGTCTCGTCCATCGCTCCTGAAAAATTTTTACCGTAAATACCGGCTATTCCACACATCAGATTGCCTCTCGATTAATTGAGATGAAGGAACAAGTTTTACTTCGCGTCTTCCAGAGGTTTCGTGCATTGAAAGCCCTTGTCCCGATAGTCTAAATCATCGCCGGTGGCACGGTAAAGATAATATCGTGATGCCGGTCTTTACCGCTACTGAATCCGGTTATAAATGGCGGTAATTTTCTTTTCTTCTTTCGTCCAGTTGTACTCGCCGGCCTGCTCCAGAAGCCTTTGGCGAAACCGCCCCGGGCCGCCCAGCGAGGTATCGAACATCTCACGTATGGCATGAGCGTATTGCTCCGGTGTTTCGAGTTTGGCGACGACGCCGAAATTCTCCCCGCCGACAACCTTTTTCAGAAACGGCAAATCGTTGACGATCAGGGGAAGCCCCGCCTGGATAAACTCGAAAAGTTTGTTCGGCGAACAATAA
>JAUWNJ010000015.1 GCA_030612725.1 Planctomycetales bacterium
CGCGGTATCGACGTGGACGGCATAACCCATGTGATCAATTTCGACCTGCCCAACGAACCTGAGAGTTACATCCACCGTATCGGGCGTACTGCCCGGGCCGGGCGGTCCGGCAAGGCGATATCTTTCTGCTCCGGTGACGAATTGGAATATCTCAGCGACATCGAGCGGATAATCAAGCGAAAGGTTCCGGTAGATCAGGACCACGCCTTCCATTCGGAGGATGCTGCCAAAGGTCTGGAAGACGGCGTCCCCGCCGAAAGCCCATGCAAGCGACAGGCCCGGAAACAGGCGGAACGGAATGGCCGGCGTCGGAAGGCAGGCACCCGTCTCGCCCGTCGCAGCCCGCAACGACAGAGCGCCAAGACACGCCAATCAAAGGGGGCCGCACCAGTGAAGAGTCAACGACATACCCGCCGTCGTGCCGGAAACTGAAGATATCTATCGCAGACACACGGAGGTATCCGGGCCTCCGCGCCCGACGTAGGAAATAGGTGGCTGTGGGGGTTGTTGAAAAAGTCCCCTTTATGAGTAGCACGGGCGTCTCGCCCGTGCTGGTTTTACCGGAAATCGCAGCATTTTCCGCGGTTCCTCACGGGCGCTGACGCCCGTGTTACGACTTTTTCAACAACCCCGCTGTACCCTGGTTTCTCACCTGATTTCCCAAATTATTAAACGCGGATGAAATATTGGAATATCTACTGCGTTTATAACATGTAGATGGATTCGAGTGAAAGGCTAGGCCTAAACTTCTTCAACCAAGATAAAGATAGGAGAAAGTCATGAAAACACGGAATCGAAAACTTGGAATGTTGGTTGTGCTGGTTGCGTGGTTTGTTTCCCTGCCGACCGCGCCGGCCTTGGCAAGGAACAAGGGCAGGAACGACAATAAGCGGCCAGTTGTTACAAAACGAAATGATCGGAACGACCGCCGTGTTTCCCGTCGCAACAATAACAATCGTCGTGTTTCCCGCCGCAACAATAACAATCGCGTCCGGGTGATCGTGCGGTTCGGCTCCGGCAGCCCAGGCATTGCGCAACGAAGGGTTCAGGGGCACTATGAGACTCGCACGGAGCAAGTCCTCGTCGAACCGAGCCACTACGAAATCCGAACCGAACAGGTGCTCGTTGAGGCTGGACACTGGGAAACCCGCTATATCCCAGCCGTGTTGCGGACCGTTTATGACTCCGAAGGACGCAGATACACAGTGGTCATCGCTCCGGCCAGGACCGAGCGGTATTGGTGTCCGCCCCGCTACGAAACACGCTCTATCAAAGTCTGGGTACCGGCACGTTATGAAATCCGCACCGTACAGGTCTGGGTGCCGGGTTACGCCGGCGCGAAAACGCTCCGCGTCAGGACTGGTTTCAGCCTTTTCGGATTACTACGCTGGTAGCAGCAAGCCTGGTATCCGGCCTGAAATGTAAATAGTTCGCTGGCATTTACGCCGCTACGTCGTGGCAGTCTTCGTTCGCCAACAGCGGCGAACGAAGACTGGAGGCGGCGGGAATCGAACCCGCGTCCCGTGACGTTTCAGTACCGGCTTCTACGTGCGTAGTCGCTGTTTTGATCTCGCCGCCGCCGACACGCAAGCGACACGCTTCGGAAACGACCAGCCCGACCAAATCTCGCCGCCTGAATAACCGGGCAACTTCCAGGCAGCCAGCCCGCTGGTTGACGTCCTGTCGGCCCCCGCGAGCGTGAAACCGACGGACGGGCTACTTAATTAAGCAGCCAGTGCATAGTTGTTATTGGCAACTATGAAGTTTCCAGGTGTTTAACCAGGCCTCCTGGAACCTGGGCACGCAACCGATACCTCAACTCGTCCGGTCGAAACCTTTCGCCCCCATATTCAGTACTCAGTAGACGAACAAGAAAACAACACCAATGTATTATATCAGCAATTCGCCAATCCGACAAGCGTAATAGCCCCAATGTCCATTTGCCTGAAAAAAAAAATGAATATTGAATATCGAACAGAGAATTTTGTGCGTAGCACCACTACGTGGAATTACGAAGTGGAAAAAAACATCTCACAAAAGCAGATTGTTTCTTTTACTTCAAAATTCAAAATTCTTTGTTCGATATTCAATATTCATTTTAATCAGATACTAATCGCCTTCCATCCTTCGTTGAGATCTTCCAGAAGGTCGATTACCTCGCGCATCATCCGTGTATCGTTCCTGATATTCGCCTGCAGGAGATGGCGAATCATAAACTGGTAAAGTCGCCTGAGATCGACGGCGATTTCACCGCCGGCTTCGACGTCCAATATCGCATTGAGTTCGTTTATGATGTTCGTAGCCTTGGTGATATATTCAGCCCTGTCGGCGATGCTCCCGTCATCCCCGGCCTCGATTTGTTCGATCGCCTGATTGAGGAACTTAACAGCGCCCTCATAGAGCATCACTATCAGATGACCACGAGACTGCGTGGTTATCGTGCTTTCTTTATATGCCGTTATCCCGTCCATAGTTAACCCTTCTCGTCTCAATTTAATCGTCGTTTGTAGAAAGTGATTGCAACAGCGAGTCAACTGCGCCTCTTTGAGCGTCCAGTCCGGCCAGCGTCGCTTCCAGACGGGCGAATTTCGCCCTGAGGTGCTTTTCCTGCTGCTCCAGGCGTCTGGTCTGGAGCTCGACGGCTTTTTCTATGCTGTCTATCTGGTCCTGAAAGCCGTCCTTCATCAAAAACACCGTTCCGGTCTCGTCGGCAAGTACTGTGTCCATGTGGTCGTAAATCATCCCGGCGAACCCCCTCAGGACACGCAGTTCCGCCGTCTGCGTACTGCTGACGCCGTCCCACACTGCCGAGAATATCAACCCCTCTTCAGGATTACCTTCGCCACCGGTAATCGTGTTTCCGCTCCAGGTCGTGTTGCGCCACATCGTATCGCCCTTTGTCCTGATAAGGGCCTGGGCGATGTCGCCGCCGGCGCCGAAAGACACGCTGATTTCATAAGTACCGGCCTGTGTGGATTCTTCGGCGCTGGTGAACTTGATGTAATCGTCGTCGGTGGTTCCGCTGGCAAGAGCGCCTATCAGCGAGAGCACGCTTTCGAAATCCTCTTCGATGGCGTTGCTGAGCGTGTCGGTATCCAGTTCCAGTTTACCTTCGGCGTCGAACTCGATGCCTATCTCGGCAAACATCGTATATGCGTCGGTACCGGCGACGAACCCTTCAGCCTTACCTGACATGATCATTCGCATACGGCTGAGAATACTGGTAAGCGAGGCGTTCCCCTGAAGGATTCCGCTGGTCTCGGCTTCCTCATCGTAACCGGCGTGCGCATCGACCGTATCGACCAGTCCGTTGTAAATGGCGACCAAGTTTTCCAGGTCGTTCTCCAGTCCCGCCGTGCTCCTGGTCAGCGTTAACATTTCGCTTTCGTCCGCTGCGGTGGTATTCGCCAGCGTAAGCGTTACATCGGGAATAATGTCGCTGATCGTGTTGGTTGATCTTTCTATCCAGTCTCCGGCGGGGAAGCCGTCAACGCGGACTTGTGCGTTCTGGGCCTGTTGAGTTACCGTCCAGTTGTCCCCGACATCATTGAAACCCATCAGCGTCGTCCCGGCGTCAACCGTAATGTCGTAATCTTCGCCGGTGGTTTTTCCCGACAGCACCAGGTGATAGACCCCTTCTCCGCCGTCGTATTGCAGGAGACTTGCCGAGACGCCGGGGTTCTCCGCGTCGTTATTAATCAGGCCAACAAGGTCCGACAGCGTTGTCCCGTTGCCGGTGTTGATTGTGCGGGTTACGCCGTTATAGGTGTAGATAAACGTGCCGCCTGCACCGTTGTCCTTGGTCCAGTCGGCGGCGTCGTTGAGTTCGGCGATGGCGTCGCCGGAAGTGAGCGTATGGGTCAGTTCGCCGACGGGTCCTGGATCCTGCGACGTCAACCGCAAATAGTAATTCCCCGCATCCTCTTCAACGACAGCAGCGTCGTAACCTGCTACCGCCTGGCTTCGAACGTTAATCAGAGCGGCCACCTCGTTGAGCGAATAAGTGGTATCGGCTGCGAAAACCACCTCGGTCATGTCGGCTTCATCGCCGAAATCGAAGGTATATGTAGCCCCATTTGCGCTCGTGGTGAACCAGGTCGCACCGGCGTCAGCCATGCTGTTGGCGTTCAGTGCGGTTGATTTGCTGCTTCCTATCGTGGTGTCTTCAGATGTCAATCCGTCGGTATGCACCATTCGATGCCCAGCGGCAAGTTGGTTGATTTCGACGCTATATTTTCCCTCGATCGCCGCACCCGAAGCAGTTGCCGTCATAACCGTACTGTCCGAAGACGATGCGAGTACGCTGACAAGCGTATCCGAATCCCGCAACTGACCCGCCAGGTCTTTCAGCTGCACCAGACGGGATTCGATATTATCGACGGCGCTGATTTTATCTTCCCAGGTCCCCTGGCGAACTTTCATCAATGCCACAGGCCTGGTGCTGATGGCCATTATCCGAGCCACGAGTGTATCTGTATCGATTCCGGAAAAGACTCCGGCCATTCCGAGGCTGCTCATGTCCAACTCCTGTTTTCAACCGCATTTGCGTCGCTAAAAGAATAGCACCTTTACCCAGACTTTATTATCGAGTCGGATCGCGAAAACTTAAGGGCAACTACGGATATGTTGGGGGTTAAACTCATTGCACGAGATGCAAATATTCAGAATACGCGGATATAAGTACGGGGAACTAAAAATTTACTACTTTTTTCCTTCCACTTTTCCCTTTGTTTCGTCGATAATAGGCGTGGGTTGGTAAGGATGCTTTTTCATCTGTAACAGGTTGAGAGTGCGGTAGATGGACACGACTACGGAACGGATTCTGCGGTGTGTCGTTATTGTCGGGGAAGGTTCTGCACAGACATCCCGGCAGAAGACCCTCCTGAAGTCGATTTCCGAAGATGTAATCTCGGCCCGTTCGACCCCCGCCGCTATCGACCTCGTACGCCGACTCTGCCCCGAATTGGTCGTTGTTACCTTCAATGACTCGGCCATCGGCGAAACCGTCCAATTCATTCGCAGCCTGCAATCGTTCTCCCCGGAAACACCCGTGGTGGTCGTCTCGGAAGACCCCTGCGTGGACCATGCCGTCCATTTCGTCCGGGCAGGAGCGTTTGATTACATCGCCGGACCACTGGATGAGAAAACCCTGGGCCGGTTGATTGAAGGACTCGAAACGGTAAGGTTTTCCGATAGTGAACGTCGCCAGCGTTTTTTCTGTAACGAATGTCCCGCCGGGGTAGAAATTGTCGGTAAAAGTCCCGGAATGGTCAAATATCTCGACACGATACGCCTGGTTTCCGAAAGCCGGTGCAATCCGGTGCTGATCCTTGGCGAAACGGGTGTCGGGAAGGAACTGGCTGCAAGGGCTGTCCACTGGTGGCGATATGGCGATTTCGAGCGATTTATCGCAATCAATTGTGCGGCTTTGACTTCGACACTCCTCGAAAGCGAACTGTTCGGACACGTAAAGGGTGCATTCACCGGCGCTGACCGCGAAAAGACCGGACTGTTTGAGCAGGCCAACGACGGCAGCATTTTCCTCGACGAGATCAGCGAAATGACGTCGGAACTCCAGGCAAAACTGCTTCGCGTTCTACAGGAACGGACTTTCCGTAAGGTCGGCGGTAACAAAGACATACATTGCAACGCGACAATCGTGGCATCGAGCAACAAGAACCTGCTCGCCGAGACCCAAACCGGAAAGTTCCGTCAGGACCTGTATTACCGCCTTGCGGTCTTTCCGATAACCATTCCCGCCCTTCAGGCCGATGATCGTCGTGATGATATAGGCCTGCTGGCGGAGTATTTTCTCGAATCGTCCGGAAATCCCACCCGCAACGGCATATCCCGGCTCGGCGAGGAGGCAAAGCAACGCCTTATTCAACACAATTGGCCCGGAAACGTCCGTGAACTGCGAAATGTTATCGAGCGGGCGATTATCCTGGAAAAAGGCGACGAAATCTCCGTTTCGAGCCTGGTTTTCGATGGTCAGGAAGCCCAGACCACGCCGGAACAGGCGCCGGCTTCGCCTGCGCAAAAGCCCAAAAAAGAGTTCTCGCTGGAATCGGCAGAACGCGAGTTTATCGTCCGGGCATTGCGGGAGACGGGTTGGCAGCGTACACGAGCCGCCGCCCTTCTGGGAATCACGCGAGCGACACTGCACGCGAAACTGAAACGATACGACATCCAGGCCCCCAACGCACAGAAAGAGCAATCGCCCACTCCCGAAAAGGCCGAAGAACTCATCGCAAATTAGTGGGCACCATGTAATGGCAGGAGGATAAGGTCAAGATGCGTGTTTTCGACGATTACCTTACAAAGGGCTTATCTGAAAACTCAAGGGAAATGGGCCTTGCCAGAATGCCAGGATGTCCCAAAGACCGCCAATCTAACCCCGGAAATCCTTAACCTCCTGCCATTATATAGTGCCCCCAATTATAAAGGAGAGTTACACTAATGAGTGACCAGATCCATAGGGTTGCCCTACTCTGTTTCGTGTTCGCTCTTGGAAGCATCGGCGGCTGTGCGAACCATCCGACCTTCGGAAGTCCAGAGGAACTCGCACAGGAATTTGTCAGGAGCGCACAGGACTGGCGAATCAAGGATATGCTCCAGTGCCTGCATCCGAGTATTCGCAGCCACGTAAGTAGAACGCTTGACGCATACTTCGATAATCTGGAGCAGAGAGACGTACTCTTGGGGCATCTGCGCAGGAGGTTCGGTGATTCTCTTCGCACGGAAGATTACGAGTCCCTGCAAGAGCTAGTCCCGTTTGCCGATTACAAGAGAGTCGATCTGCAAAGTCTCGGCCCGGATGCCATAGATCGCAAATCTCCCAAAGTCGCGTATCTTCGGTTGGAAATCCCATGGTCGTTCTGTCCCCACCGAGCCGAATTAGACATGGGTTCGTGGTGGCTCAAGCCGGCTCCGGAGGATACTGATGGATACCTGTGGACACTGAAAGTGTCTTGGGGACTCTTGCGGTTCCAGACCGATTACTTTCGGGATCTGTCCGCTGGGATTCGGGATGGGACAATCAACGAAGCGAATGTCCGCGATCGCCTTGCGCGCAGGTGGTACTAACGTAGAAGTAATGTCTGAAAACCAAGCGCACGTTGACTAAAATCCTTACATCCCCCTGGCCTGTCGGCATTGAAAAAAAACAATCCCAGGGCAACCATTTCTACTGAAAAGGCATTTGAAGGCTGTATTTACAGGCCTTTCGACGACCAGGCCCCGAAACAATCCATCCCTTAATACCGTTTGGCACAAGACTTGCAACAGAATCCGCGACTGGTTCTACGCCCGCTGCGCGGATTGACCTTTAACTTGGCCGGGCGAAGACGAAAAAAGAAAGCAATGGATTGCTATGGTAGAAGAGTCTGTTCCTAATCCTGAACAGGACGCTGAAGAGGCTGACGATCAGCAGGCAGAAGTGCCGACTGATCCCGAATCCCAAGACCCCGTTGACTCTGAAGCCCAAGCCGACGATGCTCAGGCCAGCGAAGAGGCTTCAGACGACACCACCACCGATGCCCAGGAACCCATTGACCCCGAAGCCCAAGCCGAGGAAGCCGACGAAGAACCGTCCGAAACCGAAGCGCCCGACGAAGAATCAGCCGAGGAACCTGCCAAGGAATCAGTTGAAGAATCGGTGGCCGAAGCACTGGCCGGGGAATCCACCGATAACCAGGAATCAAGCGGTTCTTCTGATCAACTCGCCCAAATCATCGCCGCTCAAAAGGCCAAGATGCACGCGAAAATGGCGGCAAGGGCCGACGACGCACCGGCGGAACCGGTAACCAATGCAGCCCCGGCAACGGTGGAAAAACCTGCCCCGACGGGTCAACAAAAACGCGAGACGCTAAAAACCGGTGGATTCCTGCGTCGTCTCTCAACCACCCAGATATTCCTCATCGCCAACACACTGGCAGTTGTGATACTCGCTGCCTCCATATTCCACATCCCCTTCCGTCAAGTACAGACAACCCTTGGGTTCCAATCAGACCCATCAAAGGAGTCGCCCGAAAAGCCAAAGGATCTCTTCGTAATCGCCCAGTCGAAAGACGCCCAAAGCGTCTCCTGGAAACAGGCGCGGGATGCCTTCGCAAAAAAGGATTACGTTTCCGCACTGGGGCAGTATCTTCCGCTTTCAGGTCTGGCCAATAAGTCGCCCGAAGGGGAGTTGATGTACGACTTTTTTCAACTCCGCATCGGGCAATGCCTTATACACCTCAACAAGGCCGCCCACGCCGAAAAACCCCTCATCACCGCAGCCCAGAGCGAGTCCCCGGCAGTGCGGGCGGCGGCAAATTACCGATTGGCTGTGCTAAGCGAACGAAACGGACAACACCTGCGGGCAAGGATGAAGGCCTACATGGCGGCATCGTCCTTTGCCGCCCTGTCGGCGAACTGCTCATCCGCCCAAACGGACTGCGAATTCCTCATCGCCAGAGTGCTCACAAAGAAGGCGCTGTCGTTCTACGGTATGGACCATTTGGTATCCTGGAGCGATACGCGCTGGACCGATCCCTTTGCCGGCCTTGACGAAACGGACCTGCGAAAACTGCTGAACGAAGGGGTCGGCGAATCCTCCGATGCGATGCTAGGCCCGAAAATCAGGCGGGTGAATGAAAAGAAACCGGTACTACGCTGGACCGCTACATGCCTGCAAACCTCAATATCAGACCTGCTTTCACACTTCGCAACCAAGGCCAAAATGGACCTCCACTGGGTTCTCGTGAATAAACCCGTGCGTAACAGGCCTGTAAGTCTGCATTTCCGTCGCGTTACAGGTCAGAAGTTGTGTGAACTTGCTTGCGGGTCTGTGGGCCTGGTTGCGAGATTCACCGGCGAGTCGATCATCGTGCACAACCCCAGTGCCGGTAAATCAATGAATCGCCAGCGCGACCTGCTGTTGACCGAAGCAATCTCCGCCTGGAGGCGTATATTCCTGCGAACGCCGCGAGATAAACGAGTGGCCGAGGGGCATTTCGCAATAGCCGTCCTGTATGAATATTCCGGTAACACGATCGACGCGATAAACGAATACCAGTTGACCGCGCAGCGTTTCAGTAAAGCGAAAATTGCCGCTCCGTCGTTCCTGCGAAGCGCGAACCTCCGCATAGGGCTGAAAGATTATACCGGCGCTCGAGCCGACCTGACGAACCTGCTGGACAGTTATCCCGACTGCCAGGAATCGGGGGACGCCTACGCCGCACTCGGCGAAGCGACTTTTGAATCAGGACTGACCGATGAAGCGCTCCGGATATTCAAAAAACTCTATTTCCTGAACCTGTCGGCCTCGACCAAAACGCAGGCGTGCTTCGGTACCGGAAAGTGCTTCTATCAAAAAGGCGACTACAAAGATGCTATTGAGTGGCTTGACCGTTACATAAAATTTTCCGCCAAAAGCGGTAAAAAGAACCGGCCGGAAGCATACCTCCTGCTAGGCAGGAGTTACTCATCCACCGGTAAATCCTCCCATGCCGTCAGGGCATTTCATCTTGCGTTGACTGCTCGACCCAGACCTGATGAACGAGTGGACGCCCTGACAGGGCTTGCCCAGGCGTATCGGGATTCGGGAAATTACGCTCGTGCGATTATATCGTTGCGCAGAATCGCCAAAGACGCCCGAAATCAACGTCAAAACTCTCGGATACTGTGCCTCACCGCCCAGTGCTACAGGGCTATGGGGCTTCCGGAAAAGGCGGCAAGTTTCCTGCGTGGAAACATCACTTCAATTACCGATTCGGTCCCCCGTGCCCAGGTCGGCGTGGAATTGGCGCAGTGTTACTACGATGCCGATAAATTATCCAAAGCCTACGCCACACTGACCATTACGCTGGAAGTTCTCCCTCCGGGCGACTCAGCCCATCAAGCCGCCTGCAACCTGGCGAAAATCTGCCTGAAGACCGGAAAGGCGGACCAGGCAGTTACTCTCACTCGCGGGGTATTGAATTCATCGGCATCGAAGCAGCGGAAAAAAGAGGCGCGAAAAATTCTCGCCGATGCGTATCTGGCTAAAAGGCAGTACGAAAAAGCGACAATGACTATGACGGGTATGAAAACCAATCGGCCGGGAGCGAAGAAGAAATGAATCGCCGAACTACAATTTCCATCTGTCTGACCGTTGTGGTATCGGGCGGCGTGGCGATGCTTTGGGCGGAAGAAAAGCCCGCCTCAAACACCGTGTTAATGCGGTCCGTCGTCGAAAATACCGCACTGGACCTGTGGCGTTCCAACATCAAACCACCGGCAGGTAAAGAGAATTCATCCGAACTCGCCGAGGCGCTTCGACGTCTGAAATCAATGCGTTTCCGAAAAAAGGCCGACCTCTTCGCCAATGCTGAAGCATCTCCAAAGCAACCGACCTCACGACCGACGTCCCAACCAAGCCAGGCCAAGTCTGACCAACCGGCGCGAATCAACCCTGAAATGCTGGCGAAACTGAAACAACTACCACCCGGAAGCATAACCGAACCCGCCGCACTGGCCGATACGCTGTTCCTCGGAGGGTATCTGGAATCAGCGGCATTTTTCTACGAACTGGCCCTGAAAAACGAAACGGACGCGGATGAAAAGGCGTGGTTGCTGTTCCAGACCGCCAACTGCTACCGGGAAACAAACCCGACCGAAGCAGTAAAAGCATACGCAAAACTCCTGGCAGAATACCCCAATTCGCTCTGGAGTTCCGCCGCTTATATGCCAAAAAACATCATTGAGTGGCATAAAGCAAACAAACTGGACGACCTGCTGAAGAAACTCGAAAAGCAAAACCGGAAGGACGTCGGCCCAACGGCCACGCGGAAATCGTCGAATGATTGAACCCGTACGCATAAACGTGCTTATTGTCGCCGCGAAAGCGGACGCCGAAACGTCCCGCCTCGTCAACGAGGTGCTGGCAGAGAGAGACGTTCAAGGCCTCATCGTCGGCGATATGACCTCCGCGGCTTCGAAGATCGAGACCAGGCAATGGGATCTCGTCATGGGCGACTTATCGGCAAAAGGCGACGCGCCCGCCCTGCTGCGAAAAATCAGGGTTCTCTTACCCGAACTTCCCGTAATCCTCTTCGGCGACGACGCTTCAGTCGATCTCCTCGGCGACGTCCCGAACGAAGGATGCACGGAACTGATAAGAAAACCGATCCGGCGCAAGTCGCTCGAATCGACGCTCGAAACGCTCCTTCCCGCACACCAGGTTCACCTGGCGGCGGCTTCCGATAACGAAGACGCCTCCCAACGGTATCAAATAGTCGGTAAGAACAAGAAATTCCTCCAGGCAATCCACTTGGCCCAAAAGGTCGCCCCGACCTCGGTTCCGGTATTGATTACCGGTGAAAGCGGAACCGGAAAGGAACTTGTCTCAAGCCTGATCCACCGTCAGAGCAATCGCTCGCGAGGCCCCTTCATCCACATCAACTGCGCCGCATTGAGCGAAACGCTGCTCGAAAGCGAACTTTTCGGACACGAAAAAGGTTCATTCACCGGCGCGCATGAACGGCGAAAGGGACGCTTCGAGCGGGCGGACGGAGGTACGCTGCTACTGGATGAACTGTCTGAAACGGGATACAGGCTCCAGGCCGAACTGCTTCGAGTGCTGGAGCAGCAGAACTTTGAACGCCTCGGAGGAAGCGAAACCGTCCGCGTCAATGTCCGAATCATCAGCACCTCCAACCGCAACCTTGGCGAAGAAGTCAGGGAAGGCCGATTCCGCCAGGACCTGTTCTACCGCATCAGCGGAGTCCATATCCACGTACCCCCGCTTCGGGAGAGAATCGAGGACATCCCCACGCTGGTGTGGCATTTCGTCAACCTGTACGCACGCGAAGTCCGTCGGCTGATTACGGGGCTTGACGAACGGATGATGGAGTTTTTCAGTCAATACCATTGGCCCGGAAACGTCCGCCAACTCCGCAATATCGTTCGCGCCGCGCTGATATTCAACGATGGCCCGACGCTGTCGCTGGACGGTACGCCGGCATTGACGAATGAATTTCATCCGGCGGAAACAGGCCGGACAGACACGCTGCAACTGGCGGAACTGGAACGCCAGGCAATACTCGAAGCGCTCCGCAGAACCGAACGGAATCAGATCCAAGCCGCGAGATTACTCGGTATCACCGACCGGACACTACGAGAAAAATTACGTCGGTATCGACAGGCGGACGAACTGCAAACGGCAGGAGAAATCAAATGATAAAACCTCCGACTATTACCGAACACATCGAGGCCGCACTGAAAGGCGCAAGCGCCAGGCAGGCGGCAATCGCCAATAATATCGCCAACATCAACACGCCGAATTACCGCCGAATGGCTGTGGAATTTGAAAAACACCTCGCCGAAGCAATCGCCGACGGACGGAAAATCAACCTGGACGAGATTGCCTCGGAGTTCCTCAGGCCTAAAAACACGCCGGTCGATGCCAACGGTAATGACGTGAACCTCGAAATGGAAGTCGGCGATATGATCAAAAACAGCGCCATGTATAAGACCTATATGCGTCTGCTCGCAGGCACGTACAGGAAGATGGAATTGGCCATACATTAACCATAGACAGAGGTGGATAAAAGATGAGCGTCAACGGAATATTAAATACGAATCCGATTGATATCGCGGTATCGGGTCTGCGGGCGGAAACGACTCGCATGAACGTTATCGCCAACAACATCGCCAACTCAAATACGACCAAGACACCCTCGGGCGGACCCTACCGCAGACAGGAAGTCATACTGTCAACTGACGAAGGTATCAGCGGCGTAACGGTGGACCAAATCGCAGCCGATATGCTGACCAACTTCAGACGCGTCCATCAACCCGGACACCCCGATGCCGACAAGGAAGGATATGTCCAGATGCCGAACGTGGACCTTCCCGTCGAGATGATAAACATGATAACGGCAAGCAGGGCCTACCAGGCAAACGCCGCCGTTCTGAAGCGATACGAAGAAATGATGAACGTGGCAATAGAGTTGCTGAAATAATTCGAGGAAATACAGATGCCAGGAATAACTCCTATCAACGGACCGACCCCGACGAATCTTTCGCCGAATATCTCCCGCGCCGACGGGCGGGATTCGTCAACATCGCCGGCAGGATTCGACAAGACGCTCAAAGGATGCATCGACCAGGTCAACACCGACCAGCAGGCCTCCGCAAACACTATCCAGGAACTCCTTACCGGTAAAAATCAGGACATAATGTCGGTAGTGGCTTCCACCGCCAAGGCGGATATGAGTTTCAAACTGCTGATCGGCGTCAGAAACAAGGTCATCGAAGCATACAAGCAAACATTGAACATGCAGATATGACAAAGGAGCAGTCAGCAGTCAGCAATCAGCAGTCAGCAAAAGATTAAAAAAAACCGCTGATTGCCGAACGCTGAACGCTGAATGCTGAACGCTGAATGCTGAACGCTGAATGCTGTGCGTAGCACCACTACGTGGAACGCTTTTTAAGGTGAAGACCAGTGGCACAGGCAATGCAAAATTTCAAGCAGATATGGGGACGCACGAGCCTTATCCATCGCGTGTTGCTGTTGACTATCCTGCTGGCCTGCGGCGGAGCCGCCGCACTCATGGTCGGATGGGCGCAAAAACCGGATATGGCCATGCTCTATAGCGAACTGACGCCCGAAGACGCCGCCAAGGTCGTCGATAAGGTCCGAGACGCCGGTGTACCGTATGAACTGACCGCCGGCGGAACCACCGTCAACGTACCGTCTGATAAGGTCTATTCGCTCAGACTGACAATGGCCGGGGCGGGACTACCCACCGGGCAGGCGAAGGGGTATCGAATACTCGATGACAGCAAAATCGGCACCAGCCCATTCAAGGAACGAATCAACTACATACGCGCCATCGAAGGCGAACTGGCGAAAACCATACAACTACTCGAAGGCGTCTCAATGGCAAGGGTGCACATAGTCAAACCCGAAGCCACTCTCTTCGCCGGACAAAAAAACAGAGCGTCAGCCACCGTCGCACTGAAAACAAAACCGGGATGGAGAATGACACCTTCAAATATCGCCGCAATCATACACCTCGTAGCAGGAGGCGTAGAAGGTCTGATGCCCGAAAAAGTAGTCGTCGTGAACAACAAGGGCAAACTGCTCTCCGGCGAAGGCGTCAAAGACGAACTGGCAGGTAAGGCCGGTAACTTCCTCGACTACAAAAGCAGAGTCGAAGATTACCTCTCCGGAAAGGTCGAAGACATGCTGGCGGCGGCATTGGGGCCGAATCGCGCTTCGGTTCGCGTCGATGCCGTTATCGAAACCAGTAGAACCGACGAAACGACCGAAACTTACGATCCGGTCAAGAAGGTTATCTCCAAAGAGGAAATTAAGAGTAAATCATCCACCCCGGTCGGCGCAACTGCCGGCGGCGAGACAAAAAACGGGATCAAAACCACCGAAGAAAACATCGTCAGCGAATATAAACTCAGCCGGGTCGTCCAGCAGAAAACAGCCCTTCCCGGACAGGTAATATCGCTGACAGTAGCGGCGTTCGTGGATTTATCGCCCCCGAAAAAGGCCGAGGGCGACGAAAGCGAAACACCGGCGGCAACACTCAAGATCGAGGACGTCGAAGAGATTATCCGAAACGCCATAGGACTGAAAAAAACCGACACCCTCAAGGTGGTATCGACGACGTTCCCTCAGGCCGCTATGGCCGAATCGCTTCAGATGCCCGAAGAAGACGGCGGGATGTTCACGCCCGGTTTCATGCTCGATCTGGCAAGGCGTTTCTCGCTGGGAATCCTGGTCATCGGGGTGCTTCTGGTTCTGAAGATGTTCCGTGGTAAAAAGAAGAAATCGGACGCCGAAGACGCCGCATTGGAAGGTCAAGGCGCTACGCTCGCCCTTGCCGGACAGGCAGGTGGCGGAAATCTGCTTCCGGGGGTGCCGTCCGAAGCCAACGCCGAACTTCTGAAGGCGCAGATTACCAACGCCCTCCAGGAAAACCCCGAAGAAGTAAAACGTCTGTTTCTCAGTTGGGTAAATTCCGATAAAGGAGGCGTGTAAGTGGCATTGAGTGGTGCACAAAAAGCGGCTGCTTTGCTGATGACTCTCGACCCGCCGACAGCGGCTGAACTGCTACGGTCGGCTGGTCCCGATATGCTCACCGAGGTCGCCGCCGAACTGACATATCTCGGTCAGAGCGGTCAGGCAAACCAAGCCGCCTCAATGGAACCGATACGCGAGTTCTTCGGACTGCTTTACGGGAAAAATAAATCGGCAGGTGGAGAAAACCTCGCCGGCGAAATACTGAAGATCATCCTCGGCGAGCAAAAGTCGCAGGAAGTTCTTGTCCAGGTCGGCGAACGCCTCAAGGTGCGGGATCCGTTCCGCGACATCCGCTCGGCTGAAGTTACCGGTATAGCCAAGACGCTGGCAGGCGAGTCGCCCCAGGTCATCGCGGTGGTGCTGTCAGAATTACCGGCGAAGAAAAGCAGCGAACTTCTGGAACTTCTGGAAGAAGACATCCGCGCCAAGTCAGTGCAAAGCATGGCAGGCGGACAGGGAGTGTCCCAGAAGGCGAAGTTGCGCATCGCCTCAACAGTTCAATCCCGACTGTCCGAAGCCGCCCAGGCCGCTGCCCAGGCAGAACCCGGCGCTGCCGATACAGACGCCGACGACGAACACCGCCAACAGCAATTGAGAAAAGTTGCCGTTCTGCTTCGAGGCCTGGAAGTCGAAGCACGCGACAACCTGACAAAGTCCCTCAAAGAAAAGGACAGCGAATCTGCCGAGAGCGTCCAGAAACTAATGGTGATATGGGAAGATATACCCCTTGTTGCAGAGCGACCGCTGCAGGAGGCATTGCGATCGACTGAATCTCGCAAACTCGCCCTTGCGCTCGTCGGTGCGAATGAACAAATCGCCTCAAGGATAAAAAATAATATCTCCGAACGCGCCAAGGCGATGCTCGATGAGGAAGCCGAACTGCTCTCGAACCCGAAAGCAAACGAGATCGAACAGGCAAGGGAAGACATCCTCGACGCGATGCGGGAACTGAACGCCAAAGGTGAATTGCAGTTCGAGGAAAATCAGGAATAACAATGGATTATCCGGAAATACAACTTCCAGGACAGGTATCAACGGTCACCGTAGTGCCGGGGCGATCCGACAGCGGAGATACGCCCTGCCACGACGAAGCGACGCAACCCGGACCGTCCGGGCAACTTGATGCCGAACTGACCGGAATCCGCAACGCTCGCAAGGCGCTGCAGCAGGCAGCCGGGAAATTTAAGGAACTCCAGGGGCAATTTCTCGCCGAAGCCCAGCAGCAATTGGTGGACCTGTCCATCGAGATAGCAAAAAAGGTTCTTATGCAGGAAATTCAGGCTGATCGGCATCATATCGACCCGATTGTTACCGAAGCGTTAAGCCGGGTTCCTAACCGGACCGACGTCGTCGTGCATCTGCATCCTGACGACCTCGCCCGTTGCGAACAGGCCGGTGAGTCTGATGAAGCAAGCGACAAAAGCACCGTCAGTTTCGTTGCCGACCCGAAAATCAAGCGTGGCGGATGCCTTCTGCAAACCTCGCGTGGAGATGTGGAATCCTCCATAGACGGACAATTGGAAGAAATCGCCCAGGCACTGAAGAACCCGGAGTAACGTTCCATGCTGGTTGATCTTGAGACATTTCAGAGCAGGCTCAAACGGGTCAATTCCATACCCTATCGCGGGACCGTCGTCCGCGTATCCGGTATGGTTGTGGAATCCAAGGGTCCGCCGGTCGGTATCGGTCAGTTGTGTGAAATTCGCCTCACCGACGGTAAGAGCGCATTGGCTGAAGTGGTGGGCTTCAACAACGAAAACTGTATCCTCCTTCCGTTGGAGGGTATCGGCGGAATCGCGCCGAACGACGTGGTCATTACCCGGTCTTCACCAAGATACATGAAACTCAGCGAGGATATTCTCTCAAGAGTAATCGACGGACTGGGAAGAGACCTCGACGGTAAAGGTCCCATCGTCGGAGACGAAATGCGCCCGCTTGACTGCGCATCGGTGCCCCCCCTGAGCCGGAAAAAGATTACCGAACCCCTGTCGTTCGGTATCCGTTCATTCGACGGGTTGTTGACGTGCGGGAAAGGTCAAAGAATCGGAATCTTCGCCGGTAGCGGGGTGGGAAAAAGCATGCTGCTCGGCGAAATCGCACAGGTCAGTTCAGCCGACGTCAATGTCGTGGCGCTCATCGGCGAACGCGGAAGGGAGGTCCGCCAATTCCTCGAAGAATCCCTCGGACCCGAAGGTCTCGCCAAAAGCGTGGTAATCGTAGCAGCCGCCGACGCCTCACCCATCCAGCGGGTCAAAGGCGTATTCACCGCTGTTACTATCGCTGAATATTTCCGCGATAAGGGTAACGACGTCCTGTTTATGATGGATTCGCTGACCCGTTTCGCCCAGGCCCAACGCGAAATAGGACTAGCAGCCGGTGAACCGCCCGCCACCAAGGGATACTGCCCCAGCGTCTTCACGCTCCTTCCGAAACTCACCGAACGCCTCGGATGCACCGAAACCGGAAGCATTACAGGCGTACTGACGGTCCTCGTCGAAGGCGACGACATGAACGACCCCGTAGCCGATGCCGCTCGCTCCCTGCTCGACGGGCATATCGTGCTTTCGCGAAAACTCGCCGAACAGGGACACTACCCCGCCGTAGATATTCTACAAAGCGTCAGCCGATTGATGAGTTCGGTTACCACCGACGAACACCAGTCGGCCGCCCGCAATTTCAAGGCAATCTATTCGACCTATCAGAACGCCGAAGACCTGATAAACATCGGCGCTTTTTCGCCGGGAAGCAACCATCGAATCGACAAGGCAATCTCGCTCATCGACCAGGTGAACGACTTCCTGGTCCAGCCAATCGGCGAGCGGTCCGGCTTTGACCAGACGACTCAGCGACTACGTGAAATAACCCAATCGTGGGAATTTCTCCTGCCCGAAGCGCAGCCAGTCGGCGCAGGCGCAAAGAGTGAGGCAAGTAGATGAAGCGATTTCAATGGCCATTACAACGCCTTCTCGACGTTACGATCCAGCGAGAACTGGCGGCAAGGGCGAAATTGTTCGCTCTTTCACGCAAGATCGCCGACGTCCACAGGAAAATTTTCTACCACCAGGCATCCCTGCGAATCGCATTGGCTGAACTGTCCAATAAAAACCTCGAAAAACGCCTCCCCGAACAACAGGTCTTTATGCAGTGTTCCGAAGCCGAGGAGGAAAGACTCGACAAATTGAGAGAAAACCTCCGTGTCCTGAAAAAAGAACGGGCCGAGAAAATCGACGTATTCACCAAGACGAAATCCTCGCGTGAAACACTGGAACGATTGCGGGAAGAATCGCTTCAGCGACACGAGAGAGAAACGATTAAAGAACAGCAAAAACAACTGGATGAAAACGCCCAGACTGCATTCGCCCGCAAAATGATTTCACTTGCGGGTATGCAGCCCGGTATGAGGAGCGCGACATGACCGGAAAATTACGAATTATCGTTCTGGCAGGAATCGGGATCGTGGGGTTCGGAGGGGCGTACCTCGCCTCGTCCATGTTTGGGACTAAGCAACAACCGACAACCCGTCCTGCAGGTGAAACAAAAGACCAAGGGGATGATTTTGCGTCTTTACCGACGTCAGGACAATCGATATCAAACGCAAAGAGGGAAAAAGAACTGACCGAACTGATCAGGGAAGTCCGCCTGAAAATCAGGAATTGCAGGAAAAAGACCGACGAACTGGAAAAGCGAGAGAAACGCGTCCGTATCGCCGGCGAAATGCTCAAGAAACAGGCGGAGGAACTCGAAGCGCTGCGAATGCAACTGGTCTCGCCGTTGACGCGTATCCGCGAAGTAATTGCCGAACTCGAAAGCACCAGGGTACACATCGCCAAAAACGAACAGTCCAACATGAAACGCATCGCCAAAATGTGCGAAAAAATGGACTCCGCCAACGGCAGCCAGATGCTTATCGGAATGTGCCAGAACAACCAGGAAGACGACGCGGTGAAGATACTTTACTACATGTCGGAACGATCAGCTGGGAAACTGCTTGCGGAAATAACCGACAAGACACTCGCCGCCAAATTGTGCGGAAAATTGAAGAAAGTCCAGGAAAAGGGGTAATACCGTGGATATCGCAACTATCGTAGGCGTAATCCTGGGTCTGATATGTATCGTCGGCGCTATTGTTACCAGCAGCAGCATCGGGCTGTTCGTGCACATACCCTCCATGCTGATTGTGATCGGCGGGATGCTTGCAGCGACACTGATCCACTTCTCGCTGAAGCAGGTGATGAGCATCGTGCCGGTAGTCAAAAAGACTCTGTTCTGCAAACTGCCGACACACCAGGAACTCGTCCAGGACATGGTGAACTACTCCGCCATCAGCAGGAGGGACGGGGCACTGGCGCTGGAGCAGCAACTAAGCAACGTGGATGACCCGTTTCTACTAAAGGCAATGAGGCTTGTAGTGGACGGTCAGGAAGAGCAGGCAGTGGCCGAAACGCTCGCTACCGAGATCCAATACCTCCAGGAACGACACTCCGACGGTAAAAAGATCATGGAGTTCATGGGCGCATCCGCTCCTGCCTTCGGCATGATCGGAACACTGATCGGACTGGTGGCAATGCTCCAGAACCTCTCCGACCCGTCAGGTCTGGGCGCCGGTATGGCAGTGGCGTTGATTACCACATTCTACGGAGCACTCGTGGCAAACCTGGTGTTTATCCCCTTGGCGGGGAAACTGGGAATCCGCTCGAAACAGGAAACACTGATGCGGGAAATGATCCTCGAAGGCACAGTCGGAATCGCTCGCGGTGAAAGCCCGACCGTCGTGCGGGAACGGATGCAGACCCTCGTCTCGGCCAAACATCGCGAAGAAGTCAAACCCGACATCAGTTCAAAGGGACAATCACAGGCGGCATAAATGCTCAGACTGAGACCAAAAATAGTTAACGAAGACACTCCGGACGACGTGCCGGCGTGGATGTTGACCTTCAGCGACTGCATGACGCTGCTGCTGACCTTTTTCGTGCTGCTGTTGAGTTTTTCGTCGTTCGATGAGACCTCGCTGAAACAACTGTTCGGGGCTTTGAAGTGCCGGCCTCAACCGTCGATATTGAACCACCCCCAGACGGTTGATGATACGTTGGTGCGTGAAAAACCCCCCGTGGTGGATCGTACGGATAAGGGCGCTGAAAAAATCGCCTCAGAGAAACTGGATATAGTAAAGAATCCCAGGGAAACCGAACCCATCGTGGAGACGGACGCATACCACAACGAAAGGATATTCTATATTCCCACGGGTCGGCTGTTCTGGGGCAACGGTAGTGCCCTGACTCACAAGGGACAGAAATACCTGGGGAAGATTGCTCTATTCATGAGGCTGGTGCCGTGCAAGGTGATCATCGGCCAGATGAACTCGAACAGGTCGAAGCCGGCCGAGGCCAACGCCGACAACGCCGACAACGGACTGATCAGGTCCTGTGCGATTGTAAGGTTCCTGACGCATCGGCAGGGCCTTCCGGTCAGATGGTTCTGCATCCGCCCGACGCGCCCTTCACCACCGCAGAGATTCCGAAGCGAATCCGTCATGCAGGTCAGACTACTTGCCAAGGACTTGACGCAATGAGAGACAGCGGTAAACCACAGGGAGACACAGCCCCGAGAACACCTGCATGGATCGTCTCATTCGCCGACATGACCACGTTGCTACTGGCGTTTTTCGTCCTGCTTCAGTCCTTTGCAGTGGAACAAAACCCGGATCTGTTCTATAAAGGCCAAGGCTCCTTCCGCAGGCACATCGCCGGGCTGGGGATCCCAAACCTGCTCTACGGTAAAGAGCAGAAAATTGATGCCGATCAACTGAAGAAGAGATTCCCCACGGAAGAAAGCGAGGGCAGGATTACCCGAATTCGCGTCCTCGACCCCGAAGACGAGCAGATTCGCAAGGTTTTTCAGGATCTCAAGCGGATGATCGAGACGAAGACCGCCAAAATCAACGTCAAGCCGAGCAACGTCTTTTCGACGCCTATCCGTTTTGAGCCTTCCGACGCGTCGCTGGATGCGCCGGCGCGGAAATACCTGAGTAATCTGGCGATGAACCTGAAACAGAACGTCGATAAAGACAACATAAAGATATATGTGGTCGGTTCGGCGGCGGACATACCGCAGGGACCGGAACAGTGGCTCCTCTCGGTCCACCGTGCAAAGGCAGCGGCGAATTTTCTGTCAAAGGCGCTGGCAGAGGAAACGGACGGACGGTCCTGGAAACTGATTGCCTGGGGAGCGGGGAGCGGAAAAGGACGACGCTCACGCTACGACGCATCGGCAGGGCAGGGATTCATTCGAATCGCAATCATTGGAGCGAAGTAATACCATGGCAGAAGAAGAAAAAGACCCTCAATCAGTCGCAGAGGCCCTGGCGGGCGATGACGAAGGTGGTTCCGGCGGTGGATTGAGTAAAATCCTGCGTCTCGCGCTTCCCGTAGGGATTCTGGTACTCGCAGCCGGTGCCGGATATTTCGCCAACCGGATGATCGGCGGTTCGAGCGATACCCCCGCCAAAGTGTTGGCCGAGGAAGAGGAAGGACCGCCACCATCGTCCGACGACAAAGAGTACACCTATTACGACCTGGAACCAATCGTCGCCAATCTTAACGTTCCGCGACTTGAACGCTATATCCGCGTAACGCTGACACTGAAACTCCGAAAAGACGATGATGAAAAAGCCAAAGAAGTCATCGAAAAAAAGATGCCGGAACTCAAGAACAGCCTGATCCTGTACCTCTCAGACTGCTCGCTTGATGAGATTCGCGGAAAAAAGAACCTCAACCGCATCCTGCGCGAAATTCAGGACTCCTTCAACGGGAGACTCTGGCCTGACCAACGAGGATTAATTGCCAAGGTGGGCTACAAGGAATGGGTGATTCAATGACATCGGCGACGTCAAAATCCGACCGGATGATCAGCGACTTCCTCGCCGCTGCGAATAAACAATCATCCTCTGCGCCCGAAGAACCCGAAGCCATTGATTACGACTGGGATTCACCCTCGTCCTTCACACTGTCCGAACTCGAAAACCTGGAGACATTCACCGCACAGGCCGGTATCGAAATCGCAAAGGCACTGAGCGGACAAATCCACGAGGAAGTTGAATTACAAGCGGAAAAGCCGGGACAGTATTACGCCGGAAAACTCTCGCTCCTGCAAAGCGAAACTGCCAATTATTGCGTATCGCTTTCCGCCGACGGGACCAAAACCTGCGGATTGATAGCGATTCCCGGCAAGCAGACCATCGAATGGGTTGCGAAGGTACTGGGCGGTTCTGCAAGCGATTCAGAGCAGGAGCGAGAACTCTCTTCGCTGGAAGCGGCACTATTGCAGGATATTCTCGACTCGGTAACAAAAGCGTTTTCGAGCGTATTCAGGCAGGCTGGCGGAAAGACCCTCAAACCGGGTACGGAAGTATCCCCAAAGGCCGAACTTCCCGAAGCGGACCCGAGCGACGAGTACACGCTTCTGTCGTTTCGGACAAGCCCTGACGAGAAGCAACCCACAATTTCAATTATTCTGACATGTGATGTCCTCGCCGATGCTACAGGGGCCCGAAAGGCGGAGCAAGATAACGAATCGCCGGAAAATATCAGAAAAAAGATGCTGGCCACTGTCGAACAGACGCACGTGGAAGGGTTCGTAAGCCTGGGAACGGCAGACCTGACCGTACGCGAAGTTATGGGCCTTGAGGAAGGCGATGTAATGCTGATCCATAAAAAGATCGACGAACCGACTGAATTTATCGTACACGGTAAAGCAGTCCTGTCGGGATACCTGTCCCGTTGCGAAGGTCAATACGCATTGCGTATAGCCAAGCCGGAAAAAACCGCCGGTAAAGGGAAAAAACGCTGAAGGAATCTCTGAAAAAGGATAAAACCAATGGCTGATACACAGACAGCAGAAGCAGAAACAACAGAACAAACCGAACAAACCCCAGCCGCAGGCGATGATTCCGTGCAAGTACAGGAAGCCGACCTGCCCGAATCGACTGATAAACCCGCCGGCGGGAACGGCGGACAAATCGGCATCCTTCTGGAAACGACAATGCCTGTGTCGGTCCAACTCGGACAAGTCAAAATCCAGGTGCAGAAACTGCTCCAGATGGGACCCGGATCGGTATTGAAACTCGACAGAAAGGCCGGCGAACCGGTGGACGTGTTCCTGCGAGGAACGAAATTCGCCACAGGACAACTGGTCGTCGTAGGCGAACACATCGGCGTGCGAATAAAGGAAATACTCTCAACGGAAGCAGACCAGGACGGAAAGGAACAGGACTGAAACAGGCAGAGCATTGATAACATTCCCTTATACTGGGCGCACAAAGTAAATACGCTGTCGGGCGATAAACGAGCCGCGACCGTGAAGGAGCGGTCAGGCCGAGAATTAAGGAATTAAGGGGAGGAATTAAGGGGACGGAGCACTTAATTATTGCCATGCGACACTAACTACCACAGAAAACAGTCTGCGTCAAGATAATTAAGTGCTCCGTCCCCTTAATTCTAATTCCGTCCCCTTAATTCCCTTAATTCCTCCCTTAATTCCTGGGAATAGGAGTTTATTTTGAATAATACAGCCTTTGTGTTCTCGCTTGCGATTGTTGCGCATCTTGCGTGTTTATCCGGGTGCAGCACGTGTGATCAGTCTGATATAATCAAAGTTGCAAACCTGCCAATTGTAAATGCGAAGGTCTGTCCTGATCTCACCAACTGGACCATGCTCTCTTGCGTCGCCCCTCCGGAAGCAGAAATCACGGACAAAAGGTTATCTTACAAGAGACTGCCATATGGCAGGGGCTTTGCGTCAAGTCCAATCACCGGTTGCTTCGTATATGACAAAGAAGATATCAGTGCCCCCGGATACCAGCTCTGTGTAAGGGCACGTCCCAGTGCTCCGGAAAGAGTAATCTTCACGGCCCCGTACGGACCGTCTATACGTTGGCCCTGCTTCTCGCCCAAAGGGGATAAGGTCGCATTCCTGGTGGCACATCGAACATCACGGGGCAAACTGGCTCCGCTGCAGCGTCTTTTCGTAGCCGAGTTAATACCCAAAACCGGCAGTATGCACCGCTTGCACGATTGCGGCATGGTGAACATAAACGGAGGAAGAGTTATCTGGCGGAGTGACGGCGAGTCCATTCTTTGGGTCAATAGAAACGGTCAAATAGTCGAACTTGACCTGTCGTCCGGCGACAAATCATTCCATGAAAAAGTTGACGTACTGCTCGCTGCGACGAGGGACAAATTCCTGGGTGCACGGAAGCACCGCCCTCTTTTTTCTGAACGTGGCTCATGGATATTGCTGTCAATATCACGAAAAGACGGAAGTGAACGTGTAATTGCACGCATCGACGGACGATCTACTCCTTGTCTCGGACTGTTCATTCCCCGTACCTCCATTCTTTCTCTCGTTGTTGATCATCAAATCGACGAAAAAACCTTCTCCCTGCCCACTATTTTCATAGATACCGTATCCGGCACCGTCCTGGGAAAGACCGAGTTCTCTGTTGACGGATATGTTTCCAGGAAGCTCGCCGAGAGGTCTTGGCAACGCGGCTCAACAACCGTCCCGAGCAAATGAAGAATGCCCAAACCCAAAGAAAAACAGTGAAAATCGCCTATTCGTAAAGTTTTTCGACGTTTTTTTTGTTCTTCGCGTCTGATTCTTTCACGCCAAAGACCCCAAAAGAAGCATTTTATCGCTAAAATCGCTTAAAATGCCCTGAAAATAGGGGTTTAAAGGCTCTGGCACGGTATGTGCACCTCTTACGGGATATGAAGGCTGCGCATACATCGTCTAAACACACCCAAATCGTCTGGCGGGCGTCTGCCGCAATGGCTGCGATTATACTCGTGCTGATGATGGCGGGGAACGACTCGTCCGCCTCGGACACCACCACAACTTCCGCACCGACCACTACCTCGGCTCCGTCCACCACAACTTCCGCACCAGCAAGTACTTATGAGCCACCCAAGCCCGCTAATACGGAACTGACGGAAGTTCCGCCTTATGACCCTCGTAGCCTGATGTGGCAAATGCTGGCTGCGCTTGTGGTGGTACTGATCCTCGGTACGCTGGCTTACGTCGTCGTCAAAAAGGTGCTGCCGAAAATAGGTCAGACCACCGGGAAACGCATCTCCCTCCTGGAAACCGTCTATCTCCAGCCAAAGCAGGCATTGCACCTGATACAGGTCGGTTCCCGAAAACTCCTCATCGCCAGTTCACCCGAAGGACCGGTCAAACTTGACGACGTAACCGACGCAATAGGCCCCGATTACGCCGAAACCGCCCAGCAAATCGAAGACGCGGAAAAGGCGAGCGAAAACAAACAAGACGCCGCAAAATGAGCACTTTATCACAAAAAGCAGTGTTGGTTCTTTTGCTGGTAATGTCAGCCGGCAGCAGCGAGGTTTTCGCGCAGGCGGCGGACGCCCCACCACCCAAGCCGGAGAAATCGTCCCTTCCGACGCCGCAGGAAGTGCTGGATCTCGTCGATAAGGCCACCTCTCCCGAAAAAGCGGATGAGGCGGGTGAACCCGGCAAACCCGGCGACTGGTCCGCCCCGGTAAAACTGGCGGTCGTATTCGCTATCCTGGCCATTCTTCCGAGCCTGCTGGTGATGATGACGTCGTTCACGCGAATCATCATCGTTCTTTCGTTCCTTCGCAGGGCGCTGACCACGCAGAACATCCCCCCGACAATCGCCATAATCGGTCTGGCGTTGTTCCTGACGCTCTTTACGATGGCGCCGACGTTCACGCAGATTAACGCCCAGGCAGTCCAGCCTTACATGAACGACCAGATGAAGTTCCCCGATATGTGCGCTAAAGCGAACAATCTGATGAAGGTTTTCATGTACCGCCAGACCCGCTCCGACGATCTTGAGTTGTTCCTGGAAATGGCCGGCACCGAACAACCTGAATCGGTGGAAGACATTCCGTCGCACATAATGATCCCCTCGTTTGCAATCAGCGAATTTCGCAAAGCATTCGAGATGGGTTGTTTGATTTTCATTCCGTTTCTTCTGATTGACCTTGTAACGTCGGGCATCCTGTTGAGCGCGGGTATGATGATGCTCCCGCCGGCGATGATCTCGCTTCCTTTCAAGATAATCCTGTTCGTGTTGGTGGACGGATGGCGGCTGATCGCGAACACATTGATATCGAGTTTTCATTAAGGCGAATGAAATGGACGCTGATCTGGTTCTGTTTATAGGTCGAAGGGCGATGGAAACAGCGATGCTGATGGCAGCGCCGGTGCTCGGAGTAGCGTTAGTCATCGGTGTTGTCGTCGCCATGATCCAGGCAGTTACTTCCATACGCGACATGACGATGGGGCTGGTGTTGAAGATCGCCTGCATCGGTATCACCCTGCTTATCTGTGGCGGCTGGATGATGCAGATCGCTGTCGGATTCACCTCGGAGATATTTAATCATATTCAGGCTGTTGGATTGGGGCAATAACGTTGGATGAATGGATTTCCATTCTGTTGCCGTTTGCGTTGCTCATGGCGAGAGTTGCGGGTTTCATGCTGGTTAGTCCGATTTTCGGATGGCGGGCTGTGCCGATTATTATTCGAGCAAGTATAATTGTGGTGATTACGGTGTTTTTCGCCACGATCATGCCCCCGCCCGTCAACGCCGCCGGTGTGAACTGGCTATGGGCGGTCGTGCTTATCGCAATCGAAGCCACGATAGGATTGGCTTTGGGGCTGGCGGCGAGGCTTGTTTATTCATCCATTCAGCAAGGCGCGTTAATCGCCGCCCAGCAGATGGGCTTCGCCGATGCCGGAATTATCGACCCTGCATCAGGTGTCCAATCTCGCCCGCTTGCCACGTTGTTCGATATGCTGTTCGCGCTGCTTTTCCTGGCGGCAGGCGGACATCACATCCTGCTGATGGTGCTTGGGCGAAGTTTCGCCGCATTCCCGGCTGCGTCCGGGATAGATATAACCGTACTGACCGAAGGCGTCGTAAGGGCCGGTTCTGCGATGCTTCTGTTCGCGTTGAGGTTCGGCGCGCCGATGCTGGGAGGGTTCCTGATAATGGCGGTTATGCTGTGCATCCTGGCGAAAGTGCTTCCGGAAATGAATATCCTGCTGGCGAGTTTCCCGCTCCGCGTTGGGGCGGGGTTATTCCTGGCGGCTGCGATTATGCCTTCACTGAACGCCTTTACGATAGAACTGGCGAGGTGGATGAGTAAATACCTTATCGCGTAGGACAAGGAACCGACTGAAATGCCCGACAAGGGAGCATCAGAACGAACTGAAAAGGCGACACCTGATCGTCTGAAAAAGGCCAGGACTGAAGGGCAGATTCCCCAGAGTCAGGAAGTCCCGTCGGCCCTGATGGTCGGGTCGCTTCTTCTGCTGCTTGGATTGATGGCAGGTCGGCTTTATCAATGGTTCGTTACGCAGTTGTCCGGCGGGTTGTCGCTGCAAGTGTCAGGCTCGATAGACAACGAGGCGTTTGCGAAACTGCTGTACTCCAACGGTTCAGCCTGCCTTTCCATCCTGGCGCCGTTCCTGTTCGTGGCTGGGGGAGTGTCGATTATCGGAAGCATGGCGGCCGGCGGATGGGCGTTCTCGCCGAAAGCGATCCGACTGGACTTCTCACGGATCTCACCGATAAAAGGATTCAAAAATCTCTTCGCCTTGAAATCGCTGGTGAAGTTGCTCGTTTCAATGGCCAAACTCACCGTACTCCTGATAATCGCGTGGAAGTACATCGGCGGGCGTATGGATGACCTGCTCGGACTTCAGTGGGCGACACCGGACGCTACCTTACACGCCATTGCCGGTTTTGTTTTCGGCCTGGCCGGGAGAATTGTAGTGGCGCTTGTGGCTATTGCCTGCGCGGACCTGCTCTATCAACGATGGAACTACAAGCGCGAACTGCGAATGACCCGACAGGAAGTCAAGGAAGAACACAAGCAGCACGAGGTCTCACCGCAAATTAAGGGCAAAATCCGGGCGATGCAAATGGCGATGTCACGCAAGCGAATGCTCCAGGATGTCCCGACCGCCGACGTGATCATAACCAACCCGACACACTACGCCGTCGCACTTCGTTACGATGCCGGCGATATGGCCGCTCCGCAAGTGGTGGCAAAAGGCGCTGACTTCATGTGCGCGAAAATCAAGGAAGTAGCCGCTGAACACAACGTCCCAATCGTCGAAAAACCAGAACTCGCCAGAACGCTCTACGCCACAGCAAAGGTCGGACAAGTCATACCGGAAGCACTGTTCGTCACCGTGGCCGAAGTGCTGGCGATGGTGTACAGGATGCGAAAGAAAAATCGACTCAGTTAAGAAACCATAACAGAATTTACCACAGAGAACACAAAGGTATCAGAGGTATTAGAAGAAGCAGAAGAAACAGAATTTACCGCAGAGATCGCAAAGAACGCGGAGATGTTTATTATAAAAAGAAATAAAAATAACAATGATATCTGTTTTTTTCTCTGCGGTCTCCGCGTTCTCTGCGGTGAATTTCTCTTTTTTATGTGCGATAAGAAATAATGGCTGATGAAAGTAAAAATACCGAATCTTCACCGTTGTCCCTGGCGCCCAGCCCTCTGAACAGGCTGATGGCGCACAGCGACGTCATCTTTGCAATCGGCGTGGCTGTGGTGCTGGCAACGTTGCTGATTCCCATGCCGACGTTCATTCTGGACATGCTGCTGTCATGCAGTATCGCCGTGGCGCTGGCGACGCTCGTGGTAGTACTATCAGCCAGGGAATCCATCGAACTTTCGACGTTTCCTTCGCTGCTACTGTTCGTAACGCTGTTTCGCCTGTCGCTGAACGTAGCCTCGACGCGATTGATCCTTCTCCAGGGCGATGCCGGCGCGATTATCAGAACCTTCGGCGACCTCGTAGTCGGAGGAAGCCTGGTTATCGGGCTGGTAATCTTCCTGATACTGGTGGTAATCCAGTTCGTCGTAATCACCAAAGGTTCCGAGCGAATCAGCGAAGTGGCTGCAAGATTCAACCTCGACGCCATGCCCGGTAAGCAAATGGCAATCGACGCAGACCTCAACGCCGGGCTTATCGGAGAAGAAGACGCCCGCCAAAGACGGGAAAAAATCGTCCGGGAAAGCGAATTCTACGGAGCAATGGACGGTGCGAGCAAGTTCGTCCGAGGAGACGCCATCGCCGGGCTGATTATCACAGCCGTCAACCTCATCGGCGGATTCGCCGTCGGGCTTAGCGGTGGTTTAACCGCCGCCGAAGCAATGAAAACCTATGGTATTCTCGCTATCGGCGATGGTTTGATTTCGCAGATACCGGCAGTGATTATCTCCACGGCAGCCGGTTTCCTTATCAGTAAAACCTCCACAAAAAGCAGCATCAGCCAGGACCTTATCCACCAGATGATGGCAAGGTCCAAGCCGTTCGGTATCGCATCGTTCCTGCTGGGGGCAATGATCTTTGTGCCGGGCTTCCCGAAAATACCGTTCATTGTGCTGTCGATTGGGTCGGCTTTGGTGTGCAGAACGCTGAGCCGGCGTGAACGGGAAACAAAAGAGGAAAAGCCGAAAATATCGGATCAGCCAATCGAAGCGCCGGTGGAAGAACTTCTGGACGTTGACAGGCTTTCCATCCAGGTCGGCGCAAGACTGATTAAGACAGTCGATCCGCGTCGCCAGAACAGTCTGTCCCACCGTATCTCGCCGCTGCGACGGAAATTCGCCCAGGAATACGGTATTGTTCTTCCGCTCATCAGGCTGAGGGATAACGTGTCGCTTGAGCCGAACACTTACGAAATCCGCCTGCACAACCACACAATCAGCGCAGGCCGGCTTGAACCGGAGAAATTCCTGGCGATGGACCCCGGAACCGTTCAGAAGGAAATCGCCGGACAGGTTACACAGGAACCGGTGTTCAATCTTCCCGCACTCTGGATCGAGCCTGACCAGAAACAACAGGCTGAGATAAGCGGTTATACCGTCGTCGATCCTGAATCGGTACTGGTAACGCACTTATCCGAATCGCTCAAGCGTCATGCGTATGAATTGCTAAGCCGCGACGATGTCCAGAAACTCGTGGACCGTTTGCAGGACAAACAGCCGACGCTTGTCAACGAAGTCGTCGGCGAACGAGTATCCATAGGCATGCTCCAGCGAGTGCTCCAGAACCTCCTGCGAAACGGTATCGCCATCCGCGACCTGACGCAGATTCTGGAAGTTCTCGGAGATAATTCAGCCAGGACCAAAGACATCGGAACACTGACCGAACTGACGCGAAAGGTGCTGACCAGGACGATAACCGAACAGTACTGCGACGCCGAAGGCAAAATCCAGGCAATCGTCATGGAACCCTCGCTGGAATACGAACTTCGCAACACCATAAGCACCGATCAAGGCTCCGAAACATTCGCAGTAGCGCCGGAACGGGCAATGGAACTGGGACGAAAAATCGCAGAGGCGTGGAGAACCGCAATGGAAGCGGGGAACGACAAGGCCGTTATGCTATGCGATTCCAGGCTCAGACCGCACATAGGCGATATGCTCGCGCGACAACTGCCGCAACTTCCGATCCTCGCCTATGACGAAATAACAATCGGTACGAAAGTGGATTCCGTTGCCACTGTTTCCATCCCAGCCCTGCGGGCAGAGGAGGTCGCCACAGCGGGATGATAATTTCAGGCCGAAGCACAGGTCTTTTATGGACGAAATAATAATATGCGACAGATTACGATAACATTATCCGCGATAGTCTTTTTCGCCCTGGCATTCGTGGGATGGTGCAGCGATGTGCCCGTCTTCGTTTGCGGAACCAGAGCGATAGCCGGTGCGGGAATAATGTACATCGTAATCAGCCTGGCTGGAACCGCCGTTATTCGCATCATTGCCGATGCAGCCGTTAAGTCCGCTACCGACAACACCAGCGCCGGGAAAAAGCAATAGTGAGCACTCAAACCGACAAGACAGCGCCTGGTCTGATCGACACAAAGGTGCTCCGCGCGCAGATTACACAGGCATACGCCAAACAATCGCGGGAGGCCGCCGAGGAGCAGTGGATTCTCGAAAACCTTCCAATGGTCAAACATATCGCGCAAAAAATCGCCTCGTACTTATCAAACCGGGACGACATGGAAGACCTGATCTCTGCCGGTACGGTCGGTCTGGTGCAGGCGGCACGCGCATACGACACCGACAGCGACGCAGAATTCAGAACCTACGCCTACATCCGCGTGCGCGGAGCCATTATCGACGAAATGAGGCACAAGTCTTTCGTACCCTCGGCTGTGCATAAGCAAATTCGCCAGATTCGCCAGGTGTACGAGAATTTGATCGCGGCAACGGGCACTCCGCCTGACGACGCCGAACTTGCAAATGAGGTCGGACTGTCGCTCGAACAATTGTATCGCACGCTCCAGACGGCACGAAAGCAGCAGTTCCTCTCCATCAACGGACTGTCGGAAGACTCACCTGCGAACGGGCCGATGATTATCGACAAACTGCCTTCGCCGGATGCGCAAGTCGAGCAAAAGGAAACAACAGAACTCCTGGCTGGGGCAATCAGGAAACTACCAAAAAGAGACCGGACAATACTGCTGTTGTACTACGAGCGCGACCTGACCATGAAAGAGATCGCGCAGGTGCTGGACATTACCGAATCGCGCGTCAGCCAACTGCACGCCGGCGCGCTGTTCAAACTGTCGGTAAAACTGGGATAGGCAGCCATGGTCGATAACGCAGACTACAGAGTGAACGCGACGGACGGGGCAGTCAGGCCCACACCGCTGACGGATAAGAAAAACCGGGAAAAGAAAGGACCATCCAGGAAAAAGAAACGCGCTACACCCAAAGCAAACGCAGATCGGAATACCGACCCTGCCTCTGAAAATACCGAAACAAAAACCGACTCGGATCATCTGGTGGATTATTACGCTTGAAAGGACTTTGTTAATGCATTTGGAAACATCGGGATTACTGAAACGTGAGCAGGTAAAAATGACCGGTCATTGCCGGCTTGGAAGCGCCGCTGCGGGCGTTATGCCGTCCGTCAGACCAAGGGCAAAAATCGTCGAACAGGACGAGAAAAACACCATCATCGAAGTCGTATGTCATTGTGGCGAAAAGATTTACCTGCATTGCACCTACGCCAAAGCCGCTGAATAATTTGACGGCAATCAGCAATCAGATTCTTCTTTCTGTCTGTTTTTGCTGATTGCTGATTGCTGAAAGCCAATGGCTGGTATTTAATAATTTATGAAACGACCTATAATTTCAGAAAGGAGTTTTTCCAATGCGATGGATTAACGGAATTACAATTACAGGCATGTTTGCAATTCTCATGTTTAGCGGGTGCAACTGGGATACGTCCAATTCGACCGCACCTGAGGTTACGAACGACACCAAGGCGAATGGCGGGCAAACGTACCTCGACAAAACAGCCATTCGTGACAACGTCGGGAAAGAAACCAATAACGCGGTCGATGCCGCAATGGAGTGGGCAAAGAAATACACCGAAGCCTCCGCAAAATGCAACCAGTTGCTTCAGGAAAACCGACAGTTGAAGCAAAAGCAACAGACGCACCAGCAGCAGGTTACCAAACTGGAAATCGAACTTGGCAACGCCGAGAAGGAACTCGCCCAAGCCAACAGCATGTTGCTGGAAATGAAAACGGAACTGGAAAAATGGAAAACCAACGTCCTGGGTTTCCGAAACGAGATGCGCCAGTCTCAAAAGGCCCAACTGGACGCACTGGTCAGGATACTGACGCTAATCGGCGGAGAAGTCGCCGAAAAACCAGCGGCAGCAAAACCGACGACGAAAACCACCGACTCTAAAGAGGAGAAAACTGGTGGAGCGACTTAATAAAATCTCGATCCTGACGATGTTGTCTTTGGTCTGGCTGTCCCTGCCGGGTTGTCAACAACCGTACAAAATCGGGCACTATATCAGCCAGCCGGAGGATTTCACCCCCATAAATCGCGTGGTTTTCGTGCAGTTGGCCAATCAGGACAGTTGTTCCGGGATAGCCGAAGATTTGACCACTGCACTGTCCCACGCCATTCGAAATCACAGGCTCTTCCGCCTGGACGTAGTAGCCAGGGAAGACCCGAAGTGCAAGACCGTCTCGCTGGACGGGCGGGAGGGATTCACCATAAAGCAACTGCGGGATATGCGGGAAACCTTCAAGTGCGACGCGATCCTGCTGGGAACATTAAGGGATTTCCGCCCGCATCCGCGTATGCAGATGGGGCTGGACTTACGACTGATGGACCTGAGAAGCGGCAAACTGGTCTGGGCGGTCGAACATGTCTGGGACACGACAGACAAGTCTGTTACCAAACGGATTAAACGCTTCTTCAACAGCCAGATGCGCGATGGATACGAACCGATGAACTGGCAACTTGCAATGATAAGCCCCAAGGCGTTCGAGAAATTCGTCGCGTTTGAGGTCGTCGAGACCCTCCCGGACAAATCGGATACAAAGACAAAAAGCAAACCGTTCTGGCGGATAACTTTAGGAAAAAACAAAAAAAATCGAAAAACTTTTTAAAATACCCTTTAAGTCATCGAGACAACTAACGAGAATAATATCGACCGAAGGTCTTGATATCGACCGAAGGTCTTGGGAATTATGAACATGCGAATAGACAGACCCAACAGAACGGATGTACCCAACCCATCAGAGGGTAACGGGGTAAAACGACCAGTCGCCGGACCGTCCGGTACGCCCGATGCCGTTGCGACCAGGATCGGCGAGGAAACATGTAAATCGTACATCCAAAAAGCATCCGCATGCGAAGAGGTCAACCTCCAAGCCGTTACCGAAGCGAAAAAACTCATCGAATCAGGGCAACTGGACACACCCGAAACGATCAACCAAGCCGCTGAAAGAATTATCTCTATAGGAATATAACAGCGTATTACCCTTGTAAATAGGGTTTTTGAAGGGATTTTGCATGGATGCAAAATCCCTTTTTTTCACTCTTCCCAAACACCAAAAACGCCATTTCCCACTTTTTTCCCAAATACCAAGAAATTTTCCCTATTCCCCTTAAGTTGTCTATCTTGCCAACGATAAATAGTCGTAGAGCAGTTATCGCCTGATATGCAAACAAGCGGCTTGGGCTGTTTGGCTGCTTTTGGAAATACTTGGTACGGAAACAGGCTGCGTTGGTCTGTTATGTCAGAGAACTCTATTTTTGAGGGAGCAAACACATGCTAGCAATCAAGAACAACATAATGGCTGACAATGCAGCCAGACACTTGAGCAGGAACTATGACGCCCTGTCCAAGTCAGTTGAGAGGCTTTCGTCCGGCCTGCGGATTAACTCCGCAAGGGACGACGCGGCAGGCCTGGCCGTAAGAGAGTTGATCCGGGCAGACGTGGCTATGTTCCGGCAGGCATCCAGGAACGCACAAGACGGTATCAGTATGCTGCAGACGGGTGAAGGTGCGATGGCCGCCATCGACGAAATCCTCATTCGTATGAAGGAACTGGCGGAGCAGGCATCGACCGACACGTATTCGACCGACCAGCGCGCGATTATGAACAACGAGTACTCCGAACTGTCGGACGAAATCACACGTATCTCAGGTGCGACGAAGTTTAACGAGAAGGAACTGTTGAACTCGACCGACGCCATCGACATCCACCTTGGTGAGGGAGTACTGACAATCACACCGCAGGTCATGAACGCCACCGAACTCGGCGTCAACACCACGCTCGCCGTCAAGGAAGTCTGGTCCCACTTGAAGACGGTCGCGAATGCCGGCGATGAGTACATCGCGGCGGGCGACATCACGGCGGACACAGAGGACATGATCAAGTTTGACTTCGCGGAAGTCAATGTCGTCGGTCCCGTCGAAGTCGACCTGGACGCATATGCAGGCACCGGCATTACGCTTAACCAGTTGGTCCAGGAGATTAACACAGCGGCTGGCTATGCTGCGGCGTTTGCCACCTATAACAGCGAATATGCCAGTTACTCTCTGCAGTTAAAGGCCGAGGTTGCCGGTGATACTACGTTCGCCATTACGGACGATGGCACCACGTGTACGGCGATAGACAACATCGCCAACTTTGGCGGTGCGCCTTCGACAAACGGCGCCGCTGGAACCGGTAACGACCTGCTCAGCGCCGCAAACGCCCAGAACGCACTGGCTTCGGTAACATCCGCTATCGGAACCAAGGACAGTTATCGTGCGACACTCGGTTACTGGATGAACCGCCTGTCGGCAGCCGTTACGGTTCTTGACATTCAGGTCGAAAACCTCTCTGCCGCTGAATCCCGTATTTCAGACGTGGACGTTGCGACCGAGATGGCGGCAATGACGCGGAACCAGGTGCTGGCACAGGCCGGTATCGCCATGCTGGGCCAAGCGAACATGATGCCGCAGATGGCACTGCAGTTGCTTGGATAGTTTTGACAATTGAGCGAAAATAAGGCGGCCTGATTTACTCAACCGCACCAAGCACCGACCCCCCCAGGTCGCCTTAGTTATCAACCCGGCTGCGGGGACTTTTGAGAGTACAACCTACTCTCAAAGTCCTCGTAGCCGGCTTTTTTTAGAACATTTCACGTCAATTTTTCTGTTTTCGGATAAAGCATCTTGACGACGAAATCCCCCTCTATTTACCAAGTAACGCCAGAAGCGACTGTCGTATTCGCCCTGCTATTTCGAAGGCCTCGACGGCATCCTGACGCCCGGACGATTCGCCGGGATAACGAAAAGTTACCGCAGCGCGAGATACAAGACGAAGTTCGTTCACCGACCAAGACCAATCCGAGCAGACGGGGGTGAGAATACTGTCAAGATACACCAAGTCATGGGTCTTAGGCGGAATCGTTCCGAGGTGAATCAACAGGCCTTTCATTAGTTTCTCGACACATTGCTGCGAATGAAAACACGCAGCATCATAATTTGGAGACTTTTCCGCGTGAAGTTCCCTGCCGGCAGTAACGAAGTCCCCTTCGGCCTTGTCGATCCATTCCCTAACCGTCTCGTTCATACAGAATTTTTCCTTTGTCAACAGCCTCACGGATGAGCGGGTCGCCTTCGACATAACGGCGGTTCACGTCCTCTGGCGATCTGGTAATCAGGTCGAGCGGGAAACGCACGTCGAGGCGGTTCAGGATTTCCAAAGACTTGCGAAAACCGCTCCCCTCAAACTGCATAACGACCAACAGGTCAACGTCGGAATCGTCCGTGGCTGACTCACCTGCGCGAGACCCGAATAACACTATGCGTTGCGGGTGAAACTCACGTCCGATTCGCCGACCAACATCTTCGATTTGACCCATTGTAACCATAATTACACCTTGCATCCTATCTCATCTTATACCAGAAATTCACGTTACAAGCATCTTCTTATCAGATTTTCAGAGGTGGTTACGAAATGGCGATTCAGGACCGCAGTTCAGCGCCGAGTTGTTTTCCAACGGCGGCGACTACCTGGGCTACCATGTCATCAACCTGCTCGCCTCGAAGCGTTCCAGCGCCCGAACGATATGTCAGCGAAAGTGTTACGGATTTTTTTCCGTCGGAAACCTGCTTGCCCCGGTACGTTCCGACGTATTGAATCGATTCCCGTTCTGCCTGGTCCGCCGAACCTATCGCGCCGACAAGTTTCCCCCAGGTAACGCCTTCATCGACCACCAGCGATAAGTCGCGCCCAACGGAGGGGAACTTCGGAAGCGGCGTGTACGACCGCCCACTTGCGACAAAACCCATCAAAACCTCGAAATTCATCATCGCGGCGACACAAGGCCTTTCCAGGCCATAATAATCCAGCACCTTCGACGAGACCATTCCGATAAGTCCGACAGGCTTACCGTCAATATGAACCGCAGCGGACTCGCCATCAGCCAATCCGGCGACCGGACCGGGAACGATTTCAACTTTCGCCGTCGGCGCTAATCGTTTTATCACTGCCTCCAAAGCGCCTCGCAAATGCGGTAGATCGTGCTGCGTTACCATCCCCAGAGCGGTGTACTCTTCGGGCAGGTCGCCGGTTTCGCCTTGTGGAAAAACCGCTGCCAGTTCGTACAGGTTCACGTCGCTGTTCCCGACGTCCTGATTGGTCTTGCACGCCCGCAGAAGCGAGCCGAGCAGCGTCGGACGGAGCATGTTATTTGTCCGCCGGACTTTAGCATCGACATGCAGACCGGTAGCGAAACCAAACAGAGCGGCTTCGGCGTCGTCGGTGAAAGTGTAGGTAATTGCCTCGTCGAACCCAGCCGCTACCAATACGTCCCGAACTTCACGACGGAAACGTTCGCCCGGAGCGTCGCCGACGACCGGATGCGTTACCTCGTCGCAGAGCGGAATCTTATCGTATCCGTGCAGACGGGCGACCTCTTCTATCAGGTCAACTTCGCGGGGCAAATCACCCCGCCAGGATGGTATCCGGCAGAGAATTTTACCGCCGGATAATTTCGCCTCAAGCCCAAGTCGCCCAAGGATTTCCGCCTGCGATGCGTCGTCAATATCCACGCCCAGCAGTTTCCGACAGCGATCGGGACGCAAAGTTACTTCCGGCGACTCGTAAGGTTCGGCCCATACGTCGATTAGGCCTGAAGCCAATTCGCCCCCGGTTATCTGAAGCATCAGTTGACATGCCCGCAGAGAAGCAGCCTCAATGGCCACCGGGTCCACGCCCCGCTCGAAGCGGTATGATGATTCGCTCATCAGCGACAACGAACGAGCAGCCTTGCGAATGGTAAGCGGGTCGAACTGCGCGCTTTCGATGAGAATATCGGTCGTATCGTCGCCGACTTCGCTTTTCAGACCGCCCATGATACCGGCCACCGCCACGGGCCTCTCGGCATCGGCGATTATCAGCATCTCCTCGGTCAGCGTGCAGCGAGTCTCGTCGATACTGACGATTTCTTCACCGGGCCGGCCTCGGCGGACGATAATCCTGCCTTCAGCCAGACGTTTCCGGTCAAATGCGTGCAGAGGCTGGCCGAACTCCATCAGGACGTAATTGGTTACATCGACGACGTTGTTGATGCCTCGCAGGCCGACGGCTTCGAGTCGCTCGACCATCCACGACGGGGAAGGCCCGATCTTCGCGCCGCGAATGACCCGCGCAGTGTATCGACCACACAGGTCCGGGTCGAGCACCTCGACGCTGGTAAGTTCTTCGACGCCTGTCGCGCCGACCGGCACTGCCGATAAGTCCGGAAGTTTCAACTCCATAGACAAAGCAGCCGCCAATTCCCGCGCCACGCCGATGTGACCAAGGCAGTCCGGGCGGTTGGAGGTAACTTCCAGGTCCAGAACGATGTCGGTATCGGTCTGGTCGATTCCCTCGCAGCACAGTCCTATGCGCGTAAAGACCTCAGCCAATTCGCCCACAGGCATTGCCGATACATTCACGTAATCCGTCAGCCAATTCAGTGATATCTTCATAGGTAACGCCTTGGTAAGAAGTTCTCAAGGTAAGACATGCTATCGAATCGCCGGCGACAGTCAAATTTTATGTGTTACAAAAAATTGTTGCCGGAGGGTATTTTTTGCTGGTTTCAGGTGTGAGCGGAAAATAGATTACTCGTTGATTCGTGTCGCGTTCCTGTCAGAAGGAGTCTCTCAAGATGAGCAAGAGAAAAAATAAGCCGACGGATCATCATGTTGTGCGGGCCGTCTGCGACGGCGTACCGCTTTACTCCTACGGCTACACCAACATCCTAGGCCAAAGCCCCGACCTGATTGACGATCCGCGGGTCCAGAAAGGTAATGATTCGCCGCTGCGGAAGATTCAACCCAAGAAAAGTTGGGAGATTCACAGCAATCGCCTGGGCGCGACTGCGCCTCGCATGCCACGGACGCCGGAAAACGATTACCGCCCGCTGGAGGCGATTCACCTGATCGACGGCGACGTGCAGACCTGCTGGAGCAGCGAGGGTCAGGCGCAGCCGGACGTCGAAGAAATCTGGATTCGCCTCGATCTGCCGGTCGAGCGAGACATTTCCGGGGTCGTACTGCGGAAGCGCCCGCCCGGACCGAAGCGAGGCATCGTCGGCAGCGTGTCGCTGGACGAAGGTTCCGTCGAGGTCGGCATGGGCGTACCGGCGGAACTGACTATCAAGGTCAGCCGAGACGGATGGCACTGGGAGACGGTCTTCGAAGGCCCCAGCGGCGACGCGCCCGACCGGCGGGAGTTGGAATTCACCTTCAACGCCCGCCCCGCAAAGCAGATATGGATCATAGGCCGGAACCTTCCCCGCGTGGAAAACTGGGGCTTCTCATTCTCCATAGCCGAGGTTGAAGTCCTGGACCCGCAAGGCGGAAACCTCGCCCTGGCAACGCGCGGCACCGGCATCACGGCCAACTCAACACGTCATACCCCCGGCGAGCCGCTCGTAGCCCACCAGTGGTACTGGCCGCTTCACTATGACCTGGGACTGAAGTGGGTCCGCGTAGGCTATCACGACGACACCATCAACTGGCACTGGGTAGAGAAGGAAAAGGGCAAACTGGTTCTGGACCCGGTAACCGACCAGGCGATAACCGACATGGTGGACCATGGTATTGACGTTGTCATGGCGTTGGACGGCGGTAATCGGCACTACACGCACAAGGACCCTGCCCGAAAACTCCCGCAACTGTGGGAATGGTATTACGAAAACCCTTTGCCCCCGACCACGCCGGAGGCGCTGGAGGCATGGAAGCGATACGTGCGATTCATGGCCGAGAAATTCTGCGACCGGGTGAAAGTCTTCGAGATATGGAACGAGTGGAATATCAACTTGTACTGGGGAGGTCTGGTTAACATCGACCACTATATCGCGGTGGCCCGCGCGACGATTCCGATCCTCCGCGAGGTCTGCCCCAAGGCCAAGATCATGCTTGGCTCCGTCTCGCACTTAGGCTGGGAGGATTCCTGTTTCGGTATGGCGACCTGGAGCCAGGAAGAACTAGCCGCCAAGGCGACCAAAGAGCTGCTCCTTCAGGCTGTCCGGGCGTTGGCCGGTGACGTTGACCTGATCGGCTGGCACCCATTCTACCAGCACGATCCGGAACTTCCCGTCATCAAAAGTTACACCGCCGACGTGCGGGCATTCAAGGAGTTTTGCAGGGCAGAGGGTTTCGGTGGTGAGTTCATGGTTACGGAGTGGAGTTACGGCGCGCATTATCCGCCCACCACGGTTCCCACCTGGTGGGGCGACTTCGAGCCCAGCGAACTTCAGAAGGCAAAGTACATCGCCCAAGTTACCGTCAAGCACACAGCCCTTGGCATGGAGTCGTTCTTCTGCGAGACGTGGAACACCGCATATCCGCTGGACCTGAGCCTGATGCGCCGCTCGTTCACCGCCGACCCCATCTGTCCGATCCAACCGCAGGCCGCTTATTACGTTACGCGGAACCTGGCGACGGCGCTGGAGGATTTACAGCCCGCCGACGAGGTGAAATTCCATCTTGAAAAACCTTCGCCGGAGAACCTGGAGACCTTCGCAATGAAGCGCAAGGGCGAAACGGTGCTGGCGGTGTGGACCGCCGGGCGCGCCGGCGATTCGTGCGAAGGCAAACCCTGCGACGTCGTTGTGGATGGGACCTTCTCCAAGGCAGAGGGGTACGACCCGCTGAACGGCACGACCCACGCGCTGAAAATGAAAACCAAGTCCGGTCAAACGGTGCTGCCGGAAATCCTCGTCAAGGATTACCCAATCCTGCTGCGCCTGCGGGTTTAAAGGCCTGGATCCATCCGCCGCCGAGGAGTTTGTCGCCGTCATAAACCACGGCTGCCTGTCCGGGCGTGATGGCCATTATCGGTTCGGCAAACTCGACCTCGAATCGCCCCGACCCAGTGATGCGAACCCGTCCGGGGCAGCCGGCGTGGTTGTAACGAATCTGCACCGTCGCATCGAATTCAATGGGTGGCACCTTCAACCGGAGCGGAGCGGAGGTTGTGGGTGCTGGATGGACAATACCATCGAACACCCACAAGCTCCGCTCCACTTCGTTCCGCTCCGCTTGAAGGTGCCACCCTTCATTTATATCAATGTGCCAGTTGGCTCCACAGGCTGATAGTTGCCGGGACATTACCTCGTCTTTCGGACCTATGGTAACGGTGGCTGTGGCTGGGTCGATTCGTGTAACGTACCTCGGCTCACCGGCAGCGACGCGAAGCCCGCGACGCTGGCCTATCGTAAAATTGGCTACGCCCTCGTGCCGGCCCAGGACGTTGCCGGATGAATCGACAATATCGCCGGGCTTCAGAGCGCCGCTCCGGCGGGCGCGGAGCAAATCCACGTAATCGCCCGAAACGAAGCATATCTCCTGGCTGTCGGGTTTGTCGGCCACAGACAGTCCCAGTTCGGCGGCGATGCGACGAACCTCGGACTTATCGGGCAAATCGCCTATCGGAAGGAGGATCCGCCCCAGATACTCGCGCGGAACCCCGAAAAGAGCGTAGGATTGGTCCTTCTCGGCTGCCCGACAGATAAGCCCGTCGGACATCCTGGCGTGATGACCCGTAGCGATATAGCGAATGCCCATCGCGTCGGCCTGGGCAATCAGGCCGGCGAATTTGATGTGCGTATTGCAGCGGATGCAGGGGTTTGGCGTTCGCCCGCGAGAATACTCATCTACGAAATAGCCGATTATCCGTGCGAAATCCTTGCTGACATCAAGATTGATAAGTTCTATTCCGAGTCGGTCAGCCACTCGCTGCGCATCGACAGCACCTGCCTGCTTACCGTAGGCAGGCAGGTCGCCGCCGTGGCCACAAAGGAAGAACAGACCTGTAACGTCGTAGCCTGCCTGAAGCAGCATACCGGCAGCGACGGCTGAATCGACGCCGCCGCTGATTCCGACGAGGACCGTTTTTTCGTTCTTTTTCATCGGGACTATTGTACTATTTGCCCGCGTACATTTTCAGGGTAAGTTGTGGGAAAGGCGCCTCACGCGGGAAAGACGGTGCAACTGCACTAAAGGCCAACTGGTTAAAGGAAACACGATGTCGGATATTTTTTCTGATCTTCAGTCCAACCAATACCTATGGATCGTCATTCTGACGTTCGTACCGGCATTGGAACTCCGGGCCAGTATTCCCTACGGCATCCTCGTGGCGGAACTTCCGTGGTTCGTGGTTGTCCCCGTCGCGGTAGTGTCCAATATCGTGCTCGGACCGATTATCTATCTTCTGCTGAATCAATTTCTTCACATCCTGCTGCGGATTCGGATAGTGAACCGGTTCTGGGACCACATGATTCTCAAGACGCAGAAGAAGGTTCATCCACTCGTTGAAAAATACGGTGTCTTGGGTTTGAGCGTTTTTATAGGCATTCCCCTTCCGGGGTCGGGCGTGTACAGCGGGGCAGTCGGCGGGTATCTGCTGGGGTTCACGAAGCGGGAGTTCTATATTTCCACGGTTCTCGGCGTGTTAATCGCAGCCACAGCGGTTACGATCATCGTAATGACCGGCTCGGGCGCGCTGGGCCTGTTCGTCAAGAATGTATGATTAAACTGGGACGGTTTTTCTTCCGAAAGATTTGTTACGAAAGACCTGGTGGAAAAATCCCACAGTTTGAGAGAATCCTTCCTTACATTGACGAAAAAAAGATGTACAATAAAGATGTTCAACTTAGCGGAGACTAATGATGAAGGCTCTTAGTGTAAAAGAAATCCGAACGCGGCTGAGCAAGGTAATCCACGAGGCTCAATGCGGCGAATCTACCACTATCACCCGCTATGGAAAGCCAGTGGCTCGAATTGTCCCCGCCGATACTCGTCGTCCCGCCTTTCCTGACCAGTCGGAGTTCCGCGCCTCGATTAAACCTCGCGGCAAGACCCTGACCGACACGCTCCGTGAAATGCGCAAGGAGGAACGGGTTTGAGGGCGTATATCGACACCAGCGTATTAACCGGAGCGTACTGCGCCGAGCCGGGCAGCACCCGCTCACAGAAAGCGTTGCAGCGTTACACGCCGGTAATCTCCCGCCTGACGTGCCTGGAGTTCAGTTCCTCGGTGGCTAGGAAGCTTCGTATGAAAACCTTCTCCAAAACCGAGGCAGTCCGGGTGATTCACCAGTTTCATTCTCACCTCCAACAGAACATCTTCGAACTAAAGACGGTTCGGGACATGCACCTGGTATTGGCAAACGAGTGGATTGATTCGTTTGCGACCAGCCTGCGTCCGTTGGATGCAATGCACCTCGCGATCGCCCATTCCAATCAACTGCTCCTGGTTACATCCGACGTGGCGTTTGCCAAGTCGGCCCGGCAACTCGGCGCAGCAGTGGAACGAATCTGACCCGTCGTAGTAAAATTCGCGACCACGCTAATGCCCAATTGACGAAAATCTGCCAATCATCGGCAAGTGTTGTCTAACCCTAACCATGATTGCACGTCGGGGGCCAGAGTCTGGTAAACCTTGAAACTCAACCCCATGCGAGACAGAATGCGTCGGGGAAGGCTCGTTGGCACACCCGTGGGAAAGTTCCCTGGAGAACGCAAAGAGTTCCGTTCCGGCGATGTCTGCAGGCCAGAGAACTCTGCTGTTGAAATCGGTCGAATAAACCAGTTCGCTTGTTAGTTCCACTCCAAGGTGAGAGCCGATTTGACTAAGGAATTCATCGCGCCCAGCGGCACTGATAGACGCCTCATACCACATCTCGTCGGCATTGACGATGAAAGCGAGAAACCAGTCATCCGCTCCCGGGCCATCCTGGTTTGTGTACTCCCCAATGATCCGAACCTTCTGAATCGGCAGGTTCCAGTCGCCATAAACGCTTGAACGATAACGGATAACGTCGCCATCAAGCTGGATTCGCCCGGATTTTTCGTTCTTATCCATGGCACGCAGGTTACGCATTTACCTTACTCTTTTTTCGGTTTGGAACCGTTGGGGGTTTCTTCTTCGCCTTCGGTTTTTGGTTTTTCCTGCGAGGGGTATTTCAGGCGGACGTGGTACATTCCGCAGAGGCTCTTGACCAATGACGTTTCGATAACGTGGACCTCCCGGAGCGTCAATTCGCATTCGTCGAGTTGTCCATCCATCAGCCGCTTGGTAATTACAAAGTGGACCTGCGTTTCGATTTTACCGGCTGTCTGTTCCGGTGCGGCACGGACGCTCGATTCTGACGCGTCGGCCAGCATTAGAATGGCAGCCTCTTTCGTTCCGGGCTTCGGGCCTGGATAGCGAAACTCTACCTCGTCGGGCGCGCTTTCGCCGCTGTCCGCCCGCTGCTCAGCGGCAGCGTGATAAAAATACTCCACCAGCGTTGTGCCGTGGTGCGTAGCGATGAATTGCCGCAGCACCCTCGGCAAGCCATACTGCCTGGCCATTTCCACGCCGTCCTTGACGTGGCCCTTGATAACCAGCAGGCTCATCGCCGGTGAGAGTTTTTCGTGCTTCGATGCCGATCCCGCCTGGTTTTCCACGAAATAATCCGGCTTGTTGATTTTCCCGACGTCGTGGTAATAAGCGCCGACCCTCGCGAGCAATCCGCGAGCGCCGATGGCCTCTGCGGCCGATTCGCACATCGCGCCCAGCACCAGCGAATGGTTGTACGTACCGGGGGCCTCGAGCGCCAGGCGTTTCAGCAGGGGCTTGTTGGCGTCGCACCATTCCAGAAGCGTCAGCGAGGTCGCAACGGAGAATGCCCGTTCGGTCAGGGGCAGGATGCCCTGTGTGATAAATCCTGCGACAATGACCGCCACTGCGGCACAACATCCATCCACGAGAATGATTTGCCACGGCGCGTCGGATGCGGATTCAACCAGCCAGACAGCAAGCAACATCACCACCGTCACCACGCCGCCGACTTCGATGAGTTTGATGCGAGTACGAACTTCGTGCAACTGAAAGACGGTTACCGCCGCTGCCGACCAGAGCGCCAACATCCCACCAATACCGAAACGAACCTGAAGGGCAGTCAATATCACCAGCGCACCGGTAACGGCGAAGGCAAATCGCTGGTCGTAGGCGACCGCGAACATCGCAGCGGCTACGAATATCCCGAAAACCGACAGGTACGGGTTCATCCCGCCGGCGCCGATCACCACTCTGGTCAACAACAGCACCAGCAGGATCAATGTCGCGATTGCAAAAGCCCGCCAGTGGTTCTTCACGATCCGAGGGCTGTACTTGGCGACGTAAAGGCACAGCATCGCGATGACGCCGGCGATTACACCGGCCCGACCAAGGAATATCCAGAACCGTCGCCACGACGACTCGTTGTTGCGCTGTCGCAGAAAGGCTTCGTGTTCAGCCGACAGGATCGCCACCTGTGCCTCGTTCAACCTGCCGCTTGTGGTCCTGGTCCCAATCAGTCTTCCTTTGGGTATGACCTCGCGGGACAGTGGGGTCGCCGGTGCGGTAGTCGGGCTTTGGGACTCGGCAAATTGAAACTCAACGCGAGCGTACACGTCTTCGGCAAGGTATCCGTCCACGCGATATGGCGCAGGTTCCAGCGGGCAGGTGTCCATTATCAACACCGCGACAAACAGCCCCACAGCCACCAGGACCGAACCGACCCCACCGGCATCGCGGAACCGCTGCCAGCGTCCAGGACCGGCCGATACGCTCTTGCGAATCTCCCGCCGCTGTCGATTTTTCTTCTTATTAAAAAACATGACAAAGACAGTAATTGGTAATTCGTAATTGGGTATCAGTTTTTTTACTAATTACCAATTACGAATTACGAATTACCAATTACGAATCCCTCTTTTCTCCATACGCATCCACAACATTCTGCACCAGTCTATGCCGAACGATGTCATGAGTATCCAGGCGAATGAATATCAATCCCTTGATTCCCTTTAATCGGCGGGCCGAGTCGATAAGTCCACTTGTAACATTATCGGGTAAATCGATCTGCGAATCGTCGCCGGTGATAATCATTTTCGACCCATGCCCCATCCGGGTCAAGAACATCAACATTTGTGCGGGGGTGGTGTTCTGGGCCTCATCGAGGATTATCACCGAATCATTGAGCGTCCGCCCTCGCATAAACGCCAGCGGAATGACTTCGATGATGTCGTTGGCCATGAACCGGCGGGACTGCTCGAATTCCATCATGTCGTGCAGCGCGTCGAAAAGCGGGCGAAGATATGGATTAACCTTGGCCTGCATATCTCCCGGAAGGAAGCCGAGTTTTTCGCCTGCTTCAACGGCCGGTCGGACCAGTACCATGCGTTTTGCCTGTTCCGTCCTGAGCATGTGAACCGCCATAGCCACAGCCAGGTATGTCTTTCCTGTCCCCGCCGGTCCCGTGCAGAATACCATATCGTGTTTTTTGATGACATCTATGTATCGTCTCTGCCCCGGCGAGCGAGGCTGGACGATCCGCCCGCTATAAACGGAAACAACCTCGGCGGAACCGGACGAATCTCCTTGATTCGAGGACTCGGAAAGGGCATCGGCGACGATTTGTGGAGTGATGGTCTTGTTGTGCCTCATCTGTCGCTGAAGCGTCGCCAGCACCGCTGCGGCATGTGAGACGTTCGGAGCAGCCCCGGTTATCCTAACCGTGTCGCCACGAGCGAACATCTGGACGCCAAGCGTCTGGCGTATCGTCTTGAGGTGAACATCGGCCGGGCCGAACAACGCCGACGATTGCTCAGGATGCTCCAATGTAACAGTTAATTCCAACTCAAAATCTCCATCTGTACTGACGTTCAAAATACGAAATACAAATCACGAAACCCGAAATTCAAATGCTCAAAACAAATGCGCGACGGATAAGAGAAGGTTATCAGTTTGGGATTTTGGATTTTGGTCATTGGGATTTGTTTCGTATTTCGGATTTCGGTATTCGGATTTCCGCTTCATACTCCCTACATCAGCGACAGGAGAATATACGCCACCGGCGCTGAAAGCAGCGGCGAATCGAGCATGTCCAGCACTCCGCCGAAGGGTCCTGCCGACGTTCCGGCATCCTTAAGCCCGGCATCACGCTTCAGCGTTGATTCGCATAAATCGGCGACCTGACCGAACAGACCAACAACCACGGCAAAGCAGGCAGCGGCAGCGAATCCGATCCGCCAGCCGGAAACCCATTGCTCCATCACAAAGACAAACCCTGTCGCCACTACCGCCGCAAAAATCAACCCGCCGATAAGCCCTTCCCAACTCTTTCCGGGACTGACCCGGGGCGCCATTTTGTGCCGACCAATGGCTGAACCCGTAAAGTAAGCGCCGATGTCGGTGGCCTTGACGACCAGAAGGAACAGTACGAACGCGTGAACGCCGAACTGCATCCTGATGTCCAGTATAACGGCTCCGCATACGCCCAGATAGCATATCGCCAGAAGCCCCACGCCGACACGTCGAATAGCGCCGTCTGTACCGTGATGGATAATCTGATCGGCGAAAAGCACCAGCAGCGCCGCCGCGAGAACCACCTGAAAAAGCGACGCGAAACGCTCCGGACCGGCCAATAACTGACGCCAGAACGGAAGCGTCCCAACCATGATTGCGCAAACCATTCCGCTGAAGCGGGATATGGACACGCCGACCCCTTCCGATAGACGCGACAACTCCAAATACCCCGCCGATACCAGCAGCATCACGAGCACCGCCAGAGGCAGGCCTCGAAGAACAATGCTCGCAGCGCCGGACCCTAATGTCAATGCCGGAATGGACGACTGCTCCAGCCACCAGTCCAGCCAAAACAGTCCACCGACCAGGACGATCAGAACAGAACCGACTATTGTTCGCTTCAGCATTGATGTCATTTTATTTTGGATGATACGGTCCGGGCGTCGCCGAAACAGAATAGCGGGATTACAGGGATTTTAAGATTACAGGGAAAAAACAGAAAAATCCATGCAATCCAGTAATCTCCGTAATCCTGCTATCCTTTTCTTCTTCTTCTTTTAGACAAGATTAAAATCCCTGTAATCCAGTAATCCCTGTAATCCTGCTATCTCTGTTTCTTCTTCTTTCAGTAATCAACTTTATGAATCTGTTTTTTCCAGACCGCCGAATCTGCGATGGCGATTGGCGAATGCGTGAATTGCCTCGACAAAGGATTTTTCATCGAAGTCGGGCCAGAGCGTTTCGGTTACGTAAAATTCGGCATAGGAGACTTGCCAGAGCAGAAAGTTGCTCACTCGCATCTCACCCGCGGTTCGTATCAGAAGGTCCGGATCGGGCAAACCGGCGGTATCGAGCGAGTCGGAGATGACCTGCTCGTCGATTTTTTCAGGTGCGATTTTTCCTTTTGCCGCCTCGGATGCGATTGCGCGAACGGCTTTGGTCAATTCCGCACGCCCGCCGTAGTTCAATGCCAGGTTCAGCCACATCCCCGTATTGCTGCTGGAGATTTCCAGCGAGCGGTCCAGTTCGAGAAGGACGCTTTCGGGAAGCCCCTCGCGCTGACCAAGATGACGAAGGCGAACATTATTTCTCATCAACATCGGCCGCTCACTAACAAGGTAATCGGCGTAAAGGTGCATCAGGGCGTTGACCTCGTCCTGTGGGCGAGACCAGTTCTCTATGGAAAAGGAATACAACGTCAGCGCTTCGAGTCCAAGCCTGGCCGATTCGGTTATGATCTTTCGGACGACTTTTCCGCCTTCGGAATGCCCCATAGTCCTGGGCAACCCCCTGCCCGAAGCCCAACGACCGTTACCGTCCATTATAATCGCAACGTGATGGGGAAACCGCTCGTCCGGAATACCCAGCCCGACCCGGGCCTCTGCAATCGCCTGTGGAGGAATCTCTGCCATAAGGTATCCCAGTTCCCTAGTTCCCGGCCCCGGTTCCCTTTAGTTGCGTTTCGTGGGGGATAGTCTGCCCCCGTTCAGGCCCTACGCTTATCAACCCGACATCTCTGCCGACGAGAGCGGAAATCCGCTCGACGTACGCGCGGGCGTTGGCGGGCAAATCGGAAAATTTCTTCGCAGAGGTAATGTCCTCTTCCCATCCGGGCATATCTTCATAGACACACTCCACCCGGTCCATCACTGCCGCGACGGAATCAAAAACGCCCAGGTCCACTCCGTTCACGCGATAACCCGTGCAGATGCGAAGTCTCTCAAATCCGCTCAGCACGTCCAGCAGCATCAACGCCAGTTCATCGACGCCGGAAAGATCGGCTGCGTATCGAACAGCCACCGCGTCGAACCATCCGCAACGTCGAGGTCTGCCCGTCGTCGTACCGTATTCATGCCCCTGTTCGCGCAGGCAATCGCCGATTTCGTTGTCCTGCTCGGTCGGGAAGGGACCGGCTCCGACGCGCGACGTATAGGCCTTGACGATACCCACAACGCACCCTACCGCCTTGGGCGGAACGCCCGCGCCGCTCGGTACGCCACAGGCCGTTACCGACGAACTCGTAACGAACGGAAACGTCCCGTGATCGATGTCCAGCATACTTCCCTGCCCGCCCTCGAAGCAGATACGCTCGCCGGCCTCTATCGCCCGGCGGAGGACAGCGCCGGTATCGGTTATCATCCCGCCGAGACGTTTTCCGTAATCCAGATACTTTCCGGTAACGGCCTCGGCGTCAATCGGCTCGGTATGCCCGTACAACGCGGAAAAAACGGTGTTTTTGACTTCGGCGATTCGGGCGACTTTTTCGGCCAGCACGTCGGTATCCAGCAGGTCGCCGGCGCGGACGGCGAGTGTTCGGGTGGCCTTGTCGGAATACAGCGGACCTATACCACGGGCGGTCGTACCGATTTTACCGGCTCCGAGTTTGGCTTCGTTCAGGCGGTCGGCGAGTTTGTGCCATGGCATCACGACGTTGGAAGCCGCTGAAATGGCGAGGTTCTCGTCGCCGATCTCCACTCCCCTGCTTCGGAGGCCCTTTATTTCTTCGTCGGCGACTTCCGGGTCGAAGGCTACGCCGTTTCCGATGACGTTGCGTACGCCGGAACGGAGGATGCCCGAAGGGATAAGGTGCAGGGCGTATTTTTCGGTGCCGACGATTACGGTGTGTCCGGCATTGGCCCCCCCGCAAAAGCGGACGACGTATCGGCAATCGCCGGAAAGGGCATCGACAATTTTGCCCTTTCCTTCATCGCCCCACTGCAATCCGATTATGGTAATGTTCTGAACACTCATTCTAATCACCCTTTATTGTCAGTCAGCGCCAACCACGAAAGCATAGGCCCCCACGACTGTATGTCAAGACTTCCGCGTCGCCCGTCTGTTCATGCATTATGGCTTGCATACACTCCGACCCGAATATATCTTACCGAACATGTTTAAGCCTTGTTCGTAATTTCGGCGGAGAGTGAATCTATGATTGAGATACATCTTAGCGAGAAGGTATTCCTGGTTACAGGTGCGTCGCGGGGTCTGGGCGCTGAGACGATGCTTCGGCTTTGCCAGGCCGGCGCTGTCGGGGCCGTCAATTATGTAGCCGACCCGGACGAGCGGAACCGGCGCGACGCCGAAGAGGTGCTCAAGCGGATTACCGCCTCCGGCGGCCGGGCCCGCCTGTACCAGGCGGACGTCAGCGACGCCGGGCAGGTCGAGGAAATGGTCGGGCAGATTCTCGCAGACCATGGTCGGCTGGACGGAATCGTCAACAACGCCGGCATCATCCGCGACCGCACCGCCCGTAAGATGACCGGCCAGGAGTGGCAGTCCGTCATTGACATCAACCTTACCGGCACGTTCCATGTCTGCAAGTACGCCGCCGAGGTTATGTCCGAGGGCGGTCGGATCGTCAACATCTCCAGCATCTCCGGCGTACTGGGCCTGTTCGGGCAGGCGAACTACGCCGCCTCCAAGGCCGGGGTCATCGCCCTGACCAAGGTCCTGGCGCGTGAACTGGCCCGCAAGCAAATCACCGTCAACGCCGTGGCGCCGGGGTTAATCGAAACCGACATGTTCCGGCAGATTCCCGAGGAAGCTCAGCAGCGGATGCTTGGGCAGATTCCACTCGGCAGGGTCGGTCAACCGGCGAACGTTGCCGATACGGTGCTTTTCCTGTGTTCCGACCTGGCAGCCTACATTACAGGGCAGGTCATACACGTCAACGGGGGATGGTACATGTGAGTATCCGAGACAGACTTGTCGGTCCCGAGCAGGCCGCCAAACTGATCGGCGACGGCGCGACCGTGGCGATCAGCGGGTTTGTCGGCGCAGGTCATCCTGAGGCAATAACCTCCGCGATGGAAAAGCGGTTTATCAGCGAAGGTCAACCGACCGGATTAACGCTGGTTTACGCCGCCGGTCAGGGCGACGGAAAGAAACGCGGTATGAACCACCTGGCCTACGAAGGAATGATCAAGCGCGTCGTCGGGGGACATTGGAACCTGGCTCCCGGCCTGGGAAAACTGGCGGTCGAAAACAGGATTGAGGCCTATAACTTTCCCCAGGGGGTCGTTTCCCAGTTATTTCGCGACATCGCCGCAGGTCGGCCGGGGCTGATTACCCACGTGGGGCTGGACACCTTCATCGACCCCGCCTACGACGGCGGAAAACTCAATTCCCGCACCACCGAAGACCTTATCGAAGCGGTGGAATTGGGCGGGAAGAGATGGCTGTGGTACAAGGCGTTCGGCATCGACGTAGGACTGATTCGCGGCACGCGGGCGGACTGCTACGGCAATATCGGCATGGACCGCGAGGCCATTATCGGCGAGGTGCTTCCCATCGCCCAGGCCGCCCACAACAGCGGCGGAATCGTCATCGCCCAGGTCGAACAATTGCAGGACGAGCCGCTGGACCCCTACCAGGTGCGCGTGCCGGGAATCCTGGTGAACGCTATTGTTCAGGCCGATCCGGACCACCACTGGCAGACGTTCGCAGAACCGTTCAATCCCGATTACGTCTCGCCGGCCCGCGGCGGAGAAAGTATTGAGCCTATGGCGCTGGACGCCAGGAAGGTCATCGCCCGGCGGGCAGTCAAAGAGATTAAACCAGGCTCGCTGGTGAATCTGGGGATCGGCATGCCCGAAGGGGTCGCTGTGGTCGCCGCCGAGGAAGGGCTGTGGGATCAGTTCACACTGACCGTCGAAAGCGGACCGACCGGCGGAATACCGGCCGGCGGACTGAGTTTCGGCGCCAGTCGGTTCCCCCATTCGATAATCGACCAGCCGGCGCAGTTCGACTTCTACGACGGAGGCGCGCTGGACATCGCCGCTCTCGGAGCCGCACAGGTGGACACCGAAGGCGACGTTAACGTCTCCAAGTTCGCCTCGCGCCTCGCCGGCGTGGGAGGCTTCGTCAACATCACGCAAAACGCCAAAAAAGTGCTGTTCTGCGGTACATTTACCGCCAAGGGACTCGCCGAACGCATCGGCGACGGCAGGCTTGTCATCGAAACAGAAGGCCGCATCAGAAAGTTCGTCAAACAGGTCCAGCAGCGGTCCTTCAGCGGGCGACTGGCCTGTGAGCGAAAGCAGGAGATTCTGTATATCACCGAGCGGGCAGTCTTTCGGCTCGCCAATAATGGCCCGGTCCTGATCGAAATCGCGCCGGGTGTGGACATGCGGCGTGACGTGCTGGACCAAATGGAATTCACCCCCGCTATCGAGGGACCAGCCACAATGCCCGAAGAGTTCTTCCGCTAGTATCTTTTTAAGGATGGTGTTCTATGTCTGAAGTCTATGTTGTAGGAGCGAGGCGAACGGCTATCGGCCGGTTCGGCGGCGTTTTCGCCGATACCAGCGCGGTGGAACTGGGCAAGGCAGTCACCGAGGACCTGCTCTCGGCCTTACCGGATGCGAACCTCGTTGAGGAGGTGATATTCGGTAACGTTCTCGGCGCCGGCTGCGGAATGAACGTTGCCCGGCAGATCGCCATCGGAAGCGGACTGGACGTGAGCATCCCCGCCTTTACGGTTAACAAGGTCTGCGCATCGAGTCTGAAGGCGATTACGCTGGCGGCCCAGTCCATCCGCGACGGAAGCGCCGACCTGATATTGGCCGGCGGGACCGAGAACATGAGCCAGGCGCCCTACCTGCTGCCAAAGGCCCGGTCCGGATATCGGCTGGGTGACGGCGAAGTCCTTGACTGCCTGTTAAGCGAGGGGCTGGTAGATGTCTTTTCAGGCCGGCACATGGGCCTGACGGCAGAACGACTGGCGGAGGAATTTCACATTACCCGCGCCGAGCAGGACGCCTTCGCGTTGACGAGCCAGCAGCGCTGGGCCAGGGCGCACGAGGCGGGCGTTTTTGAAAACGAGATCGTTCCGGTCCCGGTCAGGATCAAGAAGCAGGAACATCTTGTCGTCAAGGACGAACATCCCCGCCCGGACACCTCCGACGAAAAGTTGGCGTCTTTACCCCCCGCCTTCAAGGACAATGGAACGGTTACCGCCGGTAACGCCTCCGGAATAAACGACGGCGCTGCAGCCTTGCTGCTGGCCAGCAAGAAGGGTCTGGAGAAGGCGAACCTGACGCCCATTGCCAAACTCACCGCCTACGCTTCGGCGGGCGTCGAACCGGGCCTGATGGGTCTGGGACCCGTCCCGGCAACCAGAAAACTGCTCGAACAGACGGGCAGATCGCTCGACGGCATCGACCTGATTGAACTGAACGAGGCCTTCGCTTCACAATCTCTGACCTGCATTCGGCAACTCGCCCTGGACACCGAGCGGGTCAACGTTCACGGCGGGGCGATCGCAATGGGGCATCCCATCGGCGCCAGCGGCGCACGAATTGTCGTTACGCTCCTGAACGGACTTCTCCGGCACGACAAGCAAACCGGACTGGCCACTTTGTGCGTCGGAGGCGGCATGGGAATGGCGGCGATGTTCGAACGTTGCCACTCTAAATAATTCAAACTGACCGAATACGTACCACGGGCGTCTCACGTAGTGATGCTACGTATTGCCGCTTTTTATTCCTCGGCGACCTTGACGACGACCTTGTGCACAGGTCCGTCGCCTCCGAGCGGGGCATGAGCGTCAGCGGGGAAGAATATCGCAAATCGTCCGGGACCGACGGCCACCCACGCTTCGGCGGCGTCTCTGAAGAAGCCGAGGTCCTTGTCCTCGTCGAAACCTTCATCGCCGCTGCAACAGTCCGTCGGCCTCCATCCGATTTCGTCACAGCCTGTGACGCAGAACTGTATATCGATGTACTTTTTGTGGATTTCCATCCTGGCCTTGTCGTGTCCGAGGCCATCGGCGCGGACAATAATCGCAAAAACGCTCTCGCCGTCAATCTGGTGTTTGCCTTCGGGCAATTCCGCCAGGTCGCTGCGACCGAGAAACTCAAAGGCCTTGGCGAATCCGCCGTTCAAGGCGGCATATTGTTTCCAGTTTTCCAAACAGTCCAGGATCATCTTCGCTCCCTTCTTCTCTTCACCATTACGGATTTCCGTATATCACAGCCCAGAAATAGCAAAATCAGACTCTCGTGGCAAGTTTCAGCCCTCACCGAAAAGGCGCAGGTTTTCGACAAAACTTCTCTGGACTAATGAGGCGGCTGGAGATTAGACTTATTCCTTACAGGTATCCAGGATATCGGCGGCACAGTAATCAAGGCGGCTGCCGGAAGTTACAGGCTGAAGAATAGCCGTCAATTCGGATAAACGGTATGTCTGAAAACATCATTACTACCGACGCCCTCCGCAAGGAATACTACGAGACAGTGGCAGTGGCTGATATCAATCTGGCTGTCGGTACCGGTGAGATTTTCGGGCTGATCGGTCCAAACGGGGCCGGTAAAACCACCACGCTGCGTATGCTCGCGACCACGCTGGAGCCGACCAGCGGGCGGATCTTCTTCCGGGATAAGGACATCTGGAAGAGGCCTGAGAAGGTTCGCGCTCAAATCGGCTTCATGCCGGATTTTTTCCAGATGTACGGTAATCTCAAGGTGTATGAGTTGCTGAAATATTTCGGAATAGCCCACGGTCTGTCGGGCAGCGAACTCGATCATCGCGTTACAGAAATTATCGGCTTGGCGGACCTGAATGAAAAGTACGACAGTTTCGTCAAAGGCCTTTCGCGCGGAATGATGCAGCGGCTGTGCCTGGGCAGGAGTATCCTGCATCGTCCGAAACTTCTTCTTCTGGATGAGCCGGCCTCCGGGCTGGACCCGCTCGCCAGGAAGAATCTCTTCGATTTGCTCAAGAGGGTCCACGATGAAGGCGCGACGATAATAATCTCCTCACACATTCTCGGAGAGTTGTCCGACCTGTGCACCAGCGTCGGGATCATGCACAACGGCGCCTTTCTGGAGACCGGACGGACGGACGACATTATCAGGAAAATCATGCCGAAAAGGCAGATCGTTATCCAACTCGTAACGGACCCGGCGGCGGCTGCGGGCCTGCTCGCCGACCGACCTGGAATCTCGGAAATAAAAGTGGACGAGACTCGCGTGCAGTTCAGCTTCGACGGAACCGACAACGGCCTGGCGGAACTGAACGCCGCTCTGGTCGGCGCCGGGGTCGGCGTATCACTGCTGGAAGAGGGAAAAACTTCCCTGCACGAGTTGTATTTCGCAATTGCCGAAAGGGACGCCGATGCCGGCTCTTCATAGGAATCCACTAATCTGGCGCGAGTGGCGTATTTTCTCCAGACCCGGAAAACTCTGGGGATCGTTGATTGCGCTGTTCGGGCTGCTGTTTCTGGGATACCTGTTCATTTCGATGAATCAGCGTTGTGACAACGTTCCCGTCGATCGACGGAAGGTCTTTCATGATTTCAGCCTGTTCGTTCTCGCCATTCAGATTTTCGCGGCGTTTTACGTCAGTCTGGGCATGACGCTCGACAGCATCGTCATGGAAAAATCCCGCAATGCCTACGAGTTCCTTGTTACACTGCCTATCAGCGCTTCGGACAAGACAATTGGGCTGTGTTTCGGCACGACCATCATGCCGCTGACGGTGCTTGTGTTGCTTACGCCGGTGGGGTTCCTTTCAGGTCTGGCCGGTGGTCTGGAACCAGGGAACCTCCTCTGGTTGTACGCGCTGATTTTTACGGGTTTCGCCGCGTTCAGCCTCGCGGGGGTCGCAGCAAGCAACGGTTTAGGAAAGTTTCGCGGAGCCTGGATATTGGTGCTGGTGTTCTTCGGTTTCAGCATTTCGTTCATGCGTGCTGTTCAATATGATGATTTCACAGCCGTGCCTGCATTGACATTGAGTCCTTACAGTCTTTTCCTCGCTTCTGTAGTCGATTCATCGGACCTTGCCGACGTGTTCAACAGTGGGAATTATCATTTTTATTCGTTCGAGGCACCGTGGCAGATATGCCCGTTTGTTTTTTATCTTTTTCTTGCCGGTTTATCGTATGCAACTGCCGTCCAAAGATTATCGAAGCCATCGGGCCGACCATTACCCAGATGGGCGGTCATGGCGGCGTTCGGGCTGTTTCAATTCCTGCTGACGGGGTTCCTCGCCGACACTCTGCGTGGCTGTCCGGGCGGCTGCATCGAAGTAGTAATGGTTTATTTCGTGTCCTTTTTTATCATCATTCTCTTCTGGACGATGTTCAGCATTCCCGAATATGGCAGGCTGATGGAATGGGTCGAAAAGAAACGTTACTGGCCGGTGCGGCTCCTGAGTGAATCATTCAGCGACATCCGCACGCCGACATTCGTTCCGACCGCTGTTCTCTGGCTGCTGACGGCGGGGACGGTGATATGTATCGACCTGCTGTACTGGGACGTGTTGAACATACCGGCTCTGCTGCTCATAGCCCTGATATGGCTGATTTACATCTGGGCTTATCAGACGCTTTTCCTGTTGGGATGTCAACTGGTCAGAAAGAGCGGGAATATGATAGGGGCGCTGTTTATCGCGGTTGCGATAGCGGTACCTCTGGTGTTTATGAATATCAGAGGGCTGGAATCGCTGATACACGCCACGCCGTTCGGCCTGATATCCGACGACGTATCAATCAGAGATTATCTTCTGTATGCGACGCCCGTTCCGAAGGAAATGTATATAAGTTTGATCTGGGCCGTCGGGCAACTGGTCGTTTTCGGACTTATCTCGGCGGGCCGGTTCAGAGCGATGCTCGCAATCTCACCACTGGGCAAACGGGTAAAATAGGGACGCTAAACCTATTTTACCCCGTTACAGTATTTCTTTCAGCAGTTCAGTGTCGATGTTTCCGCCGCTGACGACGGCGGCGACTTTCAGGCCGGCGATTTCCTTCTGGTGAGTCAGCATCGCCGCCAGCGTAACCGCCCCTGCCGGTTCGGGTACGATCTTCGCCTGCTTGACGAGCATTTTTATGGCTTCGCGGATGTCGGATTCATCTACCAGCCAGATGTCGTCAATGTACTGCCGGACAATCTCGACGCCGAGTTGCCCCGGCTGGCGGACCGCTACGCCGTCGGCGATGGTCTTTCCTTCCGGCACGGAAGCACACTTGCCCTGCCGGACGGATTCAGCCATTGACGGAAAGGCCGTCGTTTGAACGCCGACGACCTTAATGGACGGGCGGGATTCCTTAATCGCCACCAGAATCCCTGCTATCAACCCCCCACCGCCAATCGGCGCGAGGACCATCTCGACTTCGGGAAAATCTTCCAGTATTTCCAGTCCGATGGTTCCCTGACCGGCCATGATTTCCGGATCGTCGAAACTGTGGACATACGTCCGTCCTTCAGCCTCCGCCAGTGTGTGGGCGTGTTCGCAGGCAGCCTGGTAGTCGCTGCCGATTACGACTAATTCAGCGCCGTAGTTGATAATCGCCTCGCGTTTGGTCTTCGGGGATGATTCGGGCACGACGATCTTGGCGGAGATATTCGCAGTCGCCGCCGCCAGCGCCAAACCCTGGCCATGGTTGCCCGTCGAGGCAGTGATGACGCCGCCTTCGCACCGGCCTTGAAGATGAGCAATCTTGTTCATGTTCCCGCGGACCTTGAATGCGTGCGTCAACTGGAAGTTTTCCAGTTTCAGCCAGAGGTTGCATCCGATGGTTTGCGAGATGTCGCGTGCGTCGAGCAGCGGCGTGCGAATGACCTTTCCGCGGATAGTTTCAGCCGCCTTCTGTATGTCTTTGAGAGTAATAACGCTCATTTCCGTTCTTCCGTTTTTTTCATATCGCTAATGATATTGGTCATCTCGGCTATCCGGCGGGTGAGCATGTTCATCTGAAATTCAATCGAGTTGAGAATCCAGAACTGGAAATGGTCCACCTTGGACTGTTTGTGGATCATCCAGATAATCTTCAGCGACACCAGCAGCACAGCCACTTCCAGCAGGAGCAACGGCGGAAGGACAGGAATTTTCCATCCCATGACGTGTCGGAGCAGGTCGAACATAAAAGCAGACACTACTACGATGAGAAAACCAATGTTAATCATCGTAACCCGCCGGTGACTGGTCGCCCCGCCGATCTGACCGACCACGTCGCGAATCTTGTCCTTCTGGGCCTTGTAATGCTCCAACTCCTCACGCAGTACATCCATCTCGTCCATTGTTTCTTCTCCGTCAACGCGCCCTATTATGCCTTTTTCCTCGCCAAAACATAGGCCGTTATGGTCTTAAAATCATCGTCGGTAAAGTGGGCGAACCGGGTGGCGAGGCTATTCCGGGTAATTCCCGACACATCGTCGGCATTGAGTTCGCTGACGATATCAAAGCCGGTTTTCTCAATCAGTTCGCGGTGGGTCGAGTAAGGTTCCCTGTTTATCAGCCAAGGCCGATTTCCTTTGATGAGTTTCCATGTCAGGAGCGAGTAGGCCCAGTGTCCGTTCCAATGTTTAGACAGACCATGGGAGGACAAGTCGATCTGATGGCTCATAAACCCGCCGCCCTTGAGCCAACGATACAATGCCTCATAAGTGCCGCCCAGGTCCTCGACGTGCTCCAGCACTGCCTGGGAAAATATCATATCGACGGATTCGGACTTTATCACGCTACTGTCGTTCCACGGTGCAAAATAGCGGATTTTGACGGTGCTTTCGTCTGCATTATCGGGATTGATAATCGCATTGCGAATTTCCTGAATCCGCGACGGGACCAGTGTTTCGGCGAGACGTTCGTCGGTGAGTATCTCGTGCGGAAATCGGCACGAAGTTAATTGCGGCGTGATTTCGGGAAATTCATCCCGCCCTGGGATTGGCCGACGTTCACTGAACAGAGAAACCAACTCCTCGAAGATATTCAAATTGGCCTGCGTATTGGCGTACTCGACGACATCGAGTGCGTAGTATTTTCGCGCGCCCGTCAGCAGCGCCGCCAGACCCGTTCCGATAGAATCGCCCGGACCAAGTTCAGCCACGACCTTGGGGTAAGTATCAAGACCGGCCTGGTGAATCATCACCAGATGCCGAAGCCAGACGGAATAGCAATATCGGGCAGAATCCGTCCCGCCGGTCCTCCGGCAGGTGAACCTGCCCATACCGGGAAGATAGGTTGCGATACCTTTGATTATGTGTTTGATGCCCATGTGTTATCGATCCGTCATGGATAAGTCGCGGCGGGTGCCGTGGCCGCTGCGTTTGCGGCCACGTGGAGATGCAAGCACAGTCGTGGTCGTAAACACCGCGACCACGGCACCCGATTACGCATCCGTCAGACGTTCTATTATCTCCGCAAAATCGGGATGTCCCCGTATCAAATCCTCCCGCCGGGCCGGTTGATAGTCATCGAAATCGAATGCCGGCGCTATGGTGGTTCCCATCATCGCGAAACTTCCGCCGGCGTTACGATCCCAAGATGCCTGAGATACCCAAACAGCCGCTCGTTCACGTACTTCGGATATTTCAAAGAAAAGGCCTTGAAGGACGCCTCCTCGGCTACGAAGAACTGCTCGCCCATGGCATCGGCGACGCCGAAACGCCCGTTGGCGGCCTGATTTATCAGCAGAATCGCCTCGCCATTCGCTCCCAACACCCGGATTCGCATCGCCCCCCGGCCATCATCGACTATCTCAATCTGGCGCGAAGGATACTTACGCTCTACCAGAGTAATCTCGATCCCGTCGTCCTGAATCTTCAGTTCCGCACGGAATTTTCCGCCGGTACCAAAGTTCATGCTTATCTTTCCGGTACCGCCACCCCAGCCGCCTCCACAGCGCCCCCATCGTTGCGCGCACGCCTGTTGAAACAACCTCACCGCAAACGCGCCTTCCTTTGCCAGTTTCACGCTATCTTCAGGCCAACTTTGAAACAGACTCTTGTCGTTGAGCTTCATTATCCCAAGTTTCTCCTGCCTGGCCCGCAATTCGTCCAGGTCTCGACCTTTCAGGACTCGTCGCCAGAGTGTCCTGTCGAAGCAAAGTCCCTTTTGGTTGACGGTCAGACCGATAAGTCGGCCTACGTCGCCGTGAATTTCCTGCAACAGGCCCGTCTTCCAGTCCGCCTTGCCCGAATCGGCAGGCGGGACCGCCGCCTTGCCCTGCGCAGCAGCGGTGTCGGGCACTTCAGGAAGTGCCGGAAGGACTACTCCCAGGCGTTTGAGGCAAGAAAAGACCCGCTCGTTCGCATATTTCCGGTGCTTTCGACAAAAGGATGTGAATGAGTCCTCTTGAAAAAACACCGAGCCTTTGCCATCTGCCCGGCCGACCGAGAATTTCCCGTCCGGGCGCTGGTGGAGCACCAAGACCGACCCGTCGGTCAGACTGGTCAGCATTATGCGTATCCCGCCGGTACCGCTGTCCCAGACCTCCAGACGCCGGCGGGGGCTTGACCTTTCTTCCAGTGCAATCCCGATCGTTTCGTCTCGACGGGAAAAAACGCCCTTGAACGCTCCGCCGAAATTACCGAACATGAAACTGATCCTTGTCTCCCCGGACGAGCGAAGTCCCACACCCCCTTCCTCGGCAGCCAGTGCGAGCAGTGTAAAGACCAGTCTGGAATCCGGGCCTTCGACCGCATCCCTCGCCCGCTTGAGCGCCCACTGTTTGTTACGGCTATCTTTGTCGTAGCCTGCCAGAATTTGCCTCTTCAATTGCTCTTTATCTGTCTTCTTCGCAACTTCGGCCCAGTGGCCGCGGTCCAAGCACAGGGCCTTGCCAACGGCCTTGAATCGAATCAGGTCTCCCACTTCCGGCGCGACCTGATCGAACTTGCCCCACGACTTCTGTCCGGACCACCACTTCTTCCAGGCAGGGACGTCCTGGCCGAAGGTCTGCCTGGTTACCTTTTGGAGCCTTTCGGCCACGGCGGACCGATCCCGGTCTTTGGTTTCTTTCAGCAGATCGATCAGGTAACCCGGCTGATCGAGCAGGCATTTCGACTCTACCAGCCTCTCGGCCCTTTTGAACATTTTAGCGGCCTCGCGGAGTTTACCGCTTGAGAACAATTTTCCTATCCGGGCGTTCTCTTCCCTGCCGAGGTCAAACTTCTTCCAGGGTGTCATATCGAGCACGTATCCGTAGCGCACATAGTCCGCCAGGAACTGCTTGACCGCCTTGTCGCGTTTTTGGGCATCTTCGCCGGCCATCCCTATCGCCCGGATTTTTCGCTTGACCTGCTCGACATCTTCGGGCTTCAGTTCGCGGAGTTTGGCCAGGACGAGCTGTTTGACTTCGGGCGTCTCCGGTGTCAGTGGCTTCGGTTTTTCAGCCGCACCGGCAGAAACTGCCAAGGGCAGGACTGTTCCAAAGACAAACAAAGCGAAACAGCGTTTACCGTTAATCGGGAATTCGTAACGCATCATTTCTGCTCCTTGTGTTTGCAAACATCCCATCGACGTGTAAACGTGGTCGCAAACACCGCGACCACGGCACCCGATTACGCATCCGTCAGACGTTCTATTATCTCCGCAAAATCGGGATGTCCCCGTATCAAATCCTCCCGCCGGGCCGGTTGGTAGTCCTCGAAGTCGAAGGCAGGGGCGACGGTGGTTCCCATCAGTGCGAAACGCCCCCCGGCGTTCAGGTGCATACCCTGCCAGACGCCCTGCGGAACGACGCATTGGAGGCAATGGCCTGCTTCGATGTCCTGACCCAGGATTATCGTCTCGCCACGCCCGTCGGGATGCAGATGGAGCATCGTTACCGGATCGCCCAGGTAGAAATGAAAAATCTCGTCGCTGACCAGCCGATGAATGGCCGAAAAAGTCTCCGGCGTCAGGAGATAGTAAATGGCAGTGGCGATGTGCTTGTCGGATGAATATCGCTCCGGCAGCGCGACGGCGGGGATTGTTCCGTCGCTGCTGCGGTAGGTTTCCCTAGAAAACCCACCTTCGCCCGGCAGCGGCTCCAAGCCAAGATGTTCAATGATTTCCCTTGCGTTCATTTTCCGGTTTCTGTCTCAATTGCTCGAATTGCATCATCGCGCACATTGCGTGCTGGACGTAGTCGATTCTAACCTCGGCTGACCGCCTGTTGAACGATTTGCTGAATTTCGGATGGCCTTTCGGAAGTGGCCTCATCGCGCGTGGGATACCGCCGGCGTATTTTCCTGTACGAATCTGGTTCCGCAGGAGGAACGATATCCCCGCCGACGCCGCATCGGCGATGCGCTTTCGCAGAGCCTTATCCTCCGCCGGAAGAAACGTCAATGCCGCCAGAAGCCCTTCGGCCCTCGTAGCCACAGGGCAAGTCCGCGCATCGGACCCAAACGAGCCGAACTCCGGCGCATCGGTCCGACATTGCGTCTTCTCGGCCAGGATACTGTTGCAGATTCTGCGGGCATGACGCAGGAGCAATTCGCGATGGACCGACTGTTTGCAGCGATCGTATATCGGCAGCAGTTTCGCCATTGCCAGAAGTGTCCATTGGTCGGCTTCGACGGCGGTTTTGTCGGCCTGGGTGCGGGCGAGGTATGTAATTGCCCTGGCAGCGCCGTCGAGCCACTTCTGTCGAAGACCCGCCTGGGCAGGCGACGGGTCCTTCTCGTAAAGCATCAGCAAACCCAATGCCGCCTCGCCGGGATAATAAAGCGACACCCACTCGCCGACAAGCCCGCCACGGGCGGGGATGTATTTGGAATAGAAACTCCCATCCTCTTTCTGCATAAAAAGAATGCACCGCCCCATCTTTCGCAGGTCGTCAATCGGAGTGGTCGTAGCCCCCGCCTTCTCAGCACTGAGCAGCGCGACAAGCCCAAGACCGACCCCGCCGAGCTTGACCTGCATTAGCATCGGCTTACCGCTTATCCGGCTACGAGACCAAACACCGAGAAGGTCTTTGTTCTTCGGCATCGGCGCAATGGTCTCCTTTTTGAGGAAGCCTACCGCGCGGGCGATTGCATCTCGCGTTTTCTTGTCAGGCCGACGTTGTTCGTACATCGCCAGTGCGTATATCGCCCCGGCGTGGCGGAGCACGTTATACGCCGGCTTGGGGGTAATTTTGGGATTCGTGCTGATTCGATATACGAATTTTCCGTCCTTACCGCACGCGCGAACGAGATAACCAGCCGATAAGCCAATGGCCTTGTCGAGCCTGCCTGATACGGGGTCGGCCATTCCGGCAAGCGAGTCGATTTGCTTGATAATCCATTGCTCGCGCGCTATTTCCGAGGCGTGCCCGTCGATAGGAAGCCGGATGAACCGCTTCGGTTCGGGAGCGGCATTGAATATCTCCTTGCTGTGCTGGAACGGTACGACGCAATCCAGGGCGCCATGGACTATCACGAGCGGGCAGGACAGTTTTCCCGCCGCTGCGACGGCAGAAGCCTCGTCAGGGTCGAATCCGCCCAGTTGCCCCGCTCTGACCAGAGCTTCTTCGACATTGGCGGGGCTTTCCATAAGGAGTATCCGCCGGGCAATCTTCCTGAACGACGCCGGAGGCGCTATGGCCATCACACCTTTGCACCGAGGCTCGATTGCGGCGTACTGAATCGCCACTGCGCCGCCCATGGATGAGCCTAATATGTAGATATGATCGGAAACGATTTTTCCCCGCACGAGTTGATCGACCACGCGATTGAGATCATGTTTTTCCTTGGCGCCCCAGGTTATGTACTTCCCGCCGCTGCGACCATGGGCGCGGAGGTCCGGCAGCACTACGTCCCATCCGTACCGGGCCAGATTTTCTCCGAGCGACAAAAACCACAACTTGCTCGTTACCAGAGGATGCAACAGCACCACAGTACCGCGAGTTATCTTCCGCTCAGGCTCGGCGGAATCGACGAGTCGGCTGTTGATTACCCAGACGTCGATTTCGCAACCGTCCATGCCTTTGAGGCGACGATGCAGCGAGATTCGCCCCTGCTTGACGAGTTGCTCGCCCGTACCGACAAAAGCCAACATGGCCTTGCCCGGTATGGACGCCGGTTCAATGAGCCTTTTTGCATTGGCGTTGTGGTAGGCGTCGCAGCCGATACCGACGGCGGTAAAAACAAGCACGCAAAATGTTACAGAAACATTCTTCATCACGCGGACTCTGCCGGCTTTCCCTTTCGATTGCCCCGCCGCCAGGAACCTATGACAGCGCCGGCAATCCAGAGGATATGCCCCGCCGTTTCGACGGCCTCTTCAAGAAAGAGGTGAATTTCGTCTTCATTTGGAATGACAGCAAGGCGCTTTTCGTCGAAGACCCCTCTGGCCACCAGTTGCGAGAGGACAAACGCCCAAATCGAAGCCACCACCAGGGAAATAAACCAGCGGTCTTTGAGCGTGTCGGCGATCTTCGCCCGCCATATCACCATACTGACTGCCACGACGACAAAGGCTGTGTATATGCCGCGATGCGTCCAGACAATCACGGTCCAGTTCGTCCAGTCAATCTCCCGCAGCAGCATCGCCGCAGACAGGAACGTCAGCATCAGAAACAGCGGTTTCCTCGTAACGATGGCCCGAACGGCATAGACCGCCAAACCCACCGCCGCCAGGTACGGCGCGAATATCTCCAGCCAGTCGGCGGACTCGCCGGACTCGCTGCGTCCGAACTCCAGCAGATTGGCTGCGATAGTCGCCCCCGCCAGAACAACCGGCGCAATAAGCAACAGCCACCAATTAATCTGTTTATCCCATCGAAGTTGAGACGTCGCCTGGTCTTTCACCATTTCTCAAAGACTCCTTCAGCAATTTCCGATTGGAAGAACGTTGTGGGATTTTTCTGTTCAATCCACAATCCGCAATCCACAATCCGCAATCTTAAAAGGCTCCCCATTTCTGGTCGCCGGGAATGTAGTAACTCGGACATATGTGGCGGAACATAAGTGCGATTTTCGTGGCCTTATCGAGCTTCGCCTGACTCTCTGCCGCCATTTTGTCCAGCTCCGCGCCGACCTCTTCGGTGAAATAGGCGCTGGTGGCCTGGTTTTTTTCCTCGTCGGTGGCGAACTGACCGCGAATCTGCGCCAACTCGCCGAAGTCAAGCCAGAAGCCCCCACAGCCGGGGCATTCATCAACCTCGACTTCCTTCTTGATGCCGGAGAAATGCCGCATCATTACGAGGTCGTCGCACTTCGGGCATTTCTTGCGGGCATCGTGATCGACAGCCACGTTTTCGTCCCGTTCGACATCCAGCAGAACCTCGCCTGCCTGCTCGCTCGCGTTATCGACCTTCTGCAATTCGAAGTTATCAAACCAAACGCCCCCGCACCCGCCCTTGCAAACATCAACAGTAACACCCCCAGCCACCATTTCCACCAACTCTCTACCACACGCCGGACATTTCATTGTTTGTTTCTCCTAGGTTCTATATACCGTTTCTTCTCATATGGGTTTCACGACTTCCATTGTGGTTCAAATTGGACAATCCTCTGTTCTTGCATGTCATAATCATAGATATTGGCCCGCTTATCAGGCCAGCAAGCCCACGACAGTTTCAAGAGGTCTTTATCGGCAGACAAGATTCCGTCCGCTATAGATATATATCCCCTATAGATCATATCATAATATGGATTTGGCGTATTCTTCGGATCGGCCGACCTATCGCCACGTTTCCAGAACTTCCAAGGTAGAAAAGACCAGCTTGCGAGAGTAATCCCGAAAGAGAACCAATCTCGCTCTGGCTTGAAATGGGGAGACACCTGTAAACCGCGTGACGTGGCGACCTCCTCAAAACCGTATTTCGCATCATGAGCTATTCGATGAAGAACCTCTTCAGAGGAATAGTCGATTTGAATGCTCATAAACAGTTCTTCTTCGCCCATATTGGTTATCTTTTGAAATCCTGATTCATCTTCTGGGGCATGAACAACTGATGCCAAATTAGCAACCTTTGTGTCGTAATCCAAACAAGCCTTTTTTGTTTGCCCTTCGGAGAGTAAACTTGTTGTTGGAGGTATGCTGCACAGGCTGAATCTCGGAGATTGCTTGGCAGAACACCCCTTCTCAATCTCCCAAGACAATGCAGTTTCATTATCTATCCATAAATCACCTGCTTCCTCAATAGTCCTTTTGAAATTCGCTCGAATCATCTGATCGAGCCTTTCTTTCTCGGATTCACAAAGCATTTCCCGCTTATCGAGTTTTTCCGTACCGATTTCTTGGAGCAGTGTGTCAATAAGAAGAAAATCAAATCTTGGCCGAAGTCTCTTTAAAAATCCTTTTGGAGCGGCCTTAACCACAGACTTATCAAGCACGAGCATCTTCTTTGCGGCCAATTTTACAATCTCCTGTCCAGTTTTCGATATTGTATCGTCTCGGTCAGGCCCCGCAAGGGGGTGAAAGATTTGTAGCCCGGTCCGTGAGGGCCGGGTTCAGGAATACCGCCGTATTTCTTCCAGCCCCTTTAGGGGCGGTACAAGGCCAAACGAAAAACATTCTGTCGCCCTTACAGGGCTATGATGAAAAAGGAACGTCCTTTTCCCAGGGCTTACGCCCTGGGCTACCATCTTTCGCCCCTTTCGGGGGCTAACGCATCCCATGCCCGTCACCGGCTACTGGCTACCGACTACCGGCTACTACAATCTGTTTTGTTCGCGTTGTTCGCGGCTCACAATCTTCTGTCCAGTTTTCGATATTGTATGGCTTCTGCCAGGTGGTGCGACTGGATATTTTCTTCGCCTTCGATGTCGGCGATGGTGCGGGCGATGCGGAGGACTTTGTCGTGCGCGCGGGCTGAGAGGCCTAGTTCGGTCATTGCCTGCTTGAGCAGCGTTTCGCCGGCGGAATCGAGTTTGCAGAACCGGCGGACCTGTTTGCTCGACATGGTGGCGTTAGTTATAGTGGAAGGGTTTAGGGCGTAGGGCATAGGGCGTAGGGGAGAAGAAGAAACAGATTTATTTTTCGGCGGCGTGCCGTCGCCAGCGAAGCGGCGGCGCTGGACGGACCGGGCGGCTAGGACTTGTTGGCGCATGTCCGCGCTGCTCAGGCCGTCGCTGTCGCCTCGGAGTTGTCGCCAGGGAACCGGCGGGACATCAATGTGAATGTCAATCCTGTCAATCAAAGGCCCGGAAATCCGCGATAAGTACCGCTCAATCGCAGTCGGAGAGCACTTGCAAGGCCGCTTCGGATCAGTGAAATATCCGCACGGACACGGGTTCATCGCCGCCACCAGCATAATCGCGGCTGGGAATTTCAGCGTCGAATGAACGCGCGGAATCGTTACCCATCGGTCCTCCAGCGGCTGGCGGATCATCTCCAGCGTGGCGCGTGTGAATTCGGGAAGTTCGTCGAGGAACAGCACCCCGTGGTGAGCAAGCGATATTTCCCCCGGCTGGGGGATAATCCCCCCGCCGACCAGCGCAGCCGACGAGGTCGAGTGGTGCGGCGTGCGTACCGGGCGGGTCGCCATCAGCGATTGCCCCGAAGGCAGCAGCCCGCGAGCGGAATAAATCCGCGTCGTCTCCAGCGATTCGTCCGGCGTCAGGGGCGGTAAAATCGACGGTATCCGCTTGGCCAGCATGGTCTTGCCCGCGCCCGGCGGGCCTATCATCAATATGTTGTGATGCCCAGCGGCTGCGACGGTCAATGCCCGCTTGGCCGATTCCTGCCCGCGAACATCGGCGAAATCAACGTCATATCGGGCGGCAGTCTTGAAAATCTCACCAAGGTCCACGTCGGCAGGTTCAATCGGCAGTTCGCCGGTCAGGAACCCGACGGCTTCGGTTAGGAAACTTACCGGTATGACTTCGATTCCCTCGACGACGGCGGCTTCGGCGGCATTGTCGGCAGGGCAAATCAGGCCTCGCTTCTCCAACCGGCGTGCGAGCATTGCTGTGGCCAATGCGCCCTTGACGGCGCGGACGCGCCCGTCGAGGGCAAGTTCGCCGACGACGAGAAAATCGTCGCACGTCTCGCTGGCGAACATTCCGCCTGCCTGCATGACAGCCAGGGCGATGGGCAGATCGAACGCAGCCGAGTCTTTCTTCACGTCGGCCGGCGCGAGATTTATCGTTACCTTAGGCCCCGGCCAGCGGTATCCGCTGTTGCGAAGGGCAGCCTGGATGCGCGAGACGGATTCCTTCACGGCGGTGTCTGCCAGACCGACGAGTTTCAACTCCCCCAGCCCGCCGCGAGCGACGTCGGCTTCGACCTCGCCGGCAACGGCGTCGATACCCTGCAAAATAGAACTGTGTACGCGAGAGATCATTGAAGTCATCCTCATATTGAAGGGACGCGAAGATGGTAATCGGCAAGGCCTCTAATGGCAAGGGAGGTGTTGGGCCGGGTGCCATGTCTTCACGCGCAGCGAAGCGGAGCGCGCAGGCATGTTTACGCTCTTCGCTGCGCTCCGGGCGAAAACATGGCACCCCACATAAAGCCCAGCCATTCGAATGGCTGGGTAATGTTTCAGCATAGCGGACGGAGGAATTCGACGGCGGCCTGAATGTCGGCGATCTGCTGCGGGCCTGAAATCTCGCGCTCTATCGTCAGCGTCCCGCTGTATCCAAGCGCTTTGAGTTTGGAAATCACCAGCGGGAAATCGACCTTGCCCTGACCCAGCGGAACTTGTTCGCCGAGTTCGTCGCCGCCGGTCGGATACAGGCCGTCCTTGGCGTGAACGTCGCGGACGTATCGCCCGAAAACGTCCAAAGCATCGGCTGGATTGGCCTTACCGTAAAGAATCAGGTTGGCGGTATCGAGATTAATCCCGACGTTGTCGCCCCCAAGCCGCTCGATCGTCCGCAGAAGCGTTACAGGCGTCTCCTGACCGGTCTCGAAGCAGAAATCAATCCGACCTTCGCCGCAGACATCGACGACCTGCCGGAGCGCATCGACCGTTCCGGCGAAGTCGGGGTCGTTGGGGTTTTCGGGGATGAATCCGGCGTGCGTGGTAATCGCCGGCAGGGAGAATTTCGCGGCAAAGCGGGCTGCCTGCTGGAGCGCCTCGACTCGCATCGCACGGTATTCCGGCGGAACCAGCCCGATGGTCTTTGGCCCGTCGATGAAGTTCCACACGCACGGGCCTGGATAGCCCGCCCAGAGAGTCGTGATATTTACGCCGTGCTGCCCGGCGGCTTCGGTCAAGGCCTGGCCGATCGCATCCGTGTACATCGCCGGATCCCACGTGCAGACCTGGCAACTGTGCAGGCCGAAATCCGCCACCTTGCGAATTTCATCCGCCGGCGAGTCGGTCAAAGGAACAAGAACACCTATTTCGAGTTTTGACATGGGCGAATCCTTTCCGTATTGGATACATCCAATCGGGGTGTATCAGGAAAACACAAGAGTAGTTACCGTTTTCTTGTCCTCTTGCTGTAGCCTTTTAGCGATTCCTTGTCCCCGGTGATCAGGGCTTCCTTCTTTGCTCGTGTCCATTTTTTTATCTGGCGTTCACGCCGGACCGCTTCAGTTTCACTTTCATGGGTTTCGCTATAGAGCAGTTTGACTGGAAGTCTGCACGCAGTCCATTTGGGTCCCCTGCCCGCGTTGTGTCTCGCCAGCTGTCGGGACAGATCGCCTGTAGAACCAACATAGTAACTGCCGTCGGAACATTTGAGGATGTATGTGTAGTACACCCCGTCCTTACTCATAGAAAAGCCCTTCGACTCGCTTCGCTCGCTCAGGGCATTCGACTCGCATTTGAATAAACGTAAATTAGTCCAACAATTCACGCTCATTACGCATTTCGAATGGCCTGCCATGAGCGAGCGCAGCGAGTCGAATGGAGGCGAGGGGACTCGAACCCCTGACCTTCTGCATGCCATGCAGACGCGCTCCCAGCTGCGCCACGCCCCCGACATTCACGTCGGATACAACTCTCTCGACCCGATTAATAACAGACCAAACTACGCCAAGTCAATGATTTTTCAGAAATACGAATGTCGAAATACGAAATACGAAACAAATTCAAAACTCGAAATTCAAATGCCCCAAACAAAAAAACGCCGAAAAGACGTATGTTTGCGATTTTTGTCATTCGTATTTCGATATTGTTTCGGATTTCGGTTTTCGATATTCGGATTTCCTATTCTACTCCACCGGGTCGTATCCGCCCTTCCCGAACGGGTTGCACCGAAGAATTCGCCACAAACCCATCAGGCCACCGACAAGCGCACCCCTGCTGCGAACAGCCTGAATGAAATATTCACTGCACGTCGGCACAAAACGACACTGACGCCCTATAAAAGGCGAAAGCGATCCCTGGTACAGACGTACCATAAGGATAAGCACCTTGCCGATTGGGCCTGGGTTGTCCAAATTGTTAATCATTACTTATCAGCCTACTGGTCTGCGACATTCATTACGGGTGCCATGCCCTCACGCGTAGCGAAGCGGAGCGGGTGGGCATGTAACGCATCCAAAGACATGCTTACCCGCTTCCCAAAGGGACACTACGTGTCGCGTGAAAGCATGGCACCCATCCAATCTAAAGGGGCAAGGTGGACCTCACTCCGTTCGGCCCAGCCTACAATTTTATTATACGCCCGGCGAGGTTTCGCAGGGATTCCTGAATTAACTCGATGTTTAATTCGCTGCCGACCTTCGGCTTGAGGATGTAATCGAATGATTCGGGCAGATCGCCCCGGCAGGTGCGGAATGCCTCCCGGCAGAGGCGTTTGATACGGTTTCGCCGAACGGCGTTGCCATGGCGACGCGAAACCACCACCGCCATCCGTCGCCGGTCAATCGAGTTGTTCAGCGCAATCAGCCGGAGCCTTCCGTCCGAGGCGCTTCGCCCCCGGCGAAAGATGCGCATAATCTCGCTGCGTTTTTTGATGCGGTCCGCCTTGCCAAGTCCGGCTCTCACGCTAATCTCCAGCCCGTTTGCGGCCGCACGCCTGACGAGGAGTTCATCGCGGCGCGGGGGCCTCCTCGACGGCTTCCTCTACCACCGCTTCCCGTACCTCCACGCTGGCACTCCTTGAGAACATCATCAACGGCATGCCGAGCAGCGTTTTCATGTCGCCTTTAAGCCGGGCGGTTACTGTGGCGTTTGTTCCGTTGGCGACGGCCTTGATGGACCCGATGAACTCGGCGACGGATTTTATCGCGGGCATACGCTTGACCCAGCGAGCCATCTCCTCGCGTCCCTCAGCCATCAACTTATTGAACTGCTCGACGGCAGCGGCGACCTTCTCGGCGTCGGCGCCGCGGGCCTGGAGAGTGAAGTCCATCTGACCGGCCTTGCGCTTGCCCACGAGCGTAACGGTCTTAAACGGCGCCAGCATCTCAGCCTTGCGGTAGGATTCGCTTACCCGCGCGACAGCCCACACGGGACCGGTGGTGTCCGCCGATTTGATAAGGCCGGCCATTGCCTTATTACCGGCGAGTTTCCCCTTGCCGGACTTCAGGGCGGCGAGCACTTGTTTGACCGGCAGTTGATCCCCCGACGGTCCGATCATAAAGATCAGGCGCTGCTGGGAGGCAAGGACAAGCCCCGCGTCGTTCTCGATCCAGAGGAATTCCGTCCGGCCTATCTTTTCGGGCTTTGCCCACTTCTCTATCAGTACCTCGCGGACCGCCGCCGGGTCGTAGAAACCTCGGGCCACCAGGACGACGTAGCCGGTATGCCTACCGTTAGTATCCCGCCCCGGCATATTGTCGGCGAGGCCGAAGGTTACGCCGTCGAGCCTGATGTTGCCGACGCGTTCAGCCACGGAGATTATCATCTTGTTGACCTGTTCCATCGCCTCCTCGGCTTTGCCTTCCGGCAGCATCGGTCCGAGGGTCTTGAGCATCTGTTTGATGTCAATCGGTTTTCCGGGGAGCATCCTGACCTGACCGACAGTGCCGCAGTTGACCGGAAGGAGCCAAAGGTCGGACTGCATCGCCTTGGCTGAAGCGCCGGGTCGCTTGAACGGTTTGCCTTCGATGGCGGCGATGGCGGCGCGGGCGTACTCTGCCTCGAAGATGGCCTTGGAGTCGAGCAACTTCCGCAGGGCCGGGATGGCCCGGCGATACTTCTGTTCGCCCAGCGTGCGGATGGCCATAAGGCGCCGAACCACACGTTCACTGGTCTTACCTGAAAACCCGTGAATAATTGTTTCAGCCCGGGCGGATATCTCCGCGTCGGACGACTTGACCGCCTTGCGCAACTCCGGCAGAACCGCCGGCCCCATTGCGGCAAGCCTGCGTGAGGCCTCTTCCCGCGCTTTGTACTCATTAGCGCCAAGTTGCTTTATCAGGGCGGAGGTATCTACGATACCGGCCGGCTTCAACTCGGTCAGAAGATTCTCGACGGTAATTTCAACGCCCTTGGTTTTCCAGTATGCCTCCGGCGAAATGAAGTCCAGCAAATCGTTGCCCCCCCCGCCAAGCAGCACCAGCATCATCATCAATCTAACCATTTCATTACTCCTATTTGTATTATTTCATTTACATACAGGACAGAACATACCGAACAGCGACTTTAGCAGTTCAGGATAAGTCCTGTCAAGCGGTTCCAGGGCACACGCACATGTAGCGAAAAATCCCCCGGCGCTTGACTAATCGCTTGCGAAAAGAATACTAGGCTCTGTCTGAAAACTATTTCAGACAGGCTTTCAGCGGTCAGCAAAAGACAAAACAACAAAGTCCACACCTGACCACTTGTTGTTTCTTCATCTTTTGCCGATTGCTGATTGCTGAACGCTGTGCGTAGCACCGCGTAGCGATACTACGTACCACTACGCTGAATGCTTTGAGAAAAACAGGAGCGTCGCCGATGAGATATGCCTGGCTGACATTTATAGGAATGATACTTCCGACCCTTGCCGGTTGTGAATGGCTTTCGCCGACAGATGCAGCCATTGACCACTATGTCTCCGGTAAGATGGCGATGGACCGTGGGGATTATGAAGCCGCCCTGGCGGAACTGGCAAAGGCGATCCGCACCGACCCGAAGCTCTCTCTGGCCCACGCGGCAATGGGCGATATACATCGCAAGCAAGGCGACCACCGACAAGCAGCCAACGCCTACAAACACGCCTGCGATTCCAACCCTTACGCCTTTCGTCCACATTATAACCTCGGCGTAACGTACAAGTTTCTAGCCGACGCCGCCAAAACCGCAAAATCGGCAGGTAACTACCTCCGAAAATCCATCCGGGTGTACCTCCGCGCCGTCATGCTCAAACCGGAAGATTTCGACGCGAACCTGAACCTGTCAGCCTGCTACTTCCAGATAAGCAAATTCGACATGGCGGAAAAGTATTGCAAACTCGCGATTGAAATCAACCCGAAAAGTCCATTCGCATATTCCAACCTCGGTACTATTTACGATGCGCAAGGACGGCTCTACGACGCCGTTCGAGCATATAAGGATTCCCTCGAACAGGATGTCCATCAGCCTATGCTCCTGCTGAACCTCGGTACGACATACATCCGACTGGGACGAACAAAAGACGCCCTGCGCGTCTTCGAACTGGCCGTCAGGGAAGACCCGAACTGCTCGGCTGCGTGGGAGCAGGTCGGCGCGTGCTGTTTCCATCAGAAGAAATGGGACAAGTCGCTCAATGCCTACCACCAGGCAATTGAAATCGACAACCGAAACGCCTCTGCCTATCGCGGGCTTGGCGTGGTGCATATGACACAGTTCATCACGTCTGATAATGCCGAGATGAGAACCAAGGCGCTTTCGGCGTGGAACCGTTCGCTGGAACTCGATTCCAACCAGTCCGACCTGCTCAAACTGGTCCGTAAGTACACACCAAAAGTTACCCAACCGGAATTATAAGCCCGGTTCAATTTTTGAGGCCTCTGAAAAATCGTAGCGAGGGCGAGTTATTTTCGTCTAATATTTTTCCGGGGTTGTGCCGATATATTTGAAAGTTGTGGTATAATAAAAATTGGAATTGAAATTGCCTCTGCCGTGCGCGACAGGGAAGGATAATTGAAAGAACCGACAACCCTATTTGGGACAGTGACGTCTGTGCCGGACCATGTGCCTGGTAAGCGACTGCCCACCTTAATATAGAGGGTTCTTTCTTACGCCTTCCCATCGGTATCCTGGCGGGGGCTTTTTTTGCGCATTTTCTCCCCTGTTTTGCTATACTGCATGAGTTGAACGGGCCTTTCATAGTGCATATTGCATCGGGAGAACGGTAATGTTGGCCAGGCGCGTGAAATGTCCAAGTTGCGGAGGTATCCTGTCGTTACCGTGCAACATCGGCGGTCAATCTGTCCGTTGTGGACTCTGCCGAAAAACCTTTGTCCTTCCGACGAATACCCCCGTCCCGGAAGACACTATTTTCGGCTGGTTGCACAATCCCAATGAAGATATGGATGATCGCGCCAGCACGCTCACTCCGTTGTCCGACGAATCCCGCAGCGGTTCAGACCACACCCCCAAAAGCACCCGTAGTCATATAAGGCTGGTTTCGCTGGAACGTAACGGAGCGATGTTTGAATTCCCCGCCGAATACCTCCAACATGCCAAATTTCGCTGTGCTATCCCCCGCGTCTGCATCCACTGCCTCGGACGAGCGCACCTGTCGGCCCACCTGATAATCTTCGCACCGCAACTACGGGATAGCATCTCTCTGGAGGCAGAACATAAAGCCGGTCAATTGACCATCCCGCAGGGTCAACTCGGCGAATTAATCGGAGAAGAGATGCTCAGTCGCCTTCCCGAAGTGCCCAATGTGCCGCCTCCGGCGAACCTTCCGATGCCATACTGGGTTTGCGACCTGTGCAGCGGTACCGGGACGATTTCCGGGCAGATAAAGGTCAATCAGGAAAACGGGCAAGGACATTGCCGACTCTACATACGCAACCCTCAAATAGCAGCCAGTTTCCTCGCCGCTGTCGTCGGGACGCGTCACCATGATTTCACCAGGTTCGTTGAGTTCGCCAAACGCGCCAAAGAAAACCGCTGGGACGCGCTTCCTACAGTCGTTCGCCACCGACTGGAGCAGTGGTTCAAACCGGTCGGAGATGAACGGTTCGTCGCTTACGTCCCGGACCGTAACCGCGTAAGAACCGAAGACGGTATGGCCGGAGTGATTATTTCCACCCGCCGGTTGATATACCACCGACCGCCAGTCCACCAGGAAATATCAGCGAACACCTCGATAACTTTCCAGATGCGATCTTCCAAAGGAAAGGAAACCGCAACAATCTTTGCAGAAAGTTTCAAATCGCGACCCATCACGCTTGACCGCGAGGGGAAAGTCAAATTGCGGAAGGCCCTCTCCGAAGGACCATTCAAAACCGCCTGGAGATGACGCGAATATTCATGTTGTATTCCCACCACGTCTGCATGTAAATTCTCCAACCGGAACAGTCGATAGATATTCTCGTGGAATAACGAGATATCGTCGTGCTCGACGACACACAAAAGCAAAAAGGAGCCTCTGAAAGTGGCGCAAAAACTGATTGAGAAAATTCGTACGGGAAAGGCCGTTATCGGCGTCGTTGGGCTTGGATATGTGGGTCTTCCACTTGTTCGGGAGTTCACGCGGGCCGGTGCGAAGGTCATCGGGTTCGACGTCGATGCCACAAAAATCAAAAATCTTCATGCAGGTCGCAGTTATATCGAGCACATCCCCTCTTCCGTCGTCGCCGATATGGTCCGCACGAAGCGATTCAGCGCCACGCTGGATTTCAAGCGGCTCAGCGAGCCTGACTGCATCCTGATATGCGTCCCCACGCCGCTGACAAAAATGCGCGAACCGGATATGACCTATGTCCGTTCCACTGCCGAAGCCATTTCCGAAAGGCTGCGGAAAGGGCAACTCATCGTGCTCGAATCGACCACCTACCCCGGTACGACAAAAGAAGTGATGCTGCCCATTCTGGAAAAATCGGGGCTTAAGGTCGGTAAGGATTTCTTTCTCGCCTTCTCGCCCGAGCGAGAAGACCCGGGCAGGGAGGATTACTCCACGAAAACCATTCCCAAGGTCGTCGGCGGATACGACAGGGATTCACTGGCATCGGCTGTGGCTTGTTACGAGTGGGCGATTGACACCGTCGTTCCCGTTTCCAGTTGCGAAGCGGCAGAGGCCTCGAAAATACTCGAAAACACCTATCGGTGCGTCAATATCGCCCTGGTCAACGAACTGAAAATGCTCTTCGACCGGATGGGCATCGACGTCTGGGAGGTTGTCCGCGCCGCATCGACCAAGCCATTCGGTTTCACCGCCTTTTACCCCGGCCCGGGACTGGGCGGACACTGCATCCCGATCGACCCGTTTTACCTGTCATGGAAAGCGCGACAGTACGGTATGGCGACGCGGTTTATCGAACTGGCAGGCGAGGTCAACGTCTCCATGCCGGAGTTCGTCATCAATAAACTCATGTACGCACTGAACTGGCGGGAAAAGGCGCTGAAAGGCGCAAAGGTCCTCGTCCTGGGACTGGCCTACAAAAAAGATATCGACGACGTTCGTGAAAGCCCTTCGCTGGAGTTGATCAAACTGCTGCAATATCGCGGCGCTAAGGTCGATTACAACGATCCGCACGTGCCGCGAACGCACAAGATGCGCGAGTACGACCTGAAGATGACATCCAAAAATATCTCGGCCTTGATGCTGAAACGCTACGACGTCGTGCTAATCGCCACGGACCACAGCGATTACGATTATCAGTTCATCGTCGATAACGCCCAATTGGTAATCGACACCCGCAACGCCACAAAAAGCGTAAGGCGAGGCCGGAAGAAAATTGTAAAAGCGTGAAAAAAAGCGGTCAGCAATCAGCGTTCAGCAAAAGATAAAAAAGCAAACAGCGGTTACTGATTCTGTTTTTATCTTTTGCTGATCGCTGATTGCTGAACGCTGATCGCTCTGTGTTCATTCGACCTTGAAGCCGCGATCCGCAAGCCATGCGCGAGTGACTCGTTCTCGCCGGTAGTACTGATACGAAAAGATCGCTAATGCGCCGGTTTGACCCGTAACATCGTCGATGAGGTTGAGGGCTGTGCGCGAAACGGCTGAGTCGTAATGGCCCGCCACCCGAACCAGCACCGGCAGCCACGCCTTGTTCGGCTTGCCTTCCAGATGAATTCCGTGCCGGCCAAGCACATACTGCTTCCGCTGTACGGCTGACATCGCAGCAACCTTGACAAGGATAGGCCTAAGCGTTTGGAGCGTTTTATCCCGTTTCGGTTTCATGTCCTCTGCCCGGTAACCAAATTCCATATCAAGTCCGTTCAGTACGCCCTGGGCAAACTGCCGCTCGGTATAGGAGTCCGATTCCAACAGGATCAGTATCCGCTTGAAATACTCCTTTGGATGTTCCTGGCGAAGCCCGGCCAGCATTCCCTGGTACTCGTAATCGAGGTGATACCGATTACCAAACCGCATCTGCCGAAGCCCCCTGGCCGCATTGAGCATCTTGATGTATTTCCTGAAGGCCCGCTTGTCGCCGCTGAGAAGCAGGAACTTGGCGCTGTCGGAAGTGCCGCCTTCTTTTTTTGCCTTCTCCATCGCCTCATTGACATCGCGGATCAGTTCTTCCACCAAACCCTTGTGGCCGTGTCGGATTGCCATCGCGAGGATATCCGCGCGGGCATAGGCGCTGCGGCATTTCTCTCGCCGCTTCAGGGCCTCTTCGAGCAGATCATTTGCCGAGGCGGGATCGACAATGAACAACCAGCGCAGATGGCGAGATGACGTTCCGCCGACAGCCAAAATGTTCGTTTTGACGTATTGCTTCAGTTGCGTCTGCAACTTTTGTGAAAGGCGGTGCTTCTTAATCCAGTCCAGACCGTGATAACTCACCAACTCCTCCAGTTGACCAAGATTGCTCGGAGTACCAAGAACGGCCCATAAAAGCGTGTTCATGGTGTAAGCGGTGGTGGCGAGAGGGGCGTTGGCGAGTTCCCTGTCGAGGCCCTTGCGAGTTAATTCCTTTCGCATCGCGTTGGGAAACAGAGCCGCATAGGTCCTGAGTGTCCACCAATAGGTGTTGGAATTCTCTTTTCTCGCATTGGGAACTTCCCGCAGGATTCGCACAAGCAGCGGGATGAATTTCGGATCGGCTGCGCGACGGACGTCATCGAGCAGTTCGTGTGCTTTTCCCTCCCCCCAACCCTGATAGACCTTCGCCTTTGGGGCCAGGAGAATCTTTTCCGCTTTGGCCAGGTTGATATTCGGCGGCTCGGCCAACAATCGCCTGAAGGAATTTCGAATTTGCTGCTTGTGATGGTCTGCGATTTTCGCCGACTTTAGTGCTTTTAGAAGCCTTGGTCGGGTCAGTGCGCGCAGCCGCCAGACGGTGGGTAACAAAGACCGATGCTGGGACGACGAAAGTCCCTGGCTCAAGGCCCAGATGGCATCTGTGGCGAGATTCTTGTCCTCAAGCAGATTAATGCACAGACCAACGGCCTTTTCGCTATAGACGTAAGCGAGCGATATAGTGGCAATCTTCTTATGCCCCGCGTCGCCTTCCTTAATCATCTTTGAGAAATCGTCGAAGGCCCGGCCTGGATCAATCCGCGCAAGGACTTTTCCGACGCGGTGGTTGCTATACTCGCCGCCGGGTTTGCCCCCCTTGGTCAGCCACTTCATAAGCGGATTGTACACATCGCCGTCGCGGTCGCCGATCGAAATCAGAATCGTGCCAGCTTCGTTCGGACTGTGCATCTGGTACATTAACGCTTGTTCTATGGGCCGCTTAATCGTCCAGTCGATAAGTCTCCCGATTACTTTCGGGTCGCGCGTACGATAGAGTTCCTCCAGGGCATTCCGCGCAAGTGGCTGATTCGTTCGCTGCATCAGCCGAAACGACAGGTCCATATCTTTGCCGCTAACGGCTTGGGCCCAACCATCGGCGAAGAAGGTAAACTGGACCTGTCCGCGTTGCTGAAGCACAGGGGTCTTGGCCTTCGGGAAGAAATACACTGCCGGCTGACGAACGTCGGAAAGGACCCGCACCGGAACAACCGGGCCGGGGTTCATCATCTGCGACTTGAAACAGAGCTTCGGGATGCCGTCGGCTTTCGCCTTCGCCTTCGGCCGAAACGATTCGAACCCCGTCGGGCCTGTCTCGACGGAGTACCAGTGCTCAAGTGTAGTCTTGACGATGCCGCCCGGCTTTACGTCCTTGCCTTTGAGAACCCTGACGACGCGCAGAGACAGTGTCTTCGCATCGTGCTTCTCATACTTGGCCACGACGACCAGTTCACAGCCGATAAGTTCGGACCATCGCATCGGCGGCTTGGGGTCCACCCGTATTGCCGCGTGGGCGACCGACGGCAGGATGGATAACCAGCAAATCAAGTTCACCAGCAGCAACGAACGAGTCAAAAGGCTGAACCTGGCTATCATGGTCTTTCTCCTTCTAACAAGCGATAAAGTCATTGTACGACAACATCAATATGTTAGACAAAGAAAACTGGTCGATGTTTTCACAAAACCATATTTTTCCGCGAGAGGGAACGGTCCGGGCGTCATAACTCTTGCGGGGAGCAAAAGGACAGAGTTTTGCTTACATATGTATCCACCCGCTGGTCCGGTGGGATATTTCATCAAAACTCTTCGAGCATTCGCTCTGCTGCGATTTGGATTTTTTCGGGCGTTTCGTAGGTTCCGTCGGCGATTTCGCTTTTGACTCGTTCGACGAGGTCCTGGCGGACTTCGGGAAGGTTCCGGGCCTTTTTTATCCATCCGGACAATTCGGTAGGTGTTACCTGTGATGACCGACGGGAAGGACGTACCGGCGGCGGTGATGCCGATGCCTTGCGAGCGGGTCTGCGAATCTTACCTGCGTTGGTGGTTCCTGATCCTTTGATATTCATTGTCAAATCCACTCGTCCTGCCACGAAAGGTTCCAAAAGCGCACAATCACACCCATTTCAGCCTTCCATGGCATTTGAGTGGCGTGTCGGCACAGCTGATACGCCAAAGGCGAAACCGCTGCACCCAGCGAACCATTCCATAGGCCCGCCTTCATTCGAGTGCTTCCCTGCTAAATAAAATATCGACCAAACCGAGAAATCACCTTCAGATATTTTTAAACGCGATGCGGGCATGTAACTAATTGCCACCGCTTGCGTTATATAAATTTTGCCGCATTCGCGCAGGCAGTACCGCCAATTCGTTGAAGATTTTCTTTTCTGATATTTTACCCATATTACGCATGTTCTATATCTTACGCGCCCCGGTATGGTGAGCGATCTGATTTTCTGGCACTGTACGGCAACATGATTTTTTAGGAGTTTAGACCTGTTCTGTGCCAATTTCAGATTGCGGAATGCGGATTTCCATGTGCGTACGATTACCGGAATCCGGAATCCGCAATCCACAATCCGCAATAAACCCTGCCATATTGCTCCGTAACTGCCGATTATTAGATTCTTTACAGTCTGCCAGAAAAAAATGTCGCTCACCCGGGATGCTCACCCCCACGAGGCAGGCTTCGTTGGGCTTGTCAAGCGAATCATAAGGACTGTAATGTCTGCCGGCGTGATACCGCTGATTCGCAGCGCCTGACCAAGTGTGGATGGGCGTATGTTTTCGAGGCGCTCGATCGCCTCTGCCCGGAGGTGCGGAACGGAGCAATAGTCCATCGAACCGGGAATATGCCTGGAATCAAGTTGCCTCATTCTTTCCGTAGCCGCCTGTTGGCGTGCAACGTAACCGGCATATCGACAATCGACCGCGACGGTCTCGACGGCTTCGCTATTGGCGCGCCGGAGAGACGCCGCCTCTTCGCCAAGCCGGGCGATTATCTGCTCCAGATTCACGTCGGGGCGAGCGAGTTGTTCAGTGATTGTCTTACCGTCCAGACGAACCTTTTTGAACAATTTTTCCGTCTCTTCAACGACTTGTCGTTTCGCGCTGAATCTTTCCCACCGTTCATCATCGACCAGACCAATTTTCCTTCCCGTCGGCGTCAGCCTTCGGTCGGCGTTATCCGCCCGCAGCGTCAGGCGGTATTCCGCCCTGCTTGTGAACATTCGATACGGTTCGATGACGCCCTTGGTTACGAGGTCGTCTATCATCACGCCGATGTAGGCCTGGTCGCGCCGCAGGACAAGCGGCTCGCTTCCCCGCAGAAGCGCCACGGCGTTGACGGCGGCGACAAGACCCTGAGCGGCTGCTTCTTCGTAACCTGTCGTCCCGTTGACCTGGCCTGCAAGGAACAACCCAGCCACCGCCTTGGTCTGAAGCGTCGGCTTCAATTGCGTCGGATCGGCGAAGTCGTATTCAATCGCATAACCCCAGCGGAGGACCTCGGCCGACTCCAGTCCGGGGATGTTGTGGACGATAATATCCTGCAAATCCACCGGCAGCGAAGTGGTAACGCCGTTGAGATAGACCCAGTTGGTCCCGAGTCCTTCCGGCTCGATGAATACCTGATGGCTTGGCTTGTCGGCGAAACGTTGCACCTTCAGTTCCAGCGACGGGCAGTATCGCGGGCCTGTCGAGGCAATCTGCCCGGAAAACACCGGCGCTCTGGCGAAGTTGTCGCGAATGACCTGATGGATTTTTTCGTTGGTCGATGTTATCCAGCAGGGAACCTGCTCGACGTCGAGCGAATCGTTGAGGAATGAGAACGGCTTGGGCGTCTCGTCGCCGTCCTGGCGGATGCATCGGCCATAGTCGATGGACTCTGCGGCGATTCGCGGACAGGTCCCCGTCTTGAGACGTCCCAGGCCGATGCCTAGCGATTCCAGCGAAGCCGACAAACCTTCCGCCGACGGTTCGTCATACCGCCCGCCGGGCCAGACTTTCGGCCCGCAGTGCATCAAACCACGCAGAAACGTCCCCGCCGTTACAATCACAGCACGACAGTTAACAATTGCGGATTGCGGATTGCGGATTGCGGATTTACGGATGCGGACGCCGACGACGTGATTGTCTTCCGTGATGATTTCTGTGGCTTCGCCTTCGATGATGGTGAGGTTGTCGAGGGTTGCGAGGGTTTTCTGGACGAAGGCGGCGTATTCGTGTCGGTCGGACTGGCAGCGCGGGCCCCGGACGGCTGGTCCTTTGGAGCGGTTGAGTATGCGGAACTGGATACCCGTCGCGTCGGCGGCGATTCCCATCAGCCCGCCGAGCGCGTCAATCTCGCGGACTATCTGACCCTTGCCGACGCCACCGATAGCGGGGTTGCACGACATCTGCGCAATGACCGAGGCATCAAGCGTTACCAGCGCCGTCGGCGCCCCCAACCTCGCAGCCGACCACGCCGCCTCAACCCCGGCATGACCCCCGCCGATTACCACAATGTCAAAATCACTGTCCACGAACAGATTCTAGCACACCTGATGCACGGAATCAGCCACGAAAAGACAAAGAGGGGTGCCGGCGTCACGAAAAGACAAGGGCAATGCGGCAGCGGCTTTATCGCCGACGCATTGCCCGTTTTCTTTGTATGTATGGTTATTGGTTTACGCTTCCGGCGCAGGCGGCGGTGGAGGCGCGGACCCGGCAGGTGCTGCCGCCGGCGCAGGCGCTACCCCACCGGTGTACTGAGCATCGCCGAAACCGAGTATCGCGTAGAAAATGGGGCTCAGAAAAGCAAGCCCGATACCGAATCCGGTGCTCTTACCGAAGTTCTCGGCTATGGCGATGGATACGATAATCGGGATGATAATGTTCGCTACCGGAACAAAGTACAAAAGGAGCCACCACGTGGGTTTACCGGCGATCTCCAGGACGACGATCATGTTGTAAATCGGAACAATCGCCGCCCATCCCGGCTGACCGGCCTTGACGAACGTCTTCCACATGCCGGCAATAGCAAGAACAATCAGAATCAGATAAAGCACTATAAAGATTCCCATAACGGTCTCCTTTCCTGTTATGTTTCCACGCCCAGGCGAATCCAATACGCCGGACATAACGAAGTGACTGACAGAAGGCTATGCAGCGTTACACCCGCTGTCAAAAGTTTTTTTCACTTTTTATCCAGCCTGAACATCAAAGGTGCTATATTTCCCAAAATGTAATTCTTCACAAAACCAACAAAAGAACGAAAGGGATAATCAAGATGGAAATTCGGTATTTGAGCAGAGCGGACGTCGAAAGTCTGAACGTTTCGATGAAGGAAGTTTTGGAGGCTGTTGATAACGGGTTCCGCCTCAAGGGGCTTGGCAAAACGGAGATGCCGCCCAAGCCCGGCGTCCACCCCAGGGAAGATTGCTTTATCCACGCCATGCCGGCGTATGTCCGCGAGGTCGAATCCGCCGGCATGAAGTGGGTCAGCGGGTTCCCGTCAAATATCGCTAAAGGGTTGCCATATATCACAGGCCTGCTGATTCTCAACGATCCGGACACGGGCTTGCCCATTGCCGTGATGGACTGCGCGTGGATAACTGCGATGCGCACCGGCGCAAGCGCGGGAATATCCGCGAAACACCTCGCACGCCCCGACAGCAGCGTGGCCGGCATCCTTGGATGCGGCGTGCAGGCGAGAACCAGCCTGATGGCGCTGGTCGAGACCCTGCCGGAGTTAAAACAGGTCCGATGCAACGACCTCTACCCCGAATCGACGAAAAAATTCATCGCTGAGATGAGCGAGCAATTCAGTTCGCTCGAATTCATCGCCTGCGATAATCCCGCCGAGATGGCGACCGGTTCGGACGTTATTGTTTCTGCGACTTCTATCCTCAAGGACGCCAAGCCGCCGCTGGATGAAAGCATGTTCAACGAAGGCGCCCTGGCCGTTTCGCTCGACTACGATTCAGCCTGGACTTCCGGCGCGATGACCGCTGCCGATAAGTTCGTCAGCGACGATATAAATCAATTACTCAGCACCAAGGCCCAAGGCCACTTTTTCGGCGGGATTCCCGACGAAATTTCCGCTGACCTCGGCGAACTCGCCGCCGGACTCAAGCCCGGAAGAGAAAACGACTCCGAACGAATCTTCTCAATGAATATGGGAATCGCCGTCGATGACATGGTAACAGCCAAGGTGCTGTATCAACGGGCGGGCGAAATGAATATCGGCGTAATGCTGCCATTGTAGTCGGGGGGGGGGGGGGGGGGGGGGGGGGGGGGGGGGGGGGGGGGGCCCCCGACCCCACACCCCCCCCCCCCCCCCCCCCCCCCCCCCCCCCCCC
>JAUWNJ010000004.1 GCA_030612725.1 Planctomycetales bacterium
GGGCCCGTTCGCCGCTATCTCACCGAGGACCACGCACAGGGACTCGGAGGCAGCGACACGAAATCCGCGGTGAACGCCACGCGCCAGCCAGCCGGTGACCATGGGAGGTCCGCGGGACAAAGGAACCCGCCATTCAGCGGAAGGATGTTCGGTATCTCCATCGTAGGGGCAGCACGGTGTGGATCGAATTGTAAAGAAAGAGAGGGAGGGAAGAAAAAAATCCCCCGGCGGAGACCAGCCGACGCGGTCCCCAACCGTAGGATTCTATATACTAGCGGTATCTACCAGCGATCGCGCCCGCCGCCGCCGCCGCCGCCGCCGCCACCGCCGCCACCGCCGCCGCCTTTCTTTTTACGCCGGCGTTTTTCCTTCTGGAGGGCATCGACCAACTCTTCCAGGCTCTTCTCGATCCCCTTCTGCACTGATTGCGTCAACGGACCTGCCTTTTTTCTCGCCAGCAGGTTCTGGACATTCGTCAGGTCTTCGCAGACCTCTTCGAGCACCATCGGGAACACAGCGGTGGTTCCTTCGGCGCGAATCCTGGCGAGAGCGCCATCGACTTTCTTCGCCACTGCGCCCTCTCCGTCGGAAAGTTCAGCCAATTTCAGTATTTGGGTTCTTTGGTATTTATCGCCGTCACGTTTCTCGTAAGTTTGACTTGTTACTTTCGTAAGTTCTTTCTGCCTGGCAAGGGCGTCCTTGAGTATCTGCTCGATCTTGGCGAGCGTTTCCGCTTGTGCCGCCGCCTTGGCCTGTTCAATGGCGCGCTCGAGTTCTTCAGCCGCCTTTTTAAGATCCTCTACGGCTTGACCCTGCTTCTCGCTGGAGGCGGAGGGATCACCCTGACTCATCTTACCGGCTGCTTGTTTCATTGCTCCGGCGGCTTTGGAGACTGATTTCTGTCCGGGTGTCGGTTGACCGTTTTTGGAAGATTTTTTCATGTCCTGTGCTGTTCTACCGGCCTCTTTTGCGGTCGCTTTCTGCGACTCCGCTTGCCTCTTCTGGTCGGCGTTTTTAGCGGCCTGTTCGAGTTTTTTCGCTAATCTCTCAAGGCGTTCGGCTTCTTTTCGCATTTGCTCCAGAGCCTTTTTCTGCGAACCTGCTGCGGCCTTTTTGTTCTGCTCGGAGAGACTTTCGGAGGCCTTGCTCATACAACCGGAGGCTTTGTCGAGATTGCTCTTCGAGTCGGAATCGCTTTTGGAACCCATGCCGGCTTTTTTCTCGGCTGCTTTTACATCTTTTGACAATTCGGACGTATCACCGGCGAGTTTTTTCTGCTTCTTCGCCAGGGATGAGGACTTGCTCGAAGCGCCCAGTTTGTCGATGGCTTCGGTGAGTTTCTTTTCGGCGGCTTGCAGATCGGCGATCGCCTGTCTCTGGTGGGGGTCGGCGGCGCGGGCGTTTGTAGCGGCCAGTTTATTCGCGGCTTTGGACATTTCGCCGGATGCGTCGGAAGTGTTCCTGGCGGCACTCCGAGCGGCCTTGGCCGGCGCAGAATCGCCCCGGCTGATTTTATTCAACTTCTCGATTACCTTATCTGTCCGCTCCTTCAGCATCTTCTGTTTTTCAGAGGCAAGGAGCATCTTTCCCGGTGTAGCCTTGGTGTTCAGTTCGTTGAGGGCTTTCTCATCCTTTATCAGTTTGCGAATGTCCTTTCTTGCGTCGGAAAGTTCCTCGATTGTCTTATCGGCCGATGGAAGTTCCTTTGTGCTTTTCAGCGTTTTTTCCTGGCGTTTGATCAGTCCTTCGAGTCTTTTTCCGAGTTGTCTCATTTTCTGGGCGAGTTCTTTTCCCTTGGCAGCCAGATTGGCGTCTCGCTGATGCTTTTCTGCGCGATCCTTAAGGGCATTGACTTTATTGAGAAAGTTTTGCAACTCTTTGGCGCGTTTGTCTAATGCATCGGCGCTCATCGGCGTGTTCTGGAGCGTCGCTAGCACCTTTTTGAGTTTTTCCACAACGCCGGCCTGTTCGGTACCGGCCAGGCTGATCAGACCCTTATTGAGGCTTGAGATGACCTTGTCCATGTCGTCGTCGATGAATGCTCGCTGGGCCTGATCGACCGCCTGCTTAATTGCACGGGCGGCTTCCGGTTCGCTTTCGGCCAGGTCGCCGGCCACTCTCAGCATCAACGCGGTCAATCCCTTGAATTGTTCCTTGAGGGACTGTTCCTTGTAGATCAACTCCGTATCGACTTTCTTTTTGACCTCATCGGTATCCGCCGGTTGGGCCGAAGCGATATTCAGTCCTTCTCCCCCCGCTGCGATAATCAACGACACTCCCAGCAATACTGTCGTTAATCCTGTAATTCGCTTTGTCTTTATTCTGTTTCTCATTTTTCCTTCTCCGGTTTCTCCGGTGCGTCAAATACTGTTCCAGTCTCTTTTTCCGCCTTCTTGCGAATTTCTTCGAGTATTCTCGTCCCTGCCTCAATTATCACTTTCAGGTGGTTTTCCAGTTCCTGACGCCTTATACCCTGTTGCATCTCTTCGAGTATCCTCTCCAATTCAGTATAAAACCCGTCAAGCGTCTTTGTGGCGCCGGCAGTAATTCGCCCTACAGTCGCCGCACCGGTTTCTTTAGACGCACGAGTCAGTTCTGCGCCGAGATTAATCATGGAATTTTTGGAAATTTCCAGAAGAGGCTGGATGATCTTCGCCGACAGGCGTTGTTTCTCCGCCTGCGAACCCACGCGATTGTAATTCATTTCGTCGAGGACATCGCTGAGTTTCTGTGCTGCTGTGGCGCACTGTGCCGCTATCTGCCTCTGGGCCATACCGGCGACACTCAGCCCCCGTCGAACCTCCGCGTCCAGACCCGTCGAAATAAGCCTGTCGCCGGTAGCGCGCACTTTGTCTTTTACCTGTCCCTGAAGCATGACGGTACCGATGAATTCCTGGCTGATCTCCCTTTGAATGCGAACCAGTTCCGACATCAATTCCTGTTCTGATACGATTTTGAATGCCTGGACAAGGCTTTTGCTTGTATTGGGACCCCCGAATGATTCCGGCATGGTATCGCGGACGACCGTATGTATGCGAACCAGTGAGCCGATCTTCAGTTTCATCGGTTCGAGGTCCAGTTCGTAAGTAACGCGGACTTCCCGGAGGAACGGCGCATCCGGTACGTTCGGGACGGCTATTTTCTTCATCGCCGAAGCCGGAGCCGTTGTCGTCTTTGAAGGCGTTACGACCGTTACGCACACGTCGAACCCCGCAACGCCGCAATCGTCTTGGCCCCGGATAATCAGCGGTATCAGCGCCTTGGCGGTAACGTCGGCCCGGACACCGGTGCGATTCATGCTCACCGAAGGTGGCCGGTCAAGGTCGATGCGTATGGCGTACGTCGCGCCGTGTTCGTTCGTTATCCCTTCGGTGTCGGTAAGTTCAAACTGCAATTTCATAGAGGACTTTTTCGTGCGTTCCGGAAGATAAAAGTGTCCGGCGATCCCCTTCAGACCGGTCTTGACGTTTCGTTCGGACGTGTTACCGGCGCTGACAAGCCGTAAAGGCGTTTCAACTTCCTTACCGTCAAGCAGCAATCGTGCGCCGGCCAATGGTTTGTTGGCCCTACCCCACAGGGAAACGCGACTTCCCGGAGGAACGGCCAGCACGCCTCGCTCAAACTCGATTAGACCCTGCGGACGATTCATGTAGGCCGGATAATCAATCGTGAACCTGACGTCCAGAAGTTCCGGTGGATCCACCACCTTTACATGGCAATCTCTGGTCCTGTCGTCATTTCCCGTTACGTAGAATTCAAACGGTTCCGCCACGTTACTGAAGTTTTTTACATAGATATTTCCGTCCGGGCCTGCGCCGGTTACATTTTCGCCCGTCGTGCCCAGTCCCGGAAAGTCCATGTGAAAAGTAACGTCCTTCGGTACGACATGATCGATATTGGCCTTGACCGTTATGTTCAGGCTTCTTCCGCGAATAACCCTGAAGAGTAACTTACCGTCCACTTCCCGTCCGCCCTCAATGCTCAGGTACGTTTCCTGAGGCCAGGCGATATCCGCAAAAAGGACGTTGCGCTGGAACCACAGGCTCATCACCTGCGAATAGCAGACGCTGTACAGCGCCAGAATGACCAGCGCCGCCGCCGGTATAGACATTCGTTTCCATGTTCGTTTCGATTCTACCGGTCCGTTCGCTTCCAGATTTTCCATCAATTCACCGGCCTGGTCCGCCACTTTTTTGATCAATACTTCCGACGCGCCCAGGCGGGTCTGATCGTGGGCAGCGAACTGCAACGTGCTGATGAGACGGTCGTCGAGCGCGCCGTAATGGTTTTCCAGCACCAGCGCCAATTCTTCTTCGCCCATTGGAACGCGAAGCGGTCGCAGACCGAACCGCCACACGACGTATGCAATTCCACCAATCGCCAGAAGCACAATCAGCCCTCGTTGAGCGCGGTCCATGTGCAGTGCGTAGTCGATCCCCAGCGTCAGGAAAATCCCCGCCACCAGCGCCAGGACTATCCACACCAGGGCGTTACCGAAAAGATTCGCCCGAAGCGACCATTTCAGCGAATTCAACTTCGCGCGAATACCACCGGTTACAAGATCATCGAATACCATCAACTTCCCTTCAATTTCCAATTGGCAATTGCCAATTGCCAATTGTTAAGTCATATTGTTTTTCTTTCGCAGTATCCATTCAGCCGCCAGCAGCATCACAATCAATATGATTGCCAGCGGAACGTCCCAAAGTTCGTGGGGAACGTCATTGAAGACGGTCATCTTTCCGTGCGGAATCAACTTTGTCAGGCGGTCGCTTTCGTGGACCATCATAAAACGCTTACCCGAAGCGATGCTCTTGAGTGTGGAAGGATCGGCTTCGGGATGGATGAATTCTTCCCTCGGGAGCGTTACGGTAATCGTTTTACCGGCCACTTCGTCCTTATAGGACGGATCGTCCTTCATTGCCGTAAGTTCGAAAGTCCCGACTTCCTTAAGCGGTATAAGCGCTTCGTAGCGCCCGCTGATTTTTTTTCTGGCGTCGCGTATGAGTGTTATGGTCTGAACTGCACCGGTAGTGGTTTCGACCATGTCCACCCTGAACTCGTCTTTCGCCAGCGGTTTATAAGTGCGATCGTAGGCTTCGACCCTGATTTTCATCTCTTCGCCCACGGCGAAGCAGTCGGCGCCGGTGGTAATAATGATGCGTTTTTTCTGAAGTCGTCCCGCCGCCAGGAAGTCCACCACGTTAGACCAGAACTTCTGGTAAAACATCCCGTCCTCGACAGCCTGCCATCTCCAGGTTTCGTCGGTCCCGAAGTACAGGGAACGCCCTTTACCGTAGTACTGCACGGCAATGAGCGGAGTTGGTTCGCCGTCGGAACCCGACATGCGATCGGTCGGGTCGCTGCTGACGGTCAATGCCGAGGCAAGAGGCTTCAGGGAAACAACCGGGTGCGTCCAGTACGCGCCCGGAAGAATTTCCCAGATGGACTCACTCTCCTCCGGGCGCCGTCCCCCCAGGCGTGTTGCAGGATGCTCAAGCCCCAATGCCGTCGGGGCCATACGCCATGCGGTCGGCTGACCGCTGATGATGCGATGGGCGATATCACCCGACCGCTGACCGAGAACCACAGGAAGCAACGCCGAAAGCGGTTTGAATGGACCGCTACCGGTAAGAATCCTGTCGCTGTTCTTGTTGGAGGCGATGTAGCACAACCCGCCATGATGGTCTGAAACAAAACTCTCCAGCATACCCACAAACTGCCCGTCAAAACCGTCCTTCGTATAGGCGGGGTCGTAGAGAATTACAGTGTCGTAATTGAACAGTTCCTTGCGGGTGCGAGGTAGTTGCTTGAGTCTCATCTTCTCGCTGGAGGCTTCCTGGTTGAATTTCGCCTCGGCGTCCTGCTGCCAGATGCTGAAGGCGTATCGGTCCGGGTTGTGATGGAGAAAAGCACGTAAACGCTGAAACTCCCATCCCGCGTCCCCGCTGACAAAGAGAATCTTTATCTTCTCTTCGGAGACCCGTATCTTCGTCGTGGCTGCGTTATCTTCATCGGAAAACTCGCCGGCAAGAGGTTTGACCTCCACCTTGTAGAAAAATTCGCCCAGTTTGTTGGCCTTGGGCACTACCAGCGTTACTTCCTGCGCTTCGCTACGGGTCGAACCGGCAGCCCCGGAAAGAGTTACCTGCTCGGTTATGCCCGTATCGGTCCAGTCTTCTTTGGTTACAAGTCTGCGGAGCAGGTGTATTTTCACGTCCAGACCGGCACAATTGCGATTGGACATATATGCTTTCATCTCGATTGCCGAACCTTTGCGGACTTCGGCAGGGGCCTGCAAACGCACCATCGCTATATTCTGAGGCGGAACCGGATCGCCCACGCTGACGCCAAAGACGGGGATTCCGCGCTGGCGAACATAATCACGAGCGGCATTGAGGCGATTACCGGATTCGCTCCCTGTGGTTGGCTGACCGTCGCTGATCATGACGATCCCTGCCACTCGCCGACCCTCAAGGCGGTCTGTAACGTCGCGCAAAGCGGCTGCGAGATTCGTTTCGTACCCACTGGCGGAAAGACTCCCGAGGGCGGCGATTATCTGCTCTTGCGCCTCGGTCTGACGTTCAGTATCATCCCCCGCCACTTTAATTTGTCCGATCTGGAGAGCGTACTTGGCCTCATTTGTATCGCCGCCCGGCTGGGACGTGGAAAACCGCACCAGCACCAGCGGATGGTCCTTCGCCAACTCGGCCAGCGGGCCGCCCTGGCGGGTGAGTATCCGACGGACAATTTCCGTGCGGTTCAGTGAGGCCAATTCATCCTGACTGACGCCGAGTTTCTCTGCCAGGTCGTTGCGAAGCGATGCGTCGGCGTAACGGTCCTTCAGCGACATCGACAGGCTGTCATCGACAAGCACGACAACGGTGGAATAAAGGTCTTTTTTGTATCGCAGGGTCAGTCCGGGCTGAAACAGCAAGGCGAAGATGAGCACGATCACCGTTATACGAATTGCGGCAATGGTCATCTTGGTGCGACGGCGCGTATCGCCTTCCCGCAGGTAGCAGGCTATTGTCAAAACTACCAAAGCCGCAAACACGACGAACAACCCCAGGATAACCCAGTTGTTGTACTCAGCGGCGAAATTCGGCGACCAACTATCAGCGCCGGCGAGTTTCCCGCTCTTCAACTGCAACAGCCATTCAAGAAATCGTTTCATAATTTGTCCCGGTAATTAGCAATCAGCAGTCAGCAATCAGCGTTCAGCAATTGGTAATTCGTTTTTTTCTAGTCCCTAGTCCCAAGTCCCTGGTCCCTATCTTTTATAATGTCCGAACCGTTGTCCGAGGAAGACTTCCGCAGCCAGGATAAGCAGCATAACCGCCAGCGCCGCTTTCCAGTATTCCTGCCCCTTTGCCGCGGTGGCCGATTCGGCATCGGCGGTGGTGAGGCAATTGTGATAGTCAAAATCCATGGGTATCTGCCCACGCAATTGCTTCTCTGTGATTCTTTCCAAACGTCCTTCAATCGGGTCCGTGTTCCTGGCAAAGAGCACGGTCTTTTCTTCATCCCCCAGGCTCATATTCAGTTGATATATCCCCATGTGTCGCGGGTTCTTATATGTGATGATTCGACGGGTATCGAGCCTCTGACCCTCCAGCGTAATCACAGCCTGGACGGGGAATGCGGGCGTCTTCAGCGTCGCCTTCGCCGCCATCATCCCGGCAGTAACCGTGTAATCAATCTGCCGGGACACCGTGGCGGTAAATTCACGCCCCGCCCGACGTGACAGGTGCTCGATCATGTCGTTGATGAATGAAAGGTACGTCAGGTCCTTAGGCCAATCGGTCCATTCCTTGTCGGCAGAGGTGCAAATCATCATAATCTCGCCCCGACCATAAGACCTCGCCACGATTGCCGGGGTGTGCTGCGACGTGGTATCGGTGTTGTCGAATCTCGCCAGGATACGCACCGCGCCGACCTCGGCAGAAGCCTCAGGCAGACCGGACTGCATAATCGGCGTATAAGCGTAAAAACGCACCAGTCTCGTGAACTCACTTCGCTCGCCCTGGAACGTCCGCATAACAGATTCATTGGCGATGCTGCGCGGATTGAAGCGGACGAATTTCTTTTTCTTGCGGGCATCACCGGCAGGAGCGTCGATTTGTATCGGGCACAGGCCTTTTCCACGGTCGTAGAACGGGCCGTTATAGAAGGTTGGATTGACGCGGTCGCCTGTGAATATCGCAAGTCCGCCCCCGCTGCGAACGTACTTGCTCAGCGCGTTCAGTTGCCCGTAGCCGCTGGTGCCGTCAAGTCCGACCGACAGAGGGAACTCGCCGACGTTGGCAAGAATTACAACGTCGTACGCATTGAAGTTCACTTCCGCCAGGTGATCGACGGAGATTACATCGGGCCTGTTGCCGTAATGCCCGTCGCCGGTCGGGTCCATCGCAAAAGCAAGGAAGAAAGATTCGCCGTTGACCGGCGAACTGAGGTCCGGTTCGCCGTCAACGATAAGCACTTTTCTGGCATCGCGGACATCCAGCGCCAGGTAAGCGGTGTTATCCCCGGCAAGATTGTCGGCGGGGAGATGCGCCTCGATAACCGCGGGTCCGGCACTGGAAAAAGTATAGGCGATATGTGCCGATTCGGTCTGACCCGGATCAATTGATTTGATCGTTCGCGCGGGGAGGGCTACTTCCGGCGAGTCCTGCGACCGGACGACAAACTTCACCGTAACATTTTCCGCTCGCTCCGTACCGTTGTTTCGCACACGCAATTGCACCTTAATCGGCACCGACGCAATGGCCAATTTGTCCAGCATCTGAATATCGACAACCGTCAGGTTCCCTGCCGCGGCTGCGCCGTAGTTCATCAGCACTAATTCAACGTCCGCATCGGCGAGGCTTCTGAACTCTCTGCGAGCGTCTTCTATCATGCCGCCCGACGAGTAATCGTGCCGCCGGAAGTCGCTGAGTATGTAAAGACGCTTCCCGGTCTTGGTTTCCTTGAACATCTCCACCGCCGTCTCGATGGCACGGTGCAGTTGCGTTGTCGTATCGGACGGCTTGAGCGACTTGACTTTTCCGATAAGAGTTTCAGGATCGGACAGGAAACCCAACGGAAAAAGCGCCTCCGACTCTTCCGGCCTGCCGGTAAGCAACACCGCGACTTTATCGGTGGGCGGAACGTCTTCGAGCATGTCGGCCAGGTCGCTGGCCGCTTTGGCCACAGCGGTGGTGTCGGCCACCTTCTGTCCCATCGAAATGCTGTCGTCGAGGATGAATATATGTGTCATCTGCGCCTTGCTGCTGATCGGGATGACCTGCGTCGGCGAACAGCCGATAAACCGTCCGACCGCCAGCGCCAGCAGGAAAATCGCCAGGCAACGCAGCGCAAGAAGGATCAGTTCTTCGATGCGGACACGACGACGGTTCTTTCGGACCGACTCCAGCAGGAACTTCATCGCCGCCCAGTCGAGAACCTTGAACCGACGACGGTTCAGCAGGTGAATTATGATGGGTACGGACGCTGCCGCCGCACCACCCCAAAATAAAGCCGGATGTATAAATGGCATATGTTACCTCGTAACCAATCTGTCAGAGAGACCCAACGGCATTCGGCATTGGGCATCAGGCATTGGTGGCACTGAGTTTCTGAAGATTTTTTCCTGTTTGATTCCACGATTCAATAAAATACCGGAACTATGAATACCGGATGCGCAGCAACCCTCGACGACCAATGCCAAATGCCGAATGCCGAATGCCACACTCATCTCTTCGCCCCGGTTTTTCGTCCAGCCGCCGCCCTTGCCGCCAAAAAGGCCAACAACGCCGCATCCAAATGGTCCGCCGTCGAAATCAACTTGTAATCTATCTGGGCGGCAATGCAGCGACGCTTGACCTCCCCGCAGAACTTCTGCAATGCCTCAAGGTATCCTTCTCGCAAAACCCTCGGCTCGACGGTAAGACGCCCCGTGTTCTCCAGGCCTCGGAACATCGTGTTACCCTGGAAGGGAAACTCCAACTCGTCCTGATCCATCACGTGCAGCACCATCACTTCGTGGCTTCGATGGCGGAAATGCTGCAGGCCTCGAATAAGCCCGTCGATATCGACGAACAAATCGCTGACCAGGCAGACCATTCCGCGACGGGCGATCTTTTCGGCCAGGTTGTGGCAGATATGCTCGATCGACGTCTTTGCCTTCAGTTCCGACACGTCCAGTGCGTGGACAAAGCCCTTAATCTGGTTCGGATTGGACGAGTGGGGTATATATGACCGCAGGTCTTCGTCGAAGGTCGCCAGCGCGACGGAATCCTGCTGGCCCAGCAGAAGTTGCGCCAGCGACGCAGCCACGCACGCGGAATAGTGATACTTGCTCATCTGGTCGCGCCGGGCGTTTTCGCCGTAGCGCATCGACTCGCTGACATCGACCAGGAACGTCGCGCGCAGGTTGGTCTCTTCCTCGTACTGCTTGATATAGAGACGGTCCGTCTTGCCGAGGACCTTCCAGTCGAGGTGTTTCAGGTCGTCGCCGGGGACATACTCGCGGTGCTCGGCGAACTCCACGCTGAAGCCCTTGAACGGACTCTTGTGCATCCCGGAGATGAAACCTTCCACCACCAGGCGCGCCTGCAAATCAAGCCGGCGAATCTTGTTCAAAACCTTCGGATCGAGATATTTCTGTAATTCAGTCTTTGCCATAGTTAACTCTTTAATCAGTGAACCGGTGTACCTTTTAGTCTCCTCGCCGCCGGTGCGGTTTGAGGCAATGGTGAAGGATCGCCGGAAACCGGTATGAACTTTTGATTCGCTCCGATCCGCCCAAGAAGTGGGGCATCGGAAGGAGCGATTCTATCAGGCGGATAAACGCTAAAATCGAAGGCCTTGTGCATACATCTGGCCTTGAATGTCAACATTCGCTTGTCACCACCGAGTATTCCGCTCACCTTTATGTCGGTCCGACCGCCGACGTTTACAGGGAGATTGATTTCGACGGTATCCTTACCCGGCACGGTTACAATCAGTTTCCTGAAAAACTCTGCGAGAAATGGATGGGCATGGCGAAAGTGAATTGCAACCTTCATCCCATCTTCAAATTCATAAAGCGGACACGCCACCCATGGAACGTCTTCTTGCTTCCATTCCTCGGCATCCCAGAATATGACTACTGCCAGATAAAGTGACGCGACCTCATTCTTGGAAAGTTCGCTAAATGGTTTCTCTGAATCACCGCGATGCTGCTCATACTCACGGGTCAGCCGCTCCATACGATCCTTGGGAATGGCTGCATATGCCTTCTCCGAGTCAAAGCCACGTGAACGGAAAATCCCGGCAAGTTCCAGGACTTGTTTATGATGCCAAGGTGTTTTGAAGGCGCGCTCAACAGGCTTTGTTTGTGCGTCTTCTTTTCGCTCTGGAACAGATTTTTTCGTAACAGTGGATTTCTGTTTGCTAACAGATTCATGGTTACGGGAATCGCTCTCTGCTTTCCTGCACCCGGCAACCAAAAGCGTAAACAGTACCAACATCAGCGACAGTTTCGCCCCTACGGGGCTGGAAAGTTGAGGGAGCGGTCCCGTGTCCCAGGGCTTACGCCCTGGGCTACAATTCTTTCGCCCCCTGCGGGGGCTGGTGGGTTCGGCCACCTCTAATTCAAGATGTCTATCGGGTTGGTTGGTCATTTTTTCTAACGACTCGCCGTCATGCGTCGTCGTACCGATAAAACGTCGTCGTACCGACGACGGCTAAACGGACTACTGGATACCGACTACTGACTACTACTTTTTCAGCACGCCGGCGGTGTCGGGGCTTCCGGCTATTGCGCCTTCCTTGGCTGGGATCGCGTCGATCATCATGTCGATAATCTTGTCGGTCGTGAATCCTTCTGCATCGGCGTTGAAGTTGGTGATAATCCGATGTCGAAGAACCGGTTTGGCGACGGCCTGGATGTCCTCTGTGGAAACGTGGAACCGGCCATGCAGCACGGCTCGGACCTTTCCGCCGAAGATAAGGAACTGGCACGCCCTCGGACCCGCGCCCCAGGAGACGTAATCGGTGATGAATCCCGGAACGTTGCCTTCATGGACGCGTGTCGCCCGTACCAGGCGCATCGCGTATTGGATCACGTGGTCAGCCACCGGGACGCTGCGGATGGTGTGCTGAATCTCAAGAATGGCCGGCCCGTCGAGGACGGGGGTCAGTTCGATGTCCTCAATCGCCGTCGTCAGACGAACGATGTTGAACTCCTCTTCCCACGCGGGATAATCGACGAAAATCTTGAACATGAACCTGTCCTGCTGGGCCTCGGGAAGGGGGTAGGTTCCTTCCTGCTCGATTGGGTTCTGCGTCGCCAGCACGAAGAACGGGTCTTTCATCGGCATGCGCTTTCCGCCGACGGAGGTCTGCCGCTCCTGCATGGCTTCGAGAAGCGCTGCCTGAGTTTTCGGCGGGGTACGGTTAATCTCGTCGGCCAGGACGATGTTCGCGAATATCGGACCTTCGAGGAACTTGAAATCGCGCGTACCCGTTGCGCGGTCTTCCTGGATGACCTCGGTGCCGGTGATGTCCGACGGCATCAGGTCGGGCGTGAACTGGATTCGGTTGAAGTCCAGTTTCAGGCACCTGGCCAGCGAGGAGACCATCAGCGTCTTTGCCAGACCCGGAACACCTTCGAGGATGGCGTGTCCTCGCGCAAAGATGCACATCATCAATTCTTCCAGTACCTGTTCCTGACCGACAATGGCCTTGGCCATTTCCGCCCGAATGGCCTTGTAGGCATTGGTAAGCCGCTCCACCGCGGCCAAGTCGTCCTGATTCATCTGCTTCTGTTCTACCACATCTTGCTCCTTAATTTTCTGTTTTAAAATCCGTGTAATCTGTGTAATCCGTGGACTATCTTTGACAAACCGGAAGGTATCCGTAAGGTAATTGGAGGATAACCGTAGCAATGGCCGTTCCGTAGGTCGTACCGACGCTGTCGCCCATCCACGAACCATCGACGTTCTGAAGCCTCATAAGTCGGTCCCGAATCTGGGGGTAGTAGTTTTCCCAATCGGCTCCGCCGCGTTGATACATTGCTTGTGCGTAGTAAAAATGTGTGTAGTAGTAATGTCCGCCGGAGCGGTTGACGCCTACGGTTCTTTTGCAGTACTTGACCAGTTGTTCGACCATTTCGGCCTCTTTTCCGAGTCCGCCGGAGCGCCGGTCATAGACGCCGGCGGCATAGAAGCAGGTAATGGCAGCGGCCGATATTGGCGGGCGTGAAGAACCCCGACTTCGCGCGGAGTAGCAAATCCCCCCATCAGCGTTCTGGCAGAGTTTCAGGTATTTCACCGCGCGGGTAATTGTACTGGCAGGAACTTTGATTCCGACGTTTCGGCATGCCCGCAGCGCCTGGAGTTGCGTAACCGTTACCGAACCTTCGTCGGAGTTCTGCGTAGGCGTGTAAATCCACCCGCCCTTGGTCGATTGCGACTTGGCCGTCAAGGCCACTGCCTTGTCCAGGACCACGCGAATCCGCTTACTCAAATCCTTGTTCAGGTCCATCCCGTAGCACTGGGCAAGAAAGAGCATTGAGAACCCGTGCCCGTACATGCTCCTGCCCTCGCCGCTCGGAGCGCAGATAAGCCCGCCCTTACCGGATGATTCCGCTAGGCGAAGGATGTACATCATCGCCTTCTTGACCTGCTTGTAGTACGGACCCGTCTCAGGCGTGGAACCTGATGACATCAGGCCCAACCCCGCAAGCGAGGTCATCACCGACGGATAATTGTAGTATCCGTACCCGCTGTACCAACTACCGTCGGACCGCTGGGTTCTTTTGAGGTACTCAAGCCCCTTGTCAATGGCCTTGATGGTCTCCGTGGTCATCATTCTCGGTAGCATCCGGCTTGGAGCGGCGGCTATTGCACGAGATGGGTGCGGACCCGACAAACTCCCGCGATCACCCCATGGCGCCATCACCAGTACCGGAACTACCGCCAGTATCAAAATGTTTCTTTTCAGTCGTCGCATATTTATCCCTTTGGGGGCCTCTTTCCCATGGCACGGGCGTCTCACGTAGTGATGCTACGCATCGCCCGCGCTACAAGGCCTTTTTTACCATTATTATTGGTTTCTGTACACCTCTAATCCGTTGTGTGTCTCCACCACAAGTCGGCCCGGCGTTATCGCCGGAGACGACTGCAGTGCGCTCCGAGAGTATCGCTGGGCACGATTGATACTATTGGCATCGGGCAGCGTGAGTTTCTGAACAAGCTTTCCCTTGGTGGTTTCGATTATCATCGCTACGGGAGAGCTCCTGTAACCCTGTTCCTTGAGCAATGTGCAAAGATGATTTCTGCCTATTTGAAGAGGCATAATGAATGTGCGTGTCGGTCGTGCAGGATTAGCCCGGAGGTCCATTGACCACAACATTTTGGCCGACGTCAGTTCGAATGCGTTCAAGGTTGACGCTATGCCTGCTGATATGCGTCCGGTTACCGGTAAGTGTCGCGAGTGGGTTTGCGTGTCTGTTATGACATAGAGGCGATTTCCGACAATCACCGCCCCATTCGGCGTGGAAGATTTACACTGGAAGGTTCGCACGATTCGCCCGTTATCCGTCAGGCTTCGCAACTCGACCACATTGCTGCCGGCAACGGGTGAGACTATCACGTGCGTATCGGTAGCGCCTATAATCGCGTGCCCCGGCTGCATGTCAATAGACCAGACAGACCTGTCCATTCCCAGGATAGGCTCGATGAGTCGAAGCGATTTCCCGTCGCAGATTAATATCAATCCTTCCGGCGTCAGGTGCGCCTGACCGGTCCGGCTCAGCGCAATGCTTCCCAGCAATTTCCCCGTGGACATATCAAACGCGACAGTCTGTTTTGTATTCCCCCGATTATGACTAACCAGGAGAATCCCGTCGGTTTTCGAGGACTCCTCTCCGGACGTAATCTGCGGCGGAGCCGACCAGTTAGCCCGTTTGGGAGATACCCGGGTTCTCCAGGTTTCTTTACCGTTGTGCATGTCCAGCACAATAATTTCCCCATCGTACGTCTGGACTACCAGCCGATTCCCATCCATCGTCATGGAGTGAAGCCTGGACACTATTTTTTCACTGCTGCTTTGACGCCACAGGACCTTCCCTGTTTTTGCGTCCGCGCCGACAATTCCTCCCAGGTGGAACGCCACTACGAGCACCGTTGAATCGTCGGTCAAACCGGCTCGGAGTACATAAGGCGTGTTCGTGCGAAATATATTACGTGTATCCATTACCGTAGCGGTTTTCCACTGAATCGCTTCTTCGAATGTCGCAGCGGCTGGGTTGAACCTTGCGATCCGCCCGCCGATAAGCAGGAACAGACTCTCGTCGCAACGCACAGGCTGACCGTCACCCCCTCGGAGAATCAGCGTGGCTTCCGACTTCGGACCTCTGAATATCTGCTTCAGCGGCGTGGTAATCGGTCCGGGCAGATTCGTCGCTATCGTTCGTGGCGGAGGAAGTTGCGCCGTCAGACGCTTGAGAATATCACCGGTCTGACCTGAAACGTCCGCAAAAGAAACCCTTGCATCCGGTGATAACTCTTCCAACCCTCGCAACCCAAGCCACATCAGCCTCGGACTCACCCGCTGATAAATCATCGCCATACCCAGTTCGGCAGAAGCATTCAGCCCGCCATCGGGATAGTCTCGTATGAGTCGATTGAGGTTCCCGCCCGCCAGGGACAGCGGTTTTCGGTCGGTTGGACTCTTTAATCGCAATGCCTGTCGGTAGCGTGATTCCGCCGCTCGCAGCAACGCCAACGGCGCTGACGTGCTGTAGCGATAAGTGTCGGCGACACGCACCATCGCATCGGCATCGTCGGAAGCGACCGCGTCAGTCAAAGCCGATGCCGCCTTCGCGTCAAAAACGCTGTAGCATTCACGTCCGTGACTGGAAATCAGGTCCTTTATCATCCGATTCCCAAGTTCGTATCCGACGAAGCGTTTGGTATCGACGGTGTCGCGGACGAAGCCGTCGGCGTCGGCTCCGATCTGAACGTCCGCCAGATCGACTTTGGGATATTTCTCCGTAACTTCCTGAGCCAGTTCCGCCGCTCGGGCAACGGCTCCGTTTTTATTGTAATACTTCGCCAGCCTCATCAGCATCTCACCCCGACTGCGATCGCTGTAGGCGTATTTATAGGCCTTGTTGTACAAATCGAGCATCACCGATGAGTTTGACGCCTTGTGGTCAGCCAGGGAGATATACGTCCTGTAGAGCATCTGGCTGGTCTTGGACAGGAGAACGTTGTTGCCTCTCTCTTCAGCGGCCTGTCGCGTTTTCAACAGGTCCGCCAGGGCTATTCTGGGATGACCGGCGCTGAATGCGTTCACCGCCCGACGATAAAGCAGGTCCGGGATTTTTTCAGGCGGAACCTTCTTTATCCGGTCGGTAAGGTCCGTATGTGTGTCCTCGAAGGCGAAATACGCCGACAGTCCGGCGGCATTGGACGCTATCATCTTCCCATCGACGCAGATAAGGTTGCCCAGTATCGAGCCGGGATCCACCAGCGGGGGACGGGAAATGTTGAAGTCGGTCAAAGATACTCGAATGATCTCGCCTCGGCCTGACGCCAGAATCGCGTCGGTCGTTACCGCTGGGCGACCATGGACGCCGCTGAGTTCTTCTGCCTTCCAGATGTCATGTCCGTTCACAGCATCAACTACAATCATCCCCTCACCCGACAGGAGTAATCGCGAACCATCGACGGCGGTCAGGTCCCGCTGCTTGCGACGATCAACGCTCCAGTCCAATCGTCCCGTATCCGTCTGCAATGCCAGCAGATTTCTACAATCGGCGGGAAGGCAGATCGCCCTTCCCCTGGTAACTACGATGGGATTCGGCGGGACAGACAGGCCCGAAGTGCGCTGGTACTGATAGGCCCAGAGGGATCGTCCCGTATCGGTGTCAAATGCCGCAATAACTCCGGCGTTGGTAACGACGAAGACCTTTCCGCCCGATACCGCCGGCGGACTGGTCCGGTCCCGCTGATTGTTCTGGTACCTGCCGTACCGCGAGGTCTGTATAGGCGTCTGCGCGATCATCGTCTCCCACAGAAGTCGCCCGTTTTCGGCGTTCAGACATACGAGGTAATGGGATTGTGTGTACTCGACAATGGCGTACAATCGTCCTGCAACATAAGTCGGGGCGGTCAGGAATTTCGCTCCGCGAATCAAGGCGCTGTCGCCTTCGCCGCCGCCTATCTGCCAGAGCATCCGTCCCTGATTGGAAATCGAAAACGCCGTGAGAACAGAGGTGTCCGCGGACTGCTGAGGCGACGATCCTCCCCAACCCATGTGGAACCGATACACCCGCTGCTGCGGGAACCCGCCAATAGCGAAAACCCGCCCACCACCGGCTGTTACCGTCCATAAACCGCAATCTTCCATTCTCATGCTGGAGGAACTACCGTAGTACACTCCCCTGTTTCCGGAGGGCTTCTTGTGGAACAAAGGAAAAACAATCGTCTCCCAGAGTGTCTCGCCCGTCGGAAGATTGATCGCTACGACGCCCCTGACGGCACGGTACAGCACCGTCTTACCGACGACAATCGGGTGAATCATTGCCGGAACGACCGTCTCTAGATTCTTGTTGCCGACGCGTCGGGTAAAGATTACCCGTCCTTCGCGCAGTAACACTTTTGTCGGCGGCTGCGGGGTGCGACGAGGTTGGTTGGAGAAAAAACTCGATATGGTGTTGATGTTCGGGTTGCTGCCGACATTTCCGTCGAGCGTACTCCATCGCGGGTTAAGCACAGGTCTGGCCGGACTCATCACAGCCACTGAATCGGGCGCACCGGCAAGGCAAGGCCAACCTTCCTTATAATGTGCCTCGTCCAGCGGAAGGGATTTCGCCAGCATCCGTTGCGTAAATTCAACGACATTTTCGTCCTTGCCTCCGAAGGCGGCAACGGCCTTGGGATGCCGCTTGACCAGCAGGTCTAATATGTTCGATGCGTATTTGGATTCACCGGCGAAGTGATGCGCCACGGCAATTTTCGCCAGCAACACCGCTTCGTCCTTCGGCTCCGGCTTGGAACCATCCCGCCCATTGACCGAAACAACCCTTCGGAAGCAGCGAGCTGCTTGTGAAAACTCGCCACGGTCGAACAGTACCGCGCCAAGCACCTCAAGGGCGCGCGAACCGTAACTCGTGTACATGTAGCGATCTATGACGCTGCGCAAAGCGACCTCATCAAGACGATCCGCCGCGGCGTGAAACAACACCTCCGCGCGAGCATCATATAAACCTCGATAGAGTTTCATCCCTTCGGGAGGAATCCGACCTATCTCGGCACGAACGCGAACAGATAAAGAAACGAACCTGCGGGGGTCGTTGGTGAATACGAAGCATTGCTCGGAGCGGTTCAGAAGGGCCTGGAGTATATCAATCGCGTTGGCATAATCTTTCGAGGCGATCATTTCGCGAGCGCGGTAGATGTATCCGCTCATCTCGTCATCGACGTTGACCAGCGGGAGAATTGACGATTTCGTCGCCGACGCATTCGTCGTCGGTATTTCAGGCCTGTCAAGGATAATCTGGACCCGACCGACCGCGATATTCTGACCACGCGCAACCGGCGCAGGGACAAGCCACATAGCGGCAGTCCAAGCGAAAAATATCACGAATCTCTTACTATTCGGGTTCACTTTACTCCGTATTCCCGGAAAAACTTACCCCTTGCCGCGCCAAACACTTCTGCCCGACAGCGCTGAAGATAAAACAACTCGGCCCTGAATGCCTACCACGCCGATTCTACACAATGCACGGGCAAATTTCAGAACAATTTCCACCCTTTAGTCGTATCAAACCCGAAAAAGTTCCCGATGTTTCAAAAAAAAATACCCGAAAAATTTCAGGGTTGACCGACTCGCGACCAAATTATTTCCGTCGGGGATTTTTGTGGAAGATTCGCGACTTGAGGTTACCCCAGAATCCGACGACACCAAGTTGACCGGCCAAGGCGCGTATCTGCTGATCCGACGGCGAAAGCGTAATGGCCTTGGATACGTAACGCCGGGCGCGGGGAATTTGACCCTTCTGAAGGTGGGCCTGGGCGAGATTGTACAGGGCCAGGGGATAATCAGGCTGTAACTTCAACGCCCTGCGACAGTGGCAGATACCATTGTCCAACTCGTTCATCAACAGGTAACTCACTGCCAGACTGTGTTCGGCGTGAGGATTTTCAGGCTGGAGGGTAACCAGTTTCCGCAGGACGGTGTTTGCCTGTTTTGTCTTCTGTGCTTCCATCAGCAGTTGCGCCAGTCCCAGAAGCGTTGACGGGTCGTCTTCGGCGTGTCTCAATTCAGCCAGTAGGTGCATACCGGCGGATTTCGTGCGTCCCATTCGCAGAAGCGTCTCGCCGAGCGCCTGATGCGCCCCGTGATATCGCCGGTCAATTTTTATGACCAGTCGAAACTGCTCCTCCGCCGCGTAAAACCGCCCCTGTCTCAGCGCCACCATCCCCAGCCCGAAATGAGCGACGGGATGGTCGGGGACCTGCTCCAGTACTCGGCGGAACTTTTCGCCGGCCTCATCAAAGCGTCCCATCTCCGTCAGCATTTCGCCGAAGTCAAGCAGCACCTCCACGCTCCCGGGAGCATCGGACAGTTCGGCGAGGTAACTGCCCCTTGCCTTCTCAAGATCGCCCATCGCCCAGCAGGTTTCGGCTATACGTGCATGGACGTGCATATGGTCGGGGTCAAGTTCCAGGACCTGCTCCAGGCAGGCGATTGCGCGACGGAACTCGCCGCGTTCGTACAAACTGGCGGATATATTGTACAGACAAAGCGGGCAGAACGGTTCGACCTGGCGGGCGAGGTAGAACATAAGTTCCGCCTGTTCGTGCTCGCCCATTTCAGTGTAGAGGACGATGCGGTTGCAGTAGGACGGCTCGAACGCGGGATTGACCTGCTCGATCCGCTCGAAACACTCCAGGGACTCGGCGTAATGTCCCAGATGCGTCAGGTCCACGCCGAGGGCGTTAAGGATTTCCACGTCGTCGGGTTCAATCGCCAATGCCCGGCGGTAAGCGACGACGGCATCGTCGAAATCGGCCATTACATCGAAGGTCAAACCGAGGTCGAAATGCCAGGAGGCGTTGTAGGGATTGATTTCGATGGCGCAGCGGAATTCCTTCACCGCCTTTTCAAACCGGCCCGAGAGGTATAACTGTCCGGCACGCTCGGCATGCCATTCTGCTTTGGCCCAATCATTCATGTGCGCCTACCACCTAACCGTAACCGCAGACCTGCGAAGCCCCGCTTAATCTATCACTGTTGTTATTCTACGCCCCACAGGGCCTCGCGACAAGCCCTACACCCCCTTTACGACGTAAATTGTTGACTGGTTGATTGGTTGACTGGTTCACTGGTTCATTGGTTGATTGGTAAATCAGTTCATCCGTTTCAGGTTCCGTTTTTTCTGCTTTCACGTAGTGATGCTACGCATTGCCTAATCCCAAGTCCCTAGTCCCTAGTCCCTACTGTAAACGTTTTCGCCCAATCGGGAAGTTTCGGTGCTTTTGTTCGCAGTATCTTCTTCCACGCTTCGTCTGTCAAGCGGTCGGACATCGGATGCTTGAACTCGTAATGGCTCAGCACAGGCCCGACGCCCGCGACCAGCCCGCCGTCAGGCATCGGATAAACCACCACCATCGTGTGCAGATAGCCCGTGCCCTCCTCCAGCACGCGCCGCGTGTTGCCGTCGGTGTGAACGTCGGCGACGATTGTCGTCTCCAGGCCGTCGGATTTCACGCCGGCGACGACCGACTTCAACCGCGAACCGAAAGAGCGAATGAAAGCGTAATCTTCCTTTGTAAGTTTTTTATTCGCCAGTTCAGCCTGTGAAATTTTCAGCAGACGGGCGACGATTTTTTCAAGAGAAACGAGTCGGCTGCGGGATTGCTTGTCCAGCACCTTGAAATCGTCCAGGCCGGCGATCGTCATTCGCGTCAGCGCCAGCAGTCTCGCGTAGAACTCCGGCACCGGCTCGACGTAGCCCTCGACCATCTTAGGCCGGGGCGGCATGCTCCCGGCCCGCGTCGTGTACGACTGCTTGGCGTAAAGTATCGTATCGTGCCGCAACTGCGACCAACTCGCCAAAGCCGCCGATAGTTGCTTGTCCCGCCAGGCCGGTGTCTGCATAAACGTCGGATAACCGGCAGGATACTCCTTGAGCAGGGCCTTGAGCGAATAAAGCCACGACCAGTACATATTGCGGTTCCAACCGGCCTGGTCTATCTCGCCGAATTGCTTCTGCAACTTCGCAAGCGTTTCGTCGTAGCGTGCGTATTGGTCGTCGCCGAGTTTTTTTGTCCAGTGTCTCGCCCGCTTCGAGCCGAGCACGGTCATAACGTCCAGCCCGCGCGGGAAACCGCGAATAGGCCCACCGTCGCTCATGACCCATGTAAAAGGCTTATTTTCACCGCCCCGGTACGGCCCGACGGTCGGATAGACCATCTTGCCCATCATATATGAATCGGGGATATACCGCTGGCCCATCAGACGCATTCCCTGCGTCAGGCCCAACGCCTTGGCGAGCGTAGCCTCATCGGCGATGCCCGCCGGTGGGCCTACCAGGTCGCCCAGACCACTGTAAATCTCCGGCTTGCGCAACTGGGCAAGGGCCTTGCGATACTCGAAGAATTTCTTGGCATCCGTCAGCGACGATGCCTTTACCGCCGCCCCCATGGTGCTGCGAATCGCGCTGCGATACTCATACGGCGTCAGGTCGTCGGCAAAGCCCACGTAGTAGGCAGTTACCGAATAAAGCCGGTCCCAAACCTCCGCCAACGTGCGACCATCGGAGAGTTTGCTCTCCATCATCCCGGCCAGCATCGCGGCTGCCAATGTCTGCCTGCGTGCTTCTTTGACAGAGACCACCGCCTTGAGCCATTTACCTTCGGTGTCTTTGGTCTTTCCCCGGATAATGAACGTCATTCGCCCGTACCACATCAGGGCCTTGAAGTATTGCTTGAGTTTCTTGCTGCGTGTGTAGTGCCCGCGCGGGACGTACTGGGAATAGTCTTCCTTATATACGAACAGCGGACTTTCATCGAAGCCCTTATGCGCGGCGATCAGTTCCAGTTCGGCCCGAACTTCCTTGTCCACAATCTTCGGAATAAGGTCGCCGGGGTCCGTCTTAACCGGATGGACCTTAATGTACTTTTCCAGAAGGTAGATCATGCCCGACCTCGGAGCGGCTTTATTCAGCCGACGGCGCGACTGATGGTCTTTCTTGCTCTCCTGCTCCAGCACCTTGAGGAGTTCGCGGTACTTCTCCTCGAACTTCATGGACTGGCGCCAGGTCGGCTCTTTTGCTTTTGGCCAGGACTGCACTTCCTTCAGCGCCTCGACCGCCTCTGCGCCAAAGTCCGTCTGCGAAAGCACCACCACCGGCACGGTGGCGTAACCGACCAGCAATCTCGCGGCCTCTTTCAATTCGCCGTTAGTAGATTTATACAACTTCAACGCTTCAGCCTGAATGGCCTTGCTTATCAGCGTCGCGTCGTTGAAGAATTCGCGTTCCTCGATGGCTTTGAGCGTCTCGTCGAACTGGATGTGATAAAGGTGCAGCAGCGAGTCGGAGGTAATGAATATCGGCAGCCCGCGCTGTTTGACGGACTTGTAGAAACCGGCTACGTCGTCGCTCCGCCCGCCGGCGATTGCGGCGAAACCGCTAGCGGTTAGTGCGGCGTTGAACTTACCCTTAACTTCCTTGTCTGCACGAGGTCGGCCGGCCAATCTGCGAAGTTCGTACATTTTCCCGACGAAGTCCGCGTTGGTCAGTTTCGAGATGTCCAGAGGCAGTTTGTACTGCGGGGCGTTGGGTTTGACATCAACAGCCACCGGCTTGTAATACTGCGCCATTCGTGCCGGCAAATCATCGCAGCCGGGGAGTTTCTTCGCCGAACCGATCATTTGGTCCTCCGCTCGCAGTGGGCCGATACCAAAAAGAATAACGCACGCCAAAAGCAATCCTGTAATTCGTTTCATTTCTACGCTCCTTATCTGTGGATACACCAACACCCTTTGCAGCATTAGACGCAGGTTGCAGGAAAAAGATTCCGTGAAAAAGTTTTTTTCTTCCCTCATGCAATTTCCGCTTCGGCGATTTGCCGGGCGTATGCCGTGGGCGGTTCAGCTTTCGCCGATACCGCCACCGTAACTTGCGATGCCCCGGCGGCGAGGAGCGTGCGGGCGGCTTCGTTGGCCGTCGCGCCGGTGGTTAGCACGTCGTCTATAAGCAATATGTGTGCGCCGCGAACAGCGGCTGGTGAGGTAACGGCAAACGCGCCGCGAACGTTGCTCGCTCGCTTCGAAGCCGGCAGGCGAACCTGAGGCGGAGTGTTGCGAACGCGAATCAACTCATCACCCAACGGAATCCCAAGCCTGTCCGAAACGCCGTCGGTCAAAACGGCTGAATGGTTCCACCCGCGTCCAAGTCGGCGAAGCCAGTGCATCGGAACAGGCAAAATCAGGTCGATCGAGGCTACGTCGCAATGAGCGCCGACGGCTTCGGCCAACAGATTGCTGACGTATCGGGCGATATTGGACGCTCGGCGATACTTCATCCGAATTATCGCCTGACGCAGTGGAGCGGCATAGGGGCTGACGCGGATAAGTTGCCTGAACCTCGGCATCGTGGACGGACATTCGAAGCATCCGTCCTCGTCGGCATGAATCCCCGACCCGACCGTTACGCCGCAACGGGGGCAATATCGCAAGGCTGCAAGGGACAGCAACTCCCGGCTGCAATTTGCGCAAAACCCCTCGCGCACCTCATGGCCGCAACCACACCCCACACACACCTTGGGTAAGAGGAGATGGAAAACAGAACGGAAAATGTCGGGGATGAAGGGTAGCATAGTGTCTGATTGTCTGATTGTTCCGACGCATCGGTCTGTGTCAAGGTTTTAGGCCTGAAGGCTGGAGGCTGGAGACTTTAGATTGCAGCCTACATACAGCCTACAGTCTAAAGCCTACAGCCTAAAACCTTGACAGGGCCTGTCGGGCAACTAGACTTTCGCATTGGAGATAATGTAGAACGATGACAAGCGAGAGTGAACGGCAGTCGATTCACGAAGGAATCGCCCGCCTGTGGTTCGCTATTCGAAGCCTGACCGACGGGGACTACGAACCCGTCGTCGCGGATGTCGCACGGAAAGTGGAGCAAGCGTGAGTACACTCAAAGCCTATCTTGGCAAAGACCTCGCCAAGGCCACTACAATGGCGACCGTGGCGATTACGCTGGTGATAACGGTCTTCGCCGTAATCGAACCGTTGCGCAGAGAGGGAATGAGCGGAATCCAGGCGCTGAAATTCTTCGGATATATCATGCCGGTGATGTTCTCGCTGACGCTTCCGATTGCGGCATTGTTCGCCGCCACCATCGTCTATGGGCGCTTCAGCAGGGATAACGAACTGATGGCCTGTCGGGCCAGTGGAATCCCCGCTCTTTCACTACTGGTGCCGGCAATCTGGTTAGGGATAATCGTCTCGGTAGTTACGCTGATTCTTGGTCTTTACGTCGCGCCGAGGTTGCTGTTCGCCTCGGAAGGCTCAATAAAGAAGAACCTCCAGCAGATGGTTTATTACCGTCTCAAGAAGAAGCGATATTTTGATTTTTCCAAGCGGATTTTTCACGCCGACCGGGTTAATCCGGACGACAAATGGATCGAAGGCGTGGTGGGCGTGGATTACTCCGACCCGAACGACGTCAAGTGCATGGTAGCGCCCAGCGCCGAACTTGAATTCATTGAGCGTAACGGTAAGACGTTCGTGCAATTTTACCCGACCAATCCCACCATCCTGCGCCAAAGCGGGGGGGACATCGGTACCGCCGATGCGCTTCGGCTTCGTCGCGGAGACCTGCCGAGCATGAAAGACAAGCCCAAGTTCTACGACTGGACCAGGCTTCGCCGGACGTTGACGAATCCCGAAATCTGTCCCACCGTGAATGCGCAAATCATCAAGATTAAACACCGAATGAGCATCCAGAACTTTTACAAGGATGTTATCAGTCGAATCAAAAAAGACGGTAAATACGAGCCGCTTCGGGAGTTCATTCCTTCCGGCGTTGAAGCCGAAAGCGAACGAATCGTGATTGAGGCGTCCCATGCGTCTCTGTACAAAGGCGCTGAAGTCCGTCTGCAAACCTCGACGCCGCTAAGCACTTCGACTGAACCTTCGACGCCTTCGTTTCAGCGCGATGCCGTTCTTGTCAGCCAGTACAGCGGAAAGACGCTCAAGCGTCAATTGTGGGCCAAAAGCGTATATATCCGGGGCGACTGGGACGAAATACGCTCGGTAATACTGGCTACGGTGGTGTTGAATGACGTAACGATACTGGCCGGGAGTCAGCAGGTTGAAAACGCTCTCCATCGCCGGCGGGATGAAATAGGCTCCCTGGCCGTTCCAGAGGAAATCGTCGCTCGAAGCGAGCAGATTGATCCGGGAGACCTGTTGAAAAACGCGACCGATTACACTGATTCGCCACAGGTTCTCAAGATGATCAAAGACGTTCATGGCTCTATGATCCCCAGGCTTAAAAGTAAAATATACGCTGAGATGCACCAGCGTCTTGCCTACGGTATCAGTTGTCTTTTGATGGTGATGCTGGGGGCTGCACTGGGTCTGCTTTTCAGGGGCGGCGAAGCGCTGGTGGCGTTTGCAATCAGCGCCGGACCGGCATCTGCTGTGATTGTAATGATGCTGATGGGTAAGCAGCTTATCGCAAATCCGGGCGTACCGGAAGCCTACGGTATCATTGTTATCTGGGGCGGAATCGCAGCAATGATAGGAGCAACCGCCTATATCTACGCCGTTACAATGAGACGGTAAGAAAAAGCGGCCAGTGGAAGAAACAAACTAAAAGGATTTCAAAAAACAGATTACGCGACACAGAGACGCAGAGGGACAGAGATATAAAAAAAACAGATTGCTCTTTTTCTTTTCTCTGAATCTCTGCGTCTCTGTGTCTCTGTGTCGCATAATCCTGCTGATTGCTGATTGCTAAATAAATGAAAACGCTCGACAAATACATCATCAGAAACCTCATCACCAGCGTGGTGTTGTGCCTGGCGGCGATAATGCTTCTGCGCGTAGCCGCCGACCTGTTCTTTAACATGGATGAGTTCGCCGAGAGCAGTGGTAGTGAAAAAAACTTCGGTATGATTATCGCCGAGATAGCCCATTATTACTTCTATCAGTCGTTTGCTTACTTCCGCCAGTTAGGCGGCGTGATTATCGTAGTCGCTGCGGCATTTACGCTCTGGCGAATGAATCATACAAACGAACTGACGGCAGTGCTCGCCAGCGGTGTGAGCCTGAACCGCGTCCTGCTCCCCGTCGTAATCTGCTCAATGGCGCTGAACCTGCTGATTGTCGTCGATTCGGAACTGCTGATCCCACCGGTAAAACATAAACTGATACGAAAACGCGACAACGTTACAGGAACCGAATCCTTCAAAGTCCGTGTGGTCGTCGATGAAAAAAAAAGCGCCTGGTACTCCGGCAGGTTTGACCCCGTCCAGAGTCGGCTTGACAAACCGATAATCATCCTGCGCAACAAACAACTTGCGTACCTGGGACATATCGCCGGACTGACTGCGGTCTATGACGCATCGGCGGGCGGATGGGTTTTTACTCCCGCCGTACCTGTGAGTTCGAAGAAAAAGGGGGGGGAAGAAAAAGTACACGCCGTAATGCATATCAAAAACTTCAAAGCCCGGGCCGCACCGAACACCGAAGCCATCTACACACACCTCGACCCCGAAAAAATTATCGTAAAAGCACGAAAAGACCCAAAAAACAAGAACGTGAACTGGCGAAGGGCAACGGCCATTCAGGGAATCGAAATCGAAGACCAAACCACCGGACTGACCATTCTCGCCGGACAACTGGACCTGAAAGTCATCGAAGGTAAAGTTACCGGAACTGCCCTTCGGGACGCCTCTTTCATCTACAAACGCGCCGACGGTGAAGAACTGGCGAGGTTTCAGACCATCGGAGCAACTTACGATCACAGAGAACACAGATGGGTGCTCACCGACGGAGCACTTGTGTATTCGTCCGACCTGGACCCGGATGAACTGTCGTTGAGGCAATCAGGCGATTGGCTGGAGTACATGTCAACAGCCGAACTGACCAGGCTTCTGCGACTCCAGAGAGAATCGCTATCCGACCCCGAAGGGGCAATGCTCGCCAGATATACACGGTTCGCCGATTTCTTCAACAACATCATCCTGCTTCTGGTTACTATCCCGTTCATCCTCTCGCGCGAGCGGAACATCAAAGTCTCGGCCGGCCTTGCGCTTCTGATGGGAGGCGGAACATTCACCTTCATCTACCTGTCCCGTTATCTGGGTTTCAGTCCGATAGTGGCCGCCTGGCTACCGATAATCATCATAGGACCCATCAGCGCCGTCTTGGTCGATTCGATAAAAACGTGATTATGATGCGAAAACGATAACGCAATGGGAAGAACTAACAGCGGGAGTGTGATTGGGGACGTCGTGACCACATCACCCGCTTGTAATACGCCGTCGGCGTGTTATAATATGGTTAGAACAATCTACGTTTTTGGAGATTTGTCATGCTGAAGTCATTGACCAAAGTGGGCAACAGCCACGCGATTTTACTGGACAAGGTGATTATGGACCTTCTCGGAATCGACGCCGACAGCCGGGTTAATCTGACAGTGAACGGCGGTTCTCTCGTTATAACGCCTGTCGAGCCTGTGGCGGACAATGCGAAGTTTGAAGCAGCCTCCGAACGGGCAGAGAAGAAATTCGACAAACTCCTGACCCGGTTGGCCTGATCCGTGGAAGAGAAAGAGTACATATTTCTGACCGCAGAACAGGTAATTGCTCTGAATCTCCGCGCCATCCGGAAGGACGGCGGAGTTCACAGCCTCCTGAATCGCAACCTGTTGTTGTCAGCGACGGCCATGCCGAGAGTAACTTTCGACGGACGATACCTGCACGAGTCGGTCGCAGCCATGGCCGGAGCGTACCTGTTCCACATCTGCCAGGCACATGCCTTTTGTGATGGGAACAAACGAACGGCGGTTCTCGCCGCCGTGGTCTTTCTGAATCTCAACGCCTACGGCATCGAAGTCGTCGACGATGAGTTCGAAGAACTTGTTCTGGGCGTCGCTGGCCACACTATCAACAAAGACCATGTGATGGAATTCTTCGAAAAACATGTTCTGTCGAAGTAGGCCTGCGGCATGGTCGGAAGTTTTTTCCCCGCTCCCCGACTACTGTTACGTTGAGTAATCATGGACAAAAACGATGTCGCTGATAATTGCTGAAAACATCACCCATGCCTTTGGAACGCATGAGGTTATAAAAAACGCCACCTTCCGAATAAGCGAATCCAATCGCGTCGGACTGGTCGGTCCCAACGGCGAGGGGAAAACCACGCTGCTGCGGGTTATCGGCGGGCAAACCGAGGCGACTATCGGCAAAGTACATCGCAGTCAGGGTTTGCGAATCGGATACCTGCCCCAGGACCCTCCCGCCGGTCAGGACAAAACGATCCACGAAGCGATGCTCGACGTATTCTCCGACCTCCGCCACATGGAGCAGCAGTTGCACGACCTCGCCGGACAAATGGAGCACGGCGGGACGGACCAGGCTGACTTGATGAAGCAGTACGACGGGATACAGTCCAAATTCGATGCCCTCGGCGGGCACGACTATCACAGGCGAATCGAACAGGTACTGACCGGTCTGGCCTTCGGGCCTGAGATGTGGGGTCGCACACTCTCGGCCCTCAGCGGCGGCGAGCGAACCCGGGCATACATGGCGGGCCTGCTGCTGAGGGAACCAGACGTCCTGATGCTCGACGAACCGACCAATCACCTCGACCTGGATTCGGTCGAATGGTTGGAATCCTGGCTTGGATCGTTCCGTGGGGCATTGATAGTCGTCTCGCACGACCGGTATTTCCTCGACAGCGTAACGACCGAGACGTGGGAAATCGCCTTCGGTAGCTTGGAGACTTTTCGAGGCTCGTACAGCAAGTATCTGCCCCAGCGCGACGAGCGATACACCGAACGCATGCGCCAGTGGGAGGCCCAGCAGGAATACATCGCCAAGACCGAGGACTACATCGCCCGCAACATTTCCGGACAGCGTGGCAAGGAGGCCAGAGGTCGGCGCACGCGGCTTGAGCGATTCATGCGGGATGAAGCCATCGCCAGACCACAGGAGCATCGGACCATCAGTGTATCACTCCAGGCTGGGCGCAGAACGGGCGATCTAGTCTTCCGGGCATCCGACCTTACCGTCGGATACGACAAGCCGCTGCTGGAAATCGAAACTCTGGACGTTAATCGAGGCCAGCGTATCGCCATCCTTGGGGCCAACGGTATCGGTAAAACCGCCCTTCTGCGAACGCTGATGAGCGAGATAGAACCGTTGGCGGGGTCCGTTCGAGGCGGCTCCAACGTCAAGATCGGATACCTGCCACAGACACACGAGCGGCTCGACCCGAACGATACCGCCCTGAAGGCCGTCATGTCAGCCGAACCGGGTTGTACGCCGGAGAAGGCCCGATCCGCACTCGGAAGGGTGCTTCTGGGTCAGGACGAATCGCTCAAACGGATCGACGAACTCAGCGGCGGTCAGCGGAGCCGAGTCGTACTGGCGCGGCTGATGGTGCAGAACCCAAACGTCCTGATGCTCGACGAACCGACCAACCACCTGGACATCCCCTCCACCGAAATCATGCAGGATGTGCTGCAAAACTTCGACGGGGCGGTCGTCTTCGTCAGCCACGACCGATACCTCGTTCAGGCGGTGGCGACGCATATCTGGGTAATCGACGCAGGCATGGTTCGATGCATCATCGGTGGATGGGACGCGTTCTCGACGTGGCGGAACAAACGTCGCAAAACCGGCGACGGGAAAACCGGAAGCAAGAACGCCGACAAATCAAAACAGGACCGCAAGGCCGAATACCGCAACAATCGTAAACTTACCAACCTGATGCAGCGCCTCAAACGTCGCCATGAGGAACTCGAAGCGGAAATTGGGGTCGTCGAAGGCGAAATTGCCAAACTCAACGACGAAATTTCCGCTGCCAGCGAATCCGGCGACACCGAACGCGTCGGACAACTATCCAAAGAATACCCAGCCAGAGAAACAAAACTCGAATCACTCTGGAACGAATGGGAACACATCGGCGAAGAACTGGGTAAACAGTAGTCGCAGGCGTAGTAGGCGTAGGCTGGGACGAAGTCCCACCTTCAACCTCATAAAAAAGGTGGGACTTCGTCCCAGCCTACACGCTCTATTATGGTATCTGTCCCCTTAATTCCAAGGGTGCCGTGGTCGCGGCGTTTGCGACCACGTTAACGTTCGTGCATCTGCGTGGCCGCAAACGCAGCGGCCACGGCACCAGGTTGCGCTCTTGCTCCTAATGTAATCTCAAAGTACATTCATGCCATGAAGCGCATCGGGCAATATACCATCATCGCGGCGCTGGTCGGACTGGCCGGGGTGGTCGCGTGCAACAAGGTGCGTAATTTCGACACCTTCTGGCACCTCAAGAGCGGACAATGGATGCTCAAAAATCTCCGCGTCCTCGACCACGACCCCTTCACCGCTACCGATTCGCCGGATCAAAAGCCCGGCAAATGGGTCAACGTCCACTGGGGATTTCAGGCAATCGTCGCCGTCGTTCATCACATCGGCGGCTTCGGCGGACTGGTCATCCTGAAGATGATCGTTTTCGCCGGTACGATAGCGGTCTTTGCGTTTTGGCTGCGGAAGCGATGCGGCCCCGCGCTGCTGATATTCGTCGCTATCGCCGTCATTATCGGCGTCGAGGAGCGCGTCCGCGTCAGGCCTGAGATATTCACCTTCCTGTTTTTCATAACGACGCTGGTAATCGTCGAATCCGTCCGTCGTGGCGGTTCGCTGAAGCGTCTGTGGTGGCTGGTTCCGATTAACATCCTCTGGGTCAATATGCACGGCCTGTTCATCATAGGCGTCGCCGCCACGTGGGCAGCGGTAATCGGCGCTCTCATCGACCGGGCACTCCGGCGCGACACCGCCGGTGCGCTGGCGACGGGAAAAGCCATTTTACCGATTATCGTCGCAACGGCAGCGTGCTTCATAAGCCCCTGGCCTATAGATGCCGCCCTGCACCCGCTGCTCCTGCGAACGCGAGTTACCGGCGAGCAGGCAATGTACACCTTCGGGGTCTCGGAGTTCCGCCCCACCTACAGTGCCGACATCTTCACAAGCGTCCCGATGGTCACGGCTCTGATCCTGGCACTGGCGGCGCTGGAGGCGATGCGGGCACGCCGAAAATCCCTCCCGACAGGACACATCCTCTGGTACCTCGGATTCGGCGTATTAGGCCTAATGGCAGTGAGGAACGTACCCTTATTCTGCATCCCCGCCGGTTTCCTGCTGGCGATCCACGGCGGGGATTGGCTACACGAACTTACCCGGCGTCGGCGGGTCCTGGCGAAGATGGGAAAATTCGCCACTGTAATAATGTCATGCCTTCTGGCGACAACAGCAGCGGGCTATGCAACAGAAACCGTTTATCGTTGGCAGCATAGGCCGGCGTGTCGCTTCGGGCTGGGGCTGGTCGATGGACTGCACCACGTCGAAATGGCAAAGTGGCTTGGAGAGTCCGAACTGTCCGGGGACGTCCTGATGCTCGATTTCGGCGACGGCGGGACGTTCATCTACTACAGTTACCCCCGCCGGCGGGTCTGGATGGATGGTCGGCTTGAAGTCCACCCGCCAGAGAAACTCAAGAGGCTCCAGCAGATCGGCAGGAACCTGCTTTCGCCGACATGGGCTACCGACCCGCACCAGACCCCCCTTCCGCCGACGGTACGCTTCATCGTCGTTCGCTCCGACGCGACACGGCACATCGAAGCGATGAATAACTCCATGCGGTTCAGGCCGGTCTATATCGGACGGGTGGGCGTCTGCTTCGCCAGAATTCCCATGCCGGGAGAAAAGAACATCTCCGGCCTGCTAAAATGGCACAACGAAGAAAAACTCCCCCCCGTCAACACCGAGCAGTTCGACAAGCAGCTTCGGCCACATCGAGCAGGTGGATTACTTCCCTACGCCGAAACTACCCGGCCATGGTATCGCCGGAACGTCCCGCCCGCCCATTGGAACATGGGAGTTACATTCTTCAACCTGGAGATGGACAACCTTGCCGTCCGCTACCTGACCGTAGCCGAAAGACTCAGGCTTCAAGAGCCTGTATCCCGCTTGGGGCTGTTGGCTGAAGCGCACCGACGGGCGGGGGGACGTTACCACGTCGAGCCGGAAAGAAATCTTCCCATCGACCCCAACCTCGCCCGCTCGCTGGCGCTGCTGGGGCGTATTGACCTGGCCGACCTTGAGGATAAACAAGTCCGCAAGTACGCCATGGTGCGGGTAAAGGCAATGGTGCAGTCCCGCCAGATGGACGCTGCCGACCAAGCCATGAGCGAATACCTGGAAAACTTCCCGATCCCGAAACGATGGCGTCCGAAACAATCGGACCTGAATCTTCGCGATTCGATTCATCTCGCCTGCCGGTCAGCCGAAGTGGCTGTAAGTCGGTTCCCCTCCGACCTCAAACCGGGCATGAAGGCATTGCTGCTGCTGCGAAGGGATATAGGGCTTATCAATCGCGCTATCGGTGAACTTCAATCAGCCGGCGAAAACCTTCCCCGTCAGGGAAAGCTTCTCCTCGGCGACCTGTACCTCCGCAAAGGTCTTACCGAAAAGGCTGCGAAGGTGTACGAATCGGTTGAAAATCAGGAAAAATGGGATGTGCGGATGCGTCTGGGGTTGCGTGAATGGGTGGCCGGCGATTTCACCGCCGCCGAAGACCTGCTGCTTTCCGCCACCCGCGCCGCGCCGCCCCAGCCCGAACCGGTGATATACCTGGCCCTGCTCTACGAACAATCAGGCAGATACAAAGACGCTATCGAACTGCTGGATGAATACATCCTGCCCCTGGACGCCTCACCCGACGACCAGGCAGTCAGACTCATCAGGCGAATCGAGTCGCGCCTGAAGATGCGATGATTTAAGGTAAAACAAGAGAATATCACTATTACCCAGGCAAGACGAATAACAACGGTAAAAAGGAGAAAGGTAAATGGCCCATAAGGGATGTGCGATCTGCGGTGTGAACGCTTGTGGAAAGGGCGACCTTGAGGCAGCGCCCGATTTTTGCCCCATGCGCAGCGGCAAAGAGGCGTTGGACCGCGCGCGGGAGACCTACGCCGAACCGGAGGTTAACCGACAAATGGTTGTCGCCGCAGCGGTTGAGAAACTTGGCTACAGGGTCTGGCCCAGGGTTCGTGAAGTCATCGAATTCGCCAAGTCCGCCGGAATAAAGCGCATCGGGGTCGCATTCTGCGTCGGGCTGCGGCAAGAGGCGCGTTCCCTTGTCGAGATTCTTGACAGTCACGGCTTTGAGGTCGAGAGCGTCGTCTGTTGCGTAGGCGGGTTTGACAAGGCGAGCCTCGGCATCGCCCCGGAGCACCGGTTCAGTGCGGAGGGCTTCGAAGCGGCATGCAATCCGGTCGGCCAGGCGATGTTGTTGAATGCGGCGGGAACCGAACTGAACGTCGCCGTGGGGCTTTGTGTCGGCCACGATGCACTGTTCTACCGATTCTCCCATGCGCCCGTAACGACGCTTGTAGCCAAGGACCGGGTTACCTGCCACAACCCCGCCGGGCCACTACTGAATAGTTACTGGCGAGGAAGTCTCAAGGCCGACGCCGGCGGTACCGACCCGGAAGCATAAAGGACGCTGGATAGGAAATATGGAATAACGTCCCCATATTTCAGGCCAACAGCCAGACCGTCAGACTCATCAGACAAATCAATGCTCGCTTGAAAATGAGGGGATAAGGAAAAGGGCAATTAAGTGCTCCCTCCCCGTAACCCCCATAACCCACTGCGTATGAGAAAACCGTAGCGTCCTCGCCCTAAATTAACGGTTTCAAGTCTTGCATCAAGATTAACTACAGGTAACAATTCATCCACCATGAGGTCTTACAAGAAGATAACGCTTTGGGAAAACCGTCGGGCAGTAAAGGACTTGAAAGATTACAAAGACCTTGTGATTACCTATTTCAATAATATTCGGCGTAGTCCGTTGGCGGATGTTGTTCAAAACAACAAGTCCATCCGCGCACGGTCAAGAATCAATCAGGCACGGACAAGAATTTCAGATATTTTCATAATGGCTGGTGTTAACCCAATCATCCTGTGCACGCCCCCTCCGGCAATAGGTGGAGCGACCAGCAGGATAGACCTGGTGACAAATGTTTTTATGATGCATCAGCATCATATCGAACCTCAGGCGCTAATCGATATGCTGGAGGTAGCGATCGGTAAGTACAACGACGACTACCCCAAAGCCAAGTTCAGAACGTTTACCCCTTTCTTTTGGGTTGGCTTGCTTTTAAATTTCGTCGCTTCATTGCCTTTCATGTTTCTCGGTAAGATGGGCCTCGATCAGGTTCGTATTGAGTCCAGTCTCATTGGTCGATTATTGAAGGGAGTATTCTGGTTGGCTACCTTTCTCGCGGCGGTTCTTTCGATCCTACATTTGCTGGGTTTTCTTGAAGTAGTTAAGCGGGTGATTGGCTTACCTACCAGCACGCAGTGATAGCGACCAGCAAATCCTTCAGACGTCCCCGGAGCCTGTCGCGGCGGGTGGCCGGATTGAAACAACAGAAGACCATGGAAGAAAAATATTGGGATGCCAGCGCTCGAGAAATATAGCATAGTTGGCCAAGCTCCTGGTGTTGAGCCTTATACCGTGTGCGCATACAACGGCACAGACTTGTCTAACGTCCTCGGCATCAGCCAGGCCGATAGCATGCCCCAAGGCAACTATGGCTGGATGCAGTCGTGCGGGGAGGTCCGTGTCAGAATTCCTGGTGGAACACAAACAGCCTATGCGGACTTCCGGCCTAACGACGCAAAAGCGGAATTGAGCAAGGTGCCGACGAAGGACTCGCAACAACAGTGTACGGAGCTCCCCCCTGGTGTGCTTGACGAGAAAGCCCTGGCTCGTATGAAATACCTGAGGCTTTCTCGATTGCCGCCTTTGCTTATAGAGATCGGCCCTTATTGCAACCTACTAAAAGAGGCCAGAGACGTGTTCGTAGACGGCCACTTCTATGCTTGCGTCGCAATGTGTGGCATCTCGTTTGAGAGATTCCAACGGGATAAGGCCAAGCCGTATGGCGCTACCCGGAAACATAAGGTCTGGCAGGTCAGGGAAATATTGTGCAATAACAAGGTCCTTCAGCCGAAGACGCTCGCACTGTGTGAGAAAATGGCTGACTTGCGGAACGATTACGTTCATGGACATGGGCTGAAGCCCGAGAAAGACGCTCTGAAAGCCCTCGGATGGTTGCGCCGGTTCATCGGCAACGAAACGGATCTGATGCAGGATTACGTTATCGTGGACGGGATGCTTCATCGGAAACAGAGGAAATCGCCACAAGCGAACAAGCCCCTTTAGGGGCGGCACAGGGAATACGGGGAATACGGGGACGGAGCACTTAATTGAGATGCAGGGATACGTGGAAGGGAAAATACGGGGCATTATTCCATATTTCAGCGGGTCGGTCTGGCTAACTACGCCATGTGGACGACCACTTCGTTCTTCAAACGTCCCCGGAGTTTGTCTCGGGCGCGTTCCAGTTCGTAGTATGCCTGGGCATTAACCCAGAACTGCGCGGACATTCGAAAATATCGGCCCAGGCGCAGCGCGGTGTCGGCTGATACGCCCGACCTGCCCTTGACTATCTGATTAATCCGCGTGGGCTGAACACTGATGTCCCTGGCTAGGCGATACTGACTGATCCCCATCGGTTTAAGAAACTCCTCCATCAAAATCTCGCCCGGATGCATTGGTTCGATTCGCCTGGACATAGCAACACCTTCACTCTCTGGCACTTCGCAACAGACAAATTAATGAATATGGGTGGCACCTTCAAGCGCAGCGCAACGAAGTGAAGCGGAGATTGTGGGTGCTCTATACCTTGTCAGGCCAGCACCCACAACCTCCACTTCGTTCCGGTTGAAGGTGCCACCCGTTACAGGTTACAGAATACCGTAATGGTTTCGGTTCACCAAAATTTTAACGCATCCGGGCGGGATTGTGGTATTAAACATTGCGGCAGGGATTTCTATAATGTCGAGTGAAAGGAAAAGGCTATGAGATTGATTCTGCTAACAGCGATATCGACGTTATCGGTGGCGGTCGCCCTGCATGGTGCAAACCCCGCCGAAAAAGTGGCCACGACCACAACAGCGCCGGGTTCCGGTGAGCACAGTCGAACCGCGACAGAATCATCCCTGCGCTACACCGACCGGCTCGTCGGTTTTTCGCTCTGCCCACCGGCTGACACCGAGCGTATCATGCAAACCTCGGCCCGACGACTCGTCGGATGGACGCGAAGGGACGAACAAACCAAAGCCGTCCGATGGTCGCTGGAAGTCCTGCGAACAAAGCACAAGCCGACGAAACTGTCCCTTTCCGAATACGCCAAAACCGTCACGGCAGAACTGTCCCGAACCAGCAATTTCAAGGTCAAGTCCACCCGGACTTCCATCGTCGCGGGAAAACCGGCGATACACTTCAGCGGGACATGGAGCGGCGCGTTCGAATTGTGGCGACGACAAACGTGGGTAAGAATAAAACCGGGCGAACATATCGTCCTGAACATCAGCGGCGACCCGAATGGGAAGGACGAAATGGACGCCGTTATGACGAAAGTCCTCGCCAGCCTGAAGTTATTCGACCCGAAAATCGCCGCAGCCGAATACAAAAAAAACCTCACACGAGGCGCGTCAGCACTGAAAAAACTCTCCATCAGGAAACTCCAAACGATCATCAACAAAAAGCCCTTCTACTTCACGATAAAACTGAAGGGCAAAATCATCGGCTTTGTCAAACTGACCGAATCGATAACCAAACGCTCGGACGCGCAAGGACTGAACGTCGTCAGCAGCGGCGCGCTGATTCTTCCCGACACTCCCGCGCAACTGACCTGGAAGGAACTGTTCACCACGCCGGATCGGACTTTCGAGCAGTGGAAACAGGTGTCCGTCCAGGGCAAAGGGAAAACCGCAGCAAGAGAAATCCAGGAGGCCATCAGGAAAGACAACTGGATGCTGGTGCAACTACACCGTTCAGGCCGCCCCAAACGCAATTGGAAACAGGAACTGCCGAAGACCCTTCAGACGGCATATCTCCCCGAAGCCTTAAGCACCCTTCTACCAAGATTACTGGACCGCTCAAAACCCGGAGCATACGCCTTCGCCGTGTACAACCCGGACAAAAACGACTTCGACATGCGGACCGTACAGGTCGTCAAAACCGAAACCATCCGCATAGGCTCAAGGAACGTCAAAGCCACCCGCATGACGGACCAGATGTCCAGGCAATCGCCGATCGTGAATCTGTGGGTGGACGAAAAAGGCCTGCTCTTGCGAATGCAGATGCCCGGCGGGCTGGTAATGGAACGAGCGGACCGAAGAACAATCGCCGTGAAATTCGCAGCGGAACTCGCCGAACTGGATAAACTCAAAAAGTTAAAAGGACAACGCAATGCCGGAAAATAAAATCCACGACGTAATTATCATCGGTGCGGGTCCCGCGGGACTCTCCGCCGCTCTTTACACCACGCGAGACCGATACGACACGCTCATACTCGACAAGTCAGGACTCCCCGGCGGGCAAATCCTGCTGACAGAACGGGTCGAAAACTATCCCGGTTACGAAGTCGTCGGCGGGTTTGACCTCATCGAACAAATGGTCAAACAGGTGCAAAACTTCGGCGTCTCCGTAACGGCAGGGGCGGAAGTAACAACCCTGCGCCGACGGGACGACGGCGTTCTCGAAGTCGAAATCAACGGCGGAGAAAAAACCCATCTGGGCAAGACCGTCATCCTCTGCCCCGGAAGCGATTACCGTTCACTCGGCGTCCCCGGCGAGACGGAAATGCGACAGGCGACGCGAGTCTCATACTGCGCGACCTGCGACGGAGCCTTCTACCGCGACAAGCACATCCTGACTGTCGGCGGAGGAAACACTGCCGTCGAAGACACCATATACCTGGCAGAAAGGTTCACGAAAAAAACCACGCTCATCCACCGCCGAACCGAATTCCGCGCTCAAAAAATCCTTGTCGAGGAACTGTACGAAAAGGCCGGCGAGCACAACATCGACATCAAACTGCCTTACGTGATAGACCGGATCGTCGGCGACGAGGCCGGTAACGACATCGACCACGTCGTGATAAAGAACGTCGAAACAGGCGAAACCGAAGACCTTAAGGTCGATGGCGTTTTCATCTTCGCCGGAATGGTTCCCAACACGAATTGGCTTACCGGTGCGGTGGACCTGGACGATGCCGGGTATATCAGGTGCAACTGCCAGACGCTTCAGACCTCGCTTCCGGGCGTGTACGTCGCCGGCGACTGCCGGGCGGGAGCGGCAATGCAACTGACAACCGCCTGTGCCGACGGCGTGGTGGCGGCCATGATGCTCAAGCAGTACTTCCGCGACCCGTCCGCCTGGAAGGCAGAAACCGCCGTAGGCCTCGGCGGCGCGGGGTGGTAAACACCATTGGCAACCGGAAAATATAAACTCCTGGCCGTCGATATCGACGGGACGCTGCTGAATCATGGCGTGATGGACGATGCCGACGTTGCGGCGATTCGAACCGCAGCCGAAGCCGGTATTATCGTATGTCTTTGCACCGGCAGGAGTTGGCCCGAAACCAGGGATATATGGGAAGGCCTGAAACTTCCCGCGACCCACGCGCCGGTCATCTGCGCCGGTGGCGCGATTATCGTCGAACCGGACACCGGGCGAACACTCTATAGCCGGACATTCGACAAAACCACCGCACAGGAACTAACCCGGCAGATGCAGCAGATGGGCTATCCCGTCATGGCTTTGGTCGATGCCTGGCGGGAAGGATTCGACTATTTCCTCGTCGGACGATACGACGACAACCCGCTCTATCAGAAATTCCTCAACGCAATGCCTCGGCGGATTCGGGATGTTGATCGACTTGATGGCGACGACTACCCCCGGCCGCTGCGAATCAGCGCCCTGGAAGAACCCGGCTCAGGCCGACCCGCAGTCGAAACGCTCAAGCAACATTTCGCCGGGCGGATTGAGATTCAGGACATCTACCTCTCGCACCGCGACGTGGACATTATCGAGGCCTTCTCTGCGGGGACCGATAAATTCACTGCCTTGAAGTACGTCGGGCAGGGTTATCGAATCGCCCCGTCGGCGATGGCAGCCATCGGCGACGACAATAACGATCTGGCGATGCTTCGGGGTGCGGGGCTGAGCGGAACGCCGGCAGACGCGCCGGACGAACTTCGCCGAACGGCGACGATGGTCCTTTCGCCGCGCGGTTCATGCCCCGTAGCCGAATTCGTCGCCGCTGTGCTTAAGGGTTAACATCGGACGTAGAAACGGAACCAAACGGAACCATTGGGAACGAAAGGCGAATGACGGACCTTTTCAAGTCATCTGAAGATGAAGCAATTGCCCGCAACGCACCGTTGGCTGTGCGGATGAGGCCTATGACCATCGACGAGATCGTCGGGCAGGACGAATTTCTGGGTCAAGGCAAACTACTCCGGCGGATGCTGTCGGCGGGGCGGCTTACAAGCCTGATTTTCCATGGCCCGCCGGGGACGGGAAAGACCACGCTGGCCTACGTCATCGCCCGGCAAAGCGATTGCTCCTTTCACGGCCTGGACGCTGCGAGCACGTCGGTCTCGCAAGTCCGCGAAATCTCAAAGCAGGCGCGGGCGATGCTGGCATCGTCTGAAAAACGGACCGTCGTGTTCATCGACGAACTGCACCGCTTCAACCGCGCCCAGCAGGACGTCCTGCTCAAGGACGTCGAAAGCGGAGTGATTATCCTTATCGGAGCCACCACCGAAAACCCGTTTTTCGTCATAAACTCACCGCTTTTGAGCCGATCTACGATCTTCCGCTTCAACACGCTTACCGAAGCAGACATTATCGACCTGTGCCGACGCGCGCTGACCGACAAGGAGCGAGGCCTGGGGAAATATCCCGTCCGAGCCGATGACGACGCATTGGCACACATCGCCAAAATTTCCGACGGCGACGCTCGCCGGGCGCTGACGGCTTTGGAAATCGGCGTGCTCAGCCAATCCGAACGCGCCGGCGACAGCGAAATCGTCTTTGACCTGCACACTGCACAGGAATCCATCCAGCAAAAGGTCATTCGATACGACCGGGCAGGGGATGAGCATTACGACGCCGCAAGCGCGCTGATAAAGTCCATGCGTGGCAGCGACCCGGACGCGACCGTCTATTGGCTCGCCAAAATGATCATCGCCGGTGAAGACCCGCGCTTCATCGCCCGCCGGATAGCGATCCTCGCCAGCGAGGACATCGGAAACGCCGACCCACGCGCGATTTCAGTCGCAGCCGCCGCCTTCGAAATAACCGAACGTATCGGACTGCCGGAATGCCAACTCACGCTCGCACAGGCTGCGATATATATGGCCTGCGCGCCGAAATCAAACGCGTCGGCAATGGCGATATGGACGGCAATGTCCGACGTGAAGGAAAACCGCACTATCCCCGTTCCCTACCATCTCCGCAACGCGCCGCATCCGAAGATGAAGGAACTCTACGGCCACTCGGAAGGCTACCAGTACAGCCACAAATACAAAGGGGGCATCAGCCCGGACCAGGACTACCTCGGCGTGGATAAAAGTTATTACACCCCGACCGACCGAGGCTACGAGAAGCACATCACCGCCTACCTCGAATGGGCAAGAAAACTGCGAGAAGAAGCAAAAAATCCAGGAAATCTCCATAAATCTGAAGGGCATGACAATGAATAAGAATGAATTTGACGAGATGGAACGAGACGTGATCACCGTTCTCGATGATGTCGCCGCACGACGAGAAGAGTTGTCATCGGATGGTGATTGGACCACGCAGATAAAGAACGGTCTGATGGAGTGTGGGCATCGCTATGAGGGTTTTAGCACTTATGCATCCAGTTGCGAAAACAGCGATGGTGGCGAATGGCTTTATGACGTCTGCTGGCTAAAAATGGAGAATAAGCATGTACGGAGGGTTCCTTTGATCCTTGAGTCAGAATGGGACATGAGTTTAAAGGGCTTAATGGACGACTTCCCAAAGTTGGTGGTCGGAAGGGCGGAACATCGGGTCATGATTTTTCAAGCCAAGAACAAAGTCAAGATGCGTGAGGCCCTGCGAGAATTCCACAACGAAATCGAAGGTAATCCCATGACGCTTATGGGGGATAGGTATCTGTTTGCGTGCTGGGACATAAGCAAGAAGGAGTTTATCTACAGGTCCCACGTTGCTCGATTTGACCAGGAATGAATCCCGCTGACCAGTTGCCCCGTCCTACTACTACGTAACGAGGTAAAACCAGACAATCAGAACACTTTGTAGTGCTTGAAACAAACGCCGGATTTGACTAATAATATGCGGAATAGAAGGAAAGTTTCGACATGGAAGAAACGCTTGAACAGGAACTTTGCACATACGAGGCCCACAAGGCTGAACTGCTTAGCAAAGCCAGCGGAAAGTTCGCGATTATCAAAGGTGAAGAAGTCTGCGATGTGTTCGACACGAGAAACGATGCCGTTTGTCAGGGATACGGACGCTTTGGGAATGTCCCTTTTCTCGTAAATGAAATTCTCGAAGTCGAAATTCCACAGAACTTCACTTCCGCTCTTCTAGGGGTCTAAATGCCGACTGTAATGGATAAGCCAAAACCTAATCTCGGCTTTAAACTTATGTCTTTGGTCTTTGGAATTCGTGATTTCTTTTCGCCGCGAATGAATGTCTTGAAAGAGGTGGGGATAAAAGAGGGCTTTTGCGTGCTCGATTACGGCTGCGGACCCGGCGGCTACATAATCGGCATTGCGGAACTGGTGGGCAAATCGGGAAAAGTCTATGCCCTGGACATCCATCCGCTCGCAGTCCAGAGCGTTCAGACCATCGCCTCAAAAAAGCGACTGACGAACGTGGAGGCCATTTGTTCCGACTGCAAAACCGGCCTGCGCCGGCCGGCAGCATAGACGTGGCTCTGTTATACGATACCTTTCACGCCTTGAGCGCCCCGCAGGAGGTCCTGGAAGAGTTACATCGAATATTGAAACCCGATGGAATCCTGTCGGTCAGCGACCACCACATGACCGAAGATGAAATAGTGTCCAGAATAACCGATGCAGGATTGTTCAGGCTGTCGGGAAAAGGCAAGCGAACACATACCTTCTTGAAATAGCCTGTACCTGTAACGGTGGGGGGGTACATTCAAGTTCATGGGGGCAGGCCACCTTGACCGCGCTGCGTTCACGTTTGCGCGCGCAAACACGAACGTAAAAATCGGGGGAACGAAAAATTCCAAAAAAACTTTTCCTAAGGCCACCAAGGACTTATGGCGTCGCTATCCGTTTTGTGTTCGCGTTTGCGCGCGCAAACGCGAACGCAAAAGTTAATACGGAGAGAATAGGGACTAGGGACTAGGGACTTGGGACTTGGGACTTGGGACTAGGGAACAGAAAAACAGATGAACAAAAGAAAAGAAAAACAGATGAACCAATCAACCAATCAACCAGCCGACCAGTCAACCGATTTTTTTAGGAGAAGATTATGGCAAGTTGGAAATTTCTTTATGAACTTCTACACAATGAAAACATGAGCGCGCACGAAATAGTGAACACCATCAATGTCAAGCCGTCTCGCCTGCGACAAATGCTGCTTTCCAAGCGTCTTGCCGCCAGGCTGGCGTCTATCAAAACCGTTGCCGACAAAAAGGCAGGACGAACCGTTGTTTCGAATGTCGTACCGGCAATACACAAAATGTCCGAACTGATAGACTCGCAACGCCCCGAAACCGCACGGAAAGCATGCCTCGATATGCTCGAGGTGGCTTCAAAGAATAGGGACTAGGGACTAGAAGATAGGGCGTAGGGCGTAGGGAACACGAAGTGTCACTACGTGAAAACAGATGAACCAATCAACCAATGAACCAGTCAACCAGTCAACCAATCAACCAATCAACCAGTCAACCAGTCAACCAGTCAACCAGTCAACGGATTAACCGGAATACCGGAATACCGAGGAATCCGCAATCCACAATTCTCAATCCGCAATGGTGCTCTGGGCCGTTTAGGCAAGATAGGCAATGGCGGTTTTTTTAAAATGGGCGTAAAAATGACACTAAAATACGCAAATCTATGCACACCAGGGAGTTATGAATTTTGCAATTTTTCCCAATTGTTCCCAATTGTTCCCAATCGGGCCGAATCGTTCCCAATTGTTCCCAATTGTTCCGAATCGTTCCGAATCGTTCCGAATTGTTCCGTTTCGTTCCACAAATGTTCCCCCACGTTAGTAAATCAAAGCCGACGGATAGCTATCCGTCGGTTTGGGGGCGGAGGTCTAATTTCCTCGGCGGTGGCGGATCGTGTCGCGGATCGATTCGACCAGGATCAAACCCACGCCGACGACCAGAAGAATGTCGGCGACATTGAACGTAGGCCAATGGAACCAGTTGATGTGAACTTCGATAAAGTCGCGGACCTGCCCGACGCGGGGGGCCAGGTCGCCGGGGAAGGTTACCTTGCTGAAGAGTCTGTCGTATGCGTTTCCCATGGCTCCGGCGAGGACCATCGCCAGTGCGATATGCAGCAGCCTCTGCCGGCGGGTCGATGTCGCGAAAAGCACTATGACCGCCACGACCGCCAGCGCCGTCGCTGCCAGGACAGACCATGGAGGCGCGCGAATCCCGAAGACAATTCCCGGATTGGTCGAGAGGTTGAATTTCAGCACACCGTCAACGACCGTGACCGACTGGTTCGGCTTGTTTATCAGCGCGTCGAAGGCGTAATGTTTGCTGATAAGGTCGGCGGTTATGCAGGCCGCTACGATTACGATAAAAACGATTATCGCCGAGGCGGATTTACCGGCGGGAGATTTTGCCTCGTGAGGCCGTTCGGCTTTGCTCACGACAGGCCTTTCGGTTTTGCTGTGCGCTTTGGTCAAGAGTGGGATATCCCTGCTGCGACGGATTTATTTTTCTTCGGGGACGGTTTCGTTGGGCTCCTTGACCTGTCCCTCTTCGATCATTTGGGCGAATTCGACCGTGTATTTCGCCCACGGCTTGGCGCGAAGCCTGGCAATGGGGATGCGCTGACCGGTCCCCAGGCAGATGCCGTAGGTTCCGGATTCGATCCTTTGCATTGCCCGATTTATTTCCTGCAGCAGCGATTGTTCACTTTCGATCAGTCCGAGGGTGAATTCGTGCTCGAAATTGTCCGTACCGATGTCGGCCATATGGGTCGGCATACTGGAGAGGTTTCCGCCGTTCTGATTGTTGGCGGAGTGTTCCTCCATCCCGTTCACGTCGCCCAACAGCGTCCTGCGCTTCTGAAGAAGAATCTCGCGAAATTCATCAAGGTGTTTTTTGTCGAGCGGGCGTTTCTTTACCGTTGTAGTTTTGGTCTTCTTATCAGACCCGGCAGCCTCGGCCTTTTGCGTTGCCTTTTTCGTGGTTTTTCGCGCAGTTTTTTTGGTTGCCTTGGTTGCCTTGGTTGCCTTGGTTGCGGGCTTGCTGGTTTGTCCGCGTTTCTTTCCGTGGCTGGTGGTTGCCTTTTGCCGCCCGGTAGAGGTTTTTTTGGTTTTTACCACGCTGATGTTCCTTCTAAATCCGATTCGTTTGTCCATTCATCCTGCCTGTTGGCGGATGAACCTGTAGTCGCGAGTTTCCCCAACTGGATGTTGATGCCTCTATCATGTCTCGAAAGCCCACGGCATAGCCCGGTGAATATACCCCTCTTTGGAGTTGATGTCAAGTACTTGACTTTCTGGGCCGATGGGATATATTACGCCTTGCCCTGCGTATGCGTGGCAGAGTTATTATTCCCCGATAGCTCAATTGGTAGAGCGAGCGGCTGTTAACCGCTAGGTTGTAGGTTCGAGTCCTACTCGGGGAGGTCAATAAAAAACCGCTAACTTCAGCGGCCTTGCGGTTCACGCCAAAGCCCGGCAGCGAGAGCGCCCGGGCTTTCGTCGTATCTGCGTGCGGCCAAAGGCTTACGGCCATTCCCGCCTGCCCCGCCGCGCTCTCTGGTTCGCATTGTTTCGTTCGGGGTGCGATTGCAACCGTGGGGGTTACGTTCGCTGCCCGAACGAATCGGCCTCAAACTCTCGCGCTCTCTGTTTAACACACCCCGTCGGGTTAACGCGGCGTTGCGTTCGGGGGCCTCTGAAAACTTGGCGGAAATTGCCGGCGCGATCTTGTCAACATTTTCGTTCTTGCCGAGGAGCATCCGATGGATACTACGGCGGTGGGCCGTCTCGGTCAGCGGGGGATCGACGCAGACATCGAGACGGGCTGAGGACGGGCAGAGAAAATGCTGTTGCGTCCTCTTGACGGCAAGCCGCGCATGTGCTATGTAGCCTGCTATAAGAAGTTCCAAGGGCTGGAATCACCATAGGATAGTCCGTGCGGGAGCGTGTGATTTGAGCAATCGAATGAGTATCGGCAAGATGATCAGGGAGCTGCGAACCGCCATGGGCCTCACGCAGGAACAGTTTGCAGCCAAGGTTGGTGTGACGTTCTCAACGGTCAACCGCTGGGAAAACGGGCGAGGCAGGCCATCGCCCTTGGCTCTGCGTCGCATCGAAGAGATGCAAGCAAAATTTCGTGTGAAGTGCAAGATGCGAATACGAGGAGAAAGCGCATGAGCAAGAAAACAATATGGGCAATCGTCGTAGCAGTCGTATGTATTGGGGTTGGTGTCTTTCTGTACGTGCGTAGCCAAGGCGATACCGGAAAGGTACGGATAGGGATTACGCAGATCGCCACCCATCCTGGAATCGATGCGATTCGCCAAGGCTTTCTTGATGAGATGGCGCGGCTTGGCCACAAGAATGGCGTGGACGTCATCTACGACCAGACCAACGCTCAGGGCGACATGCCGACTGCCCAGAGCATCGCACAAAAGTACGTCCAGGACAAATGCGACCTCATCTTCGCTATAAGCACCCCTTCGAGCCAAGCGGTAGCCAAAGCCATTAAAGGCACGGATATCCCTCTAGTCTTTGGAGCCGTTACAGATCCGGTTTCCGCAGGCCTCGTTGACAGTATGGACAAACCCGGGGGTAACATCACAGGTACCAGTGATCAATGGCCTGTAGATGCGCAGTTCGATCTCCTCCTGAAGCTCGTTCCTTCTGTGAAGAAGATCGGTCTCGTGTACAATCCCGGCGAGACGAACTCAGAAGCCAATGTTAAGGTAGTCGAGAGTGTCTGCAAAACCAGATCGCTGAAACTACTCAAAGTCCCTGTCGCCAGCACGAATGAAGTGCACGCTGCTGCCCAGTCTCTCGTGGGGAGATGCGATGCCTTCTACGTTCCCGCCGACAATACTGTGATCGCCGCCATGGGAGCCATCGTGAAAGTATCCGAGCAGAACAAGATTCCGCTGCTGCCGGGTGTCTCCTCGAACGTGCAGCAAGGTGGCTTCGGCACAATCGGCCCTGACTACTACGACGTAGGCGTGCAGTCGGCACGACTGGCCGATCAAGTCCTCAAAGGCTTGAAGGCAGGTACCATACCGGTCGCCGTAGCAGAACGGTTCGAGTACTTCTTCAACAAGCGCTCGGCGAAGGCCACCGGCGTAACGATCCCTGATGAGTTACTCAAAAAGGCTGCGAAAGTATACGAATGACAATTCCAGGCATTTTGGACACCGCTTGCCAGCAGGGTTTTCTGTACGCGATTGCCGTATTCGGCATCGTGATTACTCTGCGCATGTTGAACTGGCCTGACTTGACGGTCGAAGGCAGTTTCACTCTCGGGGCGGCTGTCCTCGCCATTACCCTCAAAAATGGATACTCGCCTTGGCTGGCGATGCTGTTGTCCGCGATGGCGGGTTTTGCCGCCGGAACAGCCACCTTTGCCCTGAACAGGAAGCTGGGCATCAGCAAGATACTGTCGGGAATTCTGGTGATGTTGATTCTCTACTCCGTGAACCTCCGCATCATGGGACGGGCCAATATCTCGCTCCTGCGGATTCCCACGCTCTTCAGCGCATTTGACAGCAGTGGGATCGGCGACCCTGTTCGGCTTGCTGTATTCCTCGCAATCGCGGTGGCCTTCCTGCTCGGCCTGTGCTACCTGATGGCTACGCGCATTGGTCTTTTCCTTCGGGCGACAGGTGATAACGAATTCATGGTCCAAAGCCATGGTGTCAATACCAGCCTGCTGTTTCTCATCGGCCTCGGCATGAGCAATGCGCTGGTTGCTGTCTCCGGGGCGCTGGTTGCTCAGAATCAGGGCTTTGCCGACATCGGCATGGGAACCGGCATGATTATCACTGGCATCGCCGCCCTGATTATCGGCGAGACACTCTTCTCGGGGTTGGTGTCGCTGAAGAAGGCATTTGTCCGCAGGTCCCCGGACAAGGAGTTCGCCCGCACTAAGGGTATTCATCTACTTCCATGGCAGTCGTTTGGAGAACTCTCTGCAGCGCTACTTGGTGCTTTCCTATACTTCCTGATTATTGCGATCTGCCTTCGTGTCGGGCTGGCACCGACCGATTTGAGATTGGCTACTGGTATTCTCGTCATTCTCGGCATCGCTTTCCGCCTCAAGGGCCCGACGGTGGAAACGTATATGAGAGGGAAGCTATGAGTGAAGCCCCTGTCATCGAACTCTGTGACGTAACGGTCGTCTTCAACGAGGGGACGCCGAACGAAGTCGTTGCTCTTAACAGCATCTCGCTGTCCTTCGCCAAGGGCGAGACGGTTATGATAACTGGCGGAAATGGCAGTGGAAAAACCACCTTGCTCAGGGCAATCGCCGGCACAGCACCTTTGAAGCGCGGCAGTGTGCACCTCTGTGGCCGAGATGTGACGAAGTGGGCACCCCATCGACGTGCGAGATTCATGAGTTACGTCTATCAGGATGCGACGCTCGGCACGTGTCCGAATCTGACCGTATATGAGAACCTCCGCCTGGCCACTCGCCAGCCCTGGTGGTCGCTCGCACCGCAGGCCCTGAGCATCTCCGCAAGCCAACTGGACCTCCTGGAGAAGACTGGCCTGCCCCTAGCCGCCAAGGCAGCAGCCCCTGTCAGCGTGCTCTCCGGCGGCCAGCGCCAGGCATTGTCGTTGGTCCTCGCATACAGCCAGAAACAGCCCATCGTGTTGCTCGATGAGTTCACTTCGGCCTTGGATGAATCCGTCGAGGCGAACATGATGCGGTTCCTCCGAACTACCACAGAGGAGAACTCGCACACTACACTTGCAGTGACACATTCGCCGGAGGCTATATCTGAAATAGCTAGCAGGCGTGTGCATCTGAATATGGGGAGAGTACGCAATGACTAACTTTTACTGGGAGTCTCCCGCAAAGACAACTCCTCTTGTTTCCCAAGGATATGTATTGTTTCTCAAATTGTCACATGGCTCGTATTGGTGCCCAGTAGACATGGCAGGGGCAGGGAAGGATGTGCTAACATGCCGGTAGCCAAGATTAAGCACTGGGGGCGCAAGGCCCTTCGTAGGATCGTCCCATACTTGGATCTGCTCGGATATGTAGTGATCGGGGTTGTGCTGGGTATTATTATCAACCTGTTGCAGGTGCCTTTCAAAGAGAAGCCAGCTGACTGGAAAGCTGTATTTAATATCGTCGCAAATCCTCCCGCACTCGTAGTATGTATTCTCACGACGATTGTCGGCTTAATGCATCAATTGCGGAAAGAGTCAGAAGAGAGATGGCGGAAATATTTTAAGGGGGCTGAGGTTGTGATTCAGCTAATACCTAAGATGAAGCCCCTAAACAAAGTTGCGATTGAAGTGGCACAAGGCATCTTTCTGCGAAATTCTGGTATCACAGGAGATAATGCATCACGACTCTATGCTATCGATTGGAATACCCCCGACTACTGGCTAAGAAACGACATGCTGGGGTATCTGGCCGCTCAGGCCCAGTGGCAAACAAAAGGCAATGGTCTAAGAGAAGTGCACCGACTGTTTATCTGGGACAGAATTGATAACATTGGGGAGAAGATACTTGGAATTCACTGTCTTATGGGATTCCATACTTACGTGGCTCTAAGGAAGAGCATTGACATTGCAGGGAACGTAGAAAGGGATTTGATGCGTGATGTGCTATACTGGGACGGCACTGCAGAAGCCACACCGATAATTGTTCAGGATGTGGCAGCACATCTCCCCGGAGGCCGAATGGTTGGGTACGAATCACCTCTTACTGTCCAGGATCGGGCTGCGCTGGAGGATGATAATGACTCCAGCGAAATAACCGAATGTATGCGAGGAATTGACGTAGGCAGGATGCTATCCTATCACAAGGTCATGCAGAGATTGATGCAATCGTGTTGTCATTTTGAAGGCAACTATTTTTCTAAACCAGCGCACAGCATTACCACTTTTCACACCAGACTTCAAAATCTGCGATCCTAAAGATATAGAGAAAGGAAGAGGCTATGAAATACAGACAAGGCACTGTTCTTAAACATGCGAGGAATCCACAAGTGCCAGTAACAGCCAACTTCGCACCTCCGCCTGTACACGAAGGCGGTTATCTCAAATCGCACTACAAAGTACCACCGCATGATACTTGCGATGTGTACACAAAGGAGAATTTATGGAATATGCAAAAAGCGTAGCCGTGAAGACCAACAGCAAGGATGCTCCAGTAACCGCAAACTTTGCGCCACCGCCTTCGGATGGGAAGAAGAGCCGCAATCCAGACAAGGTACGGCCCAATAAGCAAACCGAGCCGGCAAAGCATGACGAGAATAAATAGCAATGGTTCGCGTCCTAAACGGTTGTCCGACATGTGGCGTGTCGATCCACGGGATGGCTCCACAGCCATCCTGTCAGACGCAAGTGTTTCTTTGGAGAGGTTCCAGCTGGACGAGGTCGGAAGTTTCATATGGCGGCTTTGCGACGGAACGAGAACTATTGGTGAGATTGCCAAGGAGGTCGCTGCGGCGTGTGACGGCCCAACGCCACCACACGAGACAATTGTCAACGACACCATACGGCTTCTTCAATCCCTTCGAAACGATGGTCTCATCGCCTGGGACGGTGATCGGTGTGTGGATGTGCTTCTCGTCGTTCCACCATGCCCATCTGTGTACTCCAAGGATGCTATCAAGACTCCTGAGTATTCAGCACCACCCCTAGGCCTTTGCTACATTGCCGCTGCCCTCCGCAAACACGGCTACACTGTAGCCATTCTGGACTTACACCAGCAAGCTGGAAAACCGGAAGATGTCGTTGAGGAGTGTCGGCGAAGGCGTCCGGCCATGGTGGGTATCACGGCCACCACGCCATCCTACCCGAATGCAGAGCGTGTCGCTCGATTCGTCAAAGCATGGGATAAATCCGTCGTGACGTTTATTGGCGGGCCACATCCTACGGGATTGCCAGAACAATGTACTCTTTCCAATGCAATTGATTATGTCTGCATTGGAGAGGGCGAGCAGACCACACCTGAATTGGCGGATGCTGTTCTGCGCAACGGTGGCGATGTCACTGGTGTTCCGGGGCTGGCCTTCGAGTCGGATGGACAGGTAGTCTTCACTGGGCAACGTGATCGCCTTTCGGGACTCGATGTACTTCCCTTTCCAGCCCGTGAACTGGTGGACTTGGACAATTACTCGCAGAAAGGTTCCATCGTCAGCTCTCGCGGATGTCCGATTGGATGCGATTTCTGTTCCTGTGCTGCCATCGCCGGAAATACGTACAGGACTCATGGTATTCCATATGTAATCAGTGAGATTGAGCACATGATGAAACAGCATGACTGTCGCTTCTTCGACTTTCATGACGATACCTTCAACCTACACTCAAACCGAGTCTTCGAGTTCTGCTCGGAGTTACAGAAGCGCGAACTCGATATTGAATGGGGCTGCTTCTGCCGAGCAGCCCAGATGACGCCCGAAATGGCACAGGCCATGGTGGCCGCTGGTTGCAAGGTCATCCAGTATGGCGTTGAGGCTGGCAATGATCGAATGCTTCAGGCTGTAGGCAAGAAGACATCTGTACAGCAAGTCGAGAACGCAGTTCAAGCCGCTGTAGCTGCTGGCATTGAACAGGTTGTATGCGGCTTCATCATCGGCCATGCTGAAGACACTGAGGAGAGCGTTCATGACACCATCAACCTTGGATTGCGTCTAAGCGAACTCGGAGCGACGCGTCTGACACTGAGCCTCCTTACTCCCTATCCGGGAACCCCGGTGTATGCAGAGCGGGAAGAAAGGGGCATCACGCTCTTAACCGACGACTGGGAGCAGTACACGTTTTCGCACGTTGTCATCGAAACTAAACACCTGAATCGGCAGCAACTGCGGGAGCTTTACTTTGAAGGGGTCAGCAAATTCCTCAATGCTTCAGTGCGTTAGCTGTAGAACAGTCATTGCTAGGTTAAGCTGACACATACCTCCAGCAACTGTTGAAGACATACGCAGAAACGCCCGTAGATGTTGTTTCCGTAACGGTGGCGGACAAAATGGGGTTGGTCGTTCCACCCATAAGGCAGTTCATCCTCGCCAGCGGCCTGGGGTAAGAAGTTCTAGCCGAACAGCAAACCCTTGACTTATTTGTAAGTCAAAAGCAGTCCTATTCTTCACGAACCTCTCTTTTACCCGACAGATTTCCCTCTAACCCGTAGGTTAACAGGTGGGGAGGAACCGTCGCGGGACAGTTCTTCTGCCCGAACCCTCACCAGACGGCTCGCCGGTCCCGAAGGGAAGGTCGCCGTGGGTGGCATTCTCACGAGGAGATGTCATGCACGCGACCATTGACCCGGCGGAGATGACGGATGAGCAGCGAACGTCTGAAGTGGCTGCCATCTTGGCGGCGGGGTTCCTGCGGCACAGGCGACAAAAACTGCCGGAACTCGCCCCAAATAGCCCAATTGGGCGGGACATGCCGACGGATTCCGGCCCGGAAAAATCTCTCAAAAACTTTCAGGAATTGCCTTGAGGGTCCGCGCGGGCTTCTCCCTCATGTGCCTGCTGGTTAACGACTTACGAGAATCAGAGATAGGAGATTTCGCATGGACATAGCACGGGAAATTGCGGCCTTGAAGGACATGACGGTCGCACAACTTCAGGAGCGGTACGCCGAGGTTTTCGGCGAGCCGACCCGCTCCCGGCACAAGGAGTTCATCTGGAAGCGGATCGTCTGGCGGCTTCAGGCACAGGCCGAAGGCGACCTGTCCGAGCGGGCCCGACGCCGGGCCGAAGAACTGGCGAACGACACCGATCTTCGCCTGAAACCCCCGAGGCAGCGCCCTGCTACCAAAGCAGCGGAGGGCCGCACGGCGACCGGGACCATCTCCGCACCGACCGACGAGCGCCTGCCCATGCCGAGCACGGTCCTGACGCGGCAGTACAAGGGCCGGAAGATTTGCGTGATGGTCCTCGACAACGGCTTTGAGTACAACGGCGAAGTCTATCGCAGCCTCTCGGCCGTGGCGCGGGCCGTGACCGGCGCGCACTGGAACGGGTATCATTTCTTCGGCCTCAAGAGGAACGGTGGCCAATGAAACAAAAGACCGACAACCCGAAGGCGACGGCCCCGACAGTCCGCTGTGCGATCTACACGCGTAAGAGCACTGAAGAGGGCTTGGAACAGGAGTTCAACTCGCTCGACGCCCAGCGCGAGGCTGGCGAAGCATACATCGCCAGCCAGAAGTCCGCAGGATGGGTGTGCCTGCCGGACCAATACGACGACGGTGGGTTTACCGGCGGCAACATGGACCGTCCCGCATTCCAGCGACTGATGAACGACGCGGCGGCGGGCAAAATCGACTGCGTGGTGGTCTATAAGGTGGATCGGTTCTCCCGAAGCCTGCTGGACTTTACCAGGGTCATGGCCAGATTGGAGGAGTCCGGCGTTACCTTCGTCTCGGTTACGCAACAATTCAACACGACCACATCGATGGGCCGGCTGACGCTGAACATCCTGCTGTCGTTCGCCCAGTTCGAGCGGGAGATTATCTCGGAGCGAACGCGCGATAAGATTGCCGCCGCCCGTCGCAAGGGCAAGTGGATCGGCGGCCGACCAATCCTCGGCTACGACATCGTGCCCACCGGCCGCAAGGTAACCGTCAATGAAGACGAGGCCTCCCGCGTGCGGGAGATATTCGGCCTGTACCTTGAACACCAGTCGCTGCTGGCCGTGGTTGCCGAACTGGACCGCCGCGGCTGGCGGACGAAGGAGTGGGTTACGCGGAAAGGCAAGACCTCCGGCGGCAGGCCGTTCGACAAGACCAACCTGTACCGGCTGCTCAGCAACATCGCCTACATCGGCAAGATTCGGTACAAGGACGAGGTCCACGAGGGCGAGCACGCCGGCATCGTCGATCCGGACGTTTGGCGTCGCGTGCAGGACCTGCTTCGCCGCAACGGCCGCACGGGCGGCAAAGACGTGCGGAATAAGTACGGGGCGATGCTCAAGGGCCTGCTGCGGTGCGAGCCGTGCGGCTGCGGGATGGCCCATACCTACACGAGCAAGGGCGGCAAGCGGTACAGGTACTACGTCTGCCTGAATGCCCAGAAACGCGGCTGGCACACCTGCCCCAGCAAGGCGATTCCCGCCGGCGAGGTTGAGCGGTTTGTCGTAGACCGCATCCGCTGCGTCGGTGCCGATGCGGGCCTGGTGGCCGAGTCCCTGCAACACGCCCGCCAGCAGAGCACCGAGTCGATCCGCAAACTCCAGGAGGAACGGCAATCGCTGCACCGCGAGTTGAAGCGGCACAACGCCGAGGTCCGCCGGCTGATCGCCGGAACCGGCAGCGAAATGACGACCGCCAGGCTCGCCGACCTTCAGGAGCGCATCCGATTGGCCGAGCGGCGGGCCACGCAGGTGCGGGAGGAGATCATCGCGCTGGAGCGGACGCTTGTGGACGAGCGGGAACTGGCCCGGGCGTTTTCGCTGTTCGACCCGGTGTGGGATTCGCTTTCGCCGCGCGAGCAGGCACGCGTCATCCATCTGCTGGTCGAACGGGTCGGCTACGACGGCGAGAAGGGAACGGTGTCCGTGACCTTCCGGCCAAGCGGCATCAAGGCGTTGGCGCAGGAAGTCGCACGTAACGGAAAGGAGACATGATCGTGGAAGGCGATTCCGGACTGACCATCGAGTGTAAGGTGAAGTTCACGACGCTTCGGCGAGGCCGCAAACGCATGGCCCGCGACGAAGATAAAGTCAAGTCGCCTGTAGGCGAAGGCTCTGTACCCCGACTCTCGCGGCTGATGGCGCTGGCGCTGAGGTTCGAGAAACTGGTACAGAATGGCCACATGGCCAGTTATGCCGACCTTGCCCGTCTCGGCTACATTACCCGCGCCCGCATGACGCAGATCACGAACCTGCTGCTACTCGCTCCGGACATCCAGGAAGACATCCTCTTTCTGCCCTGCACCACGACCGGCCGCGACCCCATCTGCGAACGCCATGTCCGCATCATCACCGCCGTCCCAGACTGGCGCAAGCAGCGGCGGCTGTGGCACGAGCTTATAGTCTGACCCGAATTCAATCATCCGACTCATCACTTGCTCTCTTTGTAATCCGTCGTCACCGCCGAGGTATCGCGCACATGGTTCTTTCATACATCACATTGCGTGGGTATCATAGATGTTCATTCGCGCAGTAAAATTGCATTGGGAGAACAGGTCATGGGCGAAACAACAGATTTCAGAACTGATTACTTCATCCAAACTAGGCGCGAGATCGATACCGAGAAGCACTCACGCGATCAAATCCTCAACTTTGCCGTGGTTGTCTTAGGCGCTATAGCGTTCGCTATATTTCGAAGCAGTGAGGCTAATGTGTTCCTGACAAAGCCCTTCGCTATCATTCCAGAGTGTTCCGCGCTCCTTATGATCAGCGCTCTATTCTGGGTAAGGCGCAAGAAACTGGAGCAGATTGCTGACCGCTGGTTTGTCCTGCATAATCTGGCCGAGGAACTGTTCGGAGAAGAACGCGCCAAGAGCCTGTTGGAAGGGATGGTTTGCAAGCAGTTGACCAGACGGCGATATATCAAGAAGGACTTGTTCTTAAACTTCGCACTCTCGTCACCGATCTACACGCTTCTATTCATCCACTTGTCGGGATTCTGGACCGAGTCGATCTGGCAGGCGGTGGCATCACTAGCCGTCGTCGTGTTGCACGTTGTCCTGTCAGCATACATCCTGGGCCGTCGTTTTCGCAGGCCATCGCCGAGGTGAGATAGAGGCGGTTACCGGATCGGCAAACGTCTTCGTCAACATCAGCCGGATTTGCGTTAGATATTGCTTCGCAATGAATTACCAAATTAACCACCCCACCGAGACGCGTCTTGCATCTTGCCCCATGCATGGACAGACGGTATACTGGGTTGCGAACCGGTCTGGCAACAGGATTGCCGACCAAGAGACAAAGGTTCATGGAAGGACTATGTTCCATGACAGATCGAGATTCCGACCCCGTTAAACGACAATTCTGGGAAAACGAGCTGGAAACGAGCATTACGCGAGCCCTGCTCGATGCAGGTAATTCGGACTTCATGAGGGGCTGGGTCGCGTCCCGAACCGGCCGTCAGTTGGAGGTGCTCTGCCGAAATCTGAGGCTGGAGGGACTCAGTAAAGTTCGGGAGCGGAGAGCCGCCCTCGAAGGTTCTAACAGTCAGTTGGTCCCGTACTATCTTGTAGACCGATTTTCCTATCGCAAGGGCAAGTTTGCGGTTGCGGACCTCGCGGCCAGCGCCCTGACCGAAGACGTCCTCGATCTTTGCTGTGGCAAAGACGGTAGCCATGACACCAAAGCCCTCCTTTATGCACTGTATCATGCAAACCCGGACAATCTCCGAATGCTCTTTCATCTGGACAAGATTCATAAGTCGGGCTTTGCCAGGATGACGCTCAAGCAAAAGGTTCGCAGGCCTGAGAAAACGTTCGAGGAATTCCTTAAACGCAAGAAAGCGGTAGAAATCCTGGTGGCCTTTGACAGGGTCAAGCGGGACCGGCGTACCAGTCAGCTCAAGAACATCGTCCTTCACAATCACCATCACTTAGTATTCATTCGCCGGCCCGAACGCCCTCAGTACATACTGCGGGATGGCAATATTCAGCACGGTCACCGGGCGGAATGGATCATCCTGGACTTTGCAGACAACGCGCGGCGTGTGAACATCTCCTCTATAAGCGTCGATGTGCCCTTGGAAATTGCAAATGCTTTGGCATCGGCGTATTTAGGCAAGGATGTCGAGTATGAAAACGAGAGCCAGATTACCTACGCCAAGCAGATCGAACAGTTCCTCGATCAACTTAAGAATGGAACGTGCGAGGACCTGAGCCTGGCAGATCTCGAAGTCCACAGTTCACCGCTGGACGGGGTTGACTTGCGGTTGTCTCATGAAAACACGGACGTGATGGTCAGGGCCATTGCCAGTATCGAGAGGGACCACGGCAGCCTTTCCTCGGACATTGAGCAGATCGAAAAGGTCAAGGTCGAGTACAACAACAAGCGGATTGATATCCGCTTCGAGAAGCAGGACACCGGCCCGGACGAGTTTATAGTGCGGTATTTCGACCACCGGTTAAACGCCTCTGCACGGAAACAATTCGAAGACTTCATGAGGGAGACACATGGTATCCCGATCCTGTCGACAGAGAAAAGGTACAAGCGTCGCTCCTGAACATGCGGCGGTCCTATTGCGGGACGGATTCAAGACGTCCACTCCTTCAGTGGAACTCGTCAAGGCTGCGGAGGAGATTCGGGCCTGGGGGCTCATCAAATTCCGGATTCAGGAATACGTGGTCTGTTCCGAACCACGAGATAGGGACTTCCCGCCGAAGAACCGTCACTGCCGGGGACGGATATACCTGAACGACGGTCTTGATGAAGACGGGGATGACTTCCGTTGCCCGAAATGCGAACGCGTGGTCTTGCCCTATCGGTACCGGAAGATTCGTCACGAGGAGATTCAGGTACACGTCTGCCGGGACGGCATTATCTCCTATGTCCATGACAGACTAAAGAAACTGAAGACAACCGTGCGAGACCTCGGCAACGGCGCGTTTCGTCTCGATGATTTCGGGCGCATGGGCATCGTCGTCTGTGTAATCGACTACTGCGACGACGAGAGTATCAATTCCCGTGACTGGGCCGCTGAAAATCCTGTCTGCTACATCACAGTGAACCCGCGTCTCTTTGAGGGACGATTCCTGAATGAGGACTGGATTTGCCGGGTGTCGCTTGTGGACCTGATCGCCGAACGGGTTGATCTTCGCAAAACGATTACGGAGATTGCCGATGCACCGGTGCCTCAGACCTTTAATAAGGTCTCTATTCCTGTCTGCGCCAAAGGTCATGTCCTGATTCAGCCTGTGGAAACCCCACATCCCGACCGGCTGTTCTTTGTCGAACTGGATGAGAAGACTGTCCGCGTTAACGGAGAGATTGTCGTCAACCCACAAGCTGGACCTCGCCTCATGGTGTTTCGCATCCTGTGGGAACGTTTCCTGGAGGACATCGAGTCCGGCCTTCCCGCCAGCGAATTTCGCGCTGCAAATCTGCGAGAGTTACTGAATCTGATGGAGGAAGCCAGCAAGAGGTATGATGACGAGACGACGTTACGGAAAGTCATCAACAACCTGCAAGGCGACATCGAGAAAGCGGTGAAGCGAAAACTGGGACTGCCCATCGGTCGGGAAGATATCGTCCAGACCTGCCGTATGACCAGCCAGACCGATGCAGACGGTGGTTACCGAATCAACCCGTTTTCCGTGGCCGTCCGGCCCGTCCAAGCCCGATAATCTGAAACCTGTCTCAACAATCTTCGACCTGTCTCCTGCCCGCCGGTCCGATGCCTGAAAATCGGGCCGTTTTTATTCCCGCTGACCTTCAACCTGTCTCTTCTATTTTTGACCTGTCCTGCAAACTCCCCGTCATTTGTTTGAGAATTGCTCCTGTGAAAGCGGTCGCGTGGATCGCACATAACCCCTTATTTCAAAGGAGCATGAGATGAACAAGAAGACACTGTCGGAACCACGTAGGCGACTGGTCGAGTTGATGCAGACCTTGGACTTCGGAAGGATTCATGGTCTCGCCGTTCGGAACGGCGAGCCGGACTTCGGCCGGGGTTTCCGGGCCGTGCGAACGGTCAAGATGGCTGGCGATAACAGCCCAGGACCGGAAAACTACAGCGAGGATTTCGTCCTCAAGCACGAGGTCATCAATTTACTCGAGCATTTCGACCGCCTCGGTGACGGCATTATGCGCCTCATCGAGGTCAAGCACGGCCTGCCGTTTATCATCGAGATTGAAGAAGATTATCAGGCGTAGGGCCTGAGTTAACCAGGACACAGCACAACTAACCGGTCCCGAGGGGAAGGTGTTGTGGGTGTCGCCGCGAACCGGCGAACTCGCAACGCCTTCTCTTTTTGGCCCTACGCCCGCCCGGATTCCGTCGACACCCACGCGTCCTCCTCGGCCACGAGGAGACAGCAATGAAGTTCAACGGAATCGACGAGTACGCACGGAAATGCATCACCAACAAGGCCCGCCAACTTATCGGCAAATACGGCTTCACCGAATCAGACCGCGAGGATATCGAGCAGGAACTTGTTGTCGATCTGCTTCAGCGCCTGCCGAAGTTCGACCCGAGCCGGGCAAAACGTAACACATTCATCGTTAGGCTCATCGAACACAAGGTTGCTGACATCATAGAGTACCGCAAGGCCGCCAAGCGGGATTACCGCAAGCGGCGCAATGGTGTAGACCTCGACCTGATCGACGGTGATGACTACCGGGTCAGGATGGGCAGAACTTCCCGGTCGGCACTGGAACTGGTCGATCTTGTCGCAGACCTGGAGGCTGCGGAGAAGAAACTACCCGAAAACCTTCGTGAGTTCAGCGACCGTCTGCGGACGGAGACGATCCTAGAGATTTCCCACGCGACGGGTATCCCCCGCACAACACTTTACGAATCAATCGAGAAACTCCGGCGGCACTTCGAGCAGGCCGGACTACGCGATTATTTACCTCACCGTCGCCGACACAATCGCAGGTCTACCGGTAGGTAATAGGTGTGGGGGGATAGACGAACCGTCAGAGGAGATCACATGAAAAAGAGAATCGTCATTTTCAGATTCGCCGACGCAGTCCGGTTGAAGGACGCCGAGGAGTCGCTGCTGCTGGCACTTCTGGCCGCCGAAGGGCTGTACGGCCGGTCGCGCGTCCGGCTTGAGACAGGCTACTTCATGGACCGGCGGAAACGGGCGTGCGCCATCAAAGCCTGCAACGAAGTTGGCCGTGACGTCGCCCGAATCTTCGCCGGATTCTGCGTCCGCGAGTTCGGCGAAGACGCCTTTGAGATTGAACGTGTCTGCGGCGCGTCCGCCGCCAGAAAGGAGAAGCATTCATGACTACCGCAACAACTGCACGACGTTCTTCCTCCCCGCCCGTGCGGCGGGTCGCATTCGGGAGCATCGAACCGCAGGGCCACCGCATCGGCCTTTTCGGACCCGGCGGCGTGGGGAAAACCACGCTGGCGGCCACAGCGCAGGGTCCAGTGGCATTCATCGACCTCGATGACAGTCTGCCGATCCTTACACCGTCGCTTGGCGACCTGGAAGTCCGCCGCGTGGCCGGTCTTTCCGGCTGGCAAGACATCCGCGACGCCCTGCATTCAGGCGGCTGGGACGACGTCCGCACCATCGTTATAGACTCGGCTACCAAGGCAGAGGAACTGGCGCTGGGATGGACACTCAAGAACGTCCCCCATGAGAAGGACGGCGTTGTCATCCGCCGAGTCGAAGATTACGGCTACGGAAAAGGTTATCAGCACCTCTACGAAACCTTCCTGGGAGTGCTCGGCGACCTGGACCTGCACGTCCGGGCCGGTCGGCACGTCATCCTTATTATGCATGACTGCACGGCCACCGTGCCGAACCCAAAAGGCGAGGATTACATCCGCTGGGAACCACGGCTCCAGAATCCATCCAGCGGCAAGGCGTCAATACGCCTTCGGGTACGGGAGTGGCTCGATCACCTGCTGTTTGTCGGCTACGACGTTGAATGCTCGAAGCAGCACAACCGCAAGGCCCAGGGCCATGGTACGCGGACCATTTATCCGCGGGAGATGCCCTGGTGCATGGCCAAGAGCCGCAGCCTCGCCGACCAGATTGAACTGGTCCAGTTCGACATGACCCTTTGGCAGCAATTGTTCACCCCAAACCCATCACAAGGAGATAACTGATGATTCCCAACCGAGAAGGATTATTTAACGCGTACCCCGCCGATATCGGTATCGATGAAACCGGCCCCAATAACCTGACCACGTCCATTATAGGTTTCCGTCTGTATGAAGAACTCCAGCCGAGCGGCGAGTGGGCTGACTGCTCGGACGAAAACTTCCAGATTACCGGCTATTTCTACCTGGAGAAGCGGGACGGCTCGCTTAACTCGATTACCATAGATTCGCTGAAGGCGGCACTGGGATGGGACGGGCGCGACCCGTTCTGGCTCCAGGAAACCGACCTGTCCGAACATCCCGTCCAGGTAAAACTCGCCTTCGAGCAGTACGACGGCAAAACCCGCCTGAAGGTTCAGTATCTCAACCCATACGGTTCGACGGGTGGTGGCGGTATCACCAAGGCCGACGAGTCGACCAAGACCGCCATCCGCAACCGAATCGGCTCGAAACTCCGCGCCCACAGCGGCCCGGCACAACCGGCGGCACCGAAACCCGCATCGCAGCCAAAACCTCCACCTGCAAAACCGAAGACGGCTCCCCCCGTTCCTCCAACGGCCCCGGAAGCGGACCCTGCGCCGGAAGGCACGATGGACGAGGCGTGGACCGAGTTCACGAAGGCATGTGACGGCGAGAAATGGACGCAGGATGCCATCGAAAAGGAATGGTTCCGCGTTATCGCTGAACTTTTCCCCGGCAAGCAACCCGACGAACTTACCGCCGCCGAGTGGGCAACCATGCGCGACGAGGGGCCGGGAAAAATTATCCCGTTCTAAAGCGATTGATGAAGGCGGGGACGGGTGAATTCCGGGGCCCATTACCCCAGAACGCCGGTTCGATTCCGGCCCCCGCTCATGAGTGGTAATAGACCAGGAAAAAACATGCAACAGTCAATCATCAAGGACATTCGCCGAAGCAGTCAGAAACCCACGCCGGGCAAAGTGGTCACCGACAGCAGCCGTTTCCACGGTCACGAGGCCCGGATGGCCTCGCATGTTCATCGTGTATGGAATCATCCCTGCGAGCGAGCGGACGGTATCAAATGCCCAGACTGCATTATGAGGAGGCGCAGATGATAGCGACCGCTTCCCGCCTCCAACTCAGAGATTACCAACATCACGCTGTTGATGATGTCATCGCGACGCTCGATAACCGGCCTATCCTGGTCAGTCCAACCGGCAGCGGAAAGACGACAATGGCCACGGAAATCGTCGAGCGTCTTGGCGCCCCGACGTTGTGGCTGGCACATCGAAAGGAATTGATAGACCAGGCCGCCGAGCGCCTCGAAGCCCACGGTCTTCGGATCGGTATCGTAATGTCGGGCTATGCCAGCGATCCCGACGCCCAAGTCCAGGTAGCGTCAATCCAGACGCTCATCCGCCGTGACAAGCCGCATGCGAAACTCATTATCGTTGATGAATGTCACCACGCTGCAGCCGACACGTATCAGCGGGTTCTGGACGAGTACCCTGGCGCAGCCGTGGTCGGCCTGACGGCGACACCGTTCCGTCTGGATGGTCGGGGCCTGGGCGATCTATTCGGCGGACTGGTGGTTGCGGCCTGGGCGGACGAACTCTGCGACTCCGGCTTTCTGCACAAGCCGAGGGTATGGGCCTCGAAGGCTCCCGACCTGCGGGGCATCCGCGTAGTGGCCGGCGATTACAGCCTCGGCGCACTGGCCGAGCGGTCCAACACAGCCGAACTGAACGCCGATATTATCCAGACCTGGCAAAAACACGCCGCCGGCAGGCGCACTGTCGCATTCGCTGTCGATATTGCCCATTCGCGCGCAATTACTGAAGCGTTCTGCGAGGTGGGCGTCGCTGCAGAGCATCTGGATGGTAACACCTCACGGACTGAACGTGGGGAGATTCTACACCGCCTGAGAACCGGCCAAACGCAGGTTGTCTCCAACTGCATGGTGCTGACTGAGGGCTGGGATTTACCGGCGCTGGAATGCGCTATCATCGCCCGCCCGACGGCCAGTCTGAACCTGCACCTTCAGATGATCGGGCGGGTAATGCGGGCCTGCGACGGTAAGGATGGCGCGATTGTCCTGGACCACGCTGGTAACCACCACGTCCACGGTCTGGTGACCCACCGACTGAACTACACGCTGAGCGATGAGAAGGTCGGTTTTTCAGAACCGCTTGGTCTTCGAAGGTGCGGCAACTGCGGTCTGTTGTTTGAGACCTCCGAGCCGTGCTGCCCGGAGTGCGGATGGGTTCCGGTTTCGACCGATTCTGGTCAACGCCGCCAATCTGCCGTTCACGGGCAAGGCGAACTGACCGAATTTGACGATACGTCCTTCGAGTACCGCCGGGAGGTCTGGATTCAGATTGAGGCCCAGCGGATGGTTAGCGGATACAAACCCGGCTGGAGTTACTACCGCTTCGAGGACCGTTTCGGCGTCAATCCCGTCGTCGTGGATGGCGAGTTGGTCAATCCATCCCACGCCACACTCGAACAGAAGCGAGGTTACTTTACCCAACTGGCATCCGTCGCCGCAGCGAAGGGATACAAATTCGGCTGGGCATCTTATCGCTTCAAAGACGTCTTTGGGCACTGGCCTCGCGGCTTCGTCGAGGAGGTACGGCGGGAGGTGGGCGCATGAGGACCTGCCAGGCCTGTAATCGTGAATTCGTCAGGAAAAGGCACGACCCGATGGCCTGCCCCTACTGCGGATACAACAACGCACCAAGCGGGATGCCAAGATCGGCGGCGTCGCTGCGACGCATAAAGGCCGAACGACAAGAAGCGGAAAGGGACAGATAAGCAGAGCGTGAGCGAAAAGCAGACACAGAATGAAATCCTCCGAATGTTCGGAACCACGCCCCGGTTGCGGCTCTGGAGGGCAAACGTCGGCGCAGTCCGCATCGGCAATCGTGTCGTCCGGTTCGGTATTCCCGGCCAAGCCGACTTGACGGGCATCCTGCCCAACGGGAAGCGTTTGGAGATTGAGGTCAAGTCGCCGACCGGGCGCCAGACACCGTCGCAGCGGGCCTTTGAGGCGATGATTGAGAAGTTTAACGGCGTGTACGTACTCGCGCGGAGCACCGACGACGTGCGGCGCGCCTTGGAGAAATACCTGTGACGGTTACGGAAGACCAGTTTACAGAGATCGAAAGCAAGTTCCGGGTCTGGTCGTTTGGAATTTACTACCACCGATCCTTCGCAAGCGAGCCGGACCTGACGTTGCGGTTCGCCAAGGCGCTGCTGGCATCGTTACGGCCCATAAGGGATCGAAAACCTCTTATCGAATGGCATCGCCAGCGATGCCGGAGGCGAGTAAAGAAATGATTTCGGACAAAACAATACCATCGGAACTGCGCGGCTACGTGGAATATGGACACGGACTTGGCTGGTCGTTCACACCTCTGAACGGCAAACGCCCGGTACTGACCGCTTGGCAGAAGCGCCCACGCGAAACGCTCGAAGAAGCGCTCGCCTGGGCGACAAAGGGTAACGTTGGCCTTCGGACCGGCCGGGCGAGCGGGATTGTCGTTATCGACGTGGACGAAGGAGGCGATATCTCCGGGTTGGGCCTGCATCCCACCGCAACAGTGAACACCGGCGGAAACGGGATTCATCTCTACTACCGATGCGATCAGCCACTAGGCAACTCCTCCGGCAGGCTCGGTCCACACATCGACGTGCGTGGCGATGGCGGTCAGGTCGTCTTCCCCGGTTCTGTCCATCCCGATACCGGCGCTCTGTACACCTGGGCCGATGGCTTGGAACCGTGGAACGTTGAAATTACCGAGCTTCCCGGACACATTATCGACCGCCTCAATGCCGCCCCGTCAACGCCAGGTGCCGCGAGGTTGGCACCTGTGGCGCGATCTTCCACCAAGGCGCCTCGTTCCTCCAGCAAGGCCGAACGCTACGCACAGACGGCGATGAAACTGGAACTGAACGCCGTCTGCTCAGCCGGCAACGGCACGCGGAACCAGACGCTTAACAAGGCGTCGTTCTCACTCGGCAGGCTTATCGGCGGCGGATATCTGGACCGGACCGAGGTCAAGACGGCCCTCCGCAGTGCAGCCGAGTCGGTGGGTCTGGAACCGGGCGAGATTGACGCGACCATTCACAGCGGCATCGACGCGGGCGTTCGCCAACCTCGTCAGATTGAACTGAAACCTTCACCGGCGGCGGCCGGCGCGGGCGCATGTGACGAATACATCCTGACACCGGGTGCCCACAAAGACGACCAGGACGCTCATATCGAACAGTCAAGTGCCACGTTTGCCGACGAGGTTCTATCCCGCCTGCCGGATGATGCGGTCTATCGGCGCGACTTCATCCCCGGTGAAATCCTCGGTTCGCCCGGCAAACGCAAGTGGGTCGAGTTCTCGGCCGACCGGATGCGAATCGCAGTCGATACGCACGTCAGGCTCAGCAAGTGGGTCACCAGCCGTAAAAGCAAGGAGCAGGTATTGCTCTACCAGGCGTGCAACAAAGACGCCGCCGGCCTTGTCGTCGCCCGCGCCCAAAGCGCCCCCGACATCCGTGAACTGACACTCATTGTTCCGTACCCGGTCTATGGCCCCAACTTCGTTCGTGTCCTGCCCGGTTGGCACGACGGTCTGTATTACGACGAACCGGCCGACCTTCGCGGCCTCGAACCGGAGACTGACTGCGAGGTCATATACAACGTCCTGCACGATTTGGTGGTGGACTTTCCGTTCAAGACCGAGGCCGACCGACAGAACTTCTTCGGTCTGATGCTTACGCCTATCGTTGCCTCGGCACTGGACGGCCACCGTCCGATGCACCTGGTCAACTCACCTCTGGAACGGACCGGTAAAAGCAAACTGGTCAACGAGGTTTTCGGCGGCGTCATTGTCGGCCGGGCCGAAGTCGCCTCGATGCAGATAACCGAGCGGGAAGAAGAACGCGAAAAACGCATCATCGCCATGCTGCTTCAAGGCGAGACGCTCATGCATCTGGACAACCTCCCGCCGTTTATCGACTCACAGTCGTTGTCGAGCCTGCTGACCTCGCACGTCGTCGGCGGACGTATCCTGGGCTTTTCTCGCACAGTCAAGCTGCCGAATAACCTGACCATCGTCGGCACCGGCAACAACATTCAGGGAAGCGGCGAGGTCTCCAAGCGGATTGTCCCCATTATGCTCGAGCCGACCTCAGCTGAACCGGAGCGGCGGACCGACTTCCAGCATCCCGACCTTCGTGCCTACGTGCGGGAGCACCGACGCACCGTCCTGGAATGTCTGCTGGGGCTTATCGAGAACTGGCTGGCGGCGGGCAGGCCTCGCTGTGCCAACCGGCTGGGCGGGTTCGAGAGCTGGTCGGAGACTATCGGTGGCATCCTTCAGGTTAACGCCCTTCGGAAATGGCGTACCAACGAGGCCGAATGGCGAAGACAGGCCGACCCGAGAGGACAGGAAATGGAGACCTTCGTCGAGCTCTGGCATGAAGCGCACGGCCACGCCGAGATTGCTGCAACCGACCTGATGAGTGTGGCCGAAGAGAACAACCTGTTCGCCTTTGTCTTTTCGAAGAGGTCCCCGCAGGCCCGCGGTGCGATGTTCGGCAAGATGCTTCGCCGCCACGTGGATGCGCCCATCGGCCAGTGGTTCATCCGGCAACGCAAGTCGAGACATGCCCTCTATCGACTGGAGGCGATCTCATGAGTCTGGATCGGGTTTGCCAACTTCTGAAGAGCCATGCCGAGGTCGCCCAGGTTGCCGAGGTTTTGGGTGGTCGGGCTATGTCCGTGTGTCATGCGGGGGTGCATAGGTTGCCGAGGTCATGCCGAGGTTTTTCCAAAACCTATACACCTGTAACTATGCCAAACAAAAGGCTTTGCGAAGAACGTGCCGAGGTTGCCGAGGTTTTTCTAAGTCTTAACGCGTGCGCAGGCGCGCGCACACGCGCCCGGGGCGCACAGTCGGGTAATAAACCTATGCAACCTATGCAACCTATGCACGTACCACCGCCCGGTTCAGTCACGATACTCAAGCACTGCCGGTGCATCGATTGTCGAAACTTCCACCGCATGGCTGGCGAGTACTACTGCACCGAGTACGTCGGCGGCACGAAGGTACGGTGGATTGACGGGCACCGACAGTGCGACCCGCCACCCGACGCGTGGCACTACTGCGCTTTCTATCACGGGCCTCAGGTCAGCAAGGACATATGGATTTGGAAATACCAGAAAGGAGAAGCGTCATGAGATTTGAAATCTATCAAGGCAAAGACAGTCAGTGGTACTGGCGCCTAATTGCGGGCAACAACCGCATCATCGCCGTCGGCGGTGAAGGGTACGTCAGCAAACATAACGCCAGGCGAGCGGTATCGACCGTTATCCGCGATGTACGCCGCAACGACGCGGAAGGAACGCTACGGGTTGCAACGGGGTGAAATGGTTCCTTCCCGGCAGAGGACGCAGGTGACATCGGCGGGAACAGTCGGGCGGTTTGTTTTTGTTGGTTGCCGATGAAAAAACGATTTTCGAGGAGACACACGACATGGAAGTTAAACTGGTAAACATCAATGAAATCACACCTTACGAGAACAATCCCCGCATCAATGACTCGGCTGTAGATGCGGTTGCGGCGTCACTGAAGGAGTTCGGCTTCCGCCAGCCGATTGTGGTGGACGAGAACGGTGTGATCATCGTCGGCCACACCCGGTTGAAGGCCGCGCAGAAACTTGGCCTGGAGAAGGTGCCGGTCCACGTGGCCAAGGACCTCACCGAGGCCCAAATTAAGGCTTACCGCCTGGCCGACAACCAGACGGCCAGTATCGCCGACTGGAATTACGAACTTCTGCCCATCGAATTGGGCGATCTGAAGGAGATAAACTTCGACCTGAACCTTCTCGGTTTCGACCAGGACGAACTGTCGCAGTTGCTCGATCCCGGTGCCCAGGACGGCCTGACCGACCCGGACGAGGTACCCGCGCCGCCGGATGAGGCCATCACCCAGCCGGGCGATTTGTGGATATTGGGCGAGCATCGACTTCTCTGTGGCGACAGCAGCAAGTCCGAGGACGTCGACCGTCTCTTGGACGGCGCGAAGATTCATCTGGTCAACACCGACCCACCATACAACGTGGGCGTTGCCTCCCGGAGCAACAACGCCATCGCCGCCTCCGGCGACAGGCCCATCGGCCAGCAGGGCATGGACATTGCCATCCGAACCGGGAAGCACAAGACGGACAAGAAGCTTCGGGCCAAGGACCGGTCGCTGGTCAATGATTTTATTTCCGACGAAGAGTTCGCCAGGCTGCTGCGGCTGTGGTTCGGCAACATCACGCGGGTGCTGGAACCCGGGCGCGGCTTCTACATCTGGGGCGGGTATAGCAACATTTGGAACTATCCCAACGCGCTGAAGGAAAGCGAACTGTACTTCTCGCAGATGATTATATGGGTCAAGGAGCACCCAGTCCTCACCCGCAAGGACTTCATGGGCAACCACGAGTGGTGTTTCTATGGCTGGAAGGAAGGGGCGGCGCACAAGTTCTACGGCCCGGCCAACATCACAGACGTCTGGTCGGTCAAGAAGGTCAACCCACAGTCGATGATCCATTTGACGGAGAAACCGGTCGAGCTGGCTGTCCGCGCTATCCAGTATTCGTCGCTGACCGGCGAGAACATCCTGGATCTGTTCGGCGGCTCGGGCAGCACGCTGATTGCGTGCGAGCAGACGGGGCGGAAAGCATTCCTCATGGAGATCGACCCGCTGTATTGCGACGTGATTGTTCAAAGGTACGAGCAGTTCACGGGCAAGAAAGCCGAGAGGGTCACGGCCAAGAGCACCCCGGTCCCAACCGGAACCGGGGTGAAGGGGGAAATGAGTTGATGGTGTCGCTATTGCTTATCTTCATTGTCGGCGTCGGGGACGAACACCGCTGTCTCCCATGCGTCGAGGTAGTCCTCCAGTGCCCAGCGGACGATCTGGCTCGGTGTGATTCGCCGTTTCCGGTCAATGGTTTCCTTCGCGGACTGCCGGATCAGTCGGGCGTTCAGCGCCGGAGGCACCATAGCGGCGATGCGAACGCTTTTTTCGTCGCTCAGTCGCTTCATGGTTTATTTCCCCTTTCCGGTTGCCAGCGTGAACTTGCCGCGTTCGGTCTTGCGGAACCGGCTGGCGTCGCCCTTAGCGGCGATCTCGCGGATGATAGCGGCGTAGATGGTGGCCGTCGGCGTCTTGCCGTTGGTCTTCCAGTAGCCTTTGGCCAGCGCCCGCTCGACGATTTCCTTGCAGCCAAGCGGCCCGTCCGCTTCGGCCAGGACCTTTGCGGCTGCATCCAGACCGCTGGGACGTTTGACCCCGTCGCCGCCACGTTTAGCCGTGTCGCGTTTGGCGGCCTTGGTCGCATCCTTGCTCGGCTTGGCGGGCTTCTTCACCGGTGTCGCAACCTTGCCGGTCGGTGTGGTCGATTTTGGCATCCCCGGCCACCTCGCAGCCAGGCCCCGCAATCGTTGGGCGGATTTGATGAAGATGCGTTTCTTCGTGACCATATTGGTCGCTTCCCACCCGCCATGTGGGTTCACTGCGTCGATTCGGACCGGCACCATCTTGCCGGTTACCTTCGCGCTGTACACCTTGCCGACTTTCACTTCGTTCTTCTTCATGACTTACTCCTCGTAATTAGGCCCCATTGGGGCGGTTCACTAAAGTCCGACTTCGTCACAAAGTCGGTTCATCGCGGCGTCGCCGCCGACCATTTTGATAAGTTGCTCGACGAACCATTCCATCTGACGGTTCACCTCGTCGTTCTTCGTCGTGGCCGCATCAAGGAACGCGGCAATAGCGGCCACCGCTTCCGGGCTGAGGTTGTCCTTCATAGCGTCCATCAAGGCGTCTTCGGCCTCAGTGTTCGGCGGTACGGTCACGCGGACCTTCCGTCCTTTGTGCTCCGCCTCGTAGGTTTTGGCTTTTTGTTTCGTCATGGTTCGTTGTCCTTTCATTTTCCGGCCTGGCCTATCCAGGCCCGGGCGCTCCCGCCCCGTAAGGCGGTCGCGTTCGGGTCCGGTCTAGTCGGCGAGCATTTCAATGGCGTTCATGTATGTCCGGATGTCGGTCCAGGTGCCTTCGAATCCGTCCATCGCTTCCTGGAGGCATTTGGCCATCGACCACTGGTCGTCGCTGTCGTCGGCCTTAACCTCGTGTGCCCGGTTGCTGGCGGCGGCTCCGGCGGTGGTGATGATTACGACGGAGATGTAGTCGTCGCTAAGTTTGCGGCTGATGCGGGCGAAGGTCCGTGGCAGATGTTTTCCTTCTTCGATGGTTCCGGCAAGTTCAATGTTTGTGATTCTCATGGTCGTGCTCCTTTCCTAGTTGATTTCGTTCCAGTCGGCGTTCAGCGACAGGATGGTGCTCGGCGTGTATCCGCACCGGCGGGCTTCGGTGTTGATGGCCTTGCGGATTTTGCTGCCGGGCCGGTTGGTGTAGTAAATCTTCGCCAGCCGCTTCCAGCCGAGCCTTTCGATTCGGCGTCCGAGGCGGGTCTTGGCCATCAGCCATTCGTAGGATTCCGTCGTCGTTGTTTTCGTTTTTTTCTGCATCGTGTTTTCCTTTCTGTTTTCCATGTTGACGATCCGATCAGGCCATGGAACTGCGAACCTGCCAAGTCAATTCCTGAAAAAACATGCAGTTTTTTACATGCGACATGTGTTTGCGGGGCAAAGACTTATGACGACTGACGAACATTCCGGTGAGATTTATGGCGACGTTTCCGCCGGCCCGGCGGGCCGAATCGACCCCCAGGCGATGACCTCCGAACAGGCCGCCAAAATCCTGTCCGCAGCCGGTGGACGGCAGGTTACGGCGGCGATGGTTCAGGCCGCGATTGACGCAGGCGCACCGGCGCTGGCCGACGGTCGCGTCAGCCTGATCGAACTGATGGCGTGGATGGAGAGAGAACTAGCAACGTGAACATTGACCTTCGACAAATCCGTCCCGGTAAACTGGCCGGGCTGCTGAACTCGACGCCGCTGGGCGAGGTAACGACCGAATCGCGCGTGCGGCGGAATGTCGTTCGAGCCGGGCTGCGCGTCGGCGACGGTAAACGCGTCAACGTCCTTGGTTACGCGGCCTGGCTGCTTATCACCTGGTGCGGCCAACTCCGCGAAGCGGAGGCCGTCAGCGGCCTGACCGGCTACGAAGCGATGAAGGAACAGGCCCGGGCGCGAAACGCCTCCCTCTCAACATCGGGCCGGGACATCGGTGAAATCCCCGCCGTGGTCGATCCGCAGCGGAAGGGAAAAACCGTCACCGGCTTCCGCTCCTTCTGCGAGTCGTACTTCCCCGATACGTTCACGCTGGCATGGTCGCCCGATCACTTGAAGGTCATGGCTAAAATTGAAGAAGCCGTCCTGCACGGCGGCCTGTTTGCCATGGCCATGCCTCGCGGGTCCGGCAAGACGACCATCGCCGAGTGCGCCTGCCTGTGGGCCATCCTGACCGGGGCGAGGGAGTTCGTGTGCCTGATCGGCTCCGACGAGGGCCACGCCACCGACATGCTCGACAGCATCAAGATGGAACTGGACGGCAACGACCGCCTGCTGGAGGATTTTCCCGAAGCCGCTTATCCCATCCACTGTCTGGAGGGAATCCCCAACCGCTGCAACGGTCAACTTCATCACGGCCGGCGAACGCACATCGGCTGGACCGCCCAGGAGATTATCCTGCCGACCATTCCCGGCAGCCCAGCCAGCGGTGCCATTATCAAGGTCGCCGGACTTACCGGCCGGATTCGCGGCATGAAATACAAGCGCGCCGACGGCAAGACCGTTCGCCCGTCGCTGGTCGTCCTTGACGACCCACAGACCGACGAGTCGGCCCGGAGTCTGTCGCAGTGCGCCACGCGGGAGAGCATCCTGGCCGGTGCGGTTCTGGGCCTGGCCGGTCCGGGCAGTAAGATTGCGGGCGTCATGCCGTGCACCGTCATCCGCCCCGGCGACATGGCCGACCGAATCCTCGACCGCGAAAAGCATCCCACCTGGCAGGGCGAGCGGACGAAGATGGTCTATTCGTTCCCAGCCAATGAGAAACTCTGGGCGAAGTACGCCCAAATCCGGGCCGAGAGCCTGCGGAACGACAACCGCGGCAGGGAGGCGACGGAGTTCTATCGCGCCAACCGCGAGGCGATGGACGTTGGGGCCGTCGTGGCCTGGCCGGAGCGACATAACCCCGACGAACTGTCCGCCATCCAGCACGCGATGAATCTTCGGCTCCAGGACGAGGCCGCGTTCTTCGCCGAATACCAGAACGACCCGCTGCCCGAAGATGAAGGCGACGCCGAGCAGTTGGGAGCCGAGCAGGTCGCCGACAAGACCAACGGCATGAAACGCGGCGTAATCCCTATCGGCTGCAACCACGTGACGATGTTTATCGACGTGCAGGGCAAGTTGCTGTACTGGGTCATCGCCGCCTGGGAGGACGACTTCACCGGCTACGTGATTGATTACGGGGCGTACCCCGACCAGAAGCGGGCGTATTTTACACTGCGGGATGCGACGCGGACGATGGCTCGGGCCGCTCCAAGTGCCGGACTGGAAGGTTCGATCTACGCCGGCCTCGAGAAACTCACCGGCGATTATCTTGGCCGGGAGTGGCGACGGGACGACGGCGCGGCCATGCGGATTGAGCGGTGTCTAATCGACGCCAACTGGGGGCAATCGACGGACGTGGTGTATCAGTTTTGTCGCCAGAGCGCCCACGCCTCCATTGTCATGCCCAGCCACGGCCGGTTTGTCGGGGCATCCAGTATTCCGTTCTCCGAGTACAAGCGTAAGCGAGGTGACCGCGTTGGTCACCACTGGCGAATCCCGAACGTCCAGGGCCGTCGCCAGGTCCGGCACGTCCTGATCGACACGAATTACTGGAAGTCCTTCGTCCACGCCCGCCTGGCCGTGGCCATGGGCGATAAGGGGTGCTTATCCCTGTTCGGAAAATACGACCACCGCCTCTTCGCCGACCAGATCACTGCCGAATACCGCGTCAAGACCGAAGGCCGAGGCCGGACGGTCGATGAATGGAAACTCCGCGCCGGACATCCCGACAACCACTGGTTTGATTGCCTGGTGGGATGTGCCGCCGCCGCTTCCGTGTGCGGTGTGAACCTGCCGGGCATGGCAGATTGGTCAAATCGGAAAAGGAAACGCTACACACAGGATGACTTGACGAGGCGGTAATGACCAAGCGGATGGAAGAGAAAAACTACGGTCTGGAGTGCCGACGCTGTGGGTGCCGGCACTTCTACGTGATTTACACGCGCCGGGTTCTCGGCGGAAAGCTGATACGGCGCCGCGAGTGCCGCAACTGTGGGCAACGGATGACAACAGTGGAACAGGAGAAATGACATGGATCGTATGAGCGAGTTTGAACTGGAAGTGCTGGAAAGCCTGCCTTTCGAGCCAACTGGGCTGTCACTGGCCGAGCTGGCTGACGGACTGCTGGACGACCGGAGTCCCCGCGCCAAGGGTCGGATCAGACGGGCTTTGGACGGCATCGCGGGGGTGCTCGGTGGCCTCTATGTTCGCACCGGCAATGACTATTTGGGCGGCTTTGGCGTGGCAATGTATGGTGTGCCGCGCGACAAGATGCCCTTGGTGCGGGCATTCTTCGTTGAAAAAAGCCTCGTAAATGTCTAGCCGTAGACATTTGGCAGAATTTCCTTTGGGATGCCGGAATCCGGTGTAACAATGCGAGCAGACAACCAGACCGGGCGACGGTTCGAAGGCTGATCACCGCCGGGCCGCTACCGATAGAAATCAGGCCGTGTGGGGCCACACACCCGCACGGCCTTTTTTTATTGGTTCGCCCGGACCGGTTGTCACAGAGAAACCGAACGATGGCAGACGATTTGGAAAACACGATTCGAGAGAACGCCGCTGGCCCGAAGCAGGCGAGCGCGGACGGCGTAAGCACCCAGCAGCATTCTCTGGGCGAGCTGGTCGACGCCGACATGCACCTGGCCGGCAAGGGTGCCTTGGCGAAGAAGAACTTCGGCATGACGCGAGCAAAAATTATTCCTCCGGGAACGGCGTAGTAGCCGGGAAAAACAGACATGAAACTTTGGCCTTGGAAAAAACGAGCGAAGCGAACCGGCGCGATGGCGCAGACGCTTGTTCTCCGCGCTAAGTTCGATTCGGCGCAGACAACGCCGGATAACCGGCGGCATTGGGCGAACGCCGATTATCTGTCGGCTGACGCGGCGGCTTCGCCTTCTGTGCGGCGGACACTCCGCAACCGGGCACGGTATGAGGTGGCCAACAATTCCTATGCACGCGGGATTGTCTTGACGCTGGCGAACGACGTAGTTGGTACCGGGCCGAGGTTGCAGATGCTTACCGATGATGGCGAGGTGAACCGGCAAATCGAGGCTGAGTTCATGGCCTGGGCAAAAGCAATCGACCTGCCGGGAAAACTACGAACGATGCGGGAGACCCGGGCGCAGGACGGTGAGGCGTTCGCTGTCCTGTTCAACAACGACAAATTGGACTGCCCAGTCAATCTTGACATTCGCCTCATCGAGGCCGACCAGGTGACCACGCCCGATTTGCTGGTGCCCAAGAAGACGTCCGTCGATGGGATCGTCCTGGACGAATTCGGCAATCCGACCGAATACCACGTCCTGAAGAATCATCCCGGTGGCGGCAGGGCTGCTTTCACGGCTGAGTATGACCATGTTCCGGCTGAGTCGATGATTCACTGGTTCCGGGCTGACCGGCCTGGGCAGAATCGCGGTCTGCCGGACATACTGCCGGCGCTGCCGCTGTTCGCACAATTGCGGCGCTACACGCTGGCCGTTATCGCGGCCGCAGAATCGGCGGCGAACATTGCCATATTCATGAAGACCAACACACCGGCCGGCGGCGAGGCTGCAGAAATTGAGCCGATGGCCACGATGGAGTTCGAGCCGAACATGGCCATCTTCGGGCCGGAGGGTTGGGAGCCGTCGCAGATTCGAGCAGAGCAGCCGGCGACGGGGTACGGCGAGTTCAAGCGGGAGATTCTCAACGAGATAGCCCGTTGTCTGAACATGCCGTACAACATCGCGGCCTGCAATTCATCGGGCTACAACTACGCCTCGGGGCGACTTGACCATCAAACCTATTTCAAGAATATCCGGGTGGAGCAGTCGCACATCGAGACGGTTGTCCTGGACCGTATCTTCGCCGCGTGGCTGGCTGAAGCGGTGCGGGTGTTCGGCTTCGGCGAAATAGCAGACCTCAGCGGGGCTGGTTTTCCGCACCAATGGTTCTGGGTCGGCCACGAGCACGTGGACCCGGCCAAGGAGGCCAAGGCCCAGGCGACCCGCCTGGCGAATCACACCACCACGCTGGCTACGGAATATGCCCGTGTCGGCCTGGACTGGGAAACGGAACTGCGCCAGCGGGCGAAGGAGAAGGAATTGATGCAGGAACTGGGATTGAGCGAAGCCGATGCCATCCCGCAAGCGGAAGAGGAGGAGGACAGCGATGTCGAACGAAAAGCAGCCTGAATTTGTAACGATGACCGCCACAGCGAACATTGAAGCAACAGGTGATGAGAAGCAATTGCCGCGATTCCGCATGGTCGCTTACACCGGCGGGCTGATGCGAATTGCGGGTTTTCCTCGGCCTGTCGTGGTGGACCTGGCCGGTCTGGAGATTCCCAATCAGAATCTGCCGATCCGTCTCGACCACGAACGGCGCCAAGGTGTCGGGCACACGCAGCGCGTGGCCATCGAAAACGGCGCGCTCGTAGCAGAGGGACTCATCAGCCGGGATACGTCGTGGGCGCGGGACGTGGCCAAAAGCGGCGTCAACGGATTCCCGTGGCAGGCGAGTATTGGCGCTGCCGTGGTGAGGGCAGATTTTGTGCCTGTCGGTCAGCAGGTTCAGGTCAACGGACAGACGTTTACAGGCCCGGTGCACGTGGTGCGTCGCGCCATTCTCAAGGAAATCAGTTTTGTCGATAGCGGGGCCGACACGAACACGTCGGCCCGGATTGCAGCCCAAGATAAGGAGCAGGAAGAAATGACTGACAAGGAAGTCACCAACGTAGAGAAAACGGAAAACGAGGAAACCAATGTGGATACCCCTCAGGACGATCCGAAGCAAACGGACACCAGTCCAGAGGAGCAAGTTCAGGCGGCGGCAGTCGAGGGCACGGATGCCCTGACCGCCGTTGACCCGGTCGCCGATATGCGAGTTAAGGCTGCGGCTGAACAGCAGCGTATCGCTGTGGTTCGGAAGGTCTGCGGCGATGACTATCCAGACATTGCCGCCCGTGCAATCACCGAAGGCTGGGACGAGACCAAGGTCGAGTTGGAGGTGCTTCGCGCTTCCAGGCCCAAGGCACCGGCGGTCCATGTACCGGATAACTCGGTGGACGGGACCATCCTGGAAGCGGCGTGCATGTTGACGGCGGGTCTGAGCGACGTGGAAAAACTCCACGACGAAAAGACGCTCGACGTGGCCAGCAAACGTTACCGTGGCGGTATCGGTCTTCAGGAATTGCTTCTGGAGGCGGCATGGGCGAACGGTTACACCGGACGCAACTTCCGAAACAGCCGGGAGGTTCTGCGGTATGCGTTCGCTCCGAACATTCAGGCTGCGTTCTCGACCGTCGATATCGGCGGGATTCTGTCGAACGTCTCGAACAAGTTCCTGCTTGAAGGTTTTTTCAGCGTCGAGCGGGTCTGGCGGAACATCTGCAACGTTCGCAACGTCAGCGATTTTAAGACCGTGACCAGTTACCGGCTGGTCGGCGCTGACCAGTATCAGCCGGTCGCGCCTGGCGGGGAGCTGAAGCACGGAACTCTCGGCGAGGAAAGTTACACCAACAAGGCCGACACCTACGGATTGCTGCTCTCTATCGACCGGCGGGACATCATCAACGACGACCTCGGTGCGATAACCACCGTTCCGCGAAAACTGGGTCGTGGCAGCGGCCTGAAGATCAACGACGTATTCTGGGCGATTTTCCTGAACAACAGTGCGTTCTTCAAGACGGCCAACAAGAACTACATCTCCGGCGCAGACACCGCCTTGAGCATCGACGGGCTGACGAAGGCCGAGGTGAAGTTCATGGACCAGGTGGATCCCGACGGCAAACCCATCGGCATCATGCCGTCGGTCGTGCTGGTTCCCACGGCGCTCTCGGCAATCGGTACGCAACTGTTCAAGAGCCTGGAGATACGCGAAACGACGGCCAGCACGAAGTACCCAACCGCCAACCCGCACCAGGGCAAGTTCCGCGTCGAGGTCAGCCGCTACCTGTCCAACAGCCAGTACACCGGCAACAGCGACAAGGCGTGGTACCTGCTGGCCGACCCGTCGGACCTGCCGGTCATCGAGGTTGCGTTCCTCAACGGTCAGGAGTCGCCGACCATTGAGTCGGCAGAGGCGGACTTCAACGTGCTCGGCGTCCAGATGCGAGGTTACCACGACTTCGGCGTGGCCCTTCAGGACCCCAAGGGCGGCGTGAAGGCCAAGGGCGAAGCATAACAAAAAGGGACTTGGGATTAGGGACTTGGGACTTGGCAAAAACAAAATGAACCAGTCCCTAAACCCTAGCCCCTGCGAAACGACTGGAAGGAGTAACACAACATGGCAACTGCAACATTTGTGCATGACGGAAATGCGATTGATTACACGCCCGGTGCCGACGTGGCCGCCGGGGCGGTGGTGCTTCAGGAAGCACTGATCGGCGTGGCGAAGCGGCCTATCGCGGCCAATACGCTCGGCGCTCTGGCCGTTACGGGCGTGTTCGATTTTCCAAAGACAACCGGCGTGGGCGAGGCGATTACTGTCGGGTCCAAGGTCTATTGGGACGTGGCCGACCAGGTGGCCAAGACCGACGATGAGACCGGCGCGAACGTTCTTCTCGGCAAGACTATCAAGGCTGCCGGCGACGACGATGCGACTGTCCGCGTTCGGCTGGACCAATGAGTGATTTGATCCGCCAGGGATCGCAGTGGCTGGAACAGATGCGAGCCTCGCACATTTCCAGCCCGGTCACCTACCGCCGTGACGAAGACAGCCACGAGGTCAACGCTACGTTCGGACGGACGGAGTACGAGGTCGAGGACGAATACGGCCTACGCGTCGGGGCGCAGGTAACGGACTTCCTGATCTCGGCAGAAGTTTTCCCGTTCGACGAGCCGGAAGCGGGCGACCAGATTGTCGCTGACGGTGCGGTCTTTGAAGTGATGAACCTGGCCGGTCAGGGGCACTGGCGATGGAGCGATCCGTATCGGCAAACATTACGGATTCACACGAAGGAAGTGGACAGCGAATGAGCGGATGCGACGGACAGTACGAGCAGGTATGCAAGGGCGAATTCCCGTCGATCCGCGCGAAGCTCGACCGGATGGACGAGGCGATCTGGCAGCGAGTTCTTGGAGGCTGATATGGCCAAAAGATGGATCAATTCGGTGGACGTGGAAGTCGGTGAAAACGGCGCTCCGCTGTTCGACGTGGCGGGTTGCGCCTCGTTTGCAGGTGGGACCAAGACGGTGTCGTCTTCGTCAACGCCGGAAAAACTCGTCCCTGACCCGACGCCGTGCAGGTTCGTCTGGGTCGGCGCTCGGGTGGACGGATCTGGCAACCCCCAGAACACCGCACCGTGCTTCATCGGCGATGCCGCCGGGCAGAACATCCCGATTCTCCAGAGCAATTACGAGGGCGTGGTCATCCGTGTTGACGACGCCAGCAAGGTGTACGTCAAGGTCGGCGTCAACGGCCAGGGCGTGGCGTATCGAATCTTCGCATAGGACAGGAAATGGCAACCATTACGTCCGCACAATCCGGCAACTGGCACGAGACGACGACCTGGGTCGGCGGCGTCGTGCCGAACCTGTACAGCGATGACGTGATCATCGCCGACACGCACGAGGTCATCATTGAGGCGGGCGAGTATATCTATTTCAGCTGGCCACGGTATATCACGGTGGACAGCGGTGGCTTGCTCGAGGTTCAAGGTGGGTTGGAAATATGCCAGGGAGGCGTCCTCAACGTCCACGGCGACCTGATCGCAGACGGCCACTACGTGGTGGCATACGACGACGGCACTCTGTCCGTGGAGAGCGGTGGAAACCTTCAGGTTTATCAAAGCCTGTACGTCGAATGGGACGCGAACCTCTACGTCCACGGGACGCTGACGGTGGAGCCGGGTGGCTGGGCGGCTGTTTACATGGACGGCATCATGACCGTGGAGGACGACGGCACTGCACAGATTCACGGCAACCTGAACGTCGAGTATTACGGCAGCCTTTACGTTCACGGGTCTCTGGTCGTGGACGGGAGCCTGAGTGTATGGGACGACGGCTACATGTCTGTGGAGGCCGGCGGCTCCGCGCACGTTTCTGGTTATCTGTACGCGGATTACTACTCCCGTATTTACATCCACGGCGACCTGACAGTGGAGTCCAGCGGGTCCGCCTATCTGTACTACCGCAGTTCTCTGTCCGTCGAGCACGCAGGGGCCGTGTTCGTGTACGGCGGCCTGCATGTCGAGGATTACGGGGCCTTGGTGGACGTGTACGGCCACTTGGCCGTGCACAGCAGCGGCAGTCTGTACGTGAACAGCCAGACCGTCGTGAAGGTTTACAAGGACATCTACATCTCAGGCCGGATGTTCGGCGGCGGGAAGATCATCATGCTGCGGCGTGAGGGAAAAATCTTCGACGCCGATGGCGATTCCCTCTTCGTACTCGACCAGGCCTACGGCTACGGCCTGCTGAAAATCGCATAGGAGAACGGGTAATGGCGAAGCAAATGGAACTGACCGAGGCCGAGCAACAGATCATAGAACGGGTCCGTATGACGCCAGCCGAGCGGCGGGCAGAACAGGACGCCCGCAGGCAGTCGCGTCTTGACGCCATGACGACCGAGCAGCGCCAGGCCGAGGAGCAAAGGGCCGCCAAACTTGCGGCAATGACGCCGAGTGAGCGAAGGGCCTTTTTCGCGGGCAAGCGCCTGGCAGGCGTGGCCCAAGGGCTCAAGCGAGAAACCGAATACGGCGTGAGTCTGGCCCAGATCGTCGCTTCCCAGGAAACCGAGGACGCAGAGTCCATCGCGTGGCTGAGCAGCGAACTGTCAAAGCCCGCCGAGGAGAAATAACCGTGGCCATAATTACCGACATCGCGGACGCCGTGGTAACCGAACTGGCCGGCGGGGCTTTCAGCCAGCCGGTAAGCGCCGTTCGCCGGGTGTTGCCCGTTTACGAACTGGCGGACCTGAAGGACCTGCGGGTAACGGTCGTGCCCGCTGCTATGGAAATCAGCGGCGCGTCACGAAGCCTCTCGCAGCACGACGTGCGGGTTGACGTAGGTATCCAGAAGAAGCTCGGCAAGAACCTTGATGCTGAGGTCGCTCTGCTGCTCGGGCTGGTCGATGAGATTGCCGAGTTCCTCAAGCGTCGGCCTCTGCAGGCAGCGCCCTGGGCGGTATGGGTGCGGACGGTCAACGAGCCGGTCTATGCCCCAGACCATCTGTCCGAGCAACGGGCCTTTACCAGCGTCCTGACGCTGACTTACAGGGTGCTGAAATGATCGGCATGGTAGCGAAAAAGATGTTCTTCGACCGCAAGGCGGTTCGCTCGGCAGTGGACCGCACGGCCCGGCGGGTTCTGAGCAAGTTCGGGGCGTTTGTGCGGCGAGGTGCGAAGTCGTCCATCCGAAAGCGGAAGCGGGCCAGTTCGGCGGGCGAGCCACCGAGCAGTCATAGCGGCCTGCTGAAGAAGTTTATCTTCTTCGGCTACGAGCGAGACCGTCGCAGCGTGGTAATCGGCCCGGCGAGGCTGAATCAGAAAATCGGCGACGCACCGCACGCATTGGAACATGGCGGTGTCTCGACTGTAGTCGAAGGCCTGCGGGGACGCCGCAGGAAACGACGTGTAAGGATTAAGGCCAGACCGTTCATGGGACCGGCCTTTGAGAAGGAAAAACCCAAGCTGGCCGCCATGTGGCGAGACAGCGTGAAGTAGGAGACCAGGAAAATGGCGACATACGTATTGGGCATGAACGCCGGGTTGTACCAGGGCGCAGCCGGTGAAACCGACCCGGCCCTGATGACCGAGGTGGACAACGTCCGCGATGTAACGCTCAGCCTCGAAGCAGGCGAAGCGGACATCACCACGCGCGGCAACAGCGGCTGGCGAGCAACGGCTCCGACGCTGCGGGAGTGCAGCGTCGAGTTCCAGATGGTCTGGCGGCCGGGCGATGCCGTTTTCGACGCGATAAAGGCCGCGTTCCTCTCGGCCGGGACCGTCGCATTGGCGGTGCTCGACCAGAAGCGGACCATCACCGGAGCACAGGGTCCGCTCGGTGATTTTTCAATCACCAACTTCAGCCGTAACGAGGCGCTGGAGGAGGCCATCGTCGCCGACGTAACGGCCAAACTCGCTCGGTTCGAAGAATGGCACGAGGTGACCCCGTAATGAAAACCTTCACTGATACCGCCGGACGAACCTGGAGCATAAGTCTCAACCTCGGCACTGCACAGCAGGTCAAGGACGCGCTGAAAATCGACCTGCTCCAACCGGAAGCGGGCGACCCGCCGCTGTTGACGCGGCTGGGCACAGACGAATTGCTACTCGGCGAAGTTATTTGTTGCCTGTTGGGCGGTCAGTTCGAGGCCCACAAGGTAACCGAAGCTGACGTGCGGGCGAGTTTTGACGGCGCGACATTACTGGCGGCGCAGAAGGCGTTCTATGAGGAACTAATCGATTTTTTCCGCCAGCGCGGCCGGGCCGACCGCGCCCGAGCCGTGGAGACACAGGCAAAGATGATCGAAGCAGCCGTCAAGGCCATCGAGACGCGGATCGAAGGTCTGGACATCGACGCGGCGATCCGTGGCGCGATGTCTGGTTCATCGCCGGAAGTCTCAGCGTCGATCCCCGACCACTGACGCTGCGGCAGTTGCTCTGGATGGCCGAGGGCCACGGCCGCGACGAATGGGGCCGGACGGCGCTGCTGTGTGCGTTAATTGGCAACGCCCACCGCGACCCGAAAAAGGGCCGGGCGTTCAAGGTCGCCGACTTCGACCCGTTCGACCGCGAGCCAGGCGAAGTGATTGAAGTGGACACCGAGAACATCGGTCTGCTGAAGCAGGCCTTCAAGGTCTCCAATGGAAGGAGCGAGAGATGAAAGTGCAATGGATTGCAGTAGCGGCGGCCGTGGCCGTGCTTCTGATCGTAACCGGCTGTAACGGTACGGGCGACATGGGCGGACAACCGGTTTGGCGAACACCAAGTAGCCATGCACGTTGATTGCATAAACATGGACGAGGCCAAGCGGCTCTGCCTGCGGTGGCATTACAGCAACATCTTCCCACCGCACTGCATGGTGTCTCTGGGCTTCTACGACGACCAGGGCCTGGGCGGCGCTGCGATATGGGGCTGGGGAACCCGGCCACGCCACACTATCCAGAAACTCTTCCCCAGCCTGGACACGGGCGATTATTGGGAACTGAACCGGCTGGTCTGCCGGGATGAACTGCCGCGCAACACGGAAAGCGAATTCCTGGCCGGGTGCGCGCGGTGGTTTAGGGCGAATCAGCCGGAGCGTGTGCTGCTGTTCACCTGGGCCGACGGGATTCGCGGCAAGCCGGGCTATGTCTATCAGGGGTCCAACTGGCTCTACGGCGGTTACATCACCACGGAAATCTACCTGACCGCCGACAACGAGCCGGTCCATCCGAGATTCATGATTACCCGCTTCGGCACGCGCAAGAAAAGCGTCTGGACGGCGCTGGGGCTTCGGAAGGTCTGGGGCCGGCAGTTCCGCTATGTAAGGTTCCTCTGCGACCACGCGACGCGAAAGCGGCTGCTGCGTGAGAGTTCATTCGAGTGGACGCAGATGTATCCAAAGCACGACGATTTGTTATGGAAAATTGATGCGGGCGAGGGGTCAAGAGAGACCCACAATCCCCCCAGGATTGAGAGGGCGGGGCAGTTCCGCCAGCCCGCTTTTACCGCTGCAATGCAAATGAAGGTGTAATAACGAATGGCCTCCTCACGTGGAATTCGAGCCGGTCGCGCGTTCGTCGAGTTGTTCGCCGACGACAGCAAACTCGTGCGCGGGCTGCGCCGGGCCGAGAAGAAGATCAAGGCGTTTGGCAGCTCCATCCGCAACATGGGCCTGAAAATGGCAGGGCTGGGTGCGGCGATACTTGCGCCTCTGCTGGGCGCGGCTAAGGCGTTCAGTTCCATGGGCGACCAGATAGCAAAGATGGCCAAGCGGACGGGCCTATCGGTCGAGGCGCTCAGCGAATTGAAGTTCGTCGCCAGTCAGACCGGCACATCCATCGAGGCCCTCGAGACCGGCTTTCGCCGGATGCAGCGCAGTATTTATGACGCCGGGCGCGGACTATCGACGCAGACCGACGCGCTGGCCGACCTCGGACTGGCGTACAAGGACCTCAAAGACCTCGCGCCGGAAGAGCAGTTCAAGCTCATGGCCGAGGCAATCTCCCGAATCGAAGACCCCACGCGCAAGGCCGCTCTCGCCCAGGCACTGTTCGGCCGGGCCGGTACGATGATGCTGCCCATGATGGCCAAGGGGGCCAAGGGAATCGAGCAACTCCAGAAGGAAGCCCGTCGGCTGGGTTTGACGATGAGCAGTGAGGACGCAGCGGCGGCCGAGGAGTTCACCGACACGCTCGACGCCCTCTGGAAGGTCGTCAAGATGGGCGTCTTCCGCGTGGGTGCGGCCCTTGCGCCGGTCCTCAAACAACTGGCTGAGACGATTACCGATGTGGCCATGAAGGTCAGCGCGTGGATTCAGGCCAATCGCCAAATCATCGTAACAGTCCTGAAAGTCGCGGCGGCTGTGCTGGCCGGTGGAATTGCACTGGTAGTACTCGGCACGATTATCAGTGGATTAGGCAGCGCCCTCGGCGGGCTAATCACCATCGTTACGACGGTCGGAACGGTCTTCAAACTCCTGGCCGGCGTGATCGCCTTTCTGCTGTCGCCGATTGGCCTGGTTATCTCCGCCGTTGCGGCGATGGGGGCATACCTTATATATGCGACCGGCGCAGGCGGCAAGGCGCTGACCTGGCTGGGCGAGAAGTTCGGTGTCCTCAAGGACGACGCACTCACCGCCTATCAGGGCATCGCTGATGCGCTTGCCGCCGGCGACATCTCCCTGGCCGTCAAGGTCCTGTGGCTGACGCTGAAGATGGAATGGACGCGCGGCGTGAACTTCCTGGAGAAGGCTTGGCTGAATTTTCGGAACTTCTTCATCAAGATCGGCTACGACGCATGGCACGGCCTGCTGGCCGTCGTCGAGGTCGTCTGGCACGCACTGGAGGTCGGCTGGATTGAGACCACCGCGTTCTTCGCCAAGGCCTGGTATGGGTTCGTGGGCTTCTTCGCCAAGACGTGGGAACGCATCAAGTCCGGTGCCAAAAAGGCCTGGAACTGGATCAAGAGCCTGTTCGACGATTCGGTCGATTTGGAGGCCGAGAACAAACTCGTCGAGCAGGAAAAGCAGCGGGCCATCTCGCAGATCGACGATGAGCAGCAACGCAAGACCGCCGAGCGGGAGGCTAAGCGCGAAGCGGAACGTCGTCGCGCGACAGCGGTCCATGAAGCGACGATGGGCGAGATTGGCCGGGAGAATCTCCAGAAGCACAGCGAACTCGACGCCGAATACGAGCGTCGCATGTCCGACAACGAGGCCGACCTGGCCAATGCCCGCAAGGAGTGGCGAGACGCCGTCGAGGAGGCCCGCAAGAAGCGCAAGGCAAAAGAGGCCGCCGGTCCGGACAAACTGGAAGGGGCCGATGACATCATCGCCAGGGCGAACCGCGCCATTGCCGGGATGGGCGACCTGCTCGGTCGCCAGGCCGCGAAGATCGGCTCGCAGGGAACGTTCGTCGCTGCCAACGTCCTGGGCCTCCAGACCGGCGGCGTAACCGACCGCATGGCCAACGGTATCGACAAGATCGAAAAGAACACCCGCCCGCTACGGAACGCGGATAGGATGGCGTTCCAGTAGACTGTTATTATGTCACAAGGTATTCATGTGTCCGCCTTCCGAGAAAGGAGCATATAGATGGCACTAACAAAGGATGAGATAGAACGGCTGGTCGCAATTACATTCCGTGACCACTTGGATTCAAACTGGAAAATACTTCCCAATCACAGAGAATCGCCCGATTTTCTTCTTTCCAATCAGATGTCCACAATCGGCCTAGAGCTGACAGAGTATCGCCAGCCTGGCGCTAAGGACAAAGCCGTAAACTACGATGGACAATTCAAGCGGTTTGTTCTGAATGCCTGGATTGATGATCCCAAAGTTAATCACTGGTCTGTCAGTCTTATATACAGGCTGACGCAGGCGGGAGAAATGAACGGGCGTTACATGGTTCCACTCCCCCAGGAACGGGACAGTGCCATCGAGGAACTCAAAGAGTTGGTTTGCATTATCCCAACTCCTCATGATCAGCAGATGATTGAGGTCCGCTTCAGGCAAGACAACCTACGTTTGGCGAACTCTCCTTACGGTTCACGATATCATTGGGTTGACGAGGTGGACTTTCCGATTCTCCATAAGTGCGTTGAGTCTTTCCGTTTTACTTACCACTCGGGACTCGTTCTAGGGTGGCCAAGAAGCAATCTCGATGTGGGTTGGTTGGGCGTGATAGAAAGCGATCTCATAGAACACGTCCAGAAGAAGCTTTCAAAGCTTCCAGACTACAGGCGGAACGTCCCTGCAGAAACGGAGATTCACCTTCTCATTTGGAGCAGTGGCCGATCCGTGACACAGCGTTTCGGCCCACAGCACATAGAGACCGTCCGCCAGATTGTAGCAGAGGAACAGGAACTGGGTGGCGATCAGTTTGATGCCGTTTGGTGGGGCTCCGATTTGCTCATGGACAATGGTACGAAGCACGAATTTGTGAAGTTGGCGTAGCGCCTGCAACAAAATCAAGCGATGACTCAGTACTGAGCGAAACAACGAGCGATCCCCTAACCAGGATCATACGAGGCACGGATGCCTACACTGACCGAAAAGATCGACAGCCGCGAGTGGACCACCGGCGAGAAGCCGACGGTTACAATGCACTACACACTCGACGGCACGCCCGACGACCTTACAGCCAAGATGCTCCTGCTGAACTCGACGCCCACCGAATACGACGGTCTGGTGCGCGACGAGTGCACGCTCGATCCGATCTTCGTCGATACCACCACCGGCCAGGGCAAGTGGGAATGCACGGTCCGCTACGTCGCTCCGGAAAACACCCAGCCGCCCGTCGGCGAGTCGTCCTTTTCCTTCGACACCGGCGGCGGTACGCAGCACATCACGCAGTCCATCACCACCGTCAGCAAGTACGCCCCGCCGGGCAAGACCGCTCCCGACTTCAAGGGGGCCGTCGGCGTTACGCACGACAACGTCGAGGGCGTGGACATTACCGTTCCGGTCTATAACTTCTCCGAGACGCACTACATCGATGATGGAGATGTGAACAAGGGTGCCTATTTTGCACTGACCGGCAAGACCAACAACGCCGCCTGGAAGGGTTTCGCCGCCGGCGAGGTCCTGTTCCTGGGCGCATCCGGCTCAAAACGCGGCAGCGACGACTGGGAAATCACCTTCCGCTTCGCCGCCAGTCCGAACAAGACCGGCCTGACCGTCGGCGACATCGTCGGCATCGACAAGAAGGGCTGGGAGTACATGTGGGTCCGCTACGCCGATGCCGAGGACGCCGTCGCCAAGGCCATAGTCAAGAAGCCGGTGGCCGTGTACGTCGAGAAGGTCTACGAGGACGGCGACTTCTCGACTCTGGGGATCGGGACGTGAGCGACCACCTCAAGAAAGTCAAGTCCGGCGACGCGCTGGTCATCCCAGCCCAGACATTCAATACGTTTATCGACGCCGCCCGCGACTTCCGCAGCCGCCAGCAGGGACGCGCCCAAACCGCCCAACAGACCTTCCGTTCCAGCGGCATTATCCTTGTCAAGAACGCCAGCGGCTACGACCAGAACCGCTTCGCCGTCATCGGCATCGACTCACCCGTTATCACGCCGACGGACAACGAGGATGAATTCAAGAACCGCATTGCACTGCGCGGCGTTGTGCCGGTCGAGGATGAGCACATCGGGCGATTCGTGATCATCGCCGAGCCACTGGCTGACGGCGAGATTGGACGGGCATTCGCCCATGGTATCTGCCCGGTGAAGGTCAACGTGGAGGATGAAGCGCACACCTTCGCTGATATCGAAGACGCCCAGACTCAGTACCTGATTAGCGGCACGTCGGGTGCGGCCCAAATCCTCTGGGCCGAGTCCGGCATCGGTGAAGTCTGGGCCATCGTGCGACTCGGCGTCCCCTCCATCGGCACGCACGAGAACCCCAAGGTCCTCGGCGGCAGTGGCGAGACAGCCGACATCGAAGAATGGGACGTTGATAACCAGGAGACCGGCTACGACGGCGTCCAGTTCAAGGCCATTCGGCTCTACTGGTCCGGCAATTCCGGCGACCCGGTCTATCAGTTCATCCGCACGCCGACGTATGACTCCATTGGTCGTTTGGTCTTCGTCTCGTCCGAGGTGCGTAGCGTCGCCTTCGACACCGGCCCGTGTGAGGTATAGCAATGCCCGACACGATCAAAGCCGAAGGCGGCAATATCCTCACCCGGCCGACAGGCGGCGTGCTCGCCACCGACTGCAAGACCGGCTGTCGCATCACGCTGTACCTGGAAGACCAGCAGTGCTCCAGCACGCCGCGCGATGTAACCGTCAGGCTGACCGGCAGACTGTGTTACCGGATCGTCGAAGCGACGTCGTGCTTCGGCGCGGACCAAGCCATCAATATCTACGCCGCCGAGGATACGACCGTACTCGTCGAGTACATCGGCCGGGCCGGGGCGTGCTACCAGCGACTCCAGCCTCGAGTCAACGGCACAATCGTACTTTGGGACAGCGGCGCGGAATTGCTCCTGCCGTATGAGTCGGACACGATCACGCTCCAGGCCGATGACCGGCTGCAAATCTACATGAACATCACGGGCGGCTGTGTCAACGGCGACCACGATGACCACGGCGGCCGGGCCGTCTGGTCGATTGACGGCTGCCCCGAGTGCGGTTTCTGCAGCCCGTGCATCAGGCACGACCAGGACGATGCGAGCCTCGCCATTGCAGGCGCGTGCTTGGGCAATCCCTTCTGGCAGAGCGGCCTGATACAGATGCACCCTGACGCGCTGTTTTACTGCGAGGCCTGGGAAGGCCCGACGTGGGCGGGCGACTGCTGCTGGATTTGGGCGAACTACGTGGACATCTCCGAGTGGACGGCCCCCGGCTGGGTGTTTAACTGGGTGCTGATCGTCTGCTACGACTCGGCCACGGAAACCTATAACGCCAACATCTACGTCGGCAGCGACATCGACAACGGCGACCCGTGCGACTGGATGGTTGGCGATACCCCCGCATTCACAGCGGCCGATGTGGACGTAACCTGCGGGCCGGACGGCAAACTCCACGGCACATTCGACATGACCGGCCAGGACACCGGCTGGGGCGGCGGCGACGCCACCGGCTGCACAGCCACGGTGACAATATGACGCAACACACAAAGGAAAACTTCGCCCGCTACCTCGGCACCGGCCAAATCATCCGTCGTCGGAATTTGTCCGTCCGCGTCGCTCACACCGCCACCAACCGCACTCAACAAGTCTCTCGACAGACCACCGACCCTAAGGTCGTCGCCGAAACCAAACGCCGCTTCGACATTTGCAAATCCTGCGAACACAGCCGCGACAACGCCTTCGAATGCGACCTTCACCCCGGCTGCTGCTTCGGCAAATTCCGTAGCAATCCCGAAAGCCAATGCCCGCTCGGGAAATGGTGATAGGCCGGGAAAGACTTGTCCAGTGCCCTCCTTGCAACAAAAAAACATAGGTGGGGGAAAAATATTTCTGCCATAGAGCAATTCGGCCTATTTCATGTAACCTATTGCTACCAAAGAGAATACGCGCACCCAGGCCCCTCAACCCATCAAACTTTGTGATCGAGTAGCGAAAATACTGCAAAAAAGATGTGGCAGACCATGCCGCTTGCAGTATAATAGTTTTAGTGAAGCATTTATATTACTGCAATCTGATTCTCTTGACGGTCATGAAAACTTCATTATGTCAAAAGAAGCAGAGGCGTTTAGCCGCCGCGACAGCCGAACAGCCCCGTGCTGGCACACAGAGCCGTTGGGTGTATTGTCCCAATCTGAGTTTGGCTGGAATAGAGACGTTGTCAACACCAGAACGATCATACCTGCCTCCCTTCTTCCAGTCAAGTATCAGCCGCATTGTAAAAGGAGTTGCGTATCGAACGAGACTATGAGTTGAATGCGTATGGGACTGGGGATTTGAAGTGATTTGTGCCTTTTTGAGCAGACAGGAGCAAAGGAATGTTCATTCAAGCAACAGCAGACAGCATTGCAGCGCAGATCGAAAACCACGTTTCTCTGCACGGCGGTGGCTATTCCGCTTGGTATGTCGGAATTACCTCAGACCCAACCGACCGTATCGTCAATGGTCACAATGCAAACAGCCAGCGTAATGCGGCGATGTATTGGGATGCCCAGAACGAGGAAACTGTCCGAGTCATTGAGCAGCACTTTATCGACAAGGGTTGCCAAGGTGGCGGAGGCGGCGGAAACTGGGACACGAGGTACGTTTACGTCTACAAGACCGATTACCTAACAACTGAGTGATGTCCGGACGGGAGTCGGGGCTGCTCGGATGAGTGGCTCCGACACCGCCATAGGACAAGTGTTGCATGAGGAAACCAGCGTGAAGACGAAGATAGAAAATATCGTTGACATCCAAATCGGCTACCAGTTTCGGGAGAAACTGGACATGGCCTTGGATGGCACGCATCAGGTGATCCAGGCGAAGAACATCGATGCGGAGAATGATCACCGGCTGAATTTCACGAGCATCGTCCGGGTGACGCTGAAGCGGGACGCTAAGAAATACGTGGTCAATAATGGCGATGTCATTTTCCTATCCAAAGGCCGTCGGAATTACGCCACGCTGATTGAGGGGTTATCCTCGGATACCAAGGCCATCGCCGCAGGATACTTCTTCATTCTCAGGCCGAAGGTCGAAACCATCCGAACGGACTACCTTGCCTTGGCGATCAACGAACCGTCGGCCCAGAGTTATTTGAAGAGTGTGGCGAGCGGCAGCGGCATGCCGTTTATCTCTAAGCAGGCGTTTGCCGCCCTTGAGATTGATATACCGGCGGCCGAAACGCAGGAAAAGGTTGTCAAACTACACCAACTTTCGTTTAGGGAGAGTGCCTTACTGAAGCGGTTAGAGCAGAAACGAAATAAACTTATCCGTGGCATCTGTCTTAAGGCTATTAGGCAAGCAGCGCGGTAAACCAAGGAGAAATCATGGCAAGCAAACTAACCCAAAAGGAAATCGAGAACATTGTATGGCGGGCGTGCGACACGTTCCGCGGGGCCATCGACCCATCGGAGTATAAAAACTACATCTTGACTATGCTCTTCGTGAAATTTCTCAGCGACTTGGCCAAGGACAAGCGCGAAGAATACATGAAGAAGTACAATGGCGACGAGAAGCGAGTCGAGCGAGCCATGAGCCGCGAGCGCTTCGTTGTGCCGCCTGAGTGCGATTTTGATCACCTCTACGCCAAGCGTGACGCGGCGAACATCGGAGAACTGATCAACGTCGCTTTGGAAGGAATAGAAGATGCCAACAAGGCCAAACTAGAAAACGTCTTCCGCAACATTGACTTTAACTCCGAGCCCGCCCTCGGCCAAACGAGGGATCGCAACCGCCGCCTCCGAAACCTTCTGGACGATTTTGCCGAGGTCGATTTGCGTCCGTCGAACCTGAACGGCCGGGATATCATTGGCGACGTATATGAGTACCTCATTGGCCGCTTTGCAGCCGGAGCAGGCAAGAAGGCGGGCGAATTCTACACGCCGCCGGAGGTCTCAACGTTGCTGGCAAGGTTACTCGCTCCTAAATCCGGCGACCGTATCTGCGACCCGGCTTGCGGGTCCGGCTCGCTGCTGATCAAGGTTGGCAGACAGGTCGGCTCGGAAAATTTCTCCCTGGCCGGGCAGGAATCTAACGGCAGCACATGGGCGCTGTGCAAGATGAACATGTTCTTGCACGGCATGGATTCGGGCCGCATAGAGTGGTGCGATACAATCAACAACCCCCGGCTCATCGAGGGCGACGACCTGATGAGGTTCAACGTCGTGGTAGCCAATCCCCCGTTCAGCCTGGATAAATGGGGTCAGGAGCACGCCGAGACCGACCGTTTTCGCCGTTTCACTCGCGGCATTCCCCCCAAGAGCCGTGGCGACTATGCGTTTATCTCCCACATGGTCGAGATCGCTCTGCACGGCGAGGGTAAGGTAGGCGTAATTGTACCGCACGGCGTGCTGTTCCGCAGCGGCAGTGAAGGCAAAATCCGACGGAAATTCTTGGAAGAGAACCTCATCGAAGCCGTCATCGGCCTGCCGCCTAACCTCTTCTACGGCACCGGCATACCGGCCGCAATCTTGCTGTTCAACAAGGGCAAGAAGAAAAAGGGCGTTCTTTTCATCGATGCCAGCCGGGAATACCAGAACGGCACGAACCAGAACTATCTCAGGCCGGAGGACCTCGACAAGATCGTCACCACCTTCCAGGCTTTCCAAACCGTGGATAAGTACGCCTATCGAGCCACGTTTGACGAGATTGCCGAGAATGACTTTAACCTCAACATTCCTCGCTATGTGGATACATTCGAGGAGGAAGAGGAAATCGACATTCAGGCAGTGCAGAGAGAAATTGCCGAGATAGAGGCGCAACTCGACGAGACGCGCAGGGAAATGGCGGGCCACATGAGGGAACTGGGGTTGGAATAACCATGTCGAGCACAGCAATACCAGGCAAAGTGAAACTCCGCCTCTGGGTTAAAGCCGGAGGTCGATGTCAGTACGCCGGATGCAACAAACCACTCTGGCGCGACGATCTGACTATGGCTGATATGAACCGCGCCTACATCGCTCACATCATTGCCGATTCACCCAATGGGCCTCGAGGAGATGCCGTGCTCTCACCGCAATTGGCCGACGATATCAGCAACCTGATGCTGTTGTGCGACGAGCACCACCGGTTGATCGACCATGAGGGCAAAGATGACCACTCGGTCGAGACGCTTCAATGCATGAAGCGCGAACACGAGCAGCGGATCGAAACCGTCACTAGCATAGATTCGGATAGGCAAAGCCACATTCTGCTCTACGGAGCCAACGTGGGCGACCATAACTCCTCGGTATCCTATCGCAAAGCAAAATTGGCTATGTTGCTCGACAAGCGATATCCGGCGTCCCCCCATCCATTGTTGTTAGGAATGGTCAACAGTTCGTTTCGTGATCGAACGGAAGAATTCTGGCGAATCGAGAGCGACCACCTCCGCAATATGGTCCAGCAGCAGATTCGTCCACAGTTGGCTAGTGGCGGCATTGAGCATCTTTCGGTCTTTGCGCTCGCTCCACAACCGCTACTTATGCTCCTCGGCTATCTGCTTTCTGATATCCCCGCCGCCCAAGTCTACCAGCTCCACCGCGAACCGCAGGATTGGTGCTGGCAAAACGATTCCGACGGGTTCGAATACATGGTTCAAGAGCCTGGTGAAGCCACGGGGCAGCCAGCCCTGGTGCTGTCGCTCAGCGCGACGATCATGGACGACCGCATCAGTGCTGTGCTGGGGGACGACGCAGCAATCTGGCGTGTGACCGTACCCGAGCCGAACAACGATTTCCTGAAGTCACGCCGGCAACTCCAACAATTCCGCGAGATAATGCGTCAGTTGCTGAACAGTATCAAGGCCCGGCATGGCCAAGACGCCGTACTTCACGTCTTTCCCGCCGCACCCGTTGCCGTCGCCGTTGAAATGGGGCGGATTATTATGCCCAAGGCGGATGTGCGGTTACGCATCTATGACCAAAACAACGACCTCGGCGGCTTCATGCACGCCTTGGACCTCGCAACAGCACAGGGAGGTGCTAAATGACTGAAACCCAATACAGACAGCAACTGAACCTGATCCTCGGCGATTTGGCCGATGAACTGGATGTCCCGCCGTCCAAGTATGAGGAGGCCAAGGAGCACTACGACGCTGTCGGAACCTGGCTCGGCGAGGACGATTCGGAACTGGCCTCCTACGGCCCTGTGATTTATCCACAGGGATCGTTCGCTTTGGGCACTGCGGTCAAGCCAATTGGCGATGACGACTACGATGTCGATGCCGTTTGCTCGCTTCAACTTGACGAGGACCAAGTTAGCCAACCACTTCTCAAGAAGATGGTCGGTGACCGGCTAAAGCATCCCCACAGCCGCTACAGGAACATGCTCGACCCCGCAGATGGCGGCCGCCGATGCTGGACCATCAAATATGCCGATGCTTCCAAGTTTCACTTGGACGTGCTTCCGGCCATCCCCGATGAATATGCCTGGCTCATCGCTTTGGGTGTACCCGAGCAGTTGGCCAAGTACACCATCTGCATCACCGACAGGAATACATGGGACACGGATATTGATTGGCCGAAGAGCAACCCCAAGGGGTATGCGGCCTGGTTCAAAAACCAGATGCTGGTCCGGCTGGAGGAGGGCAGACGCACCGTCGCTATGCAGAAGAAGGTCGAAGTTCAGCAAGTTCCTGATTACGAGGTACGCACGCCGCTGCAGCGGGTTGTCCAATTGCTCAAACGCCACCGCGACTTGCGTTACAACGGCGACGACGATAAGCCCGTCTCCATCATCATCACGACCCTCGCGGCCCAGGCCTACAATAATGAAGCGGACATTGTTGATGCACTCCTGAATGTCGTTCCGGGCATGCGCGACGCCATTGAGGAGCGGGACGGCATTTTGTGGGTGCCGAATCCCGTTAACCCGGAGGAGAACTTCGCCGACAAATGGGCCGAGACGCCCCGAAAACAGGAGATTTTCTTTGAATGGTTGGCTGTCGTCGAGCAGGAACACAGAAACCTGCTGACAAGTCGCGGCTTCGAGAAGGTCGGAACCTACCTGACCGAGGCCTATGGTTACCGCGATGCCTCCGCGGCTATGACGAAATACGCCAGCAGAGCCAGCCAGCCAGAGGCTGAGAGCAACCTCCGAGCCGGCAGTATCATCCAAGCAGCCTCCACACCGCTCGCACGCTTTGATGTCCCGCATCGTGAGCCCCTACGCTGGCCGGAGCAACCCCGTTACGATGTGACGATTTCTGCTACTGCCTCAAGAAAAGACAAGAGTTCATTTCAGTTCAATTCTGATTCAGTGCCGCTGCCGGAGCACTGGGACCTTAAGTTCACGGCCACCACAACTGCTCCGGAACCTTTTGACGTCTACTGGCAAGTCGTTAACACAGGTGAAGAGGCTGCATCACATGGCGCGCGCGGACTCCGCGGCATAATCTTCCCAGGAACCAACCTGAATCGCGACGAGAAAACTGAGTACACCGGATTCCACTGGATCGAGTGCTTCCTCGTCAAAGACGGCGTGTGTGTGGCGCGCAGTGGCGAGTTCGTGGTTAACATTGAATAAAGGGAATACACGCATGAATACGGTGCGTTCAATGATAGCCCGGCATATGAAGGAGCCGAGATATGGTACCTGACGGGTGGATCGAAACAAGGTTAGGAAACGTAGTGGAAGTAAATCCGCGACGGGCAAACAACCTAAGCCCCGAAGATCAGGTTACATTCCTGGCGATGCCGGATGTGGCCGTAGGGGGCGGGATCGCTAATCGGCAAGTTCGCGATCTATCTGAAGTCAATAACGGTTACACGGCCTTTCGTGAGAAAGATGTTCTCATTGCCAAAATTACGCCATGTTTCGAGAACTGCAAGGGTGCGATTGCGACCGGATTGACGAATGGGTACGGATTCGGGAGTACCGAGTTTCACGTACTTCGCGCAACGGAAAAATGTGACATACATTTCATCTACTATCTGACAATGTCGCATCACTTTAGGGGACGAGGTGCGGCCAACATGACAGGCTCTGCTGGCCAAAAGCGAGTCCCCACTGATTTCATTAGGGCTTACCATTTTGCCCTGCCACCTCTCATTGAACAACACAGGATATCTCAGACCCTCTTCACCTGGGACCGAGCCATTGAGCAGGCATCTCGTCTGATTTCGGCCAAGACGAGGATCAAGAAGGCCCTGATGCAGCAACTGCTCACCGGCAAACGACGATTCAAGGAGTTCGTGAAATCAACTGTGATGATTGACACCCACTTCGGGCTGGTGCCTGAGGACTGGCCGTATATCAAGATGAGCCAGGTTGCTCGTGAGGTGTCGGAGCGAAACGGGAAAAGGAACTCGATTCCGGTACTGTCGTGTACCAAATACGACGGCCTGGTGGACTCGCTGAAGTACTTCGGCAAGCAAATCTTCAGCGACGATACATCGAATTACAAACTGGTCCGTCGTGGCCAGTTTGCCTATGCGACTAACCATATCGAGGAAGGTTCAATTGGCCTGCTTACCCACCTGGAAGCGGGCTTGGTCAGCCCGATGTACACGGCCTTCGAGACAAACGACAAGGTTCACGCGCCGTTCTTATATGCCCTGTTCAAGACCGAGTTATACAGACACATCTTCCAGGTGAACACTAATGCTTCAATCAATAGGCGCGGCAGCCTTCGCTGGAAGCAGTTCGCCGAAATCCGAGTGGCGCTGCCGAGCCTCGACGAGCAGAAAAACATCGCGTCCGTCCTGGCGGCCGTCGACGCTGAAATTAACTTGCTGTGCCAGCGAATGGGCCGGCTTAAGGAGCAGAAGCGCGGCCTGATGCAGAAATTACTCACGGGCAAGGTGCGCGTGAAAGTGTAAACCCCTTACATAAGGAACAACGATCATGGCTAAACGAGGACCGAAGACGCATCATGTGGTGCCGAACAAGAATGAAGGTGGCTGGGACGTTCGACGCGGAGGCGCAATCCGCGCCAGCGGGCACTTTGACACGAAACAGGACGCCGTTGACGCTGCGCGCGAGATCAGCCGGAACCAGGACACTGAACTGCGTATCCACAACATGGACGGCAAGATATCACAATCCGACAGCCACGGGAATGACCCGTATCCGCCCAAAGGGTAAGGGAGCAAATCATGGCCCAAGACAACCTGCTTTTCTATGAAGGCGATCTGTCGGCGATGCTCAACGGGCATTTTGCAAAGGCCGTGGAGAAGGTGAACGCCATTCCCGAAGCGCAGTTCCTCAACACCGACGATGACAAGATAGTCGAGCACATCGTTTCGGACATGGAAGTCCAGGCCATCGAATTGCACGAAGACGCGACGGAGATGGACCAGGAGGAAACGCGAGTAGATGTCTCCGGGCGGTTCGACTACTTCACCGTTCCGGGTGAACGAACGGAAGTTCCGGGCCTCATGGTCACGGTGTCAATTCCGTTCACCGGCGATCCGTTGCTTTGGAAGCTGCGACCAAACAGGTTCCAGACTATCTTCCCTCGAGCGCATATCCGGCACCCCGGAAGCGATGGGATTGGGTATCTGGACATCGTTATGGAACAGCCCAGCAGTGCAAGCCCCGATAGCTATAAGCAAGGTCTTGAGCATACCTTGCAGAGCGTCCGGTTTTACCTGGACGCTCAGAAGAGCCAGATTGAAGCAGAGAACCATAGGCTTCCGCAGCGTGTTCGGGAAGCCGTGGTGAAACGGCGAGAGCGGCTTAAGAGCCACTCGGCGGTCATCCAGGTGCTGAACATACCCCTTAAGAAACGGCCGGGTGCCCCAGATGTTTCAATGATACCGGTTAAGCGAAAGCTGGTGAAACCGCTGCCGCCGGTCCCGAACAAGCCGCCGGAACCAGGGATCGCCGTGGAGGACTACGAGCATATCCTTGGCGTGATTCGGCACGAGGGCCGATCCTTCGAGGCGACGCCAGTGACGTTTGCGAAGCACAATGAGGAAGAGCTTCGGGACATCATTCTCGCTCATTTGAATGGGCATTATCAGGGAGACGCAACAGGAGAGACGTTCCGGCGGCACGGTAAAACGGACATCCGAATCGAGGATAAGGAACGGGCCGCATTTGTAGGGGAATGCAAGGTCTGGCGAGGCGCTAAGGAGTTGTCAGAGGCTGTCGATCAACTGCTGAGCTATCTTACATGGCGGGACTGCAAGGCGGCCCTTGTCATCTTCAACAAACACGTAGCAGGTTTTGCGGAAATCCAGAAGAAGGTTCCTGATATTCTGAATTCGCACGACTGCTGCCTCAGGTCCGTGGAAAGCGGGCATGCAGGTGAATGGCGATTCATCCTTCGGTCAAAGGAGGACCAAGATCGCCACATCACCATTCACGTTTTCCTCTTTAACCTGTACGTGAGCAAGAATGACTAAATCGCAGCGCGGCCACCTGATGGTCACAAAGGTAGGTGATAGACATGGAACATGAAACGCCACTAATCAAAGAGGACCACATCTCCCAGGTTCCGGCGCTGCAATTGCTACAGAACCTTGGTTGGGAGTATCTGTTGCCGGCCGAGGCGATGGCGCTACGCGGCGGACGAACGTCGGGTGTGATCCTGGACGGCATCCTGGAGAAGCAACTGCGGGCAATGAACAAGGTCCGCTTTAAAGGGCAGGAATACCCGTTCACCGAGGGCAACATCCACACTGCGATCCGAGCACTCAAGGATGAGGTCTATGACGGACTGGTGCGGACAAACGAGAAGATCTATGACCTGCTGTGTCTGGGAAAGAGCCTTCAGCAGTCCATCGAGGGCGACCTGAAGAGTTTCACGCTGCACTATATTGACTGGGAACATCCGGAGCGGAACGTCTATCACGTTACGGAGGAGTTTTCCGTCGAGCGGACCGGCAGCAAGGAGACATACCGACCGGACATTATGCTGTTCGTCAATGGAATTCCACTGGTGGTGATTGAGTGCAAGAGGACCGACCTCGGGCCGGGCAAGGACCCGGTGGAGCAGGCAATTAGTCAGCACATCCGCAACCAGAAGGAAGACGGCATCCCGAAGTTGTTCACGTACGTGCAATTGCTTATGGCCGTCTCCAAGAACGAGGCAAAGTTCGGCACGGTCGGGACGCCGATGAAGTTCTGGGCGCGGTGGAAGGAGCCGGGTGACCACGAAGCGGAGGTTCGTGAACTGACTGGCCGGCCGCTTTCGGCAGAGAAAAAGGACAGGCTTTTCGACGACCGGTTTGCTTATGTGCGTGAGTATTTCGACGCGATGGAGGCCGAGGGTGGCCGCGAGGTAACCGAGCAGGATCGGGCAATCTGGGCGCTATGCCGTCCCGAGCGGCTGCTGGAATTGATTTTTCGATATATCCTGTTCGACGCAGGGGCAAAGAAGATAACCCGGTATCAGCAATACTTCTGCGTCAAGAAGATCATGGACCGGATCAGGCGAATGGAGGGTGGCAAACGTAAGGGTGGCGTGGTCTGGCACACCCAAGGCAGCGGCAAGAGCCTGACGATGGTGATGCTTGCTAAGGCCATCGCGATGGACGATTCCATTGACGACTTCAAGATTGTCCTGGTAACGGACCGCGTGGATCTGGATGACCAGATATACAAGACTTTCAAGCATTGCGGCGCGGAGTTGGAGCAGGCAACGACGGGAGCCAATCTGGTCGAGATGCTCATAAGCAAAAAACAGCGGATCACCACCACTGTTATCAACAAGTTTGAGGCAGCCGTCGGCAGGCAGGGCGTGCGCAACGAAGACCCGAATGTCTTTGTCTTGGTAGATGAAGGGCACCGCACCCAATATGGGCCGTTGCACGCCAAGATGCGTAAGGCCCTGCCCAACGCCTGCTTCATCGGCTTTACCGGCACACCAGTGATGAAGCGGAATAAGAACACGGTGCAGAAATTCGGCGGCTTGATCGATACCTACACGATCTCCGAGGCAGTAAAAGACGAGGCCGTTGTGCCTCTATTATACGAAGGTCGGCACGTCCGGGAGAAAGTTGACGCCAAGGCAATTGATGAATGGTTTGAGCGAATCACTGAGGACTTGTCCGATGAGCAAAAGGCGGACTTAAAGAAAAAGTTCAGCACGGCGGAAATGCTGATGCGAGCAAAACCTGTCGTTCGAGAGATTGCCTGGGATGTCAGCAATCACTTCCGTGACAATTGGCAGCACACGCCATTCAAGGCCCAGTTGGTTGCTCCGCGAAAGGAGACGGCCTTGCTGTACAAGAAGTACCTTGATGAGTTCGGCGTGGTGAGGTCGCAGGTGCTCATTTCCGGCCCAGACGAGCGCGAAGGTGAGGAGGACATCTACAAGGTAAACAAGGATCCTGTTATCCGGTTCTGGAAGGCAATAATGGACCGGTACGGCACAGAGAAGGAGTACAACCGTCAGGTTATCAGTGCCTTCAAAGACGGCGATGCATCCGACTTGGAGGGTGACGCGCCGGAGATCATTATTGTCGTAGATAAGCTTCTGACAGGGTTTGATGCACCGTGCAATACGGTGCTCTACCTGGCAAGAAAGTTCACCGAGCATACGCTATTACAGGCTATTGCTCGTGTGAACCGTCTGCATGACGGGAAGGAGTTCGGGTACATCCTCGATTATCGCGGCGTCCTGGAGAACTTAGATCACGCATTGGACATGTACAGCAATCTGTCTGAATTCGAGCGTGAAGACTTGGCCGACATGATGACGGACGTACGGGCGATTACCGAGAAGCTTCCGCAGAAACACTCGGTCCTGTGGGACACCTTCAAAGAGGTCAAAAACACTCGCGACTACGAGGCCTACGAGCGGTTGCTATCGGACGATGCGTTGCGGGTGCATTTCTATGAGCGGTTTGCCGACTTCGCCCGGACTTTGAGTGTGGCGATGTCCACGGCCGCTTTTCTGGAAGAAACGCCCGAAAAGAAGATCAACGAATATCGCAAGGACCTGAAGTTTTTCCAGGAGCTTCGTAGTTCAGTGCGGCGGCGTTATGCCGAGGTCGTGGACTTCTCCGAATACGAGTCGAAGATTCGCAAGCTACTGGATACACATTTGGGCACTGAAGCAGTTGAGCAGATCACTGGAGCCATTGACCTTTTCAACAAGGAGGAGCGAGAGAAGGCTATAGCGGAGCCCCTAAGTGACGAAGCCAAGGCCGACATGATCGCCCACAATACGAAGCGAGTACTCGATGTCAAATGGCAAAGAGAAGACCCGGCGTTCTACAAAAAGTTCTCTAGGATTCTTCAGGACGTAATCAATGCGTTCCGTGCAGAGCGTATCCGAGCAACGGAATACCTGAAGAAGGCGACAGACATTATGAACTCAGTTCTTAATAGGACCGGGGATGAAGTACCCGAAACACTCGACGGCAAGGATGTGGCCAAAGCGTACTACGGTTGTATAAGGGAGATCTTCGAGGGGTACCAGGGAGATGGCCTTGATGTTCAAGGCCATAGCGCCGAGGCAAGCCTTGCAATTGATAAGATCATCGAGGATCGTCGAATTGTGAACTGGGTGGATAACACTGATGTTAAGAACCGGATGCGTCAGGAAATCGAGGATTATCTGTTCGAGTTGAAGGATCGGCTCAGCGCCAATCTGACATTCGAGGACATGGACTTGATTATGGATCAGTGCCTGGATATTGCAAAAGCGAGGCGGCCGTGACTGCCGGGCAAATTCAACGGGACGGACGCCTGCACAAAATCGAATTTGGCAGTGAGCGTATCGACTGCTTCGTTCGCTTTGGGCAAAGGAACCGTTTACGGATCAGCGTTCATCCTGATCTTCGTGTAACGGTCGATGCGCCCGCAGGCAAGTCGCTGGAAGACGTGCTTGCTAGAGTGAAGAGGCGAGCCGGTTGGATTGTCAAGCAGAGGACTTTCTTCAAACAGTTCATGCCACGTCTTCCGGAGAAGCGGTACGTTAGCGGAGAGACCTTCTACTACCTTGGCAGGCAGTATCGCCTAAAGGTGGTTCAAAACAGTGGGGGTTCAGTCAAACTCATCGGCCGGTTTATTTGGGTCCACACGCCTAATCGTCACGAGAGAAGGATTGTGAAGCGACTTGTGCAGCGGTGGTACAGGGAGCACGCTGTCGCTGCCTTCGAGCGACGCCTCGATATTTGCCACGAGACGGCCAAGCGATATGGCATTTCCCGCCCCCTGATAAGGTTGCGGCGAATGACTCGACGGTGGGGAAGCTCAAACGGCAGGAAGGTCATTTTGTTGAACACGGAGCTAGTCAAGGCTCCCATCCACTGCATTGACTATGTGATAATGCACGAGATGTGTCACCTGAAAATCACCGATCACAGTAGAGGTTTCTATCGTCTTCTTTCGCTATGTATGTCTGATTGGGAGCGCCGGAAGGCACGTTTGGAACAGTTCGGCTTTTAATTATGCGTCTGTCTGGGCATTGCGACGACATGCTCTTTACGGTAGCCTGTGCCACAGGTCAAATATGAAGAGGTGGCACATGGCAAAGAAGAACTCGCAACTCGTCTCTCAGCATTTAGAAAACATTTCTCGAAAAATGCTGGAAGAATACCAGGATGTTATTCGGAATTTTGTTCGCAAGCGGCACGGTGTTTATGCTTTGTACCGCCGCGGGAAGCTGTACTACGTTGGTTTGGCCAGCAGCCTGCTTGGCCGATTGAAACAGCATCTTACGAATAAGCACGGCGATACATGGGATCGATTCAGCGTGTATTTGACCATCGGACCAGCGTACATGAAGGAAATCGAATCGGTTCTGATTCGAATATCCGACCCGCCCGGCAACAAGCAACGAGGCAAGTTCGCCAAATCGGAAAACCTTCTGCCGAAAGTGAAAGCAGAATATCGCCGCCGAAAGAAGGAAGAAGAGGAGGATATCTTTGGCCCTCGCAAAAAGGGGAAGAAAAAAGTCAAACCGGCAAGAAAAAAGGTGACCAAGGCCAAAGGCCGTGTGCCCGTGATGGCCCAATACGCTGAGCGAGTGAAAAAACTTCGAGCTAGGTTCAAGGGTAAACTGGTCCATGCGCGTGTACTGAAAGACGGCCAGGTGAGTTATGGCGGCAAGAGATACACATCTCCGTCACTTGCTGCGGGGGCAGCATGTAAGCGTCACGCCCGCAATGGCTGGACGTTTTGGACTTACGAACGTGCGCCCGGGGATTGGGTGCTGATCAACGATCTTCGGAAATGAGGTCCGGCAATGACATCTAGCTACTCTTCCATAAGAACCGAGAACGAGGGGCGGTATGGTACTGACATCGGCCGCATCGGCAAGATGCTACTGGCAAACCTTTATGCCGACCGGACTCATTTCATCTTTGAGCTTCTTCAGAACGCCGAGGACGCCATGGCCCGACGCGGTATATGGCAAGGAAGCCGCGCGGTTCAGTTCACCCTCTCGAAGGTTGCGCTTCGGGTTTTGCATTTCGGGGAGCCGTTTGATGAGCGGGATGTGCGCGCTATCTGCAATATCGCAGAGACCACGAAGGATCTGACTGGCATCGGGCGTTTTGGCATTGGCTTCAAGTCGGTGTATGCTTTCACGGACCTGCCGGAAGTTCACTCTGGCGAAGAAGACTTTGCGATTGAGAACTACGTGCGGCCTGCCTCTGCCGGACCAGTAGACCGACAACATGATGAGACTGTGTTTCTTCTCCCACTGCGACCGCAGGACACTACTGCAGTGGACGACGTTACCGATGGTTTACGGAAACTTGGCCCCAAAACGCTGCTGTTCCTACGCCAGATCGATGAGATCGAATGGAGCGTCGAGGGTGGACCTTCTGGCCTGTACCTTCGCAGCAAACCGGAGACGATTGGTGAAAACGTCCGTCGAATTACCGTCATTGGTCAGGAAAAAGGCAAACCCGATATTGAGGAAACGTGGCTGGTCTTTTCCCGTGCGGCCCAAACTGACGGAGGTGCCGTTGCCGGTCAGGTGGAGATCGCCTTCTCGATCACACAGGACAAAGAATCCCACCAGTGGTCGGTTCAGGCAGTCAGCGATTCTCCCCTTGTCGCCTTTTTCCCGACTGTGCTTCAGACCCACCTCGGCTTTCTTGTGCAAGGACCTTACCGCACGACGCCAAGCCGCGACAACGTGCCGCCCCATGATCTTTGGAACCAGCACCTTGTGCAAGAGACGACGTCGCTTCTCGTCGAAACGCTGCATTCGCTGCGAGACCTCGGCCTTCTCGATACGGGTGCCCTGAACAGTTTACCGCTCGACCGCACAAAATTCGCAGAAGGGCAGATGTTCGCGCCGCTGTTCGAGGCAGTACGATCCGCGCTGGCATCCGAACCCCTTCTGCCTCGTTTCGACGATGGACACATATCTGCCAGCAGAGCAAAGCTCGCGCGCACACAGGAGTTGCGAGAGATCTTCAGCCCAACCCAGATTGCCACATTGTTCGGCGTCGACGGAGAGATTCCATGGCTGAGCGGTGACATCTCGCAGGACCGCACACCAGAACTGCGCCAGTATCTCATGCGCGAGCTGGACATTACGGAGGTCACGCCGGAGACGATTCTCCCAAGACTTACCAAGTTATTTCTTGAGGCGCAGAGCGACGATTGGATTCTCAAACTGTACGAGTTCTTAAACGGTCAGCCGGCGCTGCGGGGGCGGTTGAACGACCTGCCGCTGATTCGACTCGAGGATGGCGTGCACGTTCCCGCCCGCTCGGACGGCCAGCCGAAGGCATTCTTGCCGAGCACGATTGAATCGGCCTTCCCCACTGTACGCCGAACGGTGTGTGCGACAGATGGGGCTCGGCAGTTCCTCCAGTCTCTCGGCCTCACCGAACCCGACCCCGTAGATGATGTTATCTGGAACGTGTTGCCCAGGTATCGAGCCGAGGACGCCTGCGTCACCAACGCAGATTATGGAGCCGACATTCGCCGCATCCTGACGGCTTTCGGCACGGATTCGAAGACCCAGCGCGAGAAGCTGCTGGCGGCCCTGCGCGACTCCTTCTTCGTGAAAGCGGTGGATAGCGGCAGTGGTACGAAGAAGTGGGCCAAGCCCGGTGCTGCGTACTTGGCAACGGAGCGACTGAAGGGGCTGTTCGCGGGCGTGACGGATGTTCTCCTTGTGGATGATTCGTATGCATGTCTCAAAGGCGAGGACGTCCGCGACCTGCTGGAGGCCTGCGGGGCAACGCGGTATCTGCAGCTTGTGACCATCGAGTCGAACTTGACATGGAAGCAGCGTCACGAGATGCGTATTGCCGCGGGTTGTGAGAGCTGCACCTGGGAGGAACCCATCCAAGATCACACGCTGCGCGGACTCGACCTACTGCTCAGTGTGCTGCCAAGGCTTGATGTCGAGAACCATCAGAAGAGGGCTGCTTTACTTTGGGAGGCCTTGGGCGATGTAGAAGACCGACGTGGCGCGAGCAGTTTTTCTGGAACGTACCGGTGGACTTACTACCACCAACGGAACACTACCTTCGACGCAGCCTTTGTGCGACAATTGAACGAGACCGCTTGGGTGTCAGATGGCAACGGCGACTTGCAGCGGCCTGAGTTCGTCATCTTCGATACGCTTGGCTGGAAACCGAACCCATTCCTGCTTTCCAAGATAAGGTTCAAGCCTCCCATCATCGAGACTCTGGCCCAAGAAGCGGGTATTGAGCCAGGGGTGCTTGACTTACTCAAGAAATGTGGCGTTACCAGCGTAGAGGAGTTGAAGAGGCGTCTTGGCATTGAGGAAGAACCGCAACCGCCCGAAGGCGACCGCGTTTCAGAGGAACCGCAGGGTGGTCGAGGCGGCGGTGGAACAGGAGGCGAGATTGGCCCAAGTGGTGGCGGTGGCAAGGGCGCGGGTACTACCGGCGGTGACCAAGCAGGTGGGCGATCCCAGGGTATTGATGCTGGCGGCAAGAAGCAAACCTCACCCGGCACTGGCGGCCGACCGTTCATCTCCTATGTCGCCGCGCACCCGGACGGCGAGGACCCTGACCCAGATGGGCTGGGCCAACAGGCTCGGATGACGCTGGAGGAGAAGGCGATTCAGTTCATCCTCCAACGCGAGCCGCAATTGCACCGCACGCCCACCAACAACCCGGGCTACGACCTGTTCGAGACCGGAGATGATGAGCAAACGATCCGCTGGGTTGAGGTAAAGGCGATGACACGCAGCCTCAACGACCGGCCCGTGGGGCTTTCGCGCACGCAGTTCGAGTGCGCACGGGAACACGGCGAGGCATACTGGCTCTATGTGGTTGAGCACGTCGGTTCCCTGGAAGACGCCAGAATCGTACGCGTTCAAGACCCGGCGGGAAAGGCGCGGACATTCACTTTCGACCATGGTTGGCTCAGTGTGGCTGACATCGACGACAAGAACAACAACATCAGGTAATGGCCTCGAACGCCGCAGTTTGCAGTTCGGGAAATTGAAGAAGGGTGATGGGCCGAAGGCAGCGTTCGGAGATGGCGGAGCATGCATCCGTTGGCGACAAGGCGAGGATGCGTTTCTGAATCTCCGGCGCGAGGCGCAGGAGCATAAGGACCTGGGTTACCTTGGCGCGGGTGCCTCCTTCCCGGTGGGCACAGGTCACGTCTCGCCGTAAGTGTGTCGCAGCATTGCGTCACAGCTTGTCATAGCTACCTGTCGTAGCATGTCGCAAGTATGCGTCGCAAGTTCATTGCTTTGCCAGCATGAGCCTGTAAATCAGGCGGTTGGTCGCGCTCTCGGCGGCCAACAACCCCTTGCCCATCAGACCCTTAAGGTCGCGTTGGAGCGTCCGGCGGTTGGTGCCTGAGCACAGGGCCTCCAAATGCCAAAAACGAGAGCGGTTATGAAGAGGGTTGCGTTCGGGGAGGTCCGAGGCGGCAATCGAGCACGCCGCCGCCTTTTCTTACACGCCGACCACGCCAGCCAACGGCCATGTCGATTCCGCCGCAATCTCGACGCTCGGCTGCCGATGCCCGGCACGCGACTGAAGCGGGACTACAAAGGTCATGCCTACGAGGTCGAGGTCCTCGATAATGGTTTCGCTTATGATGGCGAGGTCTATCAAAGCCTGTCCGCCGTTGCTACTGCTATCACCGGCGGCCACTGGAATGGCTACCTGTTCTTCAACTTGAAGGACCCCGGCAAGGAGAATGAATGATCGCCAACGCCGACAAGAAGATTCGATGTGCCATCTATACCCGCAAGAGCACCGAAGAGGGCCTGGAACAGGATTTCAATTCGCTTGATGCCCAGCGCGAAGCCGCCGAGGCGTACATTGCCAGCCAGAAGTCCGAAGGTTGGGTCTGCCTGTCGACGCATTACGGCTTTGTCGGTTACGTTATAGCCGTGGCCTTTGGGGGTGTCGGTGGCGTGTTGTATTTATCAGTAGTGTTTATCCTGAATCGTAACGATGGGGCAGGAGAAATGTCCGTCGGAGAAGAAGACGCCGCTTTTCTGATCGGCCTTCAGTTTGGCGTTCTGAAAGTCGAAACCGGCAGGCAGTTCGTTGATGATTTCAATCCGGCTCCAGGGCACGATTCTTTTGCAAATCGCTCCCACTGTAATGTCTTTGGGGCCGTTGACTGACCGGCCGTAGTGGAAGGTCCTGCACACCAACTCCACGCATACCTGGTCTCGGCCAACAACCTGGCCGATCAGCAGATGGTTGTGGGCATCAGGATAGGGCTTGATGGACCTTACCTTCCAGATTAGACGAGTGTCGTTCATATGTATTCCCCGGTTCCGGTCAGCCGGCCTGTCCCTCCGCAGGCCGGCTGACCCTGATTTCCCTCCCCTTTGCCGGGTCGATTTCCTCCATAATTGATGTGTGCCGAGTATCAATCAGAATTTCCAGACGAGGTCGGCCTGAACTGTGGTGTCGCGTTCGTTCTGGTTGTCGCCTGTAACCGATTCGGTCCAGAGAACCTTTCCGCCAATGGTCAGCGAATCGGTCAAATTGTACTTAGCGCCCCAGGTGTGGCCCTTACGATTAGCGCCTCCGAAGTCGCTGTCGTTGAACTCGCCCGGCACACAGTTGGCCTCAATGTAGGCGTATTTGTATCCGGCGGACCAATCGCCTTTTTTCTTGTTCTTCCCGACCTTCAGCCCGATGGCGTAGCCGTTGCTCTGACTATCATAATTCTCTGCGCGGTCCGAGTCGCCGCAGTTGTGAACCCAGTCGAAATAGGTGCTCATCGGCAGGCCGAAGGCCTTGAAACCGACCTTGTTGGTCAGGTTGAACATGTGAAACTGTCCGGCTGCAAGGTCGCCGTCGGCGTTAATATTGTTACCGTTGGCATCGATATAATTATTGTCGATGTGATCGTAGTCGTAGAACGTCGCGGCACAGGTCCACTTGATGTCCTTTGCGAGTTTCCAGTTAAAACCGGCTTGGTATGCAACCAGTATAGCGTCGTGGTCGCCGCCATGTTCTTCCACCACGAAGTAACCGGCGCCGGCGAAAGGTTCAAAGCCGCCCATCTTGTGCTTGTACTGCCCCCAGACGCCTTCTGGGTTCACGTCGGAGTCCCAGACCAGGTCGGTGTGAACCATCGGCTTCTTCATCTTTCCACCGATAATCGTGAAACCCTTCAGCCACTTGGGGCTGTACTTCGCGTAGGCTAGGTCAATCCAGACGTTCTTTTCCGAGAAACTTCCGTCGAAGGTCTGGTTGGTCGAGGTGGGGTTGTTGTTGGATCCGCTGGCCAGGCGAAAACCTACTTCCATCTGTTTATCAAGCCATGTTTTCTTGAATCCGAATCTCAGGCGGAACCTTGCCCGATTGCGGGTTTTCCGGTTTCTGCCGCTGAAGCATTCGCCTTGGTATCGAAGGCGCAGGTCGCCGGAGAATTTCAGATTGTCAAGCCACTTCGGCGTGGACGAATGTCCGTCGGCATTGAGATTCATCTCCTTGAGTACTTCCCGGATCGCCTCGCGGCGGGCCCTTTCGAGATGCTGTTGGTCCTGCTGCGATTCCAACTCGGCCAGACGGTGTTCCTGATCCTTAATCCGCGTTTTCAGGGCCTTGATGGTAGTTTGAATGTCCTGGCTGTCCGGTGGAGGGTCGCTCCTTGCGATTGCTGTAACCATACATAACAGCAACACTCCAACCACAATTCTCACAACATTATTGCGCATATGTTGCTCCTTTCAATACTGCGCCTTCAGGTTCGAATCCGCCGGCTGAACGCTCAGCCACAAACGAACCCGTTACCTGAAAAGGAATATGCCAAAGGAGTGTTAAGGAATTATGAAGACCGTGTGAAATGCGTGTTAATAACTCGTATCCGGTATCCGGTAGCCAGTAGCCGGTGAGTTGGTATGCTTTTCCCGGCTACTGACTACTGGCTACCGACTACTACATTGTTTGTTCGTCGAATGCGTCGGCGTGTCGGATGATGTCTCCGGTTCGCAGAAAGATGATGTCCTCAGCGACATTGGTGCACAGGTCGCCGATGCGTTCCATCGCTTTGGCGACGTTAATCATTGTCATAGCGGCTTCGACGCCTCCGGTCTTTTTGCCTTCGGAATCCAGGACGCTGCGGACAAAACTTCTGTAGGCATCGTCAATCAGGTCGTCGGAGTCGATTACGCCCTTTGAGCCGGCTGTGTCGCTGGCGCGAAGCGTTCTTACGGTTCGGCCAAGGGTGTCGGTTGTGCTTTCCGTGAGCAAATCGAACGAATTGTATAGGTCAAAGTCGATACCGTCTTCAACGACGTGCTTGATTCGCCTCCCGATACTGGCAGCCAGGTCGGCGATGCGCTCCAGGTCGCTGTTGACCTTGATGATGGTGCAGATTGTCCTCAGGTCGATAGCCGCCGGCTGATAGAGCGCAAGCAGGCGAATACACTCCTGCTCAATCTCCACTTCTTCCCGGTCGATTAACGAATCCCGCTGGTCCACTTCCAAACCCGCTTTCGCATCGCCGTCTTTTATCGCGCGCAGTGCGTCGGCCAAGGCTTGCTCAACTCGCATGCCCATCAGGTCAAGGCGAAGCAGCAGTTTCTCCAGTCGTTCCTGTAGTTCAGCCATTTTCATACTCCGTATCAGCCAAATCGGCCTGTAATATAATCTTCAGTCTGTTTGCTTTGCGGGTTCGTAAAGACATCCCGCGTCAGCCCATATTCGATAAGGTCGCCCAGGCAGAAGAAAGCCGTCCGGTCGGATACTCTGGCGGCCTGTTGCATGTTATGGGTAACGATTACGATTGTATAATCGGTCTTGAGTTTGCGGATCAGTTCTTCGATCCGGCCCGTTGCAATGGGGTCCAGTGCCGAGCACGGTTCGTCCATCAGCAGCACCCTAGGCCCGGTTGCCAAGGTCCGTGCAATGCAAAGCCGCTGCTGCTGACCACCGGAAAGCGCCAGCGCCGATTTTTTTAACTCGTCCTTTGCCTCCTCCCACAAAGCGGCGTCATGAAGACACTTTTCCACGATTTCATCAAGCCGACTACGCTTTCGGATGCCCTGTAATCGCGGGCCGTAGGCTACGTTGTCGTAGATGCTCTTGGGGAATGGGTTGGGCCTTTGGAAGACCATGCCCACCTGCTGGCGGAGGTTCACCAGGTTAACCCGCTTGTCATAGACGTCTTGCCCGTTGACTGCGAGTTTTCCGGCTGCTCGCGTATGAGGTATCAGGTCGTTCATCCGGTTGATGCTGCGCAGAAACGTGCTTTTTCCGCACCCGCTGGGACCGATAATGGCCGTTACCGCACGCGGGTAAATGTCCATCGTGATGTCCTTGACGCCCGCTTTCGAGCCGTAGTAGAGACAGAAACCGTCGGAGACAATCACCGGGCCTGATGTATTAGTCTCCACCCGTTCTGCCTGCTCCGGCAGGGCGCTATGAAATTCATGCAACTGTTTCATTTCCGTTACATCAACAACAGGTGTCTGTTTCAGTTCCATCATGTTTTTTCTTCTTTTATCTGTTTCTAAATCCGCAATCCGCAATCCACAATCCGCAATCATTATTGTCCGCGTAGTTTTGCTTCGAGTCTTCGTCTGATAATTATGGCTGCCAGGTTCAGCACCAGCACAAGCGCTATCAGTGTCATTACCATTCCGTACTGCTGATGCGGGACCAGTGCGGCGATACGGTCGCCGACGGCAATGTCGTAACTGCCGTAGGAGAGTGTCCGCGTCGGCTGGGTGAGGGTTTCGGGTATCGGTCCCAGCGCCACTGCTGCGGTGAACAATATCGGAGCCGTTTCGCCTGCGGCTCGGCTTATGCTTAATATGATGCCGGTCAGTATGCCCGGTGCAGCGGCAGGTAGTGTTACAGTTACGAACGTCCGGAACTTTCCCGCCCCCAACGCCAGCGACGCTTCCTTGTAGGAACGCGGAACTGCCCGGATTGCCTCCTCCGAAGCCCGGATAAGCACCGGAAGCACCAGCGCCGCCAGCGTCATCGCTCCGGCCAGTATGCTCGATCCTTTCGGCAGCCCCAACTTGGGCTGGAGATACAACACGAAGAACGCCAGCCCGAACAGGCCGAAGACGACGCTGGGCACGCCGGCCAACGTGTTGATGCACGTGCGAATGACTCGGACGAATCGGCTGTCGCCGGCGCACTCGACCAGATACCCAGCCGCCGTTACGCCCAGCGGGACCGCGAAGACCATCGAAAGCAGCGTCAGAAGCAACGTTCCGAGGATTTCGGGGCCGACGCCTCCGAAAAAGTGCCCCGGCGTGCTGTCGTCGATGAAGTACTGCCAGTAGAACGTCCGCTGCGGGCAGAGCATCTTTTCGAGATTCTGCTCCACCATCGGGAACAGCCCGGCAAGTTCCGTACCGGCGAATTGCTCTGCCCGTTTGGTGCGAACCTTCTTTAGCGACTTGCCCGAACCCTGCTCTACCCATTCTTCATTCCATACCAGGCGGTCCAGCAGAAGTTGCGCGCGGTCCCAGCGAGTGGCCCCGTATTGAAACTGCGACAGTTCCGGCAGCGGTTCGCCGGGACGCGGGCCAAGCAACTCCCTGATGATTTCCTGAACCTCGTTCAATGTCTCGCCATATTCTTCCCGACGGGTCAGGTCCACCGTGATAACAATTTGCAGATACTGCCTCGCCATATCAAAAAACTGCCCTGCCACCGATCCGGCCAGATTTTCGTCGCCTGCATGTTTAAGTACGAAATCAAGACTTTGCTTCGCCTCATCGGGCTTTGTCGTTTCGTATGCTTCCAGCAGGTGGTTCCGCAATTTCTTGCCGACAGACTTCAGCAAAGACGCTTCTTCGGGCGTGATGGCGATGTTTTCGACCTTGTTGCGAAGTTGTGTCTTGAATTGCCTGTAGATACGCCTCGCCTCTTTTTGGAGGCCGGTGGTGTCAATCCCGGCTGCGAAGCTCTCGAGCAGGTCATAGGCGTCCTTGCGGACATGAGCAGCTTGGTCCGATTCGGCGTTCAGTGTTTCTTTGTTCCCCCTGCCGTGCATGTCGTACTGCATTCTGCGGAATTCAACCGTTCCGCGGAACACCACAGCCCCGGCTCCTCGCCAAAACAGCGGACCAAGTATCACTACCAACGCCCCAGTCAGCAGCAGTACCGACAGTCCCGAAACGGTTGTGAATGTCCTGTCACCGAACTGGCGAAGGCGGGTTCTCACTTGGCGCCTCCCCGGGCGCGCCTTGCCCGCGAGAGGAAGTACTCGCCGATGAGGTTCAGAGTGAACGTAATCACCAACAGCACAAAGCCCAGGGCGAAGAGGCAGTGATAGTGTTGTGAGCCTCTGACGGTTTCACCCATCTCGCCGGCGATAGTGGCAGTCATCGTTCGCACCGACTGGCTCAAGTCCCACCACGGCGAGGGAACCTGGGCGGCGTTGCCCGAAGCCATCCAGACCACCATCGTCTCGCCGATTGCACGCATCATTCCGAGGATCACCGCTGCGATAATCCCGCTATGAGCGGCGGGTATGACGACCTTGATTAATGTTTCCGCCCGCGTCGCGCCAAGTGCGTAGGAGCCTTCGCGCAATTCACGACCTGCCGCCGTCAGGGCGTCTTCGGCGATGCTGATAATCGTCGGAACGGCCATAATTGCCAGAATCAGCGACGCATTCAGTGCGTTGGTCCCAGAGGGCAGACCGAGGTTCTCCTGCATCCACGGAGCCAGCACCAGGTATGCGAAGAATCCGTACGCCACCGACGGGATAGCCGCCAGCAACTCAATAATCGGCTTGACAATCTGTCGCAGACGGAACGGGACGATGTCACTGAGGAACACTGCCGCCAGCAGTCCGACCGGAACGGCGATAATCAGCGCTCCAGCCGTTACGTACAGCGATCCCGCCAGCAGCGCCAGCGCGCCGAACTCGGCAGCAGAGTCGTGTGCGGGATACCAATTCGAACTGCTGAGCAGTTCTCCAAGGCTGCCGGACGTTAGAAAAGGCCAGGCCTCCCGCGTGATGAAAACGAATATGAGAATAACCGCCAGCACCGACGCGCAGGTAACCGCCAGCAACAGCGTTTTTCCAATTGCCGCTGTAAGATATCCCGTCATATCCTCGCCGGGAGTCAGCAGCAGCGGTCGGTCGAAATCAACCGCCTTTGAAGCGTTGCCTGTTTGTCTGGTGGTGTTTGGCATTTCGGTTCAATTGCGAAGCGGCAAGCCCCCCCCCGGCTTGCCGTTTCACGTCCTGTATCTTTTCCCACGCAGGATAAAGACAACTCATCAATAATTTGTTACCGGTACGAACCCTTTTGCCTCGATAACTTCCTGTCCCTTTTCGGTCAGGTGAAACGTTACGAAGGCATGGATGGTCGAGCCGAGTTTGGGATAGCCGTTGGTGAACATAAACAGCGGGCGGCTGATCGGATATTTTCCGGTGGCGATTGTCTTTCGCGTCGGCATCACGCCGTCGAGCTTCAGAGCCTTGACGGACTTATCCACGAAGCCCAGACCGACGTAGCCGATTGCCCCGGTAGTGGTCTTGACGCGGGCATGGGCCTGCGGGTTGGAATTGACATACTCGACACCCTTGGCCACCTTCTGCTTCTTCATCAGAAGTTTGTGGAACGTCTCATAGGTTCCCGATGATGTATCCCGGCTGATGACCACGATGACCTTGTTCGCCCCGCCGAGTTGCCTCCAGTTTTCAATTTCGCCTTTGTAGATTTTACGGATCTGCTCGCTGCTCAACGCCTTGACGGGATTTGACGGGTGAACAATGACGCACACGCCGTCCATCGCCACGGCGTGAGCGACCGGCATTATGCCTTTTTCGACGGCCTTCTTGAATTCCTTGGCTTTCATAAACCGGCTCATCGTTGCGATGTCGCATCGCCCGTCGATCAGCGCCGCTGCTCCGTCGCCGCTTCCGGTCTTCTTGACTGTAATTGAAACGTTTTTGTACTTCCTTCCGAACACCTCGGCGAAGGCGTCGGCAATCGGCCCGACGGTCGTCGAACCTTCGATCTGCAACTTTGCCTTCTTCTCCTTCGCTGCGGGCTTCTCGCCCGCACCGGCTCCGCACGGAACCATGCACAAACCTGCGACCATCACCAACTGCACAACCTTCTGCCATTGCTTCTTCATCTCTGCTCTCCTCAAAAAGGGGTTTCTGATTTCTCACGTCCGACAACGGATGCATTGTCTGACGTGATTGTTAAGGCGGTATTCCCGAAGCGTTAAGATTGCGCTAATGCGTTCAAGGGCGGTTGCGGAGAGATTGACTGGTTTGTTAGAATAACCTGCGATGTCAAAGAAACGCATCATCATCGTAGAAGATGAACCTGACATGGCCGAACTGGTGGCCATGCGGCTCCAGCGTGAAGGATACATCGTCGAGACGGTCGGCGACGGGGCCGAGGCGCTGGAGATGATCCGCTGCTCGCCTCCGGACCTGGTGCTGCTTGACCTGATGCTTCCGGGGATGCCGGGGACGGAAGTGGCGACGAAACTTCGCAACGACGCCCGCACCGCCGGCGTGCCCATCATCATGCTGACGGCCAGGAGCGAGGAAAGCGACATTGTCGTCGGGCTGCACCTCGGAGCCGACGATTACATCACCAAACCTTTCAGCATGTCGGTTCTCGTAGCGCGGATATCGGCCCTGATGCGCCGAAGCCGGGATGTCGCCTCATCCGACGGTCTGATGCTCGAGGTCGGCCCAATAAAAATAAACGTCGAACGTCACCTGGTGGAAGTGAACGGGAAAAGAATAACGCTGACGCTGACCGAGTTCCGTTTGCTGGTGGCGATTGTCTCAGCCAAAGGACGAGTGCTGGATCGGAATCAACTGATGGATCAGGCGATGGGAATAGACACGGTGGTTACGGACCGCACCATTGACGTTCACCTGACCGCGTTGCGGAAGAAACTGGGGAAAGCGCGAAAATACATCCAGACCGTTCGCGGACTGGGATACAAACTGGCGGATGAAAATGATACGGCATAGGTTCTTCTGGAAACTCTTCGCGGGCAACCTGTTGCTGATGGCGATTATCCTGTCGGTCGGTGGAGTCCTCTCGTATCGCCACCTCAACGCCGACTATCAGCGCGAAAACACCGAAGACCAGCACCGCATGGCCCGGATATCCCAGTTGCATTTCCAGCATTCCTGGCCTCGCCCGGCGAGCGAGATTGATGTTGAATGTAAGCAGATGTTCGGCGATTCGCCGATGCGGATGACCGTGATAGACGCCGACGGCCGCGTCCTCGGCGACAGTCAGGCCGATCCGCTTACCATGGAAAACCACAAGACCGACGACAGGCCTGAGGTTCTCGACGCCTTACAAGGAAAAGAAAGCCAAGACACCCGCTCCAGTGAAACCTTGGGGGTGGAGTTTCGATATTTCGCCGAACCAATCAGGAAAGACAACAAAATCGTCGGCGTCGTTCGTGTTGCTATGCCCATCCGAGCCATCGCGGAGGGTCGAGCCGTCATCCGCAATGCACTGCTTTGGGCGGCCCTGGCTGCGGTGGCCGTTGCGGTTGTGATTGCGGGGTTGCTGGGATGGATATGGCATAGACCACTGGAGCAAATCACACGGACAGCACGGGCAGTCGCCGCCGGCGACCTCACCGCAAAGGCCCACGTTCGCGGCTCGGACGAACTTTCCCAATTGGCAACGGCCCTGAACGAAATGCGACAAAACCTTGCCGCCCAGATTGATACGATTACCTCACAGCGCGAACACCTGTCGGCCGTCGTTCAGAACCTCCGCGAAGGCGTTATCGCACTGGACGGACAGGGACATATAGTCCTTATGAATAAGTCGGCAGCCGACATGCTCGACGCCGATGCCGGAGATGCAACAGGTCAATATATCCAGACGGTCGTGCGAGTACCGGGCGTTCTGGACGTATTCAATCAGGCCGACGAAACGGGCAAATCTGTGGGCAGGCAAGTCGAGGTTATTATAGGCAATGTGCAGCGGACACTCGACTTGCATGCAGCCAAGGTCTCCGGAACCGCCCCGGACGGAATCGCCGTATTGCTGGTGCTGCGGGACATCACAGAGATCGCCCGCGCCGCCGCGATGAAGGCCGATTTCGCCGCAAATGCATCACACGAACTTCGCACCCCGCTGGCCACTCTTCGAGCAGCCGTCGATTCGCTGCTTCACACACAAGGCGAAGAGCCGGAAAATCTCAGCAGGATATTGCCTATTCTGGACCGGCACGTCGCGCGTCTGGAAGATATGACAAAGGACCTGCTCGACCTGAATATCATCGAAACCGCCAGGCAGCAACTCAGGACAGAGAAGATTGAATTGGCCTCGCTCGTCGGCTGGGCCGAGGAGCGTTTCGCCCAGGCCGCCGGCGACAAGAACATCGAACTGAAAATCGCCGCCGACCAGCCGGCCTCCGTGTTCGAGTCCGACCGGACGCTGATACAACTGATCCTTCAAAATCTGCTCGACAACGCGATAAAATTCACGCCCGCCGACGGTCGGGTCGAATGTGATCTCCGGCTCGAAGATAAGCACCTGCGGATACAGGTACGCGACACAGGCTGTGGTATCCCAGCCGAGATGACCGAGAGGGTTTTCGAGCGGTTCTTCCAGATCGAACCGTCCCGCACCGGCGATACGAAGGTCCGCGGCACGGGCCTGGGCCTGGCCATCGTCAAGCACGCCACCGAACGCCTCGGCGGGAGTGTGACGCTCGATAGTGAACCCGGCAAAGGAACAACTGTAATCGTGAGTATCCCAAAAATATCTGATTGAAAAGATACACCTTCCCAAGTTTGATTCTTGGGCATCAACTATTACGTGTTATCCCGTAGTGTGTTTCGGGGCCTGTTTTCTCCACTTGCCCGTAGGGCATTGTTTTGTTGGATTGCTACGGGATCTACCAAAGCAACAGCCGGTTTGCTGGGCAGTTTGGGCGCGTCCCTGCTGGCGGCTGCGGAAGTCGCGGGCGGCGTCGATAAACGTGTTGAACGTCTGGGCCGGGATGACCAGCGCATCGCCGGACTTGACTTTTTTGAGGTTGTCTGGCATTTCGCCTCCCTGCCCACTCAACGCCATCGCCGTCCATGGTCAATGGCCTATGCCTCCGTCCCAGAGCCGCCTGCGGAATCCTCAGCACCTTCTTGAACTGGCTTTGCCGCCAAGCCGCTAGCAACGAGCCTGCCAAATTCTGCAACATGTCTGCCCAAACCGTCAGCTCCGGGGAATAGCGAGGCACCAGTGATGTTCATCATGCGGAGATTGGCAAGAAACTGCACCTTCGCCGAAGACGTGATGACCATCTTGTGCAGAAACGGTTCCGCGCTAGCCTTCTTGGCGATCTCGTCCATTACTTCGTCGTGGGCTCGCCTGGGATCCTCGCACACCATGTAGAACCCTTGCTGGGCGTACATTCGTTCGGGACGCTGCATTTTCTGGAAGACGGCACATATTCCCGGGGGAGCGGAAGGCGTCTCAGCTTTGCCGGCAAGTGCCTTGTCAACGCGGCCCAGGCTCACATCGGTCTTTGGCGGAGCTTGCAGAGCCTTCACCAATGCTGGGTAATAATGCATCCACAGCACTCCATCCTCCTCTGGTGCTTCCCGAACGGCGAAGTATGCGGCGACATAGGGAGAGAAAGTCCAGTCAAGAAGTCGGGTGGGAGCGCCGTACTGCTGCATGGCCATGAGCCAACCCAGCAACTGATAAGCGTTGCGTGGATCGGGAATCTCCCAATTCGGTAGATTCCGGTGTCCATCTTGCCGGAATTCCTGCAGCAGGAGCCTTTCAATCCCAAGTGCCGCCTCGAACGTACAGTTACTGGGAAGCTGGCGGGCAATTGAAGGCTGAAGCCTCCAAGTCGATGATTTTCTCTCCTGCCCACGAAAACCCATTTGCCCATAGGGCTTGTCCGGCTTGGGAATGAATTTGACAATATAGTCGAGGAACCCTTGCCAGTTTTCAACAGTGTGTTCATTTCTTGGCATATCTAATCTCCTTCACTGCATATTACAGATTATCAAATATCTCAATTGTATTCTTCTTAAATCACCTGATCTTGGCTTCATCTGACGAACCAACGACTTCGGCCGACTACATCCTACGTCCCAATCCCCAATCCGGAAAAGTCGCCGTCCTCATAGACCTTCTCGACATAGACGGCCACGGGCTTCTTGACTATGGCCTTTGCGACGGCGTCTTCGGCGTCGGCATAGCGGACCCACATGTATTCCCAGCCCTTCTTGTTGATGTTGACGATGTCGCCGACCGTCAGGCCGGTCTTGTTCGGACTGGCGGCGAAGCGGAAGGTGATTTCCCAGTCGTCGCTGCCGCGTTTCGAGCCGGACGCGCCCAGGAACAGTACCTCGCCGACGGGCGGCTGGGTGTTTTCCGGCGCGACGTACCGGACCGTGCATTCCCACTTGCCCTGTCCGGTGGTGGTATCGACGAAAATCGGCTCGAGCGTGCACTCGTCGCGCACCAGGCCGTCATACTCGGTGGGCGTCGAGTTCAGCAGGAGCATCTTGGCCGTCAGGTCGTCGGGCGTGCCGTCGAGTGTGTAGTGCATTGTAACCGTCGGCTTCTCGCCGGTGGTCCACTCGCGGCTGTCGATTTTTTCGGTCAGTGTGGCCATGGTAACGTGAAGGCTACGAAGTCATTGAAAAGGTAGCGGTTGACATAAATGTCACTCCCGATATGATTCAGCGTATGGGACTTGGGGAGAACTAGATCATGAAGCGACTCGAATCGTGGACACGCCCCCATATGCGCAAACTTCTTCTTATCTTCGGATGCGGAGGTGTGGCGGGAACGGTTGCGATGGGGCTGTTGGCCTTGTTGTTTAAGTGGATGGGCTGGGGCGGAGTTTCCTCTGGACTGTTCTTTATACCTTGGATGGTCGGAGGTCTCCTTATTATACCCGCTGCATTCCAGCAGGGTGTCAAGTTGGAGAGAGGTAGGCAGCAGTAGGTCCTCCGCTGAGGGCTCGCAATTGCCTTTCCTGTCCTTGTGACTCATTCGCTACCTTCCCAAATCATGTGAAGCTCACTCCCTCGGCGTTGCGTAGCGGACGGGTGTTCTTCTCGATCTTGTCGATGCCGTTGGCCATGCGGTCGGTTACGCCGCCGGATTGGAGGCCCAGGACGTTGGCGGCGACAAAGGTTCCCTGCGAGCCGATCTTCGCGGCCTGACGGTTCACGCCAAGGCCCGGCAGCGAGAGCGCCCGGGCTTTCGTCGTATCTTCGCTCGACTTGCTCTGAAGTCTCGGCTTACAGACCTGAGTGGCTTTTGCCGGCAGACGTAGTTACTACTCGTTCTGAAAAATTTGCGGGAAATCGACTTTGTCATGCAATATAGTACTGACTGATCAGTTCTATCCAGTAATCGGTGGAGCAGTCAAGGGAACAAGGCCGTGACGAAAAGGGGCAGGCGAGCGGAGATCGGAAATGAAAGTTTCACTACGGTTTATCTTTTTGCTGACATTGTGGCTCTGCTGCGTAACAGGATGTCGGCCTGCGGATTATCGGCGCGAGGCGGACAAGGTTGGTTACGGTATCATTGGCAAGGCGCAGAAGCAGGCTTTTGGACGGACCGAGCCGTTCACCGTTGAACGTCCTGCAGATGCGTTACGCAGGAAACTCATGCTGAACCAGAGTTTGCCCCACGCCGGACCGGCGTCGTTGGGAACGGACAATCTCAAGCCGATCGCCCATTGGCCCGAAAAGGACTACCCCGCCCGTCCGGCAAAGTCGCAGCCCCAAGCGCCGTGGCGGAAGGATCGTTCACTGACGCTGGGCCTGACCGACGCGTTACAGGTGGCTGCGCTAAACAATCGGGAATACCAGACGCGAAAGGAGGACTTCTTCCGTACCGCCTTGGCGCTTGACCTGGAAGCGAACCAGTTCCGCAACCTTCTGTTCGGCGACGCAGAGTCGGAATTCAGTATGGACTACAGCGGCGAGAAACCGGTCCGTGGTCTGGCCAACACGGGCACTGTCTCCTGGCAGCGGAAACTCAAAACCGGCGCGCTACTGACGACAGGCTTTGCCATCGACCTGGTCAAGTTACTCACGTTTGACCATTCTTCTTCTCTGGGGCTTTATGCGGACGCGACGATTACGATACCCTTGCTGCGAGGTTCCGGACGGCACATTGTAACGGAGCCTCTGACCCAGGCTGAGCGGGATGTAATCTATTCGCTGTACACCTTTGCGCGTTTCAAGCGGACGCTGGCGGTGAAAGTGGCAAGCGAGTACCTCTCCGTGCTCCAGCAGTTAGACCAGGTTCAGAACGCCGAGGACAACTATCGCAGCCTCATTACCGGGACGCGCCGCGCGCGCCGCCTCGCCGACGCGGGGCGACTTCCGCAGATACAAGTGGACCAGGCCATGCAGGACGAGCTTCGGGCGCGGAATCGGTGGATCATCGACCAGCAGACATATGCCCGCCGAAGGGACTCGTTCAAGATTACGCTCGGGCTGCCGACGGACGCCAACATCGACCTGGACCGCGACGAGTTGAAGCGATTGGCCAAAGCGGTCGTATCCGGTAGCGGGGCGACTGCGACCACACAACCAGCCGGGGCGACTTCGGCCCCTGCCAAGGCGCTGAGCGCCGACGTACCCGTCAAACTTGTCCAGCCAACCCGCAAAGGCGGCGGCCCGCTGGAAATGTCGGATGAGAAAGCGGTTTCAATCGCCCTGGACAATCGGCTTGACCTGCGGACGGCGCTGGGCGGGGTCTTCGACGCGCAGCGTCAGGTCGTGGTTATGGCTGACGCTTTGCGCGCCGGGCTGACCCTGACGGGCGCCGGACAGGCCGGAGCACGCCGCGGACTCGGTTCGGCCAGGATGCCAAACGCACACCTCAGGCCCGAAAAGGGTATTTACACAGCCGGTCTGCTTCTTGACCTTCCGCTGGAGCGAACCGCCGAGCGCAACGCTTATCGCAGCAGTTTCATCGCGTTGGAACGAGCGACCCGCGACCTTCAGGAAACCGAGGATCAGATAAAACTACAGGTGCGCGACGCCTTGCGGGGCCTCCTTCAGGCGAGAGAAAGCCACATGATTCAGGCGCGGGCGGTAAATCTGGCCAAGCGGCGTGTAAAGAGCACCGAGTTGTTCCTTCAGGCCGGACGAGCGGAAATCCGCGACGTCCTGGAGGCCCGGGAATCGCTCGTTTCGGCACAGAATGCTTTGACGGCGGCGCTGGTGAACTATCGCGTAGCCGAACTGGAACTACAGCGAGACATGGGCGTACTGGAAGTGGACGAGAAAGGGAATTGGCGTGAATACCAACCTGAAAAACCTAATCAACAATAGTAAGATTTCGACGTATTTGCGGCTTAAACCGGTGCGGATTACCCTGGTCGTTGTGTGCGTTGCGTTGCTGACGGTAGTCGTGTACGCTGTCTGGTTCTCCGGTGATAGTGATACAAAGCGCGTCGCTACCGCATCCGTCAAGCGCGGCCCGTTGGTTATCAGCCTGACCGAATCCGGCACGATTCAGAATCGCCAGCGGGCAATCGTAAAGAGCGAAGTTGAAGGTACGGTAACCATTCTGTACCTCATTGACGAAGGCGTGAACGTCAAGAAGGGCGACCTGCTGCTGGAGCTTGATTCCAGCCGGTTGCTGGACCAAAAGGACCAACAACAAATCACCGTGCTGAATTCCGAAGCGGGTTTCATTCGCGCCCGGGAAAACCTGGCCGTTACGAAGAGCCAGGCGGACAGTGATATCTCCAAAGCGGACCTCGCCTACAAATTCGCCGGGCAGGACCTTGAGAAGTACCTTGAGGGCGAGTACCCGCGCGAAATCCAGAAGGCCGGAGCCGACATCGACATTGCCAAGGAAGAACTTACGCGAGCCAAGGATAAGCTGGAATGGTCCGAGCGTTTGGCCCGCGAGGGCTACATCACCGATATGGAACTCAAGGCCGACGAGATTGCGGTCAATAGGGCCGAAATCAACCTGAAACTGGCTAATTCCGCTTTGGTTCTGTTGAAGGACTTCACGTATAAGAGGAACCTCGACCAATTGAAAAGTGACGTGGTGCAGGCCAGGGAGGCATTGAGCCGCACTAAATTAAAGGCCTCTGCCGACATGGTCCAGGCCGGGGCGGAACTGAGGGCCAAGCAGTCTGAACACGGACGACAAAAGGCGAAGCTGGAGAAGATCGACGATCAGATCGCCAAATGCAGGATAAAATCGCCCGTGAGCGGTATGGTCGTGTATGCCACAACCGGACAGAGTCACCGTTGGCGCAACGTCGAACCCCTGGACGAAGGTCAGCAGGTGCGGGAACGCCAGCACCTGATCTACCTTCCGACCGATGCGGCTATGATGGTGGAAACAAAAGTCCACGAGGCAAGCCTGAAGAAGGTCCGTCAGGGTATGCCCGTTAGCGTTACCGTCGATGCCGTTCCGGGTAAAGTCTTCTGGGGGCGCGTCGGGAAAATCGGTTTACTTCCGGATGCGCAGATGGCTCGCATGAACCCTGACCTGAAGGTGTATAGCACGGAAATCCATATAGAGGGTAACGCCGCCGGCGCGCTGCGTCCGGGCATGACGTGCCGGGCCGAAATCATTATCGAGCAACATGCAGATGCTCTTTACGTTCCGGTGCAGTCGATTGTGCGCGTTGGCGGGAAGACAGTAGCGTACGTCCAGACGCCAAGCGGTCCGAAGCGGCGTGAAGTCAAAGTGGGTCTGGACAATAATCGAGTAATACGGATTATCGATGGGCTTAAAGAAGGTGAACTGGTTCTCCTTGCACCACCGCTGGCCCCATCGGCCGTTGCAGACGGAGGAGGCCAACAATTCGGGCAACCCCTGACGATTCCTGCCGGCACAACCATGCCCGCACGAACCGACTCGGTACAAAGCCCGAAGGAGAAACCGCCTTCGACCCAACCGGCTTTCGACCCGAGCAAGTTGCGGAATATGTCGCGCGAGGAGCGTCAAAAACTGTTCGAAAGCCTTACGCCCCAGCAGCGTGAGGAACTGCGAAAACGCCGTGGCGGTCAAGGCCAAGGCAGACGACCTCGTAATTCTCCGAGGGAAGAATGATGACAGGAAAACCTGCCGATACTTCAGATCACGCCGACAGGGAAGAACTCATTGTCCTGCAGGACGTGCATAAGATATACCAGATGGGGATTACGCAGGTGAAGGCGCTTGCCGGGGTGAACCTGTCCATTCCCAAGGGTGGCTTCTGGGCCATCATGGGTCCCAGCGGATCGGGAAAGAGCACCATGCTCAACCTCCTTGGCTGTCTGGATCGCCCGACCCGTGGGCGTTACATCTTGAACAATCATGACGTCAGCACGCTCGACGACGACGACCTAAGCGAAATCCGTCTGCGAGAGATCGGTTTCGTTTTCCAGAGTTTCAACCTAATTCCGCAATTGACGGTACAGGAAAACATCGAGTTACCACTGTACTACCAGGGTTGGACGGCGGCCAACAGTGCCGAACGGGCCGAAGAACTCGCTGCCATGGTTGATATGGATGATCGCCTGCGGCATCGACCGATGGAACTGTCCGGTGGCGAGCAGCAACGCGTAGCCGTTGCCCGCTCGCTGGCGAACGATCCGACCGTTCTGCTGGCGGATGAACCGACCGGAAACCTGGATTCGGCCACCGGGGAACAAATCATGGAATTGTTTGTAGAACTGAACCGTCGGGGCAAGACAATCATTCTTGTTACCCATGAACCCTACATTGCCGCTTATGCCGGTCGGCGCCTGCACATGCTGGACGGTCTGATAGACCGCATTGACGGAGATGCATAAATGCACCAGTCACGCGCCATTCGCAACATTCGCCTGGGCATCAAGAACCTGATGCTGCATAAATTGCGATCGCTGCTGACGGTTTTGGGAATGGTTTTCGGCGTTGGGAGTGTCATAGCGATGCTTGCCGTTGGTGAGGGCGCCAGTAGGGAGGCGATGGAACAGATACGAAAGCTCGGTAGCAACAACATCATCCTGACCGCCGTCAAGCCGATTGAGGAAGAACAGGGTACTGCTCGCAGTGGATGGATGAGCGTCTATGGTTTGCTGTACGAAGACGAACAGCGCATACGTGAGACGATGCCGGCGGTTTTGCGAACCGTGCCGGTAAAACACGTCCGAAAAGAAGGCCGGCTTGGCGAGCGGGCAATGGAACTTCGCTTAATGGGCACGACACCCGACTGGTTCGACCTGGTCTCTCGCCCCCTGGTAGCAGGCAGGACGCTTACTCAAATGGATTGCGACCGGCAGGCGTCTGTCTGCATCCTGACCGAGCATGGCGCTCGGCGACTCCTGGCTACGGAGCATACAATAGGCCAGCCACTGCGTATTGGCGGCGACTACTACAAGGTCATCGGGATCGTCCGATCCGAGCAGTCCAGCGGTAGTATCCAGACGCCCGACCAGAATGTCGATGCCTATATCCCCCTGAACGTAGCCCGCGCCCGATTTGGCGACATCTCCATACGGCGAACCACAGGTTCTCGCGAAATGAAATTGGTGGAACTACACATGATCCTCGTGCAGGTGCGTTCCATCGACCAGGTCGAATCCACTGCCGATGCTATCCGGTCCATGCTGAAGAGGTTTCACAAGAAGGAGGACTACCGTATCAGCGTTCCCCTGGCCCTGCTTCAGCAGGCCGAGGCCACGAAGCGAACGTTCAATATCGTACTGGGTTCCATCGCTGGTATCAGTCTCCTCGTCGGTGGTATCGGTATTATGAACATCATGCTTGCCTCGGTAACCGAGCGGACGCGCGAAATCGGAATCCGCCGGGCCATTGGAGCCAAGCGGCGCCAGATTATCGTGCAGTTCCTCATTGAGACGATCGTACTATCCACCGTCGGCGGTCTTATCGGGATTGTTATCGGCATGACGATTCCCTGGGTGATCACGCGACTTGCGGGCATGCCTACGGTCGTTCCAGCATACAGTATCGTGCTTTCCCTGTGCATTAGTGTGGGCGTGGGAATTATTTTCGGCCTGTACCCAGCCGTACGCGCCGCCAAACTGGAACCCATCGTCGCCTTGCGACACGAATAGATGGGGACGAATGAACGACGGGCAAGCATATAACAAGACTGCGAAGGCGTTGGCCCCGAATCAGGAAGGGGCGGCTCATTGACGGCGCAAAGAGACGATCCTGAAGCAGGACTAAAGAGCGAATCCTGGATTACTCACGGCAGTCTGGTCGGCGCTACATGGCGTCTGGCATTGCCGATGATTGCCACCGGACTGCTGCATAACTCGTTTTCCCTTGTGGACCTGTATTTCGTCGGTCGTTTGGGACCGGCTGCGATTTCCGCGGTAACCATCAGCGGTATCGCCGTGAGCATCCTTCTGATGCTTGGGCTGGGGATTACGATTGGATGCACAACCCTGGTTTCACAGGCTATCGGCGCCGAAAACCGAGACCGGGCGAGCATGATTACAGTTCAGGGCCTGCTGATGGCTGCTGTCATGTCGCTGGTAACGGCCTCGGCGTTTCCGTTCGCCTCATCGTGCCTGAAGATTCTCGGCGCGAGTCCCGAAGTGGTAAAGGCAGGAACGCCGTACCTTCAAGTCTCCCTAATCGGTTCGGTCACTATGTACATGAGTATCACCTTCGCCGCTGTTTTGCGGGGTGCGGGAGACGCCGTTACACCTCTGAAGATTATCGGCTTGGGAAACCTGATCAATATCGCCCTGGACCCGATTCTCATTTTTGGTTGGATTGGAATACCGGCCTTAGGCGTTACCGGTTCGGCGGTGGCGACTGTGATTGCAAGATTTGTCGCCACGGTGCTGCTGGCAAAGGTGTTCTTTGTGGACGGGCATGAGCATTTCCATCTGCACGTGCGCGACCTCAAGCCGCACGGGAAAACCATCCGGGAAATGCTCAGGATCGGCGTGTTCGGCTCCGGTCAGATGTTGACTCGTAGCCTCTCGGCGCTTGCCATGGTCAGCATTGTGGCGATGTTCGGGACAGTCCCCGTTGCGGCATACGGTATCGGGATGCGCATGTGGATGGCTGTGCTGATGCCATCCATGGGATTCGGGAACGCGGCGATGACCCTCGTCGGGCAAAACCTGGGCGCTCATAAGCCTGAACGATCGGCGCGGGCGGCATGGTTTGCGACAGGTATGTGTGCAGCCGTCGCGATGGTTGTGGGAATCGCCTTCATTCTCTTCGCCGAGCCGCTGGTCGCGGTATTCACTTCCCAGAGAGAGGTAGTTTCCATCGGATCAAACCTTCTTTTCTGGCTGGGTGTAACCATGCCGTTTTTCGCTTTCTCGTTGGTGCTTGGGCGAGCGATGAACGGTGCGGGCGATACGTTCTGGCCAATGCTGACTACGGCCGCTGCCATGCTGGTGGTTCGAGTTCCGCTTGCATACTGCCTTGCGAACGCCTGGGGCAGCCCCACAGGCGTGTGGGTCGCGCTGGCTGCATCTAATGTGTTGCAGGGAGTGCTGTTTGTCTTTGCTTTCTGGTGGGGTCGATGGAAAAAAATCGGTAAAAAACATGTGGCGTTAGCCGACCTGACCGTCTCTTGAAGGAGGAGGGCGGGCCGTAAAAACTTCACACCCCGTTATTACCCGGCGACGCCGCGCCGGACGAAAACCGCTCACCCTGCGGAAATCCTTGACATTGTCGGACGGGAAAATTAGGCTTTTGTGAGTTTGACAAGCCTTAAGGTCGGAGCGGTATAACAGGTGAGTGGCCGATGAAAGTTGTTGTTTGGTTGCTGATAGCACTGGTGCTGGTGGGAATAGCGTACTCATTCTCCACCTGTCGGGCGGAGCAATCCGACGGACGGGTGGAGTTGACGCTGTTCGATTGGAACTGGCCTCCCTATAACAAGATGAACCGCGAACGGATAGCGATCTTCGAGCGGGACAATCCCGACATCAGAGTTCGATTGGTTACCGGCAACGAGGACAAATACCTGACGATGGTTAGCGGCAACGTGGCCCCCGATATAACCATCACGGACCACACGGTTATCGGCTACTTCGCCAAGCGCAACGCCATACTCCCGCTGGATGATTTCATCGCTGCCGACAAGGACTTCAGCCTCGACATGTTCTTTCCGATTACAGTGGAAACGCTGCGGTATCGGGGCAGGCTTTATGCCCTGCCGTCCAGCGGCTCGCCGGTGGCGATGTTCTATAACAAGGAACTGTTCGACGAGTACAATCGCAATCACCCGAAAGAGCCGTTGACCTATCCCGGCGGGGAGTGGACATGGGACGACTTCCGCCACGCCGCCAAGGCGCTTACGCAGGACCGCGACGGTGACGGGAAGACCGACGTATATGGCGCCATTATCTCGTTCACCTTCCATCGCTTTCCCATCTACGTCTGGCAGAACGGCGGGGAAATCATCAGCAAGGACCAGAAACGCTGCCTGATGGACTCTCCCGAAGCGATTGCAGCCATGCAGTGGCTGCACGATATAATGTTTGTGGACGGGTCTTCGCCGACGGCCTATACGCAGGTCGAAGGCGCCAGCCAGCAGACATCGGGTATTTTGTTTAAGGAGCAGCGAGTAGCTATGTTGATGTCCACGCGCTACTCCTATTCCGAGTTTATAGGAAAGACGAATTTCGAATGGGACATTGCTCCGCTTCCGCGAGGACCGGTCAACAGGGCGACCATTTACATCGGCGGAGGGTGGATGGTCTCATCGCAGACACGTCACCCTGAAAAGGTCTGGCGGCTGCTCAAGTTCCTTGTCGGAAATAAATCGAGCCAGATGAGCATGGTTTGCGGGCGGGCGATGGCGACCAATCGGGAAGTTGCCGAACTAATGACGACCAATCATCCGGGCGTTCCTCCGGCCAATGATCACGTCTGGGTGGAGGTCATGGCGGACGCCCGCCCAAAGGACTTTGAGTTCAAGGAGATGGGGCGTTATTTTAGAAACGCCAGAGCCGAGATGAATTACATCTCCCAGGGTCGACGCACGCCAGCCGAAGCCTGCCGGAACTTCACACGCATATACCAGAAAGGATTAGACCGTTTCTGGAAGGATGAAGGCGGGCCGTGAAACCCCCACACCCCCGCTATTGCCCGGTGACGACGCGCCACACCGGGCAGAAAACTGCTCATCCTGCGGAAATCCTTGACATTATCGAACGGGAAAATTAGGCTTTTGTGGATTTGACAGGCCTTAAGGTCGGAGCGGTATAACAGGTGAGTGGCCGATGAAAGTTGTTGTTTGGTTGCTGATAGCACTGGTGCTGGTGGGGATAGCGTACTCATTCTCCACCTGTCGGGCAGAGCAGTCTGACGGACGGGTGGAGTTGACGCTGTTCGATTGGAACTGGCCTACCTACAACAAGATGAACCGCCGGCGTATAGCCGTCTTCGAGGACGAAAATCCCGACGTCAAGGTTCGGCTTGTAACCGGCGGCCCGGACAAATATCTGACGATGGTTACCGGAAACGTCGCCCCCGACGTAACCTACACCGCCTATCAGGACATACCCTACTACGCCAAGCGTGACGCCATATTGTCGCTGGATAAGTTCATCGCCGCCGACAAGGACTTCAGCCTCGACAGGTTCTTTCCGAGCGTGATTGACAGCGTGCGGTATCGAGGCAAGATATACGCTCTGCCGGACACAGGTTCGCCGGTGGCGTTGTATTACAACAAGGACCTGTTCGACGAATACAACCGCAATCATCCGAAGGAGCCGCTGACCTATCCCAGCGGTGAGTGGACCTGGGCGGATTTCCGCCACGCCGCCAAGGCGCTCACCCAGGACCGTGACGGCGACGGGCGGACCGACGTATATGGCACTACCATCGGGTTCAGCATGAACCGTTTTCCCTCCTACATCTGGCAGAACGGCGGAGAAATCATCAGCAAAGACCAGAAACGCTGCCTGATGGACTCTCCCGAAGCGATTGAGGCCGTTCGGTGGCTGTACGAGATAATGTGGGTGGATAAGAGCGCGCCGACGGGATATACGCAGGTCGAGGGCGCCAGCCAGCAAACGACCGACATCTTCTTCAAGGAACAGCACCTGGCGATGCTGCTGAGCACGCGGTGGCCATATGGGGACCTTTTCGGAAAGACGGATTTCGTCTGGGACGTCGCCCCGCTTCCGCGCGGGCCGGTCAACAGGGCGACTGTTTTTATCGGCGGGTCGTGGATGATCTCCTCGCAGACGCACTATCCCGAAAAGGCCTGGAAACTGGTCAAGTTCCTCACCGACGAGTATTCCAGCGAGTTGTCCATGCAGGCCGGTCGCGCGCTGGTGTCCAATCGCGCCGTTGCCAAACGGATGGTCAATCATCCGGGTACTCCGCCCGAACACGACTATATCTGGGCGGAGATTATGGCTGACGCCAGGCCTAAGGATTTCCAGTTCAGAGGAATGGGAAAGTACCTTCGCAAAGCGCTGGATGAATTGAATTTCGTTAGTCAGGGTCGGCGCACGCCCGAGGAGGCCTGCCGGAACTTCACACGCATCTATCAGGAGGGGCTGGACCGTTTTTGGAAAGAGGAAGGCGGGCCGTGAAAAAACCCAATCCGCTACTACCCGGCGGCGACGCGCCGGGAGGGTACCTGCTCATCCTGCGGAAATCCTTGACATTATCGAACGGGCAAATTAGGCTTTTGCGGATTTGACAAACCTTGAGCCTTAAGGTCGGAGCGGTGTAACAGGGAGTGGCCAATGAAAGTTGTTGTCTGGGTACTGACTGGTCTGATACTGTTAGGGATAATATACTCCTTCTCCACCTGCCGGGCGGAGCAATCCGACGGACGGGTGAAGTTGACGCTGTTCGACTGGAACTATCCTATCTACAACAAGATGAACCGCGAACGGATAGCGGTTTTCGAGGCCGAAAATCCCGACATCAAGGTTCGCCTGGTTGGTGGCGATCCGGACAAGTATATGACGATGGTTTCCGGGGGGGTAGCGCCCGACGTAACCTTTGCCGGCTATGGGAGCATCCCCTACTATGCCAAGCGCGACGCCATATTGGTGCTGGACAAATTCATTGCCGACGATAAGGACATCAGTCCCGATATGTTCTTCGGCTGCACGATGGACAGCGCGCGGTACAGAGGCAAAATCTATGCTCTTCCAGACAACGGCTCGCCTGTAGCAATTGTGTACAACAAAGACCTCTTCGACGAATACAACAGTAAGCACCCCGACAAGCCTCTGACCTATCCCAGCGAGAAATGGACCTGGGACGATTTTCGCCACGCCGCCAAGGCGCTAACGCAGGACCGCGACGGTGACGGACAGACGGACGTGTACGGTACTTCCGTATCGTTCTGGCGAAACCGCTGGCCCATCCCTGTCTGGCAGAACGGAGGCGAGGTCGTCAGCGCCGACAAGAAACGCTGCCTGATGGACTCTCCCGAAGCGATAGAAGCCATTCGATGGTTCTCCGAAATGATATGGGTGGATAAGAGTTCTCCGACGGCCTACACGCAAATAAAAGGCGTCGAAGCCGGCGGTGGTATCTTTCGGCAACGGCGCCTCGCTATGGGTATGGACGCGCGATATGGCTACACCAATCTTATCGGGAAGACGGATTTCGTCTGGGACATTGCGCCGCTTCCGAAGAGTCCGACAACGGGAAAAAGGACAAGCCTCTACCTCGGCGGCGTGTGGATGATCTCCTCGCAGACGCATTATCCTCAACAGGCCTGGAAACTGGCCAAATTCCTCGTCGGAGACAAATCCAGCGAAATCTCCATGCAATGCGGGCGCGCCATTGCGGCCAATCGCGCCGTAGCCGAACGAATACTCCGTAATCCCGGCGACGGTATGCCGGAACACGATTCCGCCTGGATCGACATTATGAACGAGAGTCGTCCGAAAGATTTTGAGTTCCTGGAAATGGGACGCTACTTTGTCAGGGCAATGGATGAATTGAATTATATTTCCCAGGGTCGGCGAAAGCCCGAAGAGGCCTGCCGAAACTTCACGCGTATCTTCAACGAAGGACTGAAAATCCTGTGGGAAAAGGAAGGCGGACCGTGAAAAAAGGCAAAACCATCACTACCTGGCGACGACGCGCCGCATTGGCCGGATACCTGTTTATCCTCCCGAATGCCTTGGGATTTCTGATCTTCACTTCCCTGCCAGTCCTGGCGTCGCTACTGCTGAGCCTGTGCAAATGGGATCTGCTGACGCCGCCGAAGTGGGTTGGCCTGGAGAACTTCCGGAACCTGCTGGCCGACGTGGACTTCTGGAAGGTTCCCTGGATGGCGCCCTACGAGCACGGGTTCATGTTCAACACGCTGGTCATGATGATGGCGATCCCCGTCAGTATCCTTCTATCATTGTTCCTGGCGACCATACTGAATCAGAAGTTGCGGGGCATGGTGCTGTTCCGCACGTTGTTTTTCCTTCCCTCAATCACCGCAGGGATCGGGACAATGCTCTTGTGGATGTGGCTTCTGCACCCGGATTTCGGCATCATCAACGCGGTACTGGGCAACGCTTACGAGGGCTTGTCATGGATGTATGACGGAGTCCGCAACGTAGCGTACTGGTTCGGGGGTGAGTTATCCGCCTGGCCGCCGTGGGGCGGTCCGAACGGTATGCACCCCAAATGGCTTAACGACGTCAACTGGGCCAAGCCTTCGCTTATCATGATGGGTCTGTGGGGGTCGATGGGCGGAATGAACATGATATTGTACCTGGCGGCGCTTCAGAACGTCCCGCCGGCGTTGTACGAGGCCGCTAAGATAGACGGCGCAGGTGCTTGGCAGCGGTTCTGGAAGATTACCTGGCCCATGGTAAGCCCGACGACGTTTTTCATCTTCATAATGAGCATCATCGGGGGGTTCCAGGGCGGGTTTCAGCAGGCCCATATTATGACCGACGGTGGCGGACCGGCGGGGTCCACCACCACGATCGGCTTTTACATTTACCAGAATGCGTACATGTGGTTCAGGATGGGATATGCCGCAAGTATCGCATGGTTACTGTTCCTGATAGTTCTGGTTCTGACTCTGATTAACTGGCATGCCAGTAAGAGGTTCGTGCACTATGGATGAACTAATCACACTTTCCCGAAAGCGTGCCCCGGTCAGGCTGACGACGATCCTAACCTACGTGTTCCTGTCGGCCTTGGCCGTTACCATGGTCTTCCCGTTTGCCTGGATGGTGCGGACGGCCTTCATAGACCCCAAGCAGGTCTTCACGTCCTCCAAGGACGTCGGCGGTTTCCTTAAGTGGATTTTTCCCTGGCCTCCGCATCCGGATAACTTCGCCAAGGCCGCTGAAGCCGTTCCGTTCGGACGCGCCTACATCAACAGTATCATTGTAGCTGGACTGGTTACATTCGGGCAGGTCTTCACCTCTTCCCTGGCGGCGTTCGGATTCGCGCGACTGAAATTCCCCGGACGCGACAAAATTTTCCTGGCGTATCTGGCCACGATGATGATTCCCGGGTCGGTTACCATGATCCCGGTATTTATCCTTACCAGCAAGATGCCCCTTGTGCTCGACGGCGCCATCGGCTGGTTGATCGGTTCGGAGTCGGTGCTCTTTTCGTCGAGTTATTACATGTTCCGTAACACCTACATGGGGCGACTGGTGGGTCTGGACAGTTACTTCACCTTAATCGTCCCGGGCATGTTCAGCGCCTATGGTACGTTCCTACTGAGACAGTTCTTCATGTCGATCGAGAACGACTACGAGGAGGCCGCTCGTATCGACGGATGCGGAACGTGGGGTATTTACTGGAGAATAATGCTTCCGCTCAGCCGCCCCGCTCTGGCGACACTGGGAATCTTTACCTTCATGGGGTCATGGCGGGCATATATGTGGCCTCTGATCGTTACATACCACGAGGACATTATGACGCTGCCCATCCTGATACGATCCTTCCAGGGACAGTACAACACCGAGTGGACGCTGCTGATGGCGGCCTCCATCATGCACATAATCCCGGTCCTGATTGCTTTCATCATAGGCCAGAAATACTTCATCCGAGGCGTCAGAATCGGCGGAATAAAAGGGTAGTATTGGACCCTGTTTCCAACCCTTCATGTCTGCGATATTGCTCGACCTGCCAGAACTTGTCCGGCTACGGCACGCTCCGTCGCGACGAGCACACAATACTTTATGCTATCGGGATCACTACGACGCTTGACTTTTTCGCGCCGTTGGCGATGCTGTAGGGTCCGGTATTGGTATATGAGCGAGAAATTTTACATAACGACGCCGATTTACTACGTTAACGACGCGCCCCACATCGGCCACGCCTATACGACGATCGCCGCCGACGTGCTGGCGAGGTACTTCCGGGCAGAGGGGTTCGACGTGCATTTCCTGACCGGTACGGACGAGCACGGTATCAAGATCGTCAAGGCCGCCGCCGACAAAGGCGTCAGCCCGCAGGAATTGGCCGACGAGGTCGTCGTGCATTTTCAGGACCTTTGGGCCAAACTGAACATTTCCAACGACGATTTCATTCGCACATCCCAGGCGCGGCACGAAGGGCGGGTGCAGGAAATCATACGCCGGCTCATCGAGCGCGACGAAATCTACCTCGGTAAATACGAGGGTTGGTACGACGAAGGGCAGGAAGAATTCGTTACCGAATCAACGGCCCGCGATAACGAGTATAAAAGCGTCATTTCCGACAAGCCCCTGGTGCGATACAGCGAGCCGAGTTGGTTCTTCCGCCTGAGCAAATGGATCCCGAAACTCATCGCGCACATCGAGACCGATTCGACGTTCGTCCAGCCGACATCGCGTCGGAACGAAGTGCTCAGCAAACTCGCTCAGGGCGTCGAAGACCTGAGCATTTCCCGCCAGAGCGAAAAACTCGGCGGATGGGGCGTGCCGATGCCCAACGACCCGGACCATTCGGTCTATGTCTGGATAGACGCGCTGAGCAACTACATCACTGCCCTGGGAATGCCCGGAATCGGCGATGAGTTCGACGCCAAAGGCGATAAATACTGGCCCGCGGACGTGCACCTTATCGGTAAGGACATACTCTGGTTCCACGCGGTTTATTGGCCCTGCCTGCTGATGGCGCTGGATATCCCGCTTCCGAAAACAATCTTCGCCCACGGATGGTGGACCTGCGAAGGCAAAAAAATGTCCAAGAGCCTGGGCAATTTCATCTCGTGCGAGGTGCTTTCGGAACTCTGCGGGGAATACTCCCGCGACGCGTTCCGGTACTTCGTGCTGCGAGAGGTTACATTCGGTGCCGACGGCGATTTCTCCCGCGAAGCCTTCGGGAGACGATATAATACAGAACTGGCAAACGACCTGGGAAATCTGCTCAGCCGGACGGTTAATATGATAGGACGGTATTTCGACGGGGCTGTGCCCAAACCGCAACAGCGAACACTCGAAGGCGTCGAAGCCGAGTTTCTCTCCGAGCCGATAAAGCACCTTCAGGATGAATCGGCAAAGATGATGTCCCGTTGCCGATTCAGCGGGTACATCGGCGCCGCCCTGGAACTCGCCTCGGCGACGAACCGCTATATCGACGCGACCGAACCATTCAAACTGGCAAAAGACCCGTCACAACGAGAGCGCCTGGGGACGATACTTTACGCCTGCGCCGAAGCTGTTAGAATAGTGTTAAGTTACCTCGAACCGTTCATGCCGGAGAAGTCGGCAGAGGGCCTGGCGCATCTGGGCGTCTCCGGCGTCTCCGACGGGACATTGAGCGAGCGAGGACGCTTCGGGCTGATTGAACCGGGGACAAAAACGGCTAAATCCGTCCCGCTGTTCCCGAGAAAACTTTTGGACCAATGAGCGAGAAACCTGAAAAGATATTTGAAGAGGTTGTCCGTAGCAACGGGCGTTATCCGCGTGAGGCGTTTGCCTTTCTCCACGACGGATTGGCGCGAGCGGTGAAGGAATCTTACCCCGAGCAATCCGACGCCGAAGGCCCGCACCACGTAACGGGTGGGCAACTCTGTCTTGCGCTCCGCGACGAGGCGCTGGAGCGGTGGGGGCTGCTGGCTCCGGCCGTATTGGGACACTGGGGTATCCGTGAGACGATGGACTTCGGAAACATGGTTTATCTGTTGACTGACAACGGGCTGATGAACAAAAGCGATACCGACACCATCGACGACTTCCGCGACGTGTACGATTTCGCCGCAGCCTTCGGGTATGACGAAGTCTTCCATGGAAATAACTGACCAATGCCCGCAAATATGAAAAAATCCGGCGCATCGCATAAGACCGACAAGGCGAAATGTCTCGAACCGGTGGACGTAATCGACGGCGTTCCAGACCGCAGCGGTAATCCATGCTCGTGGAAATACATCGCCGTAGTGGCCGTCTTTCTGGCATGGATCGGTTTTCTCATTATCTGCGGAATTATCGGGGCATTGTGAGCCGAAACCCGGAACTCGTACCCGGAACTCGGAACGAAGGGGGGAGTCGTCGTCGGGTGCGCCTGGACGGAACAATCAAACAGGGGAAATCTAATATGAACACGCTAATTTGTGGCTTGGTGGCTGTTGTTATGATGCTGACGTTTTCTGCTGCTTACGGTTATGGAACCTACAAAGAGGCGTATGATGCCGGGAACCAGAAAGTCAAGGCCAAAGATTACGCAGGCGCCAAGGCGGATTTTATGGAGGCATCGAATCTTGCCGTTACGAATTCTCACAAGAAAGAGGCAAAAATGATGCTGGAAAGAGTAACGCCTGCCAATGAGGCGATCAGCGATGAAGAGGTCTTGGAACTGGTCAACCCCGCGTATCCGGGGTTGAAGGATTTCGCAGCCGCGATGAAGGCGAACGACCTGGCTGGGGCGCACAGACTTCTCGTCAAGCATTTCGCCACGCGGCAGAAACCTTTCGTGCCGGCATCGAGGTTTCCATTCGTTGACGTCAACTCAGCGCTGATACTGCAGCATCATTCTTTTCCGATAGGGAAGCACAAAAAAGTCGCGGACGACGAGTGGCTGAAGCATATATTCACTGAATCGAATTATAACACCGGCAAGATGGAAACATATGACCTGGGCGCTGATATCCGGTGGAATAAGAATCCCAGCACGTCCATGTACTGGCACTTGTATCTGAACCAGTTGAACTTCCTTGCCGGGCTTGCGCGTGTGTATAAGGACACCGGCGACGACAAGTACGCCAAAGGGGTCGGCGACCTCATTGTAAGCTGGGTCAGACAGATGCCTGCCGATGAGGGTGGGGGAATGCAAACGCGGAACAGACTATGCAACTGCATTGCGGCCTACGATGTTGTGCGCAAGAGCCCGTCTCTGACGCCGGAGATGCACATGGCTTTCTGGAAGGTCTTCATCACGCACAGCCGGGGGCTTGTGCCCTGGACGGGAAGCTCTTATGCGGGACTCATCCCGGCGGCTGTGATCTTTCCGGAATTCAAGGAGTCGGTCGCGTGGCTCAGTGCGGGCAAGGCGAACTTGGCCAACGTGCTCGTGGACCGCACCACGCCGGAGGGCGCGGGGGACATACATTCGATTTCATATCAGTTCACCGGGATCAGTTGGCCGGCACGCTGCCTGGAGTTGTTCCGCGCCAACCCGGGCAACGCCGATTACGGCGAGATTACCAGGATGATCCAGACGCAGGTTGGTAAGCGGCTGGAATTGTACATCCGGTTGAGGATGCCCAATCAGGGCATACCCAATATCGGCGACGCGTACAGCAAAGAGAACTGGAGCGGCGACTGCTCCAGATTGCTGAAGGCTTATATGATTATTATTGGGATGAGTTCGGAGGAGCGAAAGCGGTTGGAGGCCATAAAAGATCCATACTCCAGGCTGAAGGCGGTTCTGGCGACTATAGACGGTACAGACACCAAGGAACCTGCCGGCGTGTCTATGAGTTTTCCCGGCACCGGCTACTACGTGATGCGCAGCAGTTGGGAACCGCAGACTGCGCGGTACCTGTTTTTCGATCTCTCACCCGAGGCCCTGTGGCATAATCATGCTGATGCCTGTCATATTGATCTTTATGCATATGGCAAACCATTACTGACGGACGCCGGAGGCGCCCTGGGCTGGGGGTATCGGACAGCCTTGCATAATACCATCGAGGTTGACGAACAGCAGCATATAGTGCCCAGTATGCGTCGCGTGCCACAGGCAAAGACCCTCGATAAGATGGCGGCGTGGATGATGCCTTGCGAATGGATTACCACGGAGGGCTATGATTTCGTGGACGGCGCGCATACCGGCTATGAGCACCTGGGCGTGATTCACAGACGCAAAGTCTTTTTTGTCAAGCCGGACTATTTTATTCTGTGCGATCTGCTGACCGGAAAGGGCAGCCACAAGTATGAGCAATTCTTCCGCTTCGCCGGCCCTACCCGGAAGGAACTTGCACAGGCCGAAATTAATCCGCAGAGCCTCACGACCAGAAGTCTGCACGAGGGAACCGCGAATATTCAGATTATTCCCAGCCACATCGAAGGACTGCATGCGGCCTTTTTCAAACCCGAACCTGAGGAAATGGATGATAAGGATTTGCGTGCGGCGTTCTCCAAACCAGACTCTTACTTCACCCGTCTTATGGTCGGCCGGTTCAACGTCAAGGGCAGGTGGGTCAAATCGCCTGTTGCCGTTTATACGCGGGAAGGCGAACTGCCGGTGAGCTTCCATGACGTTCTCTTTCCCACGGCGGCAAATACACAGGCCGACGTGCGTGTTACAGCCTTGACTGTAACTCAGCAGGGCGCAGTTCTGCCGCCACACCGCGCTGCGGGGATGAAGATCGAATGGACGCTCACCGGGTCGGGCAAAAAGTCGAAGGGGACGGACTACTTCTTCATCTCGCACGAAGGCGCGGGCGCCAGGAATTACGGCGAATTCTCCTTTGACGGCGAGCTATGTTTAGTGCGGAAAGACGCCGCAGGGAAGATCTCGCAGATATCCATCAAGACCGGGTCAACGATCCGCGAGGGGGATCGAACGCTCATTAGCGCGGGTCATCTTATTGACGCTGCGACGGCGCGATGGGACGGCGAGTGCGTATCTCTGGACTGCTTGGTTCCTTACGGCATCAGCGTTCTTGCACAAAAAGCGCGGCAGGTTAAATGTGGCGACAAGCCGGTCAAGGTCTCGAAGAAAAATGAGATGCTCGTTCTTGCGGCCGGGGCGGATCAGGCCCCGCTGAAGATCGTCAAACCCATGGTGAGTCTCAACCCGGCGCAGAAGGGCCTGATAGGCGGCCAGCCCTGGGCGGTTGTAACCTGGAGGACGGCGAGGCCTGCGACAACCCAGGTTGAGTTCATAGGGGATGACGGTCTGGTGCGTCGCACAATTCTGGACCGGAGGTTCGTAACCGATCACAGCGCCAGGGTCGAGTTTCTGCGGCGGGACGAGCAATACACCGTCAAGGCGATTTCCGCTTTAAAAAAACCAACTGCGTGGAGCATCTGGGAGATCCCGGACATTGCGGCGAAGGGATACACCTTCAAGGTGGTCTCCGTTGACAAGTCGGGAAAACGAGCCGAGGCGAAGGCCGAAGCCCCAAAATGACCGCATGCGCCTTTTGGAACATACTAAGTCTCGAGGAAATTGAAATGCCTGATCGACAACTATCGTGGAACAGTAATCCGAAGTGGCCGTGGCCGTGCGAGGAAGACATCAGCAAATATATCAACGTGCCGGACTGGTACCTGGTGGGGTATGAGGAGGTTCGAGGCTTTTTGCGAGGCCTGCGCAAGGGCAGGTCCGACACCGTGGGCAAGAGCGCCGGCGGCCGGCCGATTACAGCGGTCTATTACGGTCCAGCCAAGCCGCGGCGGAAATTGTGCATTGCGAGCAGCACCCATGGCACCGAAGTCGAAGGCGTATCTTCAGTAATGAACATCATCAACGTACTTGAGACCGGGCATGACTTGCGCGGGCGAAAATGGCCCGCTTTTGGGGAAATAGCAAGGAAGGTCGGTTTCTATCTGGTACCTTTTTACAACCCGGACGCGGCAGCCCGCAGTATGGTCAAGAGCTACGTGGGGATGTCCTTTGATGCCATCAACCATCTGCATGTCGGTTTCTGGAAAAACGGCCGGACGTTGTGCCGAAAGCGGGTATTCGGCCCCTGGACCAAAGAATCCGATGTCGCCGGCAAGATGGACTACATCGGCTACCTGGGGCAGCGGTTCAATGATGCCGGACGTTTGATCAACCGTCCCTGTTCGCGCAGGAGATCAATGGCGGTCGAGACCATGCAGATGCTCGCATATCTGCGAAAGAACAGGATAGACTGCTACATGGACCTCCATTCACACTCCACCGCCCCCTGTCTGCACGTATGCCCCAAGGAGCGCACCAGCGGCGATTATGAGCAGTTGCTCAATCTGTTGGAGTTGACCCGGGAGATGACGAAGAAGTGTGGAGGGCCCGATCCGATTCCGATCTACGGAAACGCCAAGGGTTGGCGCAACAACCACTTTTTCCCGGCCAATCTTGGCATCTACGCCTTCACGTACGAGGAAAAGGGCGGCTGGAAGGGCTGCTTTCCTGAGCGTACGCCGTTCGAGGAGATATGGACGGCGAACACGTACAATGGCATGTACACGATCCTCGGTTTGGCGCAGGCGCTGGAGTTCCGGGGACACCTCAATTATTGACTTTCACTGGTTATCACCGCATTGAACCAAGTAAGATGTTCCCGGAACTTGCTAACCGGTTGTAAAGGAGTAGTTCAATGGTTCACGTTGCGCAACGACGTGGGGGTCCCCCATATATGGTGATCCTGTTGGCATTTCTGTTTTTGGTAACGATACTGGCGGTGTGGTTCCGCATCCGCAATGACGAAAGTGGGAAGAAGCCGGCGCCTAATATCAAGGGCGCCGCAGGGGAACCAGCCGTAGCGGAGGCCGAAGCCAAGGCTCACAGCGTCTTCGTTATCAACGAGGACAACAGCCATTTCTTCGGTTCACGTCAGGCCGACGAGATGACCATGGAAGGACTGAACGCCTTCGTCGATCAGTATGCCGGAACGGCGGTAACGCACCTGTTCCTGTGCCCCAACGCGATGCGCGCCAGCTTCCGTAGTAAAACGCGCGAAGCCATCTGGGACGTTACCGGAAATGAGAAGATGCCTCCGCCCGAGAAAGGACGCTGGCCGCACAATGCGCGCCTGCTCCACGAACGAGGTCTGGACCCGTATTCCGTGTGGATTTCCCGCTGTCGCGAGCGGGGGATCTCCCCGTGGCTCTCCATGCGCATGAACGACGTGCATCATGTTCCGGAGAAAGACCACTACCAGCACTCGACGTTCTGGCGCAAGCATCCCGAATACTGGCGCGTGCCGCACGACAAAGGGAGAGGCTGGATCGACCGCGCCCTGAACTATGCGCATGCCCCCGTCAGGGACCACAACATGGCATTCGTCCGGGAGTTGCTCGAGCGCTACGACCCGGACGGAATCGAACTGGACTGGATGCGCTTCGGGCACCACCTGACACCGGGCGCAGAGCGTGAAGAAGGGCATATCCTGCACGCCTTCGTACGCGAGGTACGCGCACTGACGCAGAAGTGGTCAAAGAAGCGAGGCCACCCCATCCGCCTGAGCGTTCGCGTTCCTTCGCATCCGGACGCGGCGGCAGGGCTGGGCATGGACGGCGTGGCATGGGCGAAGGCCGGCCTGGTCGATATGCTCGTGCCGTGTCCCTTCTGGGCCTCATCGGACTTTGATATTCCGGTTGAGCTCTGGAAGCAGCGGCTTGGCGAAGCAGCGCAGAAGGTTGTCGTGGCGCCGGGTCTGGAACACAGCGCCAGGCCTTGGCCCAGTGGAAAGTCGGTCGCCAACAGTCTCGGCTCGGTCTATGGCTTCGCTGCTTCTGCCTGGGCCAGAGGGGCCGACGGCATCTACCTCTTCAACTTCATGGACCGCAGCCATACCTGCCCGGTTTCGGAGGATGATTATCGCACGTTAGTCAGAAAGGGCGTGGGGCGGGAGTTTGTCGCGGGTGTCGAGAAGCGATTCCCGGTGTGCTACCGGGACACCGTCCCGCGCGGCTTCCCGAACGGAGTAGCACTACCGGTCAAAGGTCACGCTGGCGGCGAGTTCAGAATTAACATCGGTGTTAAGCCGATAACTGGTAAGGCGGTCGTTGTTTTCGGTCTGGCCAAGGCCGAGGGTATGGCCGAGGCGACGTTTGCGCTGACCGTCAACGGGCGCCAGGCCAAACCCGTGGCGGACATCCCTTCCTGTAAGGGGCTGGGCGGTGGCGCCGCCCGAGCAATGCAGTACGCCGTTCCCCTCGAAGCGCTCGACGACGACCACAACACACTTGTCGTCAAACAGACTACAGGCGAACCTGAACAGACCATCGTCTGGACTGAACTGCGGCTCTTGCCGACGCGATAGAACCCTTGTATTCGGCGCAGCCTATTTCATAAACAGTTCTATGACCACTACGGCTGTGTCGGGTTTCGCCGTCGGTAGCTCCAGGATGGCCGTCTTTTTTGACTTGTCTTCTTCGGAGCCCCAGCAAGAGTCAGGAAGATGGGTTTCGTAGATCTTTACTTCCGATGCGTCGTTGAGCATCTGCGCGTACTTGAGCCTGCCTGCGAAACCGTCCAGGTGCAGATGTTTTATAGGCCAGTTCAGTACGTGTACATACAGGCGTCTGGTCTTCGGGTTGTAGGTGAGGCGGCAGTCTTCAGGACACCGCATATCCGCCGGCGCAGCCCCGCAACCGTAAATTGACCTGCTGTGGTACTTCATCCACTCGCCGACGCCGGTCATGCGGGCCTCGGCACGCTCGTCGAAGGTTCCGCGCGCGGTCGGACCGACGTTCAGCAGCAGGTTGCCGTTCTTGCTGACAGTGTCTATCAGCAGGTAAAGAAGCTGCTTTACGCTCTTCCAGGTGGACTCTTCGCGATGGTAGCCCCACGAGCCGGAGAAGGTCTGGCAGGTCTCCCACGGGACCTCCTTGCCGTCGATCATGTAAGGCCTGCGCACCATGAACTGCTCGGGTGTGCACAAGTCCCAGCCGCCGGGGACGTCCAGCATATCCAGGCGGTCGTTAATCAGGATATCCGGTTGGAGCCTGCGGCAGAGCTTTATCAGATCCTTGCTGTTCCAGTCGTCGCGGCCTTTACCGTCGGAACCGGGATAGGAAAAATCAAAGAAGATATAGTCGATCTTGCCGAAACCGCTCAACAGTTCCCTGACCTGGTTGTGCAGGTACCTGGCATACTTGCGGACGTCACGTCCGGCGCCGGTCTTGCGGTATGCCTTGTCTTCGTACATCGGATGGAATTTATCGACAGGAAACTCCGGATGGTGCCAGTCGATCAGCGAATGGTAAAACCCCACCTTCAGCCCCTCGTCGCGAAAGGCCTTGACCATCGGCTTGAGCAGGTCTTTGCCGCAGGGGGTATTTGTGATCTTGTAATCGGTATACTTAGTGTCCCACAGGCAGAAGCCCTCGTGGTGCTTGGTGGTGATCACGAAGTACTTCATGCCGGTCTCTCTGGCCATCCTGGCCCATTGCTTCGGGTCGTACAGGTCCGGGTCGAAGTGCTCGAAGTACTTCCGATAGTCCTCGTCGGTTATGCGTTCCTTCTGTTTGATCCACTCGTGTCGGGCGGGCAGGGCATACAGACCCCAGTGGATGAACATTCCGAACCGGTCATGTGTGAACCAGTCCGTCTTGCCATGCAGGGGCGTTTTTGCGACGGCCTTTTTGGTTACGTTGTTCTTTGCAGTTTTACCAGCGGGCATCGTCAAATCCCCTTCACTGTGTCTGGTGGTTGGTTTTAAAAGACGAAAAGAAGGCCACAAAGTATCAAGGGCAAACGAGATTATCAAGCATTTCTCCCCGCCGACACTACAGAGGGGCTGTTCACGAAAAAGGCGGGTGTCGTGGTCGCTGTGTTTGCGACCACGGTTGGATCAAGTCGGCTTGACGTGGCCGCAAACACAGCCGCCACGGCGCCCGGGCGTCAGGCGTAACCGATTGAGTTGTGCGTATCTACCGGCGTGATGCTGAGGACTTCCGACCGCCGGCCCCGCTGGTCTTCGGCTTCCGGGCGAGTGTGGCGGAACTTGACAACGGCTTCGTGGGGCGAAGCGGCCTCGACCTCCGCTGTCAGGCGATCTTTCTCTTGGCAATAATGTACGCGATACCGCATGGCAAAGTCCTCCGCTGCCTCAAAAGCCGATCCGGACACTCGCCGGGACCGGACGCTCTGTGATAGTTCCATCGGCACCTTACAATTCACAATTCAACGGGACAAAAACATATCGCGTTTTTTCAATCGCTCATTTGGTCTTGTCAGGTTCGCCGGCGGCGAGCATAATAGGGGCGGACCTTTACGTAACGTTCGGCGACACCTGCACCTGGTTGATTGCGCCTATGCCTGCCTGACCCACCTGGCCATTAAGGACCAGCGTGCACAAGGCCAACAAAAGAACAAAAATGTGCTGCGGCTGCCGACGATGAGCCAACTCAAGACCCGAATGCGTCAGTTGGTCTGGCAGGAAGCGGTGCAGGATGTTGTCAAGCATAGCCATGAAAAACCTGTTATCCGCCGCTTGGAAAAACTCCTCGCGGCATAAAATCGGTCAGTTTGAGTTAATTATTGACTTGTTATGAGTTTGTTTTGATATTTTTTACTGCATCATGGCGAGGCTTGTAAGAATAGTTGTTCCGGGGTATCCGCGTTACGTTACGCAACGAGGCAATCGCCGTAGTGGCCGTCTTTCTGGTATGGATCAGTTTTCTCATCATCTGCGGAATTATCGGGACATTGTGAACCCCAGCCTCGCAACTCCGTAAAACCGTCCCGATTTTACACGGTATTATACCATCGGCCTCTGGTGGTCTGTTTTGTCGGTGAACAGCATTTTCAATTGTTCGATTGCCGTAGCGGCGCAGATATTCCCCGCTTTCGGGTCGAGTTTTCCGAAACGCCAACTAGTCGGTTCGTATCCGCCTTCGGCGAAGGCATTGCTTGTTGGCACATATCCGACAGAACCGTTGGCCAGACCAACTACCAGCGTTTGCTCTGCCGGCGATTGGGCCTTTATTTCCAGTGCGTATTCGACGAAGAACTCGCCCGGAAAGGCCACAATAGCGACCTGCCCGATACGAAATACCTGTATTTCCAACTCGAACGGGTCGGCCCGACCGGCCATTTCAATCTGGTCCTGTGCGAACACGACATCCGAAATACCATCGACCGTTCCGGCGGGAGAGTTATCGGTGGCATCGACGACGCTCCCGGCCCAGGCCAATTGTTCAGGAGTGATTTCCCGCGGGGGGACCGAAACCGTCAGGGATGAAGATTTTATAGGCCCGGAAACTAATCTTGCATCGCGGAGGGCATCGACTACCGACAGTCCTACCACCGAGCCGACCCGCTGGGCCTCTTTGAAACCTCGTCCTTGTTGGGTGTCCCGCGCATCGATGTGGTTGACGTTGCCTTCAGCGCCCTGGAGGAACATTGCCTGCGTATTCGGGCCGAAGACCTTGTGGATGCTGTCGTAATAATATCCGGCCCAGTCAGTCCCCATCATCCAGTTGTCGCCGGCGAGTATGGCAGGGTGCAGTGCGAGGTTCGCCAATACGAGGCTGGGGTTTTCGGAAGTTTGCCCGGCTGCGAGGATTCCGATTTCCGTATCCACAGGCCCAAGCGGGCGGTCGATTGTATCGGAGGGCGGGCGTGTCCAGTTCATAAGCGTCTGCCCGTCGGTCAGTTTCAGCCGACGATTGAAGCAGACGCCTTCAGCCTTGCCCGCTGCTGCCCAGAGACGCATCGGTTTGCAGGCATCAAGGGCCTGGACGCAACTTTCGATGATTCCGGGAATGACCATGTCCTGAATTTTTTCACCGTCAGCCTCATCTGCGATCGCCTCGACTGCCGGTCCGCTATGGGTGTGAATCGCCGAGACCATAATGCAATCAGGCTTGAGTCCGCAGCGGCTTGATATACCCTGCCGGACCAGGCGGACGAGCTTGTCGGGAACAGTCAGCAAATCATTGCTGATGATAGCCAGCGCGGTGTCGCTCCTGCGAATTACAACTGTCCGCGAGCAGAGGGGCGCATATACCCCGCGCGAGGCGTAATCGTCGCGAAAATTCCCCGCCAGAGGCGTACCGACCGGAGGGGTAATCTCCACACAACCCAAACCTACATCATATGTTTCCATGACGTTTCAATTGCCGATTTTCAATTGCCAATTGCCAATTGAAAAACGTACGGCTGCTCCTTCGACCAATTGACAATTGGCAATCGGCAATTGGCAATTTCATCTATCTCGAATACGCCTTGATGACCTTTACGATTGCGTCGGCGACCTGTTTCATATCATCTTCGGTAAAGGTCGGATATGCAAAGCATGTGAAGGTGTGCCCCTGGTGCCAGACGGCGTTGGGGACGTCCACGTTGGAGTAATCGACGCTTTCCGGGTCGGCGTATTCTGTTGAGTTGAACGGAAAACCGCTCCGGCCAAAGGAGTTACGCTCGCCGAAGGCCCGCTCGGTGTGACATTGAGGCCAGAACACCTTCCATGCCGGCGCGCCTTCCGCCCCGGCGGCTTTGACGAACTGGCCTATGTCGCACGTCATGTTTTCGATGTCCAGCGAGAATGCCAGGACGAACCAGCCGTTCTGACGCTCGGGCGTGTCGATTGGCATGTACTTTACCTGCGGCAGGGGTTTCAACGCGTCCATTACGATGTGCGCGTTGCGTTTGCGAGCGGGCAGGTTCCAGGTGTCAATCCGTTCCAGTTCGGCCAGTCCGATGGCCGACTGCATCTCCGTCATGCGATAATTCCAGCCTATCATGTTGTGGATGTACGGGAGTTTCTGCTCAACCTCCAGCAGGTTGAGTCGTTCCTTGACGTCGTATCCGTGGTCGCGGAAACTCCTGGCGATCCATGCCAGTTCTTCATCGTCGGTGGTTACCATTCCGCCTTCGCCGCCGGTGGTGAATGTCTTGTTCTGGCAGAAACTGCAAGCGGCCATGTGTCCGATCGTTCCGGTCTTTTTGCCTTTGTACGACCCGCCGAAGGCCTCGGCGTTGTCCTCGATAACGAACAGGTCGTGCTTTTTCGCGAAGGCAATAAGCGGGTCCATATCGCAGACGTTTCCGTAGAGATGGACGGGCATGATGGCCTTTGTTCGCTTGTTGATAAGTTTTTCCGCCGATTCGACGCTGATGCAGTGGTCGGAAATGTTGACGTCGGCGAATCGCGGAACGGCTCCGGTCTGAACGACCGAGAAACTTGACGCGATGAATGTGTAACTCGGAACGATGACTTCGTCGCCCGGCCCGATGCCCAGCGCCGTCATCGCCACGTGCAAGGCGGCTGTTCCGTTGCAGACGCTGATGGCGTACTTGCTGCCCTGCCATTCGGCGAACTTCTTCTCGAACTCCATACCCTTAGGCCCGGTCCAATAGTTAACCTTACCGGACCGCAGGACCTGCTCGACGGCTTGAATCGCCGTTTCGTCGAATTGAGGCCAGCCGATAAGTGTATTCGTTACCGCCTTGGCCCCGCCGTCAATTGCCAGTTTCTCTGCCATTTTGATAATCTCCTTAAAAAGCGTTCAGCGTTCAGCGATCAGCGTTCAGCAAACAGCATTCTTTTTTATCTTTTGCTGATTACTGACCGCTGACTGCTGATTGCTGTTTCACATTCGAAGCAGGATCGAAGCGCCAGCGTGGCTGCTCCCATTGCCCCTGCCCGGCTTCCGAGGGCGGATAGTTCGATTCTCGCCGCAGCCAGGGACCGATTCAGTGCGTGGCGATTGAGCGATTTTGTGAACGGTTCCAAAAGCAAATCGCCCATCCGGCACAGCCCGCCGTTGAGGACCAGCAGCCCCGGATTCAGCAGGTTGATAAGATTGGCCGCTGCTATGCCCAGGTACGTTCCCGCCTCTTGAATGACACGTTTCGCGGTGCTCTCGCCGGTGCGTGCAGCCTTGGCGACAGCCGATGCCGACGAACGGTTTGCCAGTCGTCCTATTGCTTCGCCCGAAGCGACCGTCTCCAGGCAGCCTCGCTTGCCGCAGCGGCACCGCAGACCGTGGCGCTTCACCGTGGTATGGCCTATTTCGCCGCCGGTTTCCGAGACGCCGTAATGCAGTTTGCCGTTGCTGACGATTCCAGCGCCGATACCGAACCCCAGGTCCAGGCAGACGAAGTTTTTCTCCTGGCGTCCTTGTCCGAACCATAATTCGCCGAGCGCCATCGCACGGGTGGCCTCTTCCAGAATCACCCGCTGGCCGAAGGCTTTTCCGAGGCGCTCGACTACCGGCACGTTCTTCCATCCGCGAATGTGAACCGCCTCCAGGGCGACTCCCGCCTCGCGGTCCAGAAACCCCGGAGAAGCAAAACCGATACCGACGAGCCTGCGACGCGAGCGCAGGTTGGCTTGTTTTATCGTGGCGCGAATGTTGTCGGTAATCTGCGCCAACATTTTCTCCGAATCGCTCGGAGTTTGCAGTTTGTTCTCCGTCATCGCCATGACCTGTCCGGTCATGCCGATTATCACAGTTCGCAGGCTTGTCGCGCCGAGATCGACCCCGACGGCGCATGCCCCGTTTGGATTGAGCGTGAGGCGTTCCGCGGGCCTGCCCCCGGAAGAGTCCGCCAGTCCGTCGGATATGATTAATCGCTCCTTCAGCAGGACATTCACAAGGTTTGTAACGGTTTTTGTATCCAGTTCGGCGGCGCGGGCGAATTCCACGCGCGTGCAGGGACCGTTCGTACGAAGATGGTTTAACAACTCGGCTGCGTTACGACGCCGAAGCGCCGACAGCGCGCCACGCCGACGACCTTTGCTTGACCGGACGGGGACGGAAAAATCTTTATGGAAATCTTCCACAAAGCCCATCCTATCGGTCCTTCCGGGAATCGTCAAGAGATGTTTGATCGTTCGGTGAGTGCGTACCCTGAATAAAAGTAAAATGCGGTAATTTTAAAGTGGTCTTGTCTCTTGATTGATTCGTGCCTTTGCGGTAAAAGCCAAATGATTGCTTCCGTTTTTTGTAGTTACACAATTAAGGAGATGCAAAATGTCAATGGCGCGAATAACGAGTGTATTGTCGATGGCGTTGGTCGTTGTGATTTTGGTGTTTGCGTCATCCTGTTTTGCCGCCGATGACTCAAAGTCCCCCAACATCGCCCCCAATCCCGGCGCGGAAAAAGCAGTCGCCGGAAAATTACCGGAAGGCTGGGGACGATACCATAACACCCCTGCCGACATGGGCGCGACCGACAAGGTCTTCCACAGCGGAAAGAACAGCGTCTTCCTGAAAGTTACGGGCTTCGGTAAAGACGGATTAGCCGTTACGGGTCTGGCGGCGGGTAAGACCGACGGCTATAGCGGTCCGGCGGCCATTTCCGTCCAACCTTATACGAAGTACAACTTCTCCTTCTACATCAAGGGCAAGGGTTTCACCCGGAAGTTCAGCGTCAAGCCGTGGGGTTTCAAGGCCGACGGTAGCGGACGGGACCGCGATATCCCCGGTATATCGGTTCTTCCGACGGACAAGTGGACGCGCCATACCGGTTCGTTCACTACCAGGGGCCAGACTGAACGGGTTGCGTTGATGTTCTTCGTCTATGGCAAGAAGGACCGCGATGTAACCGCCGGAGCGACATTTTACGTGGACGACGTAAATCTGTCCGTCGCCGGCGCAATCGGCGCCGAGCCCAGGGATATCGTCCTGCCGGAGAAACTGACGCTCGCGTCCATGATGGCGCCGAACGGTACGCTCTACACCTGGGCGGACATTGAGAGCAAGTTCAAAGCCGGCGACCCGTACATCCGCGGATGGGTCGGGCGAGCGATGAAATCGGCCAAAAAATACGCCGATAAACCGGACAGTTACTATCTGGGCTTGTTCCGCCCGGAATCTCCCTTCGGGGTCAGCACTATCACCTGCCCGTTCCACCCGGAGATGTTCGGATGGATACCCTTCGAGTGGAGCCCGGAGCAACCCTGGCGGCTGGTATGCCCGCACTGCCGTGAAGAAGGCAGAAAACCATATCACTATCCCAATCAGTTATATCCCGACGACGGAAAAGGCTGCGAGCCGACAGACGAAGTCTGGCGCAAGACCCACACTCCCGAATGGTCCAAAAAGTACAGCATCCCCTGGGAAAAATGGGACGGACACACACACGGGCATATCGACGGGTTCAATTTCTTCTTCCTGGGGCATGCCCAATACCGCATCTTCTTTGAACTGAACTGGAGACACAATCTACTTGGGAACTTGTGCAGCGGATACGTCTTCGGTTCCAGGCTGTACCCCGCCGGCAGTGATGAAGCCAAACTCGCAGCCGTCTGCGCCGGTAAGGCCAAGATAATCATGGTAACGATGACGCGGGCAATTATGGGCGATTCGTACCTGCGGGACGTTTTGGGGATGAGCGAGCAGGACTACCGCAAGGCGATCGTGGGCCTGGCGAAAGGGCCCGACGGAAAACCGCTGCCATGGAAGGACTATCCCGGATACGAAAAACGGGACGTCATATCCGACCATTCAGCCGGCGACCCCAAGCACCCGCTCTCGACCGTCCGCCGCCATTGGCGGGCCGCAATTACCAGGTTCCCCAGCAGCTCGCACTCCGACTACGCCGGCGTATGGCTGGGATCCTACGCGAAGATACAGAGCAGTTTCACGCCCGCCGAGCGTAAGGACAACCTGGCGGAACTCATCGAGCGGCTGCTGGTTTCCGAGACCGGCGACGCCCAACGCCTCGCCAAAAGCGGTCAAAAGGTCAAAAAAGGCGTGTGCGAACTCGGCATGAAGCCGTACAAACTGTCGATGAGAGGCAATCTCGCAGGAGGCCCGGCATGGAGTACGCTGAATCTGGGGCTGATGATCAAGAACCAGAAGATCATCCGCAACGTCGCCGCCGCCTGCCATCGCTACCTCCAGCCGGGCACGGGGTATTTCACCGCCGACGGGCTTGGTTACGAAACTTCGCCCCACTATACGCAAGTCGCCCTGAACGGCATCGCGCCGTCGCTGGCGGCGCTGAATGGTATGACCGAAGGCTTCGGACCGGGGGACCCGTTCTGGGACCCGAAGACCAAGTCGCTGAACCCCTACCTCGACCCCGCCCTCGAACGGGCAGCCTACGCTACACTGCTGAGCGTCCTTCCCGACGGGCGGTGCGCGCCATGGGTCGATTCGTGGATTACAGATGTTCCGAGTATGAACATGGCCGAGAAGGTCGCCAACGCCACAGGCAGAGTCCCGGACAGATTCAAGCCCTGGCTGGACGTCTCGAAGGACGACAAGGGCAAGTTTCACATCACACTCAAGAAGGAACTGACGCTTCCCAGTTACCTCCTGCCGGCTAATCGCCTGGCGGTTATGCGGGCGGGCAAGGGGCTGGACCAGACGTTCGTGTCGGTGGACTGGTCGAAGGCGACCGGGCACAGCCACAGCGGTCCGTTCAACCTGCTGCTGTACGGCGCGCGACATGAGATGTTGTTCGACCAAGGCTATCTCAACAACGTTACGCCCACCCAGGCGTGGATGAACTGCGCCGAATCGCACAACACCGCTCTGGTGCGGCAAGCCGGCGGTAGCGCCGGGCAGTGCGTAACATGGCGGGGGGCTTTGCGGTTCTTCACCGACACGCCGACCGTCAAGGCCGTCGAAGTAGCACAGGCCGGCAGGATGTATCAGCGGACAGTAACGCTGATGGCTGCGGGTAATCCGTACGTAGTCGATATCTTCCGCCTCCAGGGCGGAACGCTGCACGATTACTACGTCCACAGCCTCGGTGAAACTCTCACCGTCAGCGGCGCGACGCTCAAACCGGTCGCCGACCAGAAGAAATCGCTATACGACGTCAGCGGCTTCAAATACCGCACCAACACCGGCGCAAAGGTCATCACCGGCATCAGTCGGGTCGAAACCGACGGGGCCTTCACAGCCACCTGGCGCGATATGAAAGATTGGCGGACCATCCCGCCGGAGTTTGATAAAGACGCCGTAACACGGGTGCGCATACTGGCTGCGCCGGGAACGGAAATCCTCGTCGGTAAATCTTTCGGACAACGGTACATAGGCAAGCGCGACGTTGAGCAGCGCGTTACGCTCATGTGCGTCCGCCGAAAGGCAGAAGCGTTCGGCGACAAGCCCGACGCCTTCATAGCCGTTATCGACGCGGTTCGCGGAAAGGCGGACAACATCAAGCAGGTGTCGCAACTCAAGGTGCTGTCGGGCGACAAAGCCGGCGTAGCCGTAAAGATCACCCGCGCCGGCGGCGTCGATTACGTCCTGAGCACAACCAGCGACGACGTGGCGACGACCTTCGCCGACGGCGCTGAAAAAATAACACTGACAGGCAGGCTGGGCGTGATACGCTGCGACACCGGAAAGGACGCTTCGCTGGTGCTGCTGAAGGGCAAGAAACTGACCTTCGGTGATAAAAGTCTGTCCAAATAACTGCGCGCCGCCGCAGGGCATTTGCGATTCCTTGCCGTTTGGTTCACAAGAAAGCAGAAAAAAAGTTAACCGGGCACAGCACCATATTGTGTTTGTTGTGTTTAACGATAGGATGTCCAAAGGTGTTTATGTAGCCGGGGTGGCTACAAGAAAAGGAGACAGAAAATGTCTATGACGCGAGTAACGAGTGTATTGTTAATGGCGCTGGCCGTTGTGATCGGGGTGTCCGCGTCGGTCGGGCTTGCCGCCGAGAAGCAGAAACTGCTCGTCCTGCCTGAAAAACTGACGCTGGCGACCATGATAGCTCCCGACGATACCATTTATACCTGGGCGGATATTGAGAAGAAGTTCAAAGCCGGCGATCCGTACGTACGCGGCTGGGTCAGCCAGGTAATGAAGTCGGCCAAAAAATACGCCGACAAGCCGGACAGTTACTACATCGGCTTGTTCCGCCCGGAATCGCCCTTCGGACGCAGCACTATCACCTGCCCATTTCACCCGGAAGGACTGGGGTGGATGCCCTTTGAGTGGAGCCCGGATCGTCCCTGGCGTCTGGTCTGCCCTAAATGCAGGGAAGAAGGGCGTAAATATTACTATTTCCCCAATAAATTATATCCTGACGACGGAAAAGGCTGCCGGCCTACAGACGAGGCATGGCGCAAGACGCACACTCCCGAATGGTCCAAAAAGTACAGCATCCCCTGGAAGAAATGGGATGGAGGCACCCACGCCGGTCTTAACGGTTACGCCTACTTCTTCATCGGATACGCCCAATTCCGCATCTTCTTTGAACTGAACTGGCGCCACAACATCCTCGGAAATCTGTGCCAGGGATACGTCTTCGGCTCCAGGCTGTACCCTGCCGGAAGCGATGAAGCCAAACTTGCGGCCGTCTGCGCCGGCAAGGCCAAGATAATCATGGTAATGATGACGCGGGCGATTATGGGTGATCCATACCTGCGGGACGTCCTGGGAATGAGCGAGGCCGACTACCGCAACGCGGTCCTGGGCCTGGCGAAAGGCCCCGACGGCAAGCTGCTGCCCTGGAAGGACTATCCCGGATACGAAAAGCGGGACGTCATATCCGACCATTCAGCCAATGATCCGGCCCATCCCCTCTCGGCAGTGCGCCCATCCTGGCGTAGTCAGACGACCAGATTTCCCGATCGGATGCACTCCGGCTACGCCGGTATGTGGCTGCCGTCCTACGCGATGATTCAGAGCAGTTTCACGCCCGCCGAGCGTAAGGCCAACCTGACCGAACTCATCGAGCGGCTGCTGGTTTCCGAAGCCGGCGACGCCGAACGCCTCGCCAAAAGCGGTCAAAAGGTCAAAAAAGGCGTGTGCGAACTCGGTATGAGTCCGTACAAACTGTCGATGGGCGGCAATCTCGCAGGGAGCAGGGCCTGGAGTACGTTGAACCTTGGGCTGATGCTCAACGACAAGAAAATCATCCGCAATGTCGCCGTCGCCTGCCATCGCTTCATTCACGGGGGTTACTTCACCACCGACGGGCTTGGTCACGAAACTTCGCCTCACTATGCGCAAGTTGCCATGGGCGGCATAATTGCGCCTCTGGCGGCGCTGAATGGAATGACCGAAGGCTTCGGACCGGGGGATCCGTTCTGGGACCCGAAGACAAAGTCCCTGAACCCCTACCTCGACCCCGCCCTGGAAAAGGCAGCCTACGCTACACTGCTGAGCGTCCTTCCCGACGGGCGATGCGCGCCCTGGGTCGATTCGTGGGTTACAGAGGTTCCGAACATGAGTATGGCCGAGAAGATCGCCGACGCCACAGGCAGAGTCCCGGACAGATTCAAGCCCTGGCTGGACGTCTCGAAGGACGACAAAGGCAAGTTCACCATCGCACTCAAGAAGGAAATGACGCTTCCAAGTTACCTCCTTCCCGCCAACCGCCTGGCCGTTATGCGTGCAGGGACCGGGCTGGACCAGACGTTCGTGTCGGTGGACTGGTCCAAACGGACCGGGCACAGCCACGAAGGCCCGTTCAACCTGCTGCTGTACGGCGCACGCCACGAGATGCTGTACGACCAGGGCTACATCAACAACGTTACGCCCACCCAGCATTGGATGAACTGCGCCGAGGCGCATAACACCGCGCTGGTGCGGCAGGCCGGCGGAAGCCCAAACCAGTGTACAAAATGGCGAGGCAGCCTGCGGTTCTTCACCGACACGCCGACCGTCAAGGCCGTCGAGGTCGCACAGGCCGGCAGGATGTATCAGCGGACGGTAACGCTGATAGCTGCGGGCAGC
>JAUWNJ010000064.1 GCA_030612725.1 Planctomycetales bacterium
GCTGCCCGCAGCTATCAGCGTTACCGTCCGCTGATACATCCTGCCGGCCTGTGCGACCTCGACGGCCTTGACGGTCGGCGTGTCGGTGAAGAACCGCAGGCTGCCTCGCCATTTTGTACACTGGTTTGGGCTTCCGCCGGCTTGCCGCACCAGCGCGGTGTTATGCGCCTCGGCGCAGTTCATCCAATGCTGGGTGGGCGTAACATTGTTGAGATAGCCCTGGTCGTAGAGCATTTCGTGGCGTGCGCCGTACAGCAGCAGGTTGAACGGACCGCTGTGGCTGTGCCCGGTCCGCTTGGACCAGTCCACCGACACGAACGTCTGGTCCAGGCCCTTGCCGGCGCGCATCACGGCGAGCCGATTGGCGGGCAGGGTATAACTGGGCAGTGTCAGTTCCTTCTTGAGTGTGATGGTGAACTTGCCTTTGGCGTCCTTGGAAATGTCCAGCCAGGGGTGGAACCGTTCAGGGACTCTGCCTGTGGCGTTAGCGACCTTCCTGATCCAGGTCATGTTAGGCCGCTCAGTAATCCACGAGTCAACCCAGGGCGCGCACCGCCCGTCGGGCAGTACGCTCACCAGCGTGCTGTAGGCTGCCCGTTCGAGGGCGGGGTCGAGGTAGGGATTCAGCGACCTGGTCTTCGGGTCCCAGAACGGATCACCCGGTCCGAAGCCTTCGGTCATTCCATTCAGCGCCGCCAGCGTCCCGGCTAAGTTAGCGAGGGCAACGTTGGTATAGTGGGGCGAGGTCTCGTAGCCAAGCCCGTCGGCGGTGAAGTAGCCGCTGTTAATGTAGCGGTGGCAGGCGCCGACGACGTTGCGGATTATCTTCCGATCCCCGAGCATCAAGCCCAGGTTCAGCGTGCTCCATGCCCTGCCTCCTGCAAGGTTGCCGCCGAGCGTCAGTTTATAGGGATTCATGCCGCGTTCGCAGACACCCTGCTTGACCTTCATGCCGACCTTGCTGAGCCGTTTGGCGTCGCCGGTCTCGGAGACCAACACCCGCTCGATGAGTTCGGTCAGGTTGGCCTTCCGCTGGGCGGGCGTGAAACTGCTCTGGATCATCGCGTAGGACTTCAGCCATGCGTTTGCCCACCCGGAGTAACTGCGATCGGGGAATCTTGTAATCTGTCTCCGCCAGTGGCTGCGGACAGCCGAGAGGGGGTGGGCCGGATCACTGTCTGAATGGTCGGTGATGGTGTCCCGCTTCTCGTAACCGGGATAGTCCTTCCATGGCAGGGGCTTGCCGTCGGGCCCTTTCGCCAGGCCCATGATCGCCTTGCGGTAGTCCTGCTTGTTCATCCCCAGGACTTCCTGCAGGTACGGATCGCCCATAATTGCCCGCGTCATCGTTACCATGATTATCTTGGTCTTGCCGGCGCAGAGGGCTGCGAGTTTTGCTTCGTCGCTTCCGGCGGGGTACAGCCCGGAACCGAAAACGTATCCATTGCACAGATTCCCAAGGACGTTGTGGCGCCAGTTAAGTTCATAGAAGATGCGAAACTGGGCGAAACCGACAAAGAAGTAGGCGTAGCCGTCAAAGCCGGAGTGGGTGCGCCCGTCCCACTTCTCCCAGGGAATTTTATTCTTGGCGGACCATTCGGGAGTATGGGTCTTGCGCCAGATTTCGTCGGTTGGTCGGCAGCCTTTACCGTCATCGGCGTATGACTCGTTGGGATAGTAATATGGTTTTCGCCCTTCTTTCCTGCACTGCGGGCAGACCAGGCGCCAGGGACTATCAGGGCTCCATTCAAAGGGTATCCAACTCATCCCTTGCGGGTGGAAAGGGCAGCGGAGGGTGTAGCGTCCTAAGGGCGATTCAGGCCGGAACAGACCGAGGTAGTAACTGTCCGGTTTGTCGGCGTATTTTTTGGCCGATTTCATTGATCGCTCGACCCAGCCTCGGACGTACGGGTCGCCGGCTTTGAACTTGCTCTCAATGTCCGCCCATGTGTAGAGCGTACCGTTCGGCGCCATTATCGCCGGTATCGACAGTTGCTCGGGCAGGACGAGCAGCTTCTGCTTCTCGGCGGCCAGGCCGACCGACACAGACATCCCGATCACGACGGCCAGCACCATCAACAATACACTCGTTACTCGCGTCATTAACATTTTCTGTCCCTTTTCCTTGCTTTCTTGTAAACCAAACGGCGAAGAGGCATAAATTACAAGCAACCTGTAACACCCATCATTTTAATCTACGGCGGTGGCGCGCAGTTATTTGGACAGACTTTTATCACCAAAGGTGAGTTTCTTACCCTTCAGCAGCACCAGCGAGGCGTCTTTGCCCGTGTCGCACCGTATCACGCCCAGCCTGCCGGTCAGTGTAATCTTTTCAGCGCCGTCGGCGAAGGTCGTCGCCACGTCGTCG
>JAUWNJ010000045.1 GCA_030612725.1 Planctomycetales bacterium
TTATTGTTCGCCGAACAAACTTTTCGAGTTTATCCAGGCGGGGCTTCCCCTGATCGTCAACGATTTGCCGTTTCTGAAAAAGGTTGTCGGCGGGGAGAATTTCGGCGTCGTCGCCAAACTCGAAACACCGGAGCAATACGCCCAGGCCATACGTGAGATGTTCGATACCTCGCTGGGCGGCCCGGGACGGTTTCGCCAAAGGCTTCTGGAGCAGGCCGGCGAGTACAACTGGACGAAAGAAGAAAAGAAAATTACCGCCATTTATAACCAACTTGGATAGCGATAATCGGAATGATGAATAAATCAAAAATCTTCGAGACTGTTGTTCTGCTGGCTGTGATTGTCGCTATTGGCCTGGCTGCTGCCATCGTGCTTCATTCACGGTCATCTGGTCGTCCTGCTCAACCCACGGCGGTAGGGCCGCAGGGGGACGAAAAATACAGGCTGCCGCCGTATCTTCCGGGATCGGCATGGTGCAAGGGTTTCGCGCGCCGGTTCGTTCTTGCCAACCCCGCAAGGGTCAATGAATTTCTTTGGCGCGAGAGAAAGACGGCAGCGTCCGACTTCCAGAAAGCATATGAGGGGACGTTGCGAATATGGCTCCGGACAGACCTGAAGAATCTTTCCGGAACCGAACTCGCCGAAGCGCTGAAAAACAAGATTAGGGATTCACTCAAAGACTGCAAACCGCTCCTGAAACGATATTACCCCGACATGCCCGAAAAGGATTTACTGCTTGTCCACATAAACAACCTGCTGCACGGGCATTATGAATTCAAGACAACCTATGGTCAGCCGGAGAACGCCGAATCGCTCTTGAGACAACCGACGGGCGATTGTTCTGAACTGGGTAGAGCCGGAGCGGTTCTGGCGTCACTGTTTCGGGAGGACGCGCAAATTTTCTCGTTCAGTTCCGATTACCAGACGGAACAGGGACGATTCCAAACCTCCCACTGTATTTATGTAACGAAGGATTACATTTTCGACCCGGTAGTGAATATGGTTATTCGATCCGACCTGAAGCGGATACTGGAAATTGCGCCCGAAAAGCGATTTGAAAGTCTGATGGACAACGGCAGGATATATCTGTTCCATAATCGTTATTTGACCCCGGGTGTTCGTAAGAAGCAGATTGAGTCCTACGGTACGGACGGCGGGATTCTTATTTTTTATTATCCATGGTATCTTCGGGGGTTCGGGCTGAAAGGTTCAAAGGAAATAGACCTGGACATTCCCAAAAATCTGATTTGGTCGAAGTGAAATTTTAAATGACAACCAAAAGGGAAGCCAGACTTGTGCTTGCGGTGTCTGCTCTCGGCATAGGAACTGTCGGCGAGATGTCGTCGGCAATTGATTCGGAGCAACCCTTCGGGCGATCATTGTGGGGAGCATTGTGTCTGGAATTGTGGTTCAGGCAGTTCATGGAGGCAGACCATAAGACGGCCGGATAAATCCGGCACACTCCTTGCCTTCGCAACCCCTGCCGGCGAGCAAACGCCAGGTGAGAATTGCCCTTGACATAGTGGAGGGGGCAGGCGACAATCAGTATGATTAACTACCCGACGTAATACATTGCAGGCGCCAAAGGTTGCTGCGAGGCGGAAGGCATAATTTGGAAATGCTTGGCATAATTCGAGAGGACCAGGTTTATGTCACGAAGAAATCATGAACGTAAAGGGACGGAATTCGATTTTCTCCCCCGCTTCGAGAGCCTTGAAGAAAGATTGCTGCTGACGACTGTTCACGGGGGTGAGTTTTTTGTCTATCACAACAGCGCCGGGGAAGCCGTTCGAGTCAGCCTTCAAGGCTCGGATGACGACGCGATAGAGTTGTTCGCTTACGACGCCGAATTTGGCGGAGTTGTCGATCTCGTGGGCCTGCCGAACGGAGTGGTGGCGGATCAGGTCAAATGGTCGGACGGTCTGAACATAGTGAGCGCTGCAAACGAGTGGATCGAGTACAACATGACACCGGAGGATGGCGAAAGCCCGCGAGGTAGCCGGACTGAGATATACGCGATTTACATCGCCAGTTGCAGCGAAGATACGGTCATTACGATCTCGACGTTGGAGGCCGACCAGCCCGCCGGCGATGGCTGGGCCGATGATGTTACTCAATTCTCTTCGACCAACCTGCCGGTGCTGAGTTTCCTTACGGAAGCAGGAGGCGATTTGTCGTACACCAGCGCCCCTGCGGGCAGTGGCGGCGTCGTGATCGGATCCAAACGGATTGACGATCCCGATCCCGAGGCAGACCCCGTGGCCCACAGCGCCGTGGCGCTGACGACAAACATGGCGGCGGGCGTTCCGGTAACCGGCGTTTTTCCCGGCGGCGACCTGCATGCGGGCATTTCGATTGCCGCCACGAAGGCCTACGCTCTCATGACGGTAGCCGACGTCGGTACTGACGTGCAGGCCGTCGCTTCCGATGGGACGGATGCTTACGTGGTGGACCTTTCCGCCTACTTCGGCAGGATCATCAGCGATGGCAGCGACGACGGGCTGGGCAGCAACGTTCAGGCGATCGCTTCGGATGCCGCCGGAAACATGTTCGGCGTTGACAGCGGAAATGTCGGCGAGACTTCCTCGCTCGTATCGATCAACAGCGCTACCGGCGCGTGCACGCCGATAGGCCTGTTGCAAGGCGTCGCGGACCCGCCCACGGTCATTTACAGAAATGTAGCGGGGATGGATTTCAACGGCGGCGGCGTACTGTATGCGACGTCGATGGTCGAGGACCTCAATATAGCCGCCCCGTCCGTGCCGGCTGGGCTTTACCTGATTACGATTAACACTGCCACCGGCGTGGTAACACGGGGCCCGGCGATTACCGGCCTAGCCGCCGCCAGCAGTATCGCCTTCGATGCCGTCGGGACGCTCTACGGCGTCGATAGCGACAACCAGACGCTCTACACCATCAACACGGGCACGGGTGTGGCAAGTCTCGTAGGGAACTTGCCGGTCAGCGGATTTATCGGAATCGAATTCGTCGATGTTGGCGGAAACGAAGTGTTATACGGTGCGACGAACAGACGGGTTTATGCGATTAATCCGGCCGATCCTACCGAAAACTCGCTTCTAGGCGACACGTCCAGAACCGACCTGACCTCACTAACCTTCGACGCCAACCAGCCGGGGATGCTATGGTCAACAGGCCTACAGGACGGATATCGCCTGGTTCGTATCGGTCTGTCTTCGATGCTTGTCCAGTCCGACAACCTCGGCAACGTAACAAACTTGGGCCTTCTGTTCGATTCGGTCAATCCTGCGTTTGGCTATGACGCTGTACACGCACTTACCTTCGACGCCGCCGGCGACCTTTGGGGCATCGGAACGCTCGTTACCATCGACCCGGTCAACTCGCCCATTCCCGACCCGGCAGGGGCTTTCCTCATCAAGATCGACACTACCACGGGGACTGCCACCAAGCAGGTCGCCGATCCGCTGGACGTTGATGATCTTACCAGCATGGCCTTCGACGCATTAGGCGACCTGTACGGCCTGAACCCCGCCGACGACAGTCTGGTGCAGATCGACCCGACCGATGCGACGACCTCTCTGGTCGCAAATCTGGACGTAACCGGCATCGTCGGTATCGACTTCAACGCCGCCGGTGGCAAATTGTACGCTGTTACCGCCGATTCACTCTACTTAATTGATTTCCTGACCGGAAGTTGTACCAAAGTCAAGTCGGTCGACTTTACGGGCTTGACAAGCCTTTCGACGATTCCTGCCGATGTGACGAGCATGTATTCAACAGTTCCGATTGACGGTACCTACTATCTCATAACCATCGACATCGAAGGATACGGTATCGGTACGGACGTGCAGGCCGTTGCCTCCGACGGGACGGACGCTTACGTGGTGGACCTTTCCGCCTACTTTGGCAAGACCATCAGCGACGGTAGCGTCGGTGGGCTGGGAAGCGATGTCCAGGCGACCGCTTCGGATGCAGCCGGTAACATGTTCGGCGTTGACAGCGGAAATAGCGCTGAGATTTTCACCGCCGGAGCGATCTTGGGTACGGACGTCCGGGCAGTGGCGGTGGATGCAGCCGGAAACTTCTATTACGTGGACGAGGCCACACACAACCTCGGAAGCGCAACCATCGCCGGTGGGGGTGTCGTAATCGGCGGGCTGTTCGACACCGTTACCGCCACGTGGCGATACGACGACGTCCAGGCGCTGGATTTCAATCCGATCGACGGCCTGTTGTATGGAGTCGGCACCGTTACGGACACAGCCGGCGTACCGGCGCCGCCCGCCCCGGCCGGACCCTACCTGATGACGATTAATACCGCCACCGGCGACGTTACCATGGGCTCGCTGATTGACGGTGTAACGAACGTCTCTTCGATCGCCTTCGCGCCTGACGGAACACTCTATGCCGTCAATTCGCTGACCAACGAACTGATTATAATCGACCCGGCCACCGGTAACGTAACGGTCGTGGGTACTCTGACAGCCGGGATATCCGGCATCGATTTCATCTATAACGCCGGTGATGCGGTTGCGTCCCTCTACGGAGTTACGGCGAACGGTTTGTATCACATTGACACGACTACCGCCTCGTGCACAGCCCTGGATTCGCCGGGTCTGACCACGATGACTTCGCTTGCCTACGACGCGACCCAACCGAGGCATCTGTTCACGACGGCCCAGGACGACGCCGGCGACTACCGCCTGGCGCGGACTACGCTTACTTCCTCGTTCATGTCGATCAATAGCGCGACGGGCGGGTGCACGTCGATAGGTCTGTTGCTCAACGGCGCGGACCAGCCCACGGTTGTTTACAGAAACGTCGCCGGACTGGATTTCAACGGCGGCGGCGTACTGTATGCGACGGCGACGGTTGTGGACCTCAATCTGGCCGCCCCGTCCGTGGCGGCGGGGCTGTACCTGGTTACGATTAACACGGCCACCGGCGTCGTAACGCGAGGCCCGATGATTACCGGAATGGCTGCCTCCGACAGTATCGCTTTCAATACCGTCGGAACGCTCTACGGCGTCAATGGCGCCAATCAGATACTCTACACCATCGACACAGTTACCGGTGTGGCGAGCGCCGTGGGCGGGGCATTACCGGTCAGTGGATTTGTCGGGATCGAATTCGTCGATGTCGGCGGAAACGAGGTGTTATACGGCGCGACGAACGGACGGCTTTATGCGATCAATCCAGCCAATCCCTCCGCCAACGTGCTGCTGGGCGATACGTCCAGAGCCGACATGACCTCGCTGACCTTCGACGCCACCCAGCCGGGGATGCTCTGGTCGGCCGGTTTGCAGAGCGGTTATCGCCTGGTCCGCATTGGCCTGTCTTCGATGTTGGTACAGTCCGACAACGCCGGCAACGTGACGGAGTTGGGTCTGGTGTTCGATTCGGCGAATCCCGCGCTCGGATATGACGCTGTACACGCGCTTACCTTCGACGGCGCCGGCGACCTTTGGGGCATCGGCACGCTCGTTACCATTGACCCGATCAACTCGCCCGTTCCCGTCCCGGCAGGGGCTTTCCTCATCAAGATCGACACGGTTACAGGGGTCGCCACCAGGCAGGTCGCCGATCCGCTGGACGTTGATGATCTTACCAGCATGGCATTCGACGGCGCCGGCGACCTGTACGGCGTGAACCCCGACGGTGACGAACTGGTGTTAATCGACACGACCGATGCAACGACCTCGCTGGTCATGAATCTGGATATAACCGGTATTGTCGGCATCGACTTCGACGCCGCCGACGACTTGTACGCCGTTACCAGCGATTCGCTTTACTTCGTCGATGTGGTGTGGGAGGAGTGCTTGAAGGTCAAGTCCGTTGGCATTACGGGGATGACGAGCCTCTCGACAATCCCTGCCGACCCGACGAGCATGTATTCAACTGTCTCTATTGAGGGGACCTACTATCTGATCAGCATTGACATGACGGCTGGCTCCGGCGGCATGGACATGGGCAGGATCATCGTTGGCGGGACGCTCGCCGGAAGCCTGACCAATCCCGACGGAAGCATCGATCTAATCGAAATGGGGTACCTGTGGGGCAAGATTGATGTGGCCGGGAACATCGGCCAGGTGATCCTCCGCCAGGGTAGCGGCGCACAACCGTCGCACGAAATCGAAGTGCCCGACCCCGACGATCCGCCGAATACAATGATAATCCTGGAGCCCGATTCCTGGATCGACGCGGGGGGCAGCATCACGGAGGTCAGTACGCGCGGCGGAACGCTCTATTCGTTCATCAGGGCGCAGAATGATTCGGAGGTATTAGCCCCGCAGAACATCATCTATGAGATGGAGTACGACCCGGCGGATATGACCGCCGAAGAGATTGACGCGGCGTGGATATGGGGCGACCTGGTTGATTACGACAACAACAGCATGACCAACGCCCAGTTCCTCACTCACCCGACGGGTAACTTCTTCCTCCTGGGCGACTTACCCCTGTACGGCGACGGCAGCGACTGGTACGCCCTTCCGCTACTGGCCGGACAGACCGTTACCCTCGACGGCGGCGGGGGATGGGGATACCCGGACCCTCGGAACTGGCAGATACCGTTCACCCGGACGTCGATGGCGGTTTACCTTTACGACTCCAGCGGCCGAATGATGGACAGCCTCGGGTACGAAACCGTCGAGGACATGGGCTTAGGCTCGGTGGGATCGACACAGAAGCCCATGACATTCACCGCGCCTGCTGCGGATGTTTATTACATCGGGATTGGTGGATTAGGAAGCTACGTTCTGTCCGTTACGAACGGCACTGCCGCGAGTCTCGGCGCCGTCAACGTCGTTGGCAATTATGACGGTTCCATGCGCTACGATATTTGGGATTACTACGCCACCACGACGCCCGAGGCGGACGTACCGAACATTATGGCAATGAACGCCGGCACCATCGGCGCGGTCGTAACGGCCGGAAATGCCTACGACATGGTTGTCAGGACCTTCGGCGCCGGCGGCGTCGCCGGGGACATCGTTGCCTACATGGCCGGGAACGTGGCCGGCGACAGTATCTACTCCGACGGAAACATAGGCCTAGTCGCATCGACAACGGGGATAATGTCCGCCAAAATCGCGGCCGGACACTCAGGCGGGATGTACAATCACGACGCCTTTATCCAGAACATCGCCTGCGCCACCGACTTCTATGCCGGAAGCATCATATCGACCAGCGGCAGTATCGGCGTTATCGAGATCGGCGGGACTATTGAAAGCATTGACCTGACGGTGAACGACGACTTGCTCGGAGGCTCCGGGCACGTGGACCTGATTGATGTGGGCGGCGACTGGGGCGGCGCGTGGGGCATCCCGTCGCTGTCGCACGGGCCTGGCGGAGACTTCGGATATGTCAACGTCAGCGGAATAATTTACGTGAGTTACGGCGGGTGGTACGCACCCATCCAGCCTACGATTCTCACCGAAGGGCAGACGGGTGTTCTCAACGACGACGGCGGCGGGCGACTGACTGTTACGCCGGAAATTACGGGCGGGATTGCCCCGACCTGGTCCTATGTCTATATCGGCGTGGACGACGACGCCTATCCCGGATTCGGCGCCGGCGGAATTATCGCCAACCTTTCTATCAACGGCTCGGCGACGCTCAGCACTACCGGCGTCGTTCAACTGCCCGACCTGGACTTGAGCGGGATGGCCCCCGGCTCGACCATTACCATCGAAGGGACGGGGCAGGTTGACATCTGGTACGTTCACTCCGATGTAACGGTGGATTCGTTCGTGAATACCACGCCCGGCGGGTTAGTCTCGGGCAACTTCGGCGCCGATTTGCTGGATATGCGGATTGCCGGAAGCATAGGCCCGAGGGCCGGCACGACAGATGCTTGGCTATACGGATACGAGGTGGCCCCCGTGTCGGGCGATATTACTACCGAGCCGCAATACGGATGGTTCCACGGTACGCTCAACGGCCTGATGGTCGCCGGCAATCTGGATACGTTGTATGTCGGCGGCTCGCTGGGAGACCTGAGGGTCCTCGGCGAGATCGGACAGGTCGTCGTCGATTCCGACGGTACCACACCCAGCGGTAAATGGCACGGCGTGACCGGCATTGTCTGGTCGCAGACGCGTATCGGTAGCATCGACGTGGGTGACGGCCTGGCCGACGACGGCGGCGCCGAGATTGCCCAGGCGGCAATTATGTCCACCGGCTCGATCGGTACTGTATCGATATCCGGGCCTCGATACGTTACCGATAACGTCGTATTCGGTGAGTTGAACGGGGCGATTATTGGTCGCAGCAACGAGCTCATCGACGGTGTTGAAGTCGATGCCATTGGCGAGGTTATCGGCACGGACGGGGCGGTCTGCACCGCCATTATCGTCGCAGTGGACCTGGACGCATTTCAGATTATGCTCAGTTCAACCCTGATAACCGGCGGAATCGGGACCGTGAGCTTCTCCGGACCCGGCGCTGAGATCACCGGTTCAGAGATCAGGGGACAATATATTCGCACCGTCAGCACCAGCGAGGACTCCAACGGAATCAACTGGACGACAATCAGGGCCGAAATGGCCCCTGCCGATACGGACGGTGTAGGGCAGGTGATTGCGGGCGGGCCTGGAATGCACGACACCTTCATCAGCGTCAACGGCGGCGGCATCGGCGACGTCGTCGGACTGGGACCTGATGCGGACATATGGTCGTGCGTCTTCGTCGCCACCGACGGGATGAACAGTCTCAGTGCCCAAAACGTGTACCAGAACGGTTGGCACATGCCCGGCACCGTCGAGACAATAACCGCCTACGGGGACATGTTCGACAACGAGGTGATTATCGGCGCTCTCATCAGGATGGGCGTCGCGGGCGACTTCTCCACCAATTCATTCACGGTCGCAGGAGCCGTCGGCACCGTAACAATCAGCGGCGAGTTCGACAATTCCGTGATGATCCTCCAAGGCCCCACGACGGCGTGCCTGTGGTCGCTGACGGTCGGGGGCGACATCTCCGGCACGATTATCTCCGGCGGCGGTATCGGATCGATCATCTCCCTGAACGGCGCTATATTAGCCGACATATCCACGCTCGCCAGAGGCAGCGACGGCGACGTCAATTTGATTCAGACCGCAGGCGGATACACCGGCAGTTTAATAGTCGGCGGAACCCTCAAGGAGTTCGTCTCCTACGCTTCGCTGGGCGACAACCCCGCGGATACCGGTGGGGTTACACAGAGGTTTGAGGTCTGGGGCAACGTCGTCAACATGGCCGTCGGCGGGGCAGGCAATATGTACGCCGACCTTAACGTCGGCGGGTCCATCGGTACGCTCTACATCGGTAACACGCTGTACGGCAGGATCAGCACCAACGGGATGCTCTACAATATTACGGTTCGCGGCAACCTCGGGGGTCTGCTGGACATGGACCACGACGGGACGCCCGAAACACCGCGCGGGTCCCTCAACATCGGCGGGACTATCCAGACCATGTCGATTCCGAACGGCAACGACATATTCGCCGACCTGTCCGTCGGCGGGTCCATCGGGAGTATCGGACTTGTCGGCGGCAGCATCATCGGGAACATCGAAAGCCGATTCGGCTCGATCGGCTCGATCAATGTCGTCAACGGCGACATACTCGGCGAACTGAAGGCCAAGATCATCAACAAGATATCGATTACCGGCGGGACGATCAGCGGAAATATTATCACCACCGGCGGGTCGCTGACCGCCCTTGCCATGGGCAACAGCACTCTGGACGCCGACATCACCGTCGAAGGCGGGAGGATTGACTACATTTACTTCGTCGATACGGATTTGGTTGCGGGAAGGACGATTTACGCCAGTGGCGGCCTGGGTAGCGTGACGGTCTCCGGCGGAAACATCGCAGGCGATCTGGTCTCCCGTCGCGACATCTGGAATCTCAGAATCCTCAGCGGCAACCTTACCGGTAACGTCTGGGCGGAAACGGACATCACCAATCTGAGCGTTTACGGAAACGTTCAGGGTTCCGTGATTCGTTCCGGCGGATCAATCGGCACGCTTGGCCTGTACGGGCTGACGAACTCGACCATTTCCTCCGCCAACGACATTGCGAAACTCATCGTCCTTGGGGACGTGGACAATTCGATGGTGTTGGCCGGCTTTGACGTCGGGCCTGACATGGCCATTGGTGGCGGAGACGATACGCTCCACAGTGGCGGCATCGGCCAAGTCTCTATCACCGGCCAAATGCAGGATTCGATCTTCGTCGCGGGGATCGGTCCCGGCGCGGACGGCGACTATCTGCTGACTGTCGACAACGTTATGTCTGCGGGTATAAGCAACATCGGCAGGACGACCGTTCAGGGCGGTTTCGTCGGCGTCGGCAACGGTATCCTGGCGGAAACGAGCATTGATCCGGCTTCCAAAGCCGCTGCTGTTGCGGCGGGTGTGCTCGTCTTCGAGGACATCCCGGCTCCTGCCATTACGCCTCCGTATGGCCCGAACGCCTTCGGTGCCCTGACTGGTCCGGCGACAACGCGTCTGGATATGCCCGACGGGCTGTCTCTGATTCTCGCCGGCGACGGGGTGGCAGAGTACGACGGGGCAGGCAACCTTACCTTCGAGCAGACGACTGCTCGCAGTTACCTCAAGTTAATCTACGACGGCGGCGGCGCCTACGGTACGACCATCAACATAATCGGTGCCGACGACAGCCCGCTCGGATACCTGGTGATCGATCCCGACATCACCGTCGGCAACGTTACGGTGGACGGTTACGTGGGTACGCTGCAAGTCGGTGACGTAGCCGCCGGGTCCGCCTGGAACCTTCCGGGCGGTGTGGCGGGTGCCAGGTTGGGCGATCCGGCGGACCTGAACGTTACAGCCGGTAACGTGGGCTTCTGGATCATGTCTGGCAATTACGCCGCCGGGGCGTTCACCGCCGATTCGGTGCAGTCGCTGGGCATCGCCGGCAACGTAAGCGCCCCGCTCGACCTCGGTAGCGCAGGGACGATTAAAATCTTCGGCGATTTCACAGGTACGTTGGAATCGTGGGGAACGGTCGGTTTCTTCGGCGTGTACGGGACATTGAGCGGTAACGTGAACGTGTACTGCGGCGACCTGCTGGCCCTTCGGGCCGACGACGGTATCAGCGGCACGGTGAACCTCGGTTCGCAGACGCTGATTGACGCAGGTGGAAACCCTGTCGAGTACGGCGGTGGTAAGACGAACGCCGTGTACATCGTTACGGGCGATTTCGGCGGCGGCGCTGCTACTGCAACCTACCGCACCGCCGGCGGCGTCGGTATGTTCACCGTTGGGGCGGGCGACTTCTCCGGGTTGCTCAGCACCGACGGGAATCTGGGTACGTTGACGATAAACGGCGAGATGACAGGCAAGGCATGGGCGGCAGGAAGTATCTCCGTTGCCTCCACCAATGACATGACCGGCGCGATGCTGGCGGCATCGGGCGACCTGCTGGCTGCCTACGTACGCGGTAATATGACCGACAGTTACATATTCGCCGGTTTCAACCCCGGCGACGCCGGTTTCGACGCCGCTCACGGTGGAGAAGACGCCAATCTTCAGATCGACGCGTTCACCCCGCTGGTCTGGCGAACGGTGGAAAACACCGATCACGTCAGGAGCGGGCGGATAAACAACGTGGGCATCGCAGGGACGATGACGCGTTCGGTCATCTCCGCCGGCGTAGGCCCGGGTGCGGATGGATTCGTCGGTACGGGCGACGACCTGGTACTCGGCGCCTCTGAGATCACTGCCCAGGTGTTCGTCTTCGGCGACATTGTCGGTAGCGCCAACGCCAGCGAGTCCTATGGCATATACGCGGCAAACAACCTGCCGGTCGTCATCTTCCACGGTAGCCAACCGTTCTCGTCGAACGGTAATGCCCGCGTCGGCACTTACGCAGACGTCCTGGCAGGCAACCCCACGGTCATCCGCGTGCTGGAGATAGCTAATTCCTTCATCGCCTACTTGAACCATCCGCTGAACCCCAGCACGGTCGATAGTCCGGCTTTTGTGGTGCTTTCGTCTGTGGACGACGATTTCGGCACGACGATGGATAACACGGACGTCTCCGGCAACGCTACTATCAGTTACAGCAATACCGACTACTCCGTTACCATCGCGCTCAATGTCGGAACGTGGGATTCGCTGGGCGCCGGTGACCACTTCCAGGTAACGCTGACCGATACACTGGCCGACAGTCGAGGAAACATACTGGACGGCGAGTACACGGGCGTCTTCCCGTCGGGCGACGGTGCGTCCGGCGGCGACTTCGTGTACTCCTTCCAGATCGGACAGGTCTTCCTTGCCGACGTACCGGCCTACGGTGAGTGGTGGCACGGTTGCTCGCCTACTGCGGCAGGAATGATGGTGGGTTATTACGACACCTTTACCGGCTACGAGGACCTTATCGTCGGCGACGCCAGCACGCAGACCGACGACGTCAAGGACGCGATATCCAGTCCGGGCAATATTGCCGACTACGCCCTGTATGACGGTGTGGACGACTACTCCTACTTCACACCGTATCCGGACATGTCCGAGATCGATCCTGCCGGCGCTCACACGGATGACTCCATCGCCGACTTCATGCACACCTCGCAAAGCGCCGACGGATTGACCCACGGCGGGACGTGGATGAACATGATAGGTCTCGGCGTCGAGGAATACGTCGCCTATCGTCTGCCAGGACACACCGCCAGTTCGACCGACATGGTCTGGGGCGCTCTGAATATGTCCAATTATTCCGCTGAAATCAAGGCCGGCAGGCCCGTCCTGCTGGGCGTGGACAGCGATGGCGACGGACAGGCCGACCATTCCATCACGGGCGTCGGGTACGACCTGATTAATCAGCAGTACGCCTACTACAACACATGGGACACCGATCTGCACTGGGCGGACTTCCAGGGAGTTGCGTATGGTCAGCCGTTCGGTATCCACATGGCGACGTTTGTTATGGTGAATTGACTTATCAGAAGGAACTTCTGATAGAATATAAAGGCCAACGAGGCTGGTTGAGTAATACCGCCGCCAATTAATTAATGCGCTGGCAAGAGATAAACGAGCCGCGGCAGCAAGGGCGCGGGGCTTTAGCCGTTGGGCAGGGTCTGGCCGCTCCCATGCCGTCGCGGGGGGTTTTAGGCCCCGCCGCGGCATAGGGGTTGTGTGGC